>JANQWC010000009.1:74336-103737 GCA_030730025.1 Crocinitomicaceae bacterium
GAAGTAGGGGCGAGCAGCAGCTCAAAAAGCGGCAAAACAATTCTCGCCGATTTCTCAAACTACGGCGCTACAACCGTAGACTTCTTTGCGCCAGGTGTAGACATCTACTCTACAGTTCCTGATTTCAACTACGGAAACGCAAGCGGCACATCTATGGCTTGTCCTGCAACTGCAGGTGTGGCGGCACTCATTAGAAGTTATTTTCCTGAATTGAGCGCCTCAGAAGTGCGCGAAGTCTTGATGGCCACTACAGCCACTTACAAAAAGACGGTCATTGCTCCTAACGGAGAGAAAGCAAAAATGAAAGACCTCTGCATCACCGGCGGATTCGTCAATGCAGCCAACGCTGTATCTTATTTGCTCGAGAAAAAATAAGCACATCTTTTTACGGATTGTTGAGAGCCACATGAATTTCATGTGGCTTTCTTTTTATTTTTGCAGAAACTTACCGACATGTCTTTTAATCCTTGGTTGCTTGCCATTTTTGTGGTCGTTATTTTTACCATGCTCCTGATCGATTTAGGATTGGTCAATAAAAAGTCGCATCAAATCTCCAACAAAGAAGCCCTGCGCTGGACGCTCATCTGGATTGGCTTGTCTATGGGTTTCAGTGCTTTGGTATGGTGGCAAATGGGCTTCGCCAAGTTCGCCGAATACCAATCTGCTTATTGGATAGAAGAAGCCTTGTCCGTAGACAACATGTTCGTCTTCATTTTGGTATTCAAGTTTTTCAAGCTAGAAGGCAAACTTCAGCACCGCGTGCTTTTTTGGGGCATTATTGGCGCCCTCATTTTCAGAGGTATTTTTATCTTCTTTGGCATTGGCCTGATCAAACTCACGTACTTTCCTGCTTTTGAGTTATTTGGCTATCAATTCAGCCTTGAACAGGGTGCTCACGCCTTGCCAGGTTATTTCTTCCGTCCGAACCTCATCCTGACTATTTTTGGTGCGTTCTTGGTCTATGCCGGTATCAAATCTTTAGTCGATTCAGAAGACGACGACCAAAAGGATTTCAATAAAAGCCTTGGCGCACGTATACTTAGAAAGGTATTTCCAGTAACCAAAAACTACCACGACGACCGCTTTTTCATCAAAAGAGGCGGTAAGCACATCGCTACAAAATTATTTTTGGTACTTATGGTCATCGAGACCACCGATCTTATTTTCGCCATTGACTCTATACCAGCCATTTTTGCCATTGCGCCCAACGATCCGCTGATTTTGTATACCTCCAATATTTTTGCAGTGCTTGGCTTGCGCTCTATGTATTTCTTGCTAGCGAACTCCATTCATATGTTCTCTAAGCTGAAATACGGCTTGGCATTTATCTTGAGCTTTATTGGCTTAAAGATGCTCGTGGCACCGTTTTACCACATAGAGGCGAGTGTATCGCTCATGATTGTATTGGGTGCGCTTGTGCTGTCCGTACTCGCGTCGGTGTTGGCTAGACGATAAACGAAGCGCCTTCTTCACTCATGCTCACGCCTGCACGCAGCTTGGCAAATAATTCGCGACCAAATCCAAATTGGGTGTTGTCTTTTTGAACTTCAGCCCGCGCCACAACACTTGCTTCATTGAGCACTTCTATAATGCCATTTTCGCTATCTAAGCGCAAGAGGTCGCCGGTTTGTATTTTACTGATGAGGCCGCCGTCGTAGGCTTCAGGAGTGAGGTGGATTGCCGCCGGTACTTTGCCAGAGGCGCCAGACATCCGACCGTCTGTAACGAGGCCCACTTTGAAGCCTTTCTTCTGCAGAATAGTGAGCGTAGGGGTGAGGCTGTGTAATTCGGGCATGCCATTGAACTTAGGGCCTTGAAAAGGTACTACTGCAATGAAATCCCGATCGAGTTCGCCGCGCTTGAATGCGGCCATTAGGTCCGTTTGTTCGTGAAAAACGATGGCAGGTGCCTCCACAATGCGGTGCTCAGGTGCAACAGCAGCAGTTTTGATCACGGCGCGTCCTAAGTTGCCTTGCAACAGTTTGATGCCGCCATCTGCGGTAAACGGTTCATTTGCAGGGCGAATGACATTTAAATTGAGTGACGCGCGCGCGCCTGGCTCGAAAACCAATACGCCATCTTTGATTTTGGGCTCTTGCGTGTAAGCGCGAAGGCCTTGGCCAATGATGGTTTGTACGTCTTCGTGGAGGAGTTGATGCTCGAGTAGTGTGCCGATCACAAAGCCCATTCCGCCTGCGGCGTGGAAATGATTGACATCTGCGGCGCCATTTGGATACATGCGGGTAATGAGCGGAACAATAGCCGATAAGTCCGACATGTCGTCCCAATTGATGATGATACCTGCTGCACGTGCAATGGCAATGAGGTGAATGGTGTGGTTGGTGGATCCGCCGGTTGCTAACAAGCCGATGATGCCGTTGACGACCGTTTTTTCATCGAATAAGTTGGCCAAACTGCGGCTTTTACCCAACTTGACATTTTCGATGGCCACGCGCACGGCTTCTTTGTTGAGTAAGTCGCGCAGCGGCGTGTTCGGATTGACAAAGCTAGAGCCGGGTAGGTGTAGCCCCATGATTTCCATCAGCATTTGGTTGCTGTTGGCGGTGCCGTAAAAAGTACAGGTGCCTGGTGAGTGGTAAGAGTCAGACTCACCCTTGAGGAGTTCTTCTCGGCCAATTTTACCTTCGGCATAAGCTTGGCGAATCGCCGATTTTTCTTCGTTGCTGATACCGCTAGGCATAGGGCCTCCGGGCATAAAAACCGCAGGCAAGTGGCCAAAGCGCAAGGCGCTCATGAGTAGGCCTGGTACAATTTTATCACAGATACCTAAATAAAGCGCTGCGTCAAACATATTGTGAGAGAGCCCAATGGCTGAAGACAACGCAATGACATCTCGGCTATACAAAGAGAGCTCCATTCCGGCTTGCCCTTGCGTGACGCCGTCGCACATGGCTGGTACAGCACCTGCCACTTGTGCTACTGCGCCGTAAGCATTGGCGTATTGCTTGATTGCTTTGGGGTAGTCTTCGTATACCTGATGCGCCGACAACATGTCGTTATAGGCCGTAATGATGCCGAGGTTGGGAATGATATCGGCAGCTAATGCAGCTTTGTCGTGCTGGTTGCAAGCTGCAAAACCATGGGCTAAATTGCCGCAGTTCAACGTGCTTCTGTGTACGCCTTCTAGATAGGCTTCATCTATTTGAGCAAGATATGCTTTTCTAGTTGTGAGGCTTCGTTGTACGATGCGTTCGGTAATGCTGGCAATGACTGGATGTATCATGATGCTGTTGTGTAATAGGTCTCGGTGAGGGCGGATTTGAATGCTGCAATCGGCAATTGGAGCTGCTCGCTTTGCTCCAAGATTTCTTTTTTCTGTGTTCCGGTGATCATTAAAAACAAATGTTTGCTACGGCGCAACAACGGCCCATTGCAGGTAATGCGTTGGGTGGGTGTTGCCGGCGCATTGGTATTTGATAGCAAGCAAGCGCTGTTCAAATTAGCTGCTGCAGATGCAGGGTCGTTTGGAAAGATAGAAGCGGTGTGTCCGTCGGGGCCCATGCCGAGCAGGCAGACGTCGGTGTCCGTAAAAATACGGTATGTGTCTTCAATTTGTCGAAGATTTTCTTCGTAATCGCTTTCATTGCTCACCATCGGTACTAAAGTTGCTGCTTTAGCCTTGTTTTGAAGCAGTGTTTCCCCAATTAATTTGAAATTGGAATATGGGCTGGTGGGGCCTACAAAACGTTCGTCGACGAGGCCAACCGTCACTTGCTGCCACGGGAGTTCCATTTGAGACAACAGCGCATAAACGCCACTCGGTGTTGAGCCTCCTGAGAGCAAAAGCGTAGCCTCTCCTTTTGCAGCAATTGCGTCTTTGAGCGCAGTGGTAATTGCTTGGGCTAGTGCTTGTTCGAGCGCAGCTTTTGATTCAAATTCGATCATTCTCTCCAGGTTTTGGTGATCCACGATTCGTCTTCGTTTAAGATGTCGTCACCTGGTCCCCAAGTACCTGCTTCGTACAGTACGTTGGTCATGCCTGCGGCTTTCCAGCTGCTGGTTACGGATTCAATCCAGGTCCAGGCGGCTTGGAGTTCGTCTTGGCGCATGAAGAGCGTTTGGTTGCCGCGAATGACATCTACAATAAGGCGCTCGTAGGCTTCCGGGAAGCGTTCTTTGAAAGAGTCGTTGTAGTCGAGTTTGAGTGCAATTGGCTTGTAGCGGTAACCCCCAGGACCCGGTATTTTGGTCATTTGAATGAGTTCAATGCGCTCTTCTGGCTGCAAGCGGATGATGAGTTTGTTGTTGTTGAGTTTTTCTTTTGACGGAAAAATGTTGTGCTTGACCTCTCTAAAATTGATGACGATTTCTGAATAGCGCTTGATCATTCGCTTTCCTGTACGCAGCATGAACGGAACGCCTTTCCAACGCCAGTTGTCAACGTAGGTTTTGATGGCAACAAAAGTCTCGGTTTTGGACTCGTATTTTTCGATGTCTTCTAAGTAGCTGTTGACCTGGCCACCATTAGAAATGCCTCTGGTGTATTGCCCTTTGACGGTATCGCGTTCGATGGTTTTTTTGGTCAGTGGTCTGAGGGCCTTGAGGACTTTAAGTTTTTCGTTGCGCACTTCGTCAGCTTCTAGTGCAACTGGTGGTTCCATGGCTACCAAACAAAGTAATTGCAAGAGGTGATTTTGGATCATGTCGAGTAGGGCACCAGATTGATCGTAATAAGACGCGCGTTTTTCAACGCCAAGGCTTTCTGCCACTGTAATTTGGACACTTTCGATGTTTTCGGCATTCCAGGCGCGCTCAAAGAGGTTGTTGGCAAAACGCAAGACCATTAGGTTTTGAACGGTTTCTTTGCCTAAATAGTGGTCGATGCGGTAGATTTGGTGCTCTTCAAAGGCAAGCGTGATCTCTGCATTGATGGCGTTGGATGAAGCCAAAGAATGTCCGAGGGGTTTTTCGAGCACCACCTTGCTACTTTGATTGACCAAGCCGCAGGTTTTTAAAGTTTGCGTAATAGGGCCAAAGGCAGATGAAGGCGTAGAATAGTAATAAATATTTTGTCTTTCGGGATATTTTTCTAGGTAGGCTTTGAGTTCGGTGTAGGCCTCAGGATTTGGGTCTTCGGCTTTGATCAAGACGAGTTTATTGAGGAATTTCTCGATTTCTTCTCGGTTGTATTTGTGGTGGTCGCTCACTTCTAAAAAAGGAATGAGGCGCTCTTGAAATGCTTTGATATCTGGATCTTTGCGCGTAATGGCAATGACGTTATAGGCAATATTGAGCTGACCATCGAGGTCGCGGTGAAAGATAGCGGGTAAGATTTTGCGGATCGAGAGGTCTCCGTCGCCACCAAAGACAACAATATTGAAAGGTTGAAATCGTTCTTGGTGGGTAGTGTGTTTAGTTTGGGCTTTCATGCCAGTTTAGTTTAGTATGTGTCAAATTTACACTAAGTAGAAATAAAAAGCAATTAAAATAATTAAATTTAGCAACCTATATTTGTTTATAACGTTTTGATGCCAATGAGAGTTTATTTGTTTTCTTTTTTTCTTGTTTTGTCCTTCTTTTTGAATGATTTACAAGCGCAAACATACGTTTTTGGGCAGCTCACAGGCTCGCCGAACATGATCACGACAGGCTGGAGTACCAATGGAAATGCCACCATAGGCGACACACCGGGCGATGTAGACAACTTTCTCAATGAACTGATACTCACCAACGCCTTTAATAACCAATCTGGAGGGATTTTTTACAACACGCCGCTCAATTTAACAATTTGCCAAAAATGGACCGTAGAATTCGAGTACCGCATTTGGGGTGGAAATGCCGCTGATGGTTTGGCCTTTTGTTTTCTAAGTGTTCCGCCCACGGGTTTTGTAAATGGTGGCGGAATTGGTATTCCAGGAACCGCAAATGGCCTTAAAGTGGTCATTGATACCTACGACAATTGCGGTCAGGGAGGCACCAATCCAGAAATTCAAATTTTTAATGGAATAGGTTATAACGAATGTTTGCCAGCCACTCCCAAAATTCAAAACTCATTTGGCTCCCTGAATTATTTGCGCAATGCAAATTACCAGCCGGTAAAAATCACTTATGATAATGGTGTTATTACTGTTTTTGTGAATAACGTGCCACTCCTCACGACTAATTTTGGAATCAACTACACAGGCTATATGGGCTTCACGGCCAGTACGGGTGGTCTATATGATCAACATTCTATACGCAACGTAATCATTTACACCGATCAGGCGCAATCTAATGCCGGGATAGACGTGACAACTTGTTCTAATGAAGCCGTAAGCATTGGCGCGGCGCCCGATCCAAATAATATCTACAGTTGGACGCCTGCTACGGGCTTATCTTCAACGACGATAGCTAATCCTATTGTATCTATACCAAATACAACAGGCGCACCAATTACCCAAACATATACCGTTACAACATCCCTAGCTAGTGCTCCGGGTTTATGTCCAACCACCGACCAAATTGTGGTCACAATCCAGCCAGAATACAATGTTGCCAACACGATAAATTCTTGCTCAGGACAATACGTTTTCAATGGGCAAACATTAACCCAATCAGGTCTTTATAACGATACCCTATCAACCGTCCACGGTTGCGATTCAATTGTTTCACTGAACCTGACAATTGGTGCAACACCAAATGTCAATGCTGGGCAAGATCTAACGCTTTGCTCTTTTGAAAGTGGTGCAATTGGGGCTTTTACGCAACCTGGTTTGAATTACAGTTGGTCTCCTGCAACAGGTTTGAGCGCAAGCAATATCGCCAACCCAACCGTTCAACTTTCCAATGTAAACACGGGTTGGCCAATTATTCAGACCTACACGCTTACCGTTACAGACAACACGAGTCCTATGGGCTGCTCGAGCACAGATCAGGTAGACGTTACTGTTTTGCCAAGCTACCAAGTGCTAGTTACAGATACGCTCTGTAATGGTGGACCGTTTGTATATAGTGGTCAAAGTTATACCCAAACAGGTATTTATATTGATTCTTCTCTGACCACAACAGGTTGTGACTCTGTAATTACCATCAATATCTCTATTTCGCAAGACCCCGTTTTCGCGCTCAACGACACACTCATCTGTTTTGGTGACCAAGCCACGGTTGTACCGCAGAGTACTTTTAACAACGTGAACTATGCTTGGCTTGCCCAAAACACCACTATTCCTATTGTAAGTTCAAGTTTAAATATAAGCCCACAACAAACTGTTAGTTATTTAGTTACAGCTGTTGATAGCTTCTTGTGTTCGCACGCAGAGAATGTCACCATCACCGTTTCTCCTTTGCCAGTAATGACCTTAGCGGCCAACCAAACCACGCTTTGTGCCTACGACACCCTTCAACTCACTGCCACAGGTGCGCCCAACCTAAATTGGAGCGGTCCACTTGCTATTTCAAATGGCAATCCTTCGCAAATGCTTATTTTACCACTTTCCGGTACGTATCAAGTTATCGGAACTTCTCCGGAAGGTTGCCAAGACAGCGTAGCGCTCAGCATTACAGTGAATCCGGCACCTCAGTTGGAGATCACACCGGATCAAGGCATTTGCCCTGGTTTTGCTGCGCAATTTACGGTGTCCGGCGCGCTCAATTATGTTTGGAACGACGCCCAACTGAGCGGCAGCAGCAATACCGTTACGCCGGCCGCAACTACTACCTATATCGTGGTTGGCGCTAATCAATACAATTGTCTCGATTCTGTACAAACCACCATCACGGTTTACCCACAACCGATAGCAGATTTCAATGCCAACCCTCAAATTCTGACCAGCGACAATCCGACTGTTAATTTCACTTCAAATGCACAGAATGCAGCGATCAGCACCTGGGATTTTGGAGATGGTACAACTGTTGAAAACGGCCAATATGAATTTGACTACACGTATCCGTTTGTCGAAGACCAAACTTACACAGTCATGCTTTCGGTCGAAAGTGCAGAAGGTTGTACAGCTGAAAGCCAAGTGCAGATTCAAATCAAAGGAGGCATTATTTATTATGTTCCGAATACGTTTACACCCGATGGAGATGAGCTCAACAACCTCTTTACGCCTGTATTCACCTCAGGTTTTGACCCTCAAAATTTCCACATGACCATTTTCAATAGATGGGGAGAGCCAGTGTTTGAGTCTTATGACCCAAATGCAGGCTGGGATGGCAAAATTGATATTTATACCGCACCGGAAGGTACTTACACATATATCATCGATTTCAAAACCCTCAATACCGATGAAATGATTCGGGTGAGTGGACATGTTTTGCTCATGAGGTAATTCTTCGTCGTTTTGGGAACGATTTACCACTGAATGCTTATCTTTGAAATGGAAGAATTTATAACCATTTTCTCATGTCAAAGAATAGTCAACGCGTTTACCTTCAAATATTTTCAATACTGTTCTTGCTTTCGTTTAATTCAAGACTAAACGCACAATCTATCGGCGGTATCGTCAATACCTATACGGCTGTTACCAACATGACCGCAAATAGTGTAACGGTGAGTAGCGCTGTAGGTTTTGCTGTTGGCGATCGGGTCTTGCTGATCCAAATGAAAGGGGCGACCATCAACCAAACCAATACCGCTAGTTTTGGGCAAGTTGTGGCTTTGGGCTCGGCTGGCAACTTTGAATTCACGAATATTGCCAGCATCAGTGGCAACACCATTACTTTTGTAAGCAACTTATGTAAACCGTTTGTGGTTTCGGGCAAAATCCAACTGATCCGCGTACCTGTTTACAACCAAGCCACCATTAATGCAGTGGTAACTGCCAGCCCTTGGAACGGCAGCACGGGTGGGGTAGTGGCCATAGAAGCCACCACCAGCCTTACTTTTAACAATGTGATAGACGTCAGCGGCAAAGGATTCATTGGCGGAGCAGTCACTACTGGTTGGTTTATGTGCAATGACCCCAATTATGCAAGTTCTGGAGCCAATGCAGGCAAAAAAGGAGAAGGCATTGCGCTGGCACCGCTCAATTTAGATGGCAATAGAGCACCTCTCGCCAACGGTGGAGGCGGTGCCAATTCGGGCAATCCCGGTGCTGGTGGTGGTTCAAACGGTGGCGCTGGCGGAAGAGGAGGTAACCAATTTTCTGGTTCTTGTCCTGTAAACACTGCATTTGGCATGGGTGGCTATGCGATGGCTTATGGTGCCTTCAGAGCGTATTTGGGCGGTGGAGGTGGCGGCGGCTACAAAGACAACGGCCTCAATGCTACTGCAGGATCAAACGGCGGCGGCATTGTATTTATCGTTACCCCAACAGTGATTGGCAACAACCAACAAATCATTGCGAGTGGCGCAAATGTGATAGGAAACACCGATTCTGAAGGCGCAGGTGGAGGAGGCGCAGGTGGTTGTGTTTACTTACTGACGCAAAACATCAATTCAAATTTGACGATTGATATCAAAGGAGGAAATGGCGGGAATATCTTCAATACATTATGGGCTTCTGCTTGTCATGGACCTGGTGGTGGAGGCGGGGCCGGTGCCATCGTTTTTCAACAAGCAGCGCTGCCTGCAAATGTAACGCCTGTGCTTACTGGAGGCAATCCTGGTTCAGTTTTACATACGGGGCCCGCATGTGCAGGCTCTAGTTTTGGGGCTCAGGCAGGCGCTCCAGGTATATTAGTGTATAACTATGCACCGCCAACACCAGGCACACCGCCAAACTTAGGGCCAGATACCCTTGTTTGCGCCGGCACAGCACTCACTTTGCAGCCAGATGCTGCTTATACCGCCTACACCTGGAGCAATGGTGCCAATACATCGAGCATTACCATCAATGCAGCCGGTACCTATTGGCTAGATGTGCCGAGCGGCTGTGGTTTGACCCGAGATTCTATTGTAGTTTCTGTGCAGCAACCCGTTCTTGACCTCGGTCCGGACCTCTCACATTGCCTCGGCGATTCATCACTTTTGCAACCTACAGGTTCTACAGGTACCTATTTGTGGTCAACGGGCGCCACAACACCAACAATTTCGGTGCAAAACGCCGGAAGCTACGTACTCAATGTGCTCGATAACTTAGGTTGCTCCGCGCAAGATCTCATCAATGTAAGCGTACTGCAACCCGATACAAGTTATGTCTCGATGACTATTTGTGCAGATTCAATTCTGTCCTTCAATGGATTAAGCATAAATAGTCCTGGTGTTTACACCGTTCACTTGAACAATCAAAATGGTTGTGACTCAATGGTTGTTTTGACTTTAACAGAATGGAATTTACCAGTAGTTGTGGTAGCAGATACCTTCGTATGTGCCAATACCTGCGTCACACTCACGCCAACTGGTGCGCTCAACTATTTTTGGGACATCGCTCAAAATGCAAATGGGAGTATAACCGTTTGTCCTGGTCAAACAACAAATTATATGGTTTATGGAACCGATGCAAATGGCTGTGCATCTGCACCTGTGCAAGCCACCGTTCAAATTGACCCCATACCGGTGCCCGATTTTTACATCAATCCAGATCAGGTAGAAATAGACAACCCAAGTATTGTTATTTACAATGTTACTGCGGGCAATTTAAATCACCAATGGAATGTGAACGGTACTATTTTTGAAAATGCAAATAGCAGTTTTAACTTCCAACTTCCTTTCCAAGAAGGGACCTATACGGTTCAATTGGTGAGTTCAACCGATTTAGGTTGTACAGATTCACTGACCCTGACCGCTACGGTCATGAACAACATTGCTGTTTACATTCCCAATACGTTTACCCCAGATGGCCAGGCTTTCAACAACACCTTTTTTCCGGTATTCTCTACAGGTTTTACGCCTAAAAATTACAGCCTCACCATCTTCAATCGTTGGGGAGAAGAAATCTTTGTGAGCCAAGATCCGCTTGCATACTGGGATGGCGCAATGGCAGACGGCACCGATTGCCCTGATGGCGTCTACAACTACTTACTGGAATACCAGGAAATCAACAAAGGTGAAGTGAAGCAGATCCTTGGTTTTGTTCGCCTGATCAAGTAAAAAAAAATCCTGCCGAGGCAGGATCTTAAAAATGCTGTTCAACGCTTAATATTCATCTTCGTTGAAAAGAAAATCTTCTCTTGATGGATAGTCGGGCCATATTTCTTCGATGCTTTCATACATGTCGCCTTCGTCTTCGAGGTCTTGTAGGTTTTCTACAACCTCTAGCGGTGCGCCGGTACGAATGGCAAAATCGATGAGTTCTTCTTTAGTGGCAGGCCACGGTGCATCTTCTAGGTAGGAGGCAAGTTCCAGTGTCCAGTACATGAGTCAAATATTTAGGTTATTTTTTGGCAAAAGTAATTTTTATTTCCAAAATTCCAAGTACCAATCAAAAAAACTCGCAAAAATTTAATGTCGGGGCGTCCAGGTGTGCTCCTGAACCCCGTTATCAAGGCTCAGTTTTCTAGACAAAACAAAAAGATAATCGCTGAGGCGATTGAGGTAGGTGAGCACCAGCGCTTCTACGCCTTCGAGCTCGTCTAAGCTCACTGCCATGCGCTCTGCCCTGCGGCAAATGCAGCGCGCCACGTGTGTATGGGCACTAATCGCATGACCACCTGGCAAAATAAATGCAGTGAGTGCCGGCAAGGCTTCGTCCATGACATCCATCCAGTGTTCGAGTTTCTCGACGTCACTTTCAAGCAGGTCGGGCAATTGCATTTTGGATTTCTCGGGGTCGGCTGCTAAATGAGAGCCAATTGTAAAGAGGCGGTCTTGGATCTCTTGGAGTTGCGCAACGTAAAGTAAATTGATATCTAAGGTACTGATCAGGCCGATATACGAATTGAGTTCATCTACAGTTCCGTAGGCTTCTATGCGCACATCGCCTTTTGAAACACGTGTGCCGCCAATCAGGCCAGTGCTGCCTTGGTCTCCTTTTTTGGTATAGATTTTCATGGTAGAAATTTATGCAAGACTAGAAAGCAAGCTTTCCAATTCTGTTTGCGTGTATTGGGTGGAAAGGATTTTCATCATGACCTCCTCAACAATGCTGTCTGGGCAAGAAGCACCTGAGGTGAGTACAATTTGAAGTGGGTCATGGTCTGGAAGAAAGCGCTCGGTCAGTTTCATTTCTTTGTGCTGGTAATCGAAATGATGCAGACCGTTTTCTTGGATTTCAGAAGCGTCTTTGATGTAGTAGGTTGGGAACTTTTGCTCGAGCAGTTCTACTAAATGGCTTGTATTGGAACTGTTGTAGCCGCCTACCACAATGGCGAGATCTGCTGCTTGTTCGAGCAAACCGAGTGTGGCGGCTTGGTTGTCATTGGTGGCGTAGCATAGGGTGTCACGGGTGTCGGCCATGTACGTTTTGATGTTGGCTTCACCGTGTAATTGGATGTAGCAACTTCTCAAATAATCAGTGATGGCTTGGGTTTCAGAGGCCAACATAGTGGTTTGATTCACCACGCCAATTTTAGATAAATCTCGGGTTGGCTCAAATCCTTCACTCATTTTGCCGGCAAAAAAGCCCAGTAGATCTGTTGCTGATTTTTGGCCTAAAATATAAGCGCCCAGTATTTGCGCTTCTTTCATGTCTTTGACGATGAGCGCCGGGCCATTGGCGACTGCATGTGAAAAAGTAGCACGGGTTTCTTCGTGGTCGTGCTTGCCGTGAATGATGATAGTATGTTGGGTTTCACCTAATTTTTCTGAACGGTTCCAAACTTTTTCTACAAACGGGCAAGTGGTATTGTAGGTTTGGATATCTAGGCCTAGATTGGTGAGTTGTTGTTCAATTTCAAGGGTGGTGCCGAAGGCCGGAATGAGCACGATGTCGTTTGGGGTAAGCGTGTCAAATGCAATGAGTTGCTTGCCGTGGGTGTCTTGTAGAAATTGGATGCCGTTGCTAGTGAGGTCTGCATTGACCGCCGGATTGTGGATCATTTGGCTGAGCAAGAAAATGCGCTTGCCAGGGTTTTCTTGCAGGGCTTTGTAACTGCGCTCGATGGCGTTTTCTACACCGTAGCAAAAACCGAAGTGGCGCGCAATCAAAAACGTAAACTTGCCAATTTGAAGGGTCGTTGGGCTGAAATCTTTTTTGCGTGGATCGGCAAGCTTGCGCTGTGCTTTGATTTTGCTGAGCAAAGGCGAGCGGTAAAAAGCGGGGACTTCAAATTGTTTCATGTCAGTTGAACACTTTAGTGCGGCCTTTGGTTCGTTGCTTAATTGAGTTTGCCTGGGTATTGCTCGAGTGCTACGCGCAAGCACTCCACAGCAGCTTTTAGGTGCGCTTGATCGAGTACATAAGCAATGCGCGCTTCTTGCAAGCCAGCGCCCGGCGTGGCATAAAAGCCATTTGCTGGGGCCATCATGACGGTTTGTCCTTCAAAAGAGAATTCTTCTAACAACCATTGGCAAAAATGTTCGGCATTGGCAACAGGAAATTTCGCAACACAATAAAAAGCACCGCTTGGCTTGGGGCAAAAAACACCTGGGATACTATTGAGGCCTTCTACCATGATATTGCGACGCGCCACATATTCTGCCACTACTTCATCGAAATAGCGCTGTGGGGTGTCTAAGGCAGCTTCAGCGGCAATCTGGTCTACTGTTGGTGGCGACAAGCGTGCTTGTCCAAACTTGAGGGCGGCCGCCATGAATTCTTGGTTTTTTGAGATCAGGGCACCAATACGCGCCCCGCACATAGAATAGCGCTTAGAAACGGAGTCGATCATGACCACATTTTGCTCGATGCCAGCTAAGTTCATTGTAGAGAAAGGCTTGGCGCCATCATAACAGAACTCGCGGTAGACTTCATCAGCAAATAAGAAGAGGTCGTGTTGTTGAACGATGTCGCGCAATTGCTCGAGTTCTTCTTGTGTGTAAAGGTAGCCAGTTGGGTTGCCGGGGTTGCAAATGATGATTGCCTTTGTTTTGGCAGTAATTTTTGCCTCGATCTGCGCCACTGGTGGAAGCGCAAAACCATTTTCAATATGAGAGGTTACAGGAACAACCTTCACGCCTGCCATGACTGCAAAGCCATTATAGTTGGCATAAAATGGTTCTGGGATAATGACTTCGTCGCCGGGGTTGCAAGCGGTCATGAGGCCAAAAATCAGTGCTTCTGAACCACCTGTTGTAATAATGATATCTTCGGTTTGGACGGGAATGCCTTGTTTTTGATAACTGAGCGCCAATTTTTGACGGTAAGATTCAAAGCCTGCAGAGTGGCTGTACTCGAGTACTTGCTGATCGAGGTTGTGAATGGCCTCAAGTGCTGCGTCAGGGGTGTGGATATCGGGCTGGCCAATATTGAGGTGGTATACAGTTTTGCCCGCTTTTTTGGCGGCTTCCGCATAAGGAACCAATTTGCGAATTGGCGATGCGGGCATGTCGATTGCTTTTGAAGCTAATGAAGGCATGTGTTGAATTTTAGTGCTCAAAATTAAGCAAACTTTTTTTTGTAGGTTTTTTTTATTTGATGACAAATATTCTATATATTCGCTGAACTAAACCCAAACAATCGCCTATAGATCAAATTTACCTTTAACCGCCGAAACCAATTTCAGCACAAAAGTGTAAACTATGATCTTATCTCAATTAAGCGATTCTCAGCTTATCCAATCTTACGTTGCCGGTAAAGAAGAAGCCTTCGCACAGCTTTTGTCGCGTCACCAAGAAGCGATATTTAAGTTCATTTACAACAAAGTAAAAGATTCAGAATTGGCCAACGACCTCTTTCAGGAGGCTTTCGTTAAAGTCATTCAGAAATTGAAACTAGGCGCTTACAACGAAGAGGGTAAGTTTTTACCTTGGGTCTTGCGCATCGCGCACAACCTCGTGATCGATCATTTCCGAAAGCAAACCAAGCACCGCATGATTTCCGAGCGCCATTCTTGGTCCGCAGATTACAATATTTTTCACCGCATTGCCAGTGAGGACGCCAATTTTGTGCAGCTCACCACCGCAGATGAGATCGCAGAACAATTGCATGCCATGATGGCGCACTTGCCCGAAAGCCAGCGCGAAATGATCTACATGCGTTTGTTTGAAGAGCGTTCTTTCAAAGAAATTTCGGAGTCAGAAGGGGTGAGTATCAATACCGCTTTGGGCAGAATGCGTTACGCTTTGCTCAATTTGCGTAAAATGATCGATGATCATGCGCTTAGCATGGAGCTTTCTTAGTCCAATTCAAATTTGCTGTGTATCTTTGTGAGACACGTTTGAATTATGTTTGAGAATCTTACCGATAAGTTTGAAAGAGCCTTTAAAGTCCTCAAAGGACAAGGCCAAATTACCGAAATTAACGTAGCCGAAACGCTCAAAGAAGTGCGCCGCGCCCTCCTAGACGCCGACGTCAGCTTCAATACAGCCAAGCAATTTACCAATACCATCAAAGAAAAGGCGCTGGGCCGTGACGTCTTGAACAGCGTTTCGCCTGGGCAGCTCATGATCAAAATTTGCCACGAAGAACTCATCGAGCTCATGGGTGGCAACGAAGTAGAGATCAACATCAAAGGAGCGCCAGCCGTCATCTTAATGTCGGGTTTGCAAGGTTCGGGTAAAACCACCTTTACGGGCAAACTCGGTTCTTACCTTCAAAACAAAAAAGGCAAAAAAGTTTTGCTCGTTGCCTGCGACGTCTACCGCCCTGCGGCCATAGACCAATTGCACGTGCTCGGCGAGCAGCTTTCCATTGAAGTTTTTTCAAATAAAGAAGAAAAAAATCCGATTGCTATTGCACAGGCGGCAATTGCCCATGCCAAAAGCAATGGGTTCAATGTCGTTTTGGTCGATACCGCCGGTCGTTTGGCTGTCGATACCCAAATGATGGACGAAATCGCTGGGCTCAAGCAAGCCTTGCAACCATCCGAAACCCTTTTTGTAGTAGATTCCATGACGGGTCAAGATGCCGTCAATACCGCCAAAGCCTTCAACGAGCGCATCAATTTTGATGGGGTAGTGCTCACCAAACTCGACGGCGATACCCGCGGTGGAGCAGCCCTTTCAATCAAAGCAGTTGTCAATAAGCCCATCAAATTCGTCGGTACCGGCGAAAAGATGGATGCTTTGGATGTCTTCTATCCCAAAAGAATGGCAGACCGCATCCTCGGGATGGGCGACGTCGTTTCCTTGGTAGAGCGCGCACAAGAACAATTCAACGAAGAAGAAGCGCGCCGTTTGCAAAAGAAAATCATGAAAGATCAATTCGATCTCAATGATTTCTTAGCGCAGCTCCAGCAAATCAAAAAAATGGGCAACGTCAAAGACCTCATGGGCATGATCCCCGGAATGGGCAAGGCCATGAAAGATGTCGACATCCCAGACGACGCCTTCAAAGGCATTGAGGCCATTATTTTGTCCATGACGCCTAAAGAAAGAGCCAATCCTATTTTGCTCAATCCTTCGCGCAAAAACCGCATCGCCAAAGGAAGCGGAACTAATATTCAAGAAATCAATAAGTTGCTCAAGCAATTCGAAGACATGCGCAAAATGATGAAACTCATGAATAACCCACGCAACATGATGGGCATGATGAGCAAACTCAAGGGCATGGGCGGTATGCCAGGCATGTAACACATGGAAAACCAAAACCCATCGGATTGGTATGCGCCAAAACCCGTGCTCGAAAAGGTCAAGGTTCAGAGCAATTGGGGCCTGACGCTTTTTTCTGTTTTGTTGTTCGCCCTTAGTTTCCTCTACATCTTCTCCGACGAGCTCGATTTTGTGTTCTATTTGGTAACGGTACTTTTCTTACACGAAATGGGCCATTACCTGCTCATGAAGCAATTCAAATACGAAGACATGCGCATGCTGTTTATTCCGCTCATGGGTGCGTTTGTGCAAGGAAGCAAGAAGCATTACTCTCAAAAAGAAAGTTTTTTAGTCATTGCCGCGGGGCCTTTTCCGGGTGTTGTTTTTGGCTTGACCATCCTTTTCTTGGCTAACCACTACCAACAAACTTGGCTGCTCGAACTCAGTTTTCTTTTTTTATTTTTAAACGTCATCAATCTGCTGCCGATAGACCCGCTCGACGGCGGTCAACTCTTCAAATTGTTCGTGCGTCAGAAACGCGACTTATTCTTACTGGGTTTTGCCCTGATTTCTTCTTTGCTCATGATCACGGTAGGTTACCTGATTGAAAGCTGGATACTCTTTGCTTTTGGTTTGTTGATGTCTTTTAAAGTGCGCAGTTTTCAGCGCAATTACCACCTTCGTCAAGAACTCGATCTTCAAGACATCAATTACGAACTCAATTACGAAGACCTATCGGACCAAGCCTATCATCAACTCAAGCAAGTTGTGGTCGAGCACAACCCGAAACTCAAACAACTTGAAAGTATCCATGGAGAGGCGGCCCAAGAAGTCATTGCCAGCCATGTCAATGCCGCACTTTCTGTTCCCATAGACCGCGATGCCAGTTTGCTTTTTCGCATTATCTTAGTTGCTTTGTGGTTACTTTTAGTTGGCTTACCCGTCTTTTTGTTAGTTGGCCCGTTTTTAGATTTTACTTGGTACTTTGAAACACTCTAAAAAAATCTTCTTTTCCCTGTATATGCTTTTGTGGTCATGTCAAACTTGGGCACAATGCGAGCAGGTATTGGTGAGCGGCAAAATTGTCGACACCATGCGCCTCCAAAATTTTTACAACCTGATGGTCGTCAATAAAACAACAGGTCGGGGTATTTTTGGCCAGCCCAACGGACATTTTTCGGTTTACGCCACTGCCGGAGACCTCATTGCACTTTCCACCAAAGGTTATCCTGTGTATCAATTTGTCGTGAAACCCGACGACAACTGCCAATCAAAGGTCTTGGCCTACATCGAGCGCTTGCCGCAAGAAACACCAGAAGTAATTGTGAGGCCACTCAAAACGCTCGAGCAAATCAAAGAAGAGCGCGAAAACTTAGCACTGAGAGAAACCCGCACCGTTACGGGGGTAAGTGTCTTGCAAAGCCCAATTACCGCTTTGTATCAGGCCTTTTCCAAAAAAGAACAAAATAAGCGCTGGATTGCAGAGCAAGAATACAAAGACGACCAACGCCGCATCGTGCAAGAACTACTCAGACTTTATGTGGCTTTTGACATCATTGAATTGTCTGATAGCGAATTCGATGCGTTTATAACCTTTCTCAATATCGACGAGCAATTCATCAAAACCGCCACCGAAATGGAACTCATCCTATTCATTAAGGACAAATACGATCACTTTAGAAGGCTTTGATCTCTTCCATAATGCGCAAAGCCAATTCATTGGCAGCTGCTTCATCTTTAGACTCTGCATAAATGCGAATGATGGGCTCTGTATTGCTTTTGCGCAAATGCACCCATTCTTTGTCGATGTAAATTTTTACGCCATCGGTGGTGTCGACTTCATGCGCTGTGTAACGCGCTGCCATGTGCGTTAAGACAGCATCTACATCTGTTTGCGGATCGAGGTCAATTTTATTTTTGGAGATCACGTAGTTGGGGTAGCTCGCGCGCAAGGCGGTGAGGCTGCACTTTTTGTGGGCGAGGTGGCTCAAAAATAAGGCGATGCCTACTAGAGAGTCACGGCCATAGTGGAGTTCGGGGTAAATGATGCCGCCGTTCCCTTCGCCACCAATGACGGCGCCAATTTCTTTCATCTTGACTACTACATTCACTTCGCCAACAGCTGCAGCTTCATAACGCAAGGCGCGTGCTTCTGTGATGTCGCGTAGGGCGCGGGTAGAGGAGAGGTTCGAGACCGTTGGGCCAGGTGTGTGGGTCAGGACGTAATCTGCAACTGCTACTAAAGTGTATTCTTCGCCAAACATGCTGCCATCTTCGCAGACCAGCGCGAGGCGGTCTACGTCTGGGTCAACTGTAATGCCGAGGTCTGCTTGGCCTTCCTTGACTTTTGCAGAAAGTTCGGTGAGGTGTTCGGGCAGGGGCTCGGGGTTGTGCGGGAAGTGGCCGGTGGGCTCGCAGTAAAGTTCTTCAATCTGACTGACGCCAAGTGCGCGCAATAAAGCTGGCACGAAGGTTCCGCCGGTAGAATTCACGGCATCAACGACAATTTTGAAATTGGCGGCGGCAATGGCTGCTTTGTCTACTAATGGGAGGTCTAGAATGGCTTGAATGTGTTTTTCAAGATAGGTGTCGTTGGGTGTGATGGTGCCGAGGTTGTCTACTTCGGCAAAAGAAAAGGCTTCGTCGGCGGCAATTTGGAGCAAAGCCTCGCCTTCGGCTCCAGAAATGAATTCACCTTTTGCATTGAGCAATTTGAGCGCGTTCCATTGCTTAGGATTGTGGCTGGCGGTGAGAATGATGCCTCCTTGGGCGTTTTCTAAGGGCACTGCTACTTCTACGGTTGGCGTAGTCGACAAACCGAGGTCGATGATGTCTATGCCCAAGCCAACGAGTGTTTGCTGCACTAGTGCGGCAATCATGGGGCCCGAAATGCGTGCATCGCGGCCAATGACCACTTTGAGGCGTTGGCCAGGATGTTGTTGTTGCAACCAAGTGCCGTAAGCTGCGGCAAATTTAACGGCGTCAATAGGCGTGAGGCCTTGGTCTACAGCACCGCCGATGGTGCCGCGGATTCCGGAAATAGATTTGATGAGTGTCATGATAAGGAGAGTTGGAGCATTTGCAAGACCGCAACCATGGCTTCGGTGCCTTTGTTGCCGTGGATGCCGCCTGCGCGGTCGAGAGATTGTTGTTCGGTGTTGTCGGTGAGCAAACAGAAGCCGACAGGTTTGTCGTGTTTGAGCATGACGTCCATGAGCCCTTGGGTGGCGCCGCTGCACACAAAATCAAAATGGCGGGTTTCGCCTTGGATCACGACGCCAATGGCCAATACGCCATCGATGTCGTTTCGCTGACAAAGTTTTTGTGCGCCGAGTGGCAATTCAAAAGCACCTGGCACTTCTATGATGGTGCGCAACTCAGGGCGCTGGCCAATGGCGTCTAAAACGCTGGTGGCGCCATCTAGTAAACGTTGGGTAATGTGCCCGTTCCAAGCAGAAACAACAATGCCGATTCGAAAATCGGCACAGTTACTTAATGTTGTTGGATCAAAGGCAGAGAGGTTTTTACCTGCTGTAGCCATGAGTATAATTATTTAGTGGCGCATCGAGCGATGTAGCGATCGATGGTTTTGGTACTTGCGTAGTTCGGGTAGTCGTCTTTGATGCGTTGGTAGTGCGCTGCGGCATCGGCTTTTTTGTTGAGTTTTTTCTCGCAAACCAAACCAGCTTTGAATAAATACATTGGTGTCGTGAATTCGTTGTCTTCGCGGTCGGCAGCTTGTAAATAAAAATCAAGTGCTTCGTTGTATTTTTTCATTTGGCTGTAGCAGTCGGCTTGAAGGCCAATGCTCATGGTAGAAACGTAGGTATCTGTAAGGTCAACGTCTTCTAACATTTTAAGGGCAGCAGCATATTTCCCTTTTTTCATGTATTGTTTACCTAAGAGGTATTGGCCGATTTCGCCACCTGTTTTGCCGTCGTTGTTTTTGACGTAAGGCTCTAGCAAGCGAATGGCTTGGTCTGTAGAGTCTTTGGAGATGTAGTTGAGTGCAACCCACCATCCGTCGTTAGACTTTTCGTTGGCAGGCCCCCAAATAAATTGACGGTAAGAGAAATAAAGAACTACTACACCAATGATGCCAGCCACTAGATAAGTGCCCAACTTGAATTTTTTGTTGGTGTTGAATTTGTTTTTAAGGTCTTCGAAGCTGAATTGCTCTGTCATAATCCGTTTTTTAGAAACGCAAATATAAATCATTTTAGCAAATGAATTGCTTATTTTTGCGCTATGTTTCAACGCGATTTCACTCCTTTCTCCATACTTCTCGTTTTTACACTTGGTTTTTTGACCAAGTTAGACGCTCAAAACCTGATCAGCATCACCGGTAAAGTGCTCACTTATGAGCAAAGCAAGCCCCTAGAATACGTCTCGCTCAAGCTCTACAAATTGCCAGATTCATCTTTTGTAAAGGGTTCATTTTCCAATCCTGATGGTAAATTTCAAATACTCGCGAGTCCAGGGAAATACTACTTGAAACTTTCTGTTACACTTTACGAAGATGAACTCACGGAGTCTTTTGAATTGAAGCCGACTCAGGCCAACCTGCATTTAGGCACCCTTCGCATGCAAAAGCCCAAGACCCAAGAAACCAAAGAAGTGGTGGTGCGCGGTCAGAAGGAAGTCATGGAAACGGGCATTGACAAAAAAGTCTACAACGTAGCCGAAGATTTGAACGTCAATGGCGGCACGGCCAACGATATCCTCAACCGCTTGCCGTCGGTAGAAGTAGATCAAGACGGTGGTGTTTTGCTGCGCGGGCAAGGCAGCGTTACCATTTTAATTGATGGCCGCCCAAGTTCGATGAGTGGCGGAAACGGCAAAACACTTTTAGATGCCTTGCCGGCCAATTCGATTGAACGCGTAGAAATCGTGACCAACCCGTCGGCAAAATACGACCCAGACGGCACCTCCGGCATCATCAATATCGTACTCAAAAAAAATAAATTACTCGGCTTCAACGGTTTGGTCTCTACCAACCTCGCTTCTGGCGATTTGAGTGGCGGCAATGTCGGCGAGGGCAGTGTTTCATTGAGCTACCGCAATGGCAACATCAATGTATTTGGCACCTACAACGCGCGCTATCTAGAAGGTTATCGCAACAACTACAACGACATCCGCCAAGAGCTCAGTTCGGGTGTTTTCATCCTAGACCAAAACCGCACCGGTACAGACCTCAACGCCGGTCAGACCTTTCGCGTGGGCACCGACATCAACCTCAACTTGCGCAATACCATCGGTTTTGTGGCTACGGGTTCACTCACCCAACGAGACCGCACCGGCGATTTATGGAATGCCCAAATGAACGAAGATGGCACCATCACCAATTTATGGAAGCGCAGCTCCATTGACCCCACAGACCGTCAAAATCTAGACCTCAACCTCAATTACAAGCACGATTTCAAAAACGAGCGTGGCAATCTCATTTTGGATGTCAACCAATCGCTGGGCACCGAAGACATCGAAGGCTATTACGTCAATACGTATTACAACCCTGATACCACGCTTTCAACGCTTCCTATTTTAGATCAGCGCTTGTTCAACACCGACAAAAACAACATCACTACCGCTCAGGCCGACCTCACTTATTTGTTTCCAAATTTAGGTTTGCGCACAGAAGCAGGTGTCAAAGCTATTTTGCGCGACCAACTCGTCGATACGTATTCAGAAACCCTAGACAACCTGAGCAACACCTATCAAGAAGACACCCTCGCTAACTTTCTCTACGGATACAAAGAACAAGTCTACAGCGTTTATGGGGTCGCGGGCAAGCAAGTCAAGCGCTTCAAGTTGCAAGCGGGTTTACGCGCCGAAAAAGCTTATCAAATCCCGAACCTCATTTCAGACACCATCCGCATTGTCAACGACTACTTCAATTTCTTCCCTTCGGCACACGTACGCTATGAGCTCAAACCTAAATCAGAACTCAGCCTCAGCTATTCACGCCGCATCAAAAGGGCTGGCGCCGATGAATTGAATCCGTTTACAAATTACTCGGACCCATTTAATTTGCGTCGAGGGAACCCTTACCTAAGCCCAGAATACATCCATTCATTTGATTTGTCTTATTCACTCGAAAAAAAGAAGCTAAACGTATCGAGCGCTTTGTTTTTTCGCCAATCTGACGGCGTCATCTCGCGTTTCAAGGAATTTTACCCAGACAACACGAGCGCTGTTACTTTCATGAACATCGCTCAAACCAAAGCGCTTGGTGCAGAGCTTGTCTTGATGTTCAAGCCCAGCCCTTCTTTGCGCAGCACGATTTCTTACAACGGAAATTATACTTGGTATCTTACCAATCAAGCTGAATTACCCAATCGCCAGGGCTTCAATAACAACGTCAAATGGAATACTTCTTATGAGTTCTGGAAAAAAACAGCCACACTCCAGTTGAGTGTCAATTACAACGGACCCCGCGTAACGGTACAAGGTATTGCCCAAAGAAAAGGACCTATTGACTTGGCTTTTGAAAAGAAACTGGCCAAAGGCAACTGGAGCATTGGTACGCGCGTCACCGACATCTTTGATCGCCAAGGCTTTTATTATGAAGTAGACCGCCCAGGTATTTTACAAACTGGTGAATTCAAATGGCTCACGCGCAGGGTGTATGTATCGGCAAGCTACAAATTTGGCAAGCTAGAAGTTTCCAATAAAGGCAAGCAAAGTGGCAGCGATGGCGGCGGCGAGCTCTAAGCAGCCTGCAGTTTTGACCAAATTTTGTGGTGCCAAGCAATAAAGGCTTGCAGTTTTTCAGGAATGGCGGTGCTGCTTAAATCCTGGACAAACAACACGTCCTTTTCTTTCAATTCTTGAAGGGTCAGAAAAATGACTTGCGGGTCAAACTGAGCGGTCAACTGAACTTCTGTCGATGGCACTTCTATTCTTGACCAATACTGAACGTATTGTTTTTGGATCTCTAGCCAAGCTTTTAATAGCATTTCTAACTGAATAGGGGCCTGTGCTTGGTGAAAACGCAGCGCCATTTCTTTGCGCTGCAATTGGTGCTGATTGAATAACACCAGCATGGGTAAATGATGGTCGCTTGCTTCGGGTTTGGGGCTGAGGAGCGTGGTCTCATTTTGCTTTGACGGCGACCATTTGACGGCTAAAACTTTTGCAGCACGGTCAATTTTTTCAATTTCTTTGAACCATTTCGGATACAACAAGAGCTGGTCGAGTTGTCTATAGATTTTTTGTTTGAGCTCAAAAATGACGTGTTCAATTTGATCCTCGAGGTCTTCTTGCAGGTCGATATTGAGCAGTGCAGCAGCCTCTACAGGGCTCATTTACTTTGGTTTTTGCGCATGCGCAAATTGAGCATCTCGACGACAAGCGCGTACACCAAAGCAAAGTAGATGTATCCTTTTTGCATGTGTTCGCCAAAACCTTCTGCGATGAGCATGACCCCAATAGAGACTAAAAAGGAAAGCGCGATCATTTTGATGGTTGGTCTTTCGTTGATGAACTTACTGATAGGGCCGGAGAAAAGCATCATGACAAACATTGAGATCAAGACCGACAAGATGATGATCACGAGTGGGTTGCCGTGGGTTTCGTGTGCGATGTTGTTGGTCATGCCGATAGCAGAAATAACGGAGTCAAAACTAAAGATGAAATCGATGATCACAATCTGAAGTACAGCCGCCGAAAAAGTAGCGTAAGCCTTAGATTTGGCATCGTGGGCTTCGCCTTTGACACTTGAGTGCATTTCGCTAACCGATTTGTAGATCAAGAACAAGCCACCGACGAGCAACACCAAACTGTGTGCTGTAAAAGAATAACCCGCTACGCTAAACAACGGCTCGCGGTCGAGGGTCATGATCCAGGACACAAGGCTCAGCATAATGATGCGGATGATGAGCGCCAAACTCAAGCCAATGAGGCGTGCGCTGCGTTGTTTGTTTTTGGGAAGGTTGTCGGTAATGATCGAAATAAAAATGATGTTGTCTATGCCGAGTACAATTTCGAGCAGCGTCAGGATAAAAAGGTAGGTAAGCCCAACGGAGGTGCCTAAAATAGAAAGGTAATCGACTAAAGAGGTCATGTTTATTTTTTTACGAAATTAAAAAAGTCTTGCAATACTTGGGCGTTTTGATTTTGCGCAGTTGTGATTTCTAGTATTTGCAGCCCTTCTGTGAGCGCTAAAAAGGTCGAGATGGTGGCGTCTAATTTTGATTTATCGCTAAGATACTGCACCTCAAAACCATAGCCTTCTGCAATTTTGCCCGGCGATTTTTGGTGCGTCGCTTCAAAATATTGTGCGCGCAGCGGTGAGTTGGCTGGCCCCGGAATGATCTGAAAAATACCGCCACCATGGTTTTGAATCAAGATGATTTTCAGGTTTTGCGGAAAAGGGGAGGTCCAGAGCGCGTTGCTGTCGTAGATAAAGGAGGTGTCGCCGCAGATGAGCAAATGCTGTTCGCTCGGGCTGGCCAGTGCTGCTCCAACCGCTGTGGATACAGAGCCGTCTATGCCGCTCGTACCGCGGTTGCTGTGGTACACCACATTTGGTAGGGGGTCAAATAACTGGGCGTAACGCACAACAGAACTATTGGCCAAATGCAGGTGCAATGGGCTTTCTATGCGTTCTTGTAAGCTATTGAAAATATCGTAATCGAAGAGTGTTGTTTGCGAAGTAACAAAAGCTACTTGTTTGTCTTTGGCAATGTAATCGATGGCCTTCCATTTGCCCTTGTAGTTGTTGGTTTGCAAAGACAAATTACTTCGGAGCAAAGCTTCTATAAACTGCGTTGGTTCCATAGGTAAATTGGCACTGAGCGTTCCAAAGGTGTTCATCTCGGGAAAGTCAGGAGCAATGCGCCAGTGGATGTCAAGTGGTGTTTGTCGCAAATACGCCTTGATGCGTTTAGAGACAATTGCGCCGCCAAAACTGATCAAGACCTCGGGCTGAAAAGCGGGGTCGTTCTGCTCAAAACCGTTCAAGCTGCGGTCTATGCAATGGTTGAATAATTCGTTTTTCAGGTTGGAGGTGTTTTCGACGAGCACCACCACGTTGCTGAGTTCAGCAAATTGAGCGAGTAGATACGCTAAACGCGGATTCGGATCCATTTGGCCCACCAACACCATGATTTTTTTGCCTTCAATGTGCTTGAAATCTGGTAAATCGGGGTTTGTGGCTTGTGGCTGCTGCCTTTCGAATTCAAATGCTTGCATTGCTGCCAGCCCGTAAAGCGGTTCGTTCAGGCCAATATTGAGGTGAATGGGGCCTTTCCATGCTTGAGACAAATGAGAAAGGAAGGCTGAAATTTGTTGGGTGCTGTGCGTATTGAACTCAAAAGTGTCTTCGTCGAAAGCCAGATAGGCGTGTGTGTGGTTTTTAAATACTTCTGCCTGCACAATTGTTTGGCCATCGCCCTGATTGATCCATTTAGAAGGGCGGTCTGCGGTAAGAGCCAAAATCGGGATGTTGCGGTAGTAGGCTTCTGCCAATGCCGGATAATAATTGAGGCAAGCCGATCCAGAGGTACAGCAAATAGCTACGGGTGTTTGGGTTTGTTCGGCCCAGCCTAAAGCAATAAATGCCGCCGCGCGTTCGTCGTGGACAACAATTGTTTCTATTTGAGGATGCGCGTCAAAGGCGATGGCAAAAGACGCGTTGCGAGAACCCGGAGACAACACAACTTTTTGAATCCCGTGATAGGCGAGGGCCGCCACCACAAATTGGACCAGTTCTTTGTCTGAGCTTTGCATGACGCAAATTTACGGCAAATCAAAGCAGCCTTAACAAAGTTTGGCTTTTATTTTCGGTTTCTTCCCATTCGAGTTCGGGCACTGAATCTGGCGTAAAGCCACCGCCTACATAACAATAAAGCGTGTGGTCGCAAACCTCTGCACAGCGCAGATTCACATACAGTTTTTCAGCTCCAGCCGTACTTCTGCCGATAATTCCGGTATAGAGCCTGCGCTCGTGGCTTTCAATGACGTCGAGGTATTGCTGCGCCACTTTTTTGGGCAAGCCCGCAACGGCAGGCGTAGGGTGGAGGTGCTTGAGTAAAAGCGGTAGCACACTTTGTGGCATTTGCCATTTGAGTTCTTGTAACAAGTGCGTCACCGGCCCAGGGCTGTAGGTGGAAAGTTCAGAAACCTGAACGGCTGCCCCCGGAATTTGCCGCAGTTGCCCTTCAATAAACTCCGTGACCATGGCGTGCTCGTTGTATTCTTTGGAAGTGAAGTCGCGCTCCTCGCCAGCTGCTTTGGTGCCCGCAAGCGCCATTGTGCGCCAATGCGTTGGTGTGCGCTCCATTAATATTTCAGGGCTCGCACCCATCCAAGTGCCAAGGCTCGTGTCGTGAAAATAATAAATCAGTGCGTTGGGGTAATGCTGCAAAAGCTGCTCAAACAACACTTTTGGGTCGGTAAGTGCTTGGCTTGCTTTTTTCACCCTCGACAAAACGATTTTGTCAGCCAAACCGCGCGTGAGGTCGGCAATTACTTGGGTGGCTTGCAGGAGGTAGTCCGCCTTTTCGATGCAAAAAGGAACGCTGGTTTGGTGTTGTGCAGTTGGGGCGTTTTCAGCCCAATAGTATTTATTTTCTTGCTTAAAGTCAGTAATGACAAATTCATGACCCTCAATGCTTTCTGTTTTTAAAAAATTGCCCTCAAGGCACTTTAAATCTTCTCCTGGAAAGCGATAATACAGCATGTTAGTCTTCTTTGGGGAGTACCATAACGGTGTGCTTGCCGTGGCAGATGAGGCGCTCACTTTGCGCTTCTCTCACTTCAATATTCCAAAGATGCGTTTTGCGCCCCGCATGGATCAGTTTGGCAGTAGCAATCACCATTCCTTCGCGCACCGCACCAACATGATTTGCTGAAATATCCAAACCAACTGAATAATGGGTGAGGGGGTCTATCAACAAAACAGAACCCAAAGACCCAACGGTTTCCATCAAAGCAGCACTCGCGCCACCGTGCAATAGGCCCATCGGCTGCTTGGTGCGCTCATTTACCGGCATACTGGCCTTCACAAAATCATCGCCTACCTCAAGGTAAGAAATATCGAGTGCTTCCATGAGGGTGCCCGGATTCAAGGCGTTGAGTTGGTCTAGTGGTACCTGCTTTAATTTCATGCTGCAAATATAGCCAAGACCTTTGCAACAGCTATCAGAAATTGTATTTTTGATCCATGAAAATGACAAAATCCATCGATGTTTTCCTAACAGACGGCTGTGGTCGCTGCTCCAAATTCGCCACTGACGCCTGTACCGTAAGGGTTTACGCAGCTGAAATTGAAGCCCTGCGCAGCATCGCATTATCAGTATTTGAAGAAGAAACCATGAAGTGGGGCGCACCCTGCTATAGCTACAAAGGAAAGAATGTAGTCATGATATTCAGTTTCAAAGACAACTGCGGCTTTTCTTTCTTCAAAGGCCCGCTACTAGCCGATACCCACCAAATGCTCGTGGCACCCTCCGAAACCGCACAAACCTTTCGCTTATTGCGCTTCACCAACCTCGCGCAAATCATCGAAAAACAAGACGAGATCCGCTCTTATTTATTCGAAGCCCTCGAAGTCGAGAAAGCCGGCCTCAAGCTCCAACCCAAACCCGCAAGCGAATTCCCTGTTCCAGCAGAATTACAAACCCAGTTCGAAGCTTCACCCGAATTCGAGACTGCCTTTCGCGCCCTCACACCCGGCCGCCAGAAAAACTATTTGCGCCACTTCAACGACGCCAAACAAAGTGCCACCCGCAGCGCCCGCATCGAAAAATACAAACCCTTCATTTTCAAAGGCATCGGCCAAGACGAAGCCTGGAAGTTCAACTAATTTCAAAAAATCTTCACCAAATCTTCAAAAACCCCTTGCCAAAACCCGAAGTTTTACTACTTTTGCCCCGGAGAGTTGGCAGAGTGGTCGATTGCGGCAGTCTTGAAAACTGTTGAACCGAGAGGTTCCGGGGGTTCGAATCCCTCACTCTCCGCAGAGTCAAAAAGCAGCCATGTGTTGCTTTTTTTCATTTAGGAGAATAAGGTTTGAAGTTTATAGCTTATAACCGCGCATTGATGAGTTGTTTACTACGTTTTTGTTACATTTTATTACACTCTCCAAACATTAAAAGCTAGCTGAAACGCTAGCTTTTTTTTTGATTTCTACCCCAACTGGGTTGCAATCTGGTGACCACTTTTCAAAAATCAAAAAGTGGTAACGGGTGTGAGGTAATTCAGATTAGAAAGTGATGGGTGCGTGATTTATTTTTAATCGCTAATTTCACCTGTCAATCAACTCCATGAAATCAACAATCCTCTTCTTAGCGCTCTTTATCAGCGCTGTTTCTTTTGCTCAAAACTGGGCGCCAGCAGGTGCCAAATGGCATTATACCTACATCGGATTTTCGATCGCTTATGTAGAAATTACCTATGTGGGCGACACCATTATGGCGGGGCAAACTTGCCAGAAGTTGCAGAAAACCTTTAATGGGCTGCAGTTTGGCGTCACGCCAACGAATTTTGTGTTCGATACCACCTACACTTATGAAAACAACGGCATTGTGTATGTCTTAGAGCAGAATCAATGGAAAACGCTTTATAATTTCAATGCGGTGGTAGGTGAGCATTGGCCAATGGCGCCGCTGCCTGAATTTGGTGGCTGTACTGAAAACAGTCAATTGAAGGTCTTGGCTACCGGAACCAAAGTAATCAATGCCCAAACCCTCAAATATTTGGTGGTCGACTTCTGCAACCCCGACCTCACAAGCCAAGGTTTCCAAGACACCATCATCGAAAAAATTGGCTTCACGGGTTCTTATATGCTGCCATTCGACATGTGCACCATGGCTTTTGACGGCAACGAAGGCGGCCCGTTCCGCTGTTATTCAGACAACAACTTTGCCACCTACAAACCTTTCTACGCTAACGAATGTGAATACTTGGTTGGTTTAGAAGAAAATGCATTCTTGCGTTCGGTACAAATTT
>JANQWC010000010.1 GCA_030730025.1 Crocinitomicaceae bacterium
TTTTTACTCAGTTTAATAGCAGCGCTCACCACTTTTTTAACTTCCTTGCGCAAAAAGCGCGACAATTCTACCGAAGTGCTTTAACCGCAGGCAGGTATTGCTTAACTTTGCACCATGAAACTGACTTTCTCTCTGCTCATCTTACTTTCCCTGCTCAGTACCTTGCAGTCTTGCAAGCTCCGTGAAAAAATGGTCTATCTCCAAGAAAAGCCAACCGCTGACAGCACTCAAAAAGCGAATGCCAATTTTGCAACGGCCTACGCCCCGGTACTGCGCACAGATGACTTACTTCAAATTCAAGTCGGAGGGCAAGACCAAGAGGCGTTAGCTTCCTTTCAATTTTATGTGAATCAATCTGATAATCAAGCTGGCGCACCAATGATGGCACAAGTCTTGGCCAACATGACTTATCTAATTGACCCCAATGGCAATATCAATTTTCCAGTGTTGGGTTTTGTAGAGGTTGCTGGCCTAACGCGCTTAGAGGCCACCATCAAGCTGCAAAATTTGCTTAGCGAGTATGTCGATAGCCCAGTAGTCAACATTCAAATCAGAAATTTTAAAGTCACCGTACTTGGCCAAGTACAACGCCCTGGCACCTACACCATGCCATCTGATCGCGTTACCGTGCTAGAAGCCATTGGCATGGCTGGAGATTTACAATTGACGGGTGTGCGCAATAACGTTTTGGTGGTGCGTGAAGCCAAGGGCCAACGCCAAGAGCTTAGATTAGATTTAACAGATAAATCGATCTATAGCTCTCCAGCATACTATCTTTTACAAAATGATGTTGTGTATGTGGAACCCAATAAAGGTGCGCGCTTCCAAGGGCAAAACGTCCAGATATTTACCCAAGTGGTGACACCCGTCCTCTCCCTGATGTTATCCATCTACACCTTATTTGCCCTTAACTAATGACTGAAGCCGAACAACTTTCCCAAATGGGTGCCGAACAAGAAAACCCAGGCATCAACATCAAACAAATCGTTTTTCGTTACTTGCGCCGTTGGCCGATGTTTGTGGTCGCCGTTGGCCTTTTTGTTGGGTTGGCCTTTTTGTATTTGCGCTACAACGACAAAATGTACGACACCAAAGCCAAGGTGCTTTTCCACGACCAAGAAGAAAACGTCATGGAAGGCCTTTCGCTTTTTGCCTCATTGGGTTTTATGGATCAAGGCAGCAAGCTCGGCAATGAAGTGGCCCTCATGAAAACACCTGGGGTTTTGCGTGGCGTAGCGCGTCAGCTCAATTTACGCCAAACCTGCTATTTGGTAGGTCGCCGCACAGGTATTCGCAAAACGGAGTTATTCAATACGGCTCCAATTGAGGTAAAAGCATTGCGTCCAGATAGCGTTTTTGAAACCAAAGGTTTACACCTAGAGCTCACTATTTTAGACAAGCAGCACTACAACGTCGTCATCAACGAAAAGCTCAGGCTGAACAAACAAAAATTCTCAACGCCAATAGCTACCAGTGCGGGGGTCATCACCATCGAAAAAACCAAGTACTTTAATACGGCTTTAGCAGATGATGAATACATCATCAACTTGGTCAGTATGGAAGCCACCATGCAGTACCTAGACAAACTCATTGAGCTTGAAATGCCTGATTCCAAAGACAAGGCCTCTGATCTTGTCAATGTATCGGTCAAAGGCCCAATCATCCAAAAGAGCAAAGACATCATTTGGGCCATGATCAATGAGCACCGCAAAGAAAAAATCCAAGATCAAAACCAAATTGCGCGCAATACTTCATCGTTTATCAACGAGCGCATGCGCTTTCTTACAGATGAGCTCGGAGATGTCGAGCGCTCTGCGGAGAGTTTTAAATCTCGACACCAAATTGTAGATGTGCTCACCGATGGCCAATCCTATGTGGGTAAACGCGATGAACTCGAAAAAGAAATCATTGGGCAGTCTGTACAGCTCAGCCTGATTCAGTACCTCAGAGACTACCTCAAGAACCAACAAGACATCGCCAATTTGTTGCCGGCCAACCTTGGTTTTGAAGACCAAAGCATCATCGTCATTGCGCAGCAATACAATCGCTTGGTGCTCGACCGCATTCGCTTGAGCAAGACCTCTAGCGCCAAAAACCCAACCATTCTGAAAATAGACGACCAACTTGAAGGTCTCCGCCACTCCCTCACAGAAGGTTTGCGCTCCAACGAATCCAAGATCAAAATTGCCCTCAAAGCGCTCAACGACCAAGTCGATAAATACGAAGGGCGTATAGCCGCCGTGCCGGGCTACGAGCGCGAATACCGCGACATCGAACGCCAGCAAAAAATCAAAGAAACGCTCTACATCTTCTTGCTTCAAAAGCGCGAAGAAAACGAGATCAAGACTGCAGCAGCCATCGGCAATACCAAAATCATTATGGAACCCACCTCAGATGGCATTCCGATTTCACCGAAAAGCAAAATCATTTACTTGGGTGCGTTGCTATTAGGCTTGGCCTTCCCAATTGGCTATCTCTACCTCAAGCAAATGCTCGACACCAAAGTGCATGGCCTCCAAGATCTTGTCAAGACCAGAATACCCGCCTTAGGAGAAATTCCGTTGGCCCATGACATGGAGCGCAATATTGTAGCGACCAAAAACGCGCGTACACACATTGCGGAGTCTTTCCGCATGGCACGCACCAACTTGAGCTTTCTGTTGGGAGAGCAACACCAAGGTTCACAAGTCATTCTCGTCACATCTTCTGTAGCGAAGGAAGGTAAAACTTTCATCTCTATCAATGTGGGGCATACACTAGCCCATGGGAACAAAAAAACGTTGGTATTAGGGCTAGACTTGCGTGCACCTAAAATTGGCCGCTACGTGGATATTTCCACAACAGTAGGGGTAACCAACTACCTTGTCAATGATAGCATACAGTTCGAGGACCTCATTATTCCAGATCCGGGTAACCAAAACTTAGATTACATCATCTCTGGAGATATCCCACCCAACCCTTCTGAGTTGTTGATGCGAGAGCGTTTAACCACCCTAATTGAAGAAGCTAAAAAACGCTATGACTACATTGTGTTGGATACGGCGCCTGTAGGCTTGGTTTCTGACTCTATGCACTTGGCCAAATTTGCAGATTTAGTCATTTATGTAGTACGTGCTGAGCTCATTGAAAAATCCATGCTCACCCTTCCGGCAAGTCTTTACCACGACAAGAAATTCCCGAACATGACTGTCTTGGTCAATGGCGTAGACCTCAAAAAAGCGGCCTATGGCTATGGTTATGGCGGCGGCTATGGTTATGGATCTGGCTACGGCTATGGTTACGGCTACGGTTATGGTTATGGTTATGGTTATGGTTATGGTTATGGTTATGGTTATGGTTATGGAGCCGGTTACGGCAATGATTACCTAGATGAGAACAAAACCCCTGCGAGCAGACTCTCTAAAATAGGAAAAAGCTTAATAGGAGCACTTTCATTTAAGAAAAACCGAAAAGGCAAAAAAAGGAGCTAATTATTTGTAAATTAACATTTACAGACTTCAT
>JANQWC010000011.1 GCA_030730025.1 Crocinitomicaceae bacterium
GTGACCTCGTCAGGATTCAAACCTGAAACCTTCAGAGCCGTAATCTGATGCTCTATTCAGTTGAGCTACGAGGCCGATTTAGAGTGCAAAGATAAGAACTTTTTTGCAATTGCAATGTTATTAAAGAAAAAAAGCGCTTGAAAAAACTACTTATTGCCCTTTCTGTTATTGGGTTTTTATTCATCTTATTGCTCTCCGTTATGCGTTCATCAATTGAAACTCCTGATTATGAAGTGCTTCGTGTGTTGAGTCGCAAAGCGGAAATCAGGCGTTATCCGGACCTCATTTTGGCCCAGACCCAGCTCGATTCAAATACCTACAGCGTAAACAGTAGTTTGGGATTCAGAAGAGTGGCGGGTTATATTTTTGGCGCAAACGAGCAGAACGAGAAAATTGCCATGACCTCCCCGGTGGTGATGGAGATGGGCAGCGAAACCCAAATGTCTTTTGTGATGCCCAAGCAATATAGTATGGATGCCTTGCCCAATCCGAGTAGCGCCAATGTGAAAATTGCCAAGCGAGCTGCGCGCACACTTGCGGTGCTGCGCTTTGGGGGCTATACAAATGATGAAAAAATTGAAGAGAAAGCTTCAGAACTCAGGTTGCTCTTGCAAAAAGAAGGCATTGAACATGCGCCGCAATTGATTTACATGGGTTACAATGCACCTTGGGATTTCATTGGTAGGCGCAATGAGGTGGCTTTTGAAATTGTACAGCCTGACTAAATGATGCTAGATTTTTTCTAAACTTGAAGAGAAAATCCTATTTCTAGCCTTTGTTTTCTCGTTATTTTAGCACAAACTTGCTAAGATGAACTATCCATACCAACTCAAGACACTTGAGGATTATCAAAAAGCTTATCAACAAAGCGTTCAAGACCCCGAAGCCTTTTGGGCGTCTGTGGCCGAAAACTTTACCTGGCAAAAGAAATGGGACAAAGTCCTGGACTGGAATTTCACGGAGCCAAAAGTAGAGTGGTTCAAAGGTGCGCAACTCAATATCACTGAAAACTGCCTAGATCGCCATTTGGCTACGCGCGGCCACGAGCCGGCTATTATTTGGGAATCCAATGATCCCGAAGAACACCACCGCGTACTCAGCTACAACGAATTGCATTTCAAGGTGCAGCAGTTTGCTAATGTGCTTTTGAACAATGGTGTGCAAAAAGGCGATCGCGTGTGTATCTACATGGGCATGATACCAGAGCTTTCTATTGCCACTTTGGCCTGTGCGCGCATTGGCGCCATTCACTCCGTTATCTTTGGAGGCTTCTCTGCGCAAGCAATTGCAGATCGTCTAGACGACGCCGGTGCTGAATTTATCGTGACCTGCGACGGCGCATTTCGCGGAGCCAAAGACATACCGCTCAAAAGCGTGATTGACGATGCATTGGTGGGCAACAAAACAATTAAGCGCGTCATTGTTTGCACGCGTACCCGCACGCCAGTTTCGATGCTCAAAGGTCGAGATGTTTGGTGGGAAGACGAAATCAAGCAGGTAGAAACCATGGGCAACCCAGCAGTTGCGCCTGTGGCGATGGATGCAGAAGACATTTTGTTTATTCTCTATACCTCGGGCTCCACAGGTAAGCCAAAAGGCGTGGTGCACACCACCGCTGGCTACATGGTCTGGACCAACTATACTTTTGTCAATGTGTTTCAATACCAACCCGGGCAAGTTCATTTTTGTACCGCCGATATCGGCTGGATCACCGGCCACAGCTATATTATTTATGGTCCGCTGAGTGCGGGTGCAACCACCTTGATGTTCGAGGGCGTGCCCACTTGGCCAGACGCCGGTAGGTTCTGGGAAATTGTCGAAAAATACAAAGTAGATATTCTTTACACCGCCCCAACGGCTATTCGCAGCCTGATGAGTTTTGGCCTCGGTCCGATCAAAGGAAAAGACCTCAGCTCCTTGAAGGTATTGGGTTCGGTAGGGGAGCCGATCAATGAAGAAGCCTGGCATTGGTACAACGAACAGATTGGCCACAAACGCTGCCCAATTGTAGATACTTGGTGGCAAACCGAAACAGGCGGGGTCATGATCTCTAACCTCGCTGGTATAACGCCAGCGAAACCTTCCTATGCCACATTGCCGCTTCCGGGCATCCAACCTTGTTTGGTCGATGAAAACGGGCAAGAAATAGAAGGCAATGGCGTCAATGGCAATTTGTGCATCAAGTTTCCGTGGCCCGGCATCATCAGAAGCACCTACAACGACCACGAGCGCTGCAAGCAAACTTATTTTTCTACCTACGAAAACCTTTACTTCACTGGCGATGGTTGCCTCAGAGACGAAGAAGGTCTTTACAGAATTACAGGTAGGGTAGACGACGTACTCAACGTGAGTGGCCACCGCATCGGGACGGCAGAAGTCGAAAACGCCATCAATATGCACGCGGGTGTCATTGAGAGCGCGGTGGTGGGTTTCCCACACGACATCAAAGGGCAGGGCATTTTTGCGTATGTCATTATAGAAGATACCCACGGCGATGAAAAACGCAGCAAACAAGATATCCTCCAAACGGTTGCGCGCATCATTGGCCCCATTGCCAAACCCGATCAAATCTTATTTGTGCCCGGCTTGCCCAAAACGCGCAGCGGTAAAATCATGCGCCGCATTTTGCGCAAAATAGCCGAAGGCGACACCAGTAATTTAGGCGACACCAGTACGCTTTTAGATCCGAGTTTGGTGGATGTCATTATTGGCTTGAACAACGATTGATATTCGTTATCAACAATTTGATTTTGAAAGATCTATGGAAGATTAACTTTTACTTAAAACCAAAGAAACATCACAAGCTGAACTTTACCAAAAAAAACCATGAAGCGTAAAGTAGATTTAGTGGTGATTTCGGATGTGCATCTCGGGACCTATGGTTCGAGGGCTGCCGAATTGGTATCGTATTTAAAAAGCATTGACCCCGAAATCTTGGTGCTCAATGGCGACATCATCGATATCTGGCAGTTCAAAAAGCGCTATTTTCCTGCAGCGCACATGGAGGTGGTCAAGTCCATTGCGTCGATGCTCACCAACGGCACTAAGGTACACTACGTCACGGGCAACCACGACGAAATGCTGCGCAAATTCAAGGGCTTCAAAATGGGTGGCCTTGAAATTCAAAACAAATTGCTCCTGAACCTACCGACTGGCAAGGCCTGGATTTTTCACGGCGATGTATTCGATACCACCATGAAGCACTCCAAATGGGTGGCCAAACTTGGAGGAAAAGGCTACGATCTTCTGATTGTCTTGAACACGTTCATGAACTGGATTTCTGAGCGGCTCGGCAGGGGCCGGATTTCACTTTCTCAGAAGGTGAAAGATGGGGTCAAAGGCGTGGTGAAATACGTCAACAACTTTGAGCAGACAGCAGCGGAAATTGCAATGTGTTCAGATTACCAATTTGTGGTGTGTGGGCATATCCATCAGCCGCAAATTAAAATGATGCAAGGCAAAGATGGCGCAGAGGTCTTGTACCTGAACTCCGGAGACTGGGTGGAGAATTCTACGGCGCTGGAGTACCATCAAGAAAAATGGTCGCTGTATCGCCATGACCGCTCTCAGGTGTTTAATCCGGCTGAAATCATCTCTCAAAATAAAGATGCTTTGAACTACGAGCAATTATTGAAAGAAGTGATTTCTGGTCTTCAAGTGAACTAAGATGAAGGTTTTGTATGCGATCCAAGGTACGGGCAACGGTCATCTCAGCCGAGCCCATGAAATTGTACCGCTCCTGAAAAAATACGTAGATGTAGATACCCTGATCAGCGGCAATCAAGCCCAGATTCAGGCCGATTTCGACATCAATTACCAGCGCACAGGTCTTACTTTTTTGAGTGGCAAAAATGGTGACATCAGCATCTTGAAATCCCTCAAAAACACACATCCAATAGATCTTATTCAAGAAATCAGGTCTTTTCCGATCAAAAAATACGACCTCGTACTCAGTGATTTCGAGCCGGTCTCGGCGTGGTCTGCTTTGCTCAACGGCGTACCTTGTATTGAGCTGAGCCACCAGGCAGCAGTGGTGCATCCTTTGGCACCCAAACCTGAAGAGAAATCGGCATTTGGGCGTTATGTGTTGCAACATTACACGCCTTCGCGTCAGAAATATGGCTTTCATTTCAAATCCTATGACGAGCGGGTTTTTACGCCTGTAATCAGACATGAGATCCGCCATGCACAACCTACAGACACAGGGCACTACACTGTTTATTTGCCCGGTTACCACGACGACGTCTTGATGCATTTCTTGCGTCAATTTGATGTCAAATGGGAAGTTTTTTCAAAGCACGCGCCATATGCGTATCGCGTAGACAACGTGTTTATTGAGCCCATTAGCCAACAGCGCTTTCAACAAAGCTTGATCAGTGCAACGGGTGTGCTCTGCGGAGCTGGCTTTGAACTGCCATCAGAGGCACTCTATTTAGGTAAAAACACGATGGTGATCCCGATGAAAGGACACTACGAACAAACCTGCAATGCGCTTGGTGCGGTAGATGTGGGCGCCACTAGCATTCCGGAACTCGACCTCATTTACCACCGACAAATCAATTATTGGTTGGAGAAAACCGAACAAGAACCCCTGTTTTTTGCCGATCAAACAGAGCAAATTTTGGTCGATGTCTTGAGCGCGTTTCAAAGAGAGGGCAGGGCTGCCTATGAGCCAACCGTTGAATTCGAAACCTTGAAGCAAAAGCTAGGCTTGCTCCGTTACTTTTTCTAAAAGCGCTTTGTAATACCCGTAGAGTTCCTGCTGCGCATGAAACGGCGGTAAGTTGCGTTTGGAGTAGGCGTTTTTGTAGTCGGCAGAAATGCTTCTGGCCTTGACGCTGCCCTTCCATTGGTACTCAAAAATGAGCTCGATTTCTTTTTGAATCTGAGGATCTTTGATAATTGTACCCACCTCGACGCGCTGGTCTAAGTTGCGCTCCATCCAGTCGGCACTCGAGATAAAATACTCGGGCTTACCACCGTTTCCAAAGATAAAGAAGCGGGTGTGCTCGAGGTAGCGGTCCACAATACTGATGGCTGTAATGTTTTCACTGAGGCCTTTGACACCGGGTTTGAGGCAGCAAATTCCGCGAATGATCAGCTCAATTTTGACCCCAGCCTTGCTCGCTGCATATAGTTTGTCAATCATGCGCACATCGGTGAGGTTGTTGAATTTCAGGCGGATGTGTGCAGGTTTTTTGGCCTTGGCCAGCTTGATCTCTCGCCCAATGAGTGCGAGTAATTTGCGGCGGGTGTTGAAAGGCGAGACCAGCAAGTGGCGAAAGGCATGGCGTTCGAGGTTGTTTTCTAACATGCTAAATACACGGCTCACTTCTAAAGAAATTTCTTTATCGGCGGTGAGCAACGCTAGATCGGTGTAGACCGTAGCGGTAGATTCATTGAAATTGCCGGTGCCGATATAGGTAATGTATTGGGTTTTGGCCTCAGACACGCGCCTGATCTGCAAAAGCTTGGAATGCACCTTGAGGTTTTGTAGGCCATAAATAACGTTGGCGCCGTTGTCTTTGAGGCGGTTGCTCCACCAGAGGTTGTTTTCTTCGTCAAAACGCGCCTGGAGTTCAAAAACCACCGTGACTTGCTTGCCGTTGAAGATGCAGGCCAGTAGGGCATTCATGATTTCGGAGTTCTTGGCTACCCGATAGATATTGATTTTCACATCTTTGACCTTCGGATCTAGGCTGGCTTCGCGCAAGAGGTCCACGACGTGGTCAAACTGCTGAAAGGGAAAGTGCAACAAAATATCCTTTTTGAGGATGGTGGCCATATGGCTTTTGCCGCTGCGAAACGCGGGGTGCTGCACAGGTGGTTGGGCTTCAAAGCGATAGGCGGAACGGCCAAAATCCGGAAAGCGCATGAAATCTTTGAAGTTGTGGTAGCGCCCGCCTGGAATGGTGTTGAAACCCTTTTTGAGCTTGAGTTGTTGTAGTAAAAAAGACAATAAGTCGTCGGGCATGGCGGCGTCATACACAAAACGAACGGGGAGTCCTTTTTTGCGCTGCTTGATGCTTTTTTCAATTTTCTCGAAAAACGACATCGAGAGGTCGTCGTCTAGATCGAGTTCGGCGTCGCGGGTAAACTTGAAGGTAAACGCTTCGGCGCACTCGGGCTGATACACCGAAAAGATATCGTTCAAATACAGCCGAATGATGTCGTCTATCAAAATGACATTGGTATGCGCCTCGCGGTTGAGGATGAAAAAGCGGCTGTATTCGGTAGGGATCTGAATGAGGGCATAACGAATTTTTGCGTTACTAATCATTTTGACACCTAAATAGATGGCGTAATCGCGCAGCTTGGGCAGCGGGCGCTTTTTGTCGAGCATGATCGGAAAAATGACATGCTTGAGTTTGTCGTGGAAAAAATCGTCTAATTCAACGAGCTCTTTATTGGTGCAACCAGACTCATCAATGAAAGAAATCCCTTCAGTTTGAAAGCCCGTTTTGATTTCTTCGTAGGCGCTCTCAAAAAGTTGTTGTTGGCGTAAAACCACCTTGCGGATTTCTACATAAAGCTCCTCCGCAGTGCCTTTATAGCCGTGGACGCGTTCGTTTTTGACCTCAAGTACTCTTTTGAGGTTGGCCACGCGCACCCTAAAAAATTCGTCGAGGTTGTTGGAGTAAATACCCAAAAAGCGCATGCGTTCGGTGAGCGGAACCGATGGGTCCATGGCCTCTTGCAAGACGCGTTCGTTAAAAGAAAGCCAACTGAGTTCTCTGTTAATTAAATTCATATTACAAAGAAAGCCTTGCCGAGAGTATCGACAAGGCTTTTTGTATTAAGGAATAGTTAAACTTCTTTTCGCTTAGAAAGTGAACTTAGCAAAGAAGTTGAAGTTGCGACCAAAACCAGGGAAACCATAAGAGAACGTGGTTCCGTCCAAATCAGTTGCATCAGACAAGAATTTAACGTCAGTGATATTAAATGCTTGCATACCTAAAGTAAGCTTGCGGTCACCGAGATTAAGGTCATAGCCAACGCGCGCATCAAGATTGTAGTATGACGGAATTTGGTAAGCGTCGATACGGTCTTCTTCGTCTGTCTTTTTTGATGGATCAAAATTCGAATAGAACTTGTCATTGTAAACCCAAGTAGCACCAACGTACAAGCCTTTAGTGATTTGGTAGCGTGCTTGTAAGCCAAACTGGTTTTGTGGGGCATCACCAACATGAACACCATCTACATAAGAAGTAACAGTTACTGATTCAGTAGGATCGATTTCAGAGTAAACTGTTGCATTGATGTCGCCAACCCAACGCCAGTCACCCAAAGAAATGATACCGCCAATTTCTAAGCCTTTTGCAGGTTTGGTATTGAATTCAACCTCAATACCCTTGTGAGTTGCATTGGCACCTGACATGAGCGCACGGGTAATTGTTCCGTTCGGACCTGTAATGTTTCCTGATAACAATGATTTGTCTTTCCAGTTGGTGAGGTATGCATTCACTTTAACAGCTACTTTTTCGCTACGGAAGCCATAACCCAATTCAAAAGATTCTGCTTTTTCGTTGAGTAGGTTTTGTACAACATCGTTGGAGTTGTTTACAAAAACAAATGTCCAGAATGGCGCACGAGAAAAAAGACCCGCATTGAAGTAAACGTTGTGATTTGCATTGATGTTGTAGTTGGCACCTCCTTTAAAAGAGTAACCCATGATGTTTACTTTTTCAGAAAGTTCACCACGACCTGTAGTGTCATTGATGTAAAGCCTGCGGTCTACGCGTTGATTTGCTGTTGTGTTAATGGCACCTGTTGCAAAGGCAGAAAGTTTGTCTTTGCTGTATTCAGCTTGACCGAACAAACCAGCATATTTGACCAAACCATCGTTGTCATAAGCCACGCGTTGATCTTGTGGTGTTACGTGGAATACGTTGCCGTAGTTTGAAGCGTATTCATGTACACCAACTAAGCCATTGACAGCGTCGTAACGTGCAGAACCACCTAATAAATCGCGTACTTCACGGAAGTGCTCTCCGCGATAAGAACGTGCATCTAAACCTAAGGTGAGGTCAACATACTGATTTACTTTATGGTTAACTGTAGATACCAAGCCAGTCCAGTAGTGGTTATTCACTGAATTGCGTTGCGCGTATTTCACACCGCCATTCGTGATGTCAGGGTTGGCAACGTTGTAGTCATAAGCAGCCTGGATATCTAATAATCCATCTTCAGTTCGGGCGTAAGCAGAACCTAGTCGACCAGAACCACCACCGTGGCCAATAGAGTAGTACAATGACGTGCTAATTGTCGTTTTTTCTGATGCTGTCCAGTAGTGATTTAGAGAAAATTGTGGTTTGTGGTAGTAGTTGACGCGGTCGTTAAAGAGGTCACCATTATCAAAGTAACCGATGTCACCGTTGAAACGACGATCAAGTGTATCGTACTGACCCGGTGTAAGACCTGAACTGCGCTGTCCGTGAGACTGCGGCGCGCCAATTCCTGTCAATACCAAACGATGCTTGTCGTTGACTTGCTTGGCAAGTGTGAAGAAATATGAATAGCCATTGATCCAAGTACCGTCAACGTATGAGCTTCCGGCTGTTTTTGACAATACGGTAGTGAGTGCAAAGCCGTTCTCCATGAGACCAGTAGATGCATAGCCCATGATTTTGTACTGACCGTAATCCGTCACTGAAGTCATGACAGATGCGCCTGCCTTGGCATCGGTTGTTTTGGTGATGATGTTCATAGTACCACCAACAGAGTTGATTGCCAATTTAGATGCACCTAAACCACGCTGAACCTGAATAGTAGAAACGGCATCGCCCAAACCAGCCCAGTTGGACCAATATACCCAACCGTTTTCCATGTCATTTACCGGAATACCATTGATGGTAACGGCGATGTTGCGCTGGTCAAAACCGCGAATGTTGATGCGTGAATCACCAACCCCACCTCCAGTTTTAGTCGCATACACCCCAGGGGTTACCTTTAATACCTCAGGAAGCTCGGCAGATCCACCATAAACCTCAGAGATTTGCTTGGCATTCACTGTAGACATCGCTACTGGCGTTTTGCGGTCTTTTCCATAGCTAGAAATGACGCGTACTTCTTTGACGCTTTGCTCTCGAGTGGTGTCGATATCCGAACCAACTTGTGCAAAACTCGGGCTCACAGCTAAAGTTAACAGCGAACCAATGAATAATTTTCTTTTCATTTTTTAGTAGTTTATAACACTACAAAGTTGAATAGGATATTCAGAAATTAGAAGAAATTACTGTTAAGTTTATTTTAATTTACTATTTGTAAATGAGTGTATTACTATTATGTAGGAGTGAAAAATGATCCTTAATAATGTGTAGAAATCATTCCCCAAAAACTTTAATCCAACAAAAAACCCAGTAACTCTAATGAATTACTGGGTTTCTGTAGTGGGGGTTGACGGGTTCGAACCGCCGACCCTCTGCTTGTAAGGCAGATGCTCTGAACCAGCTGAGCTAAACCCCCTTGTGTTTACGAGTGCAAAGATAGGAAATAATTCAATAATCAAAAGAAAAAATGAAGTTTTTTGTGTCCGGATTTAAAAAATGGCTTTAAAAATAGGGGAGGTAGGGGTTGTTTGTATGTGATTTGTTGGCGGCGTATTTGCGTGAAATTCTTGTAGTGAGTTCAATTTCAAATCGTTGCAAGTTGCAACTATTCCGAAAACTTTTCGTATACTTACCCTTATGCGTAAAAGCACAATTGTATACATGTTGTACTTCTTCGGCCTCGGCACGTTGTTGCTGGGTTGTAACTTTCGTTCACAACAAGCCGAAATGCGCAAAGACTGGGCGCAAATTGAGCGCTCCGGCAAACTCACCTTACTTATTGAAAACTCTACGCTATCCTTTTTTGAATTCAAGGGCAAGCGCATGGGTTTTGAATACGAAATCCTCGATACCTTTTGCAAGGCGAACCACCTCAAGCTAGAGGTGAAGGTCGTCAATCAGCTGGGCGATTTCGTGCGCATGCTCCGCAAAGGCGAGGGCGATGTAGTGGCGGCCAACTTGCCGATTGCACTGCGCCAGCAAAAATACTTCAACTATTCCCTGCCTTATTACCAGACCTATCAAGTGCTCGTTCAGCGCAAATCAGATTCGATTATTTCAGAACCAGCGCATCTGGCCGGCAAAACCATCTACATCCGTAAAAATTCAGCCTACGAAAAACGCCTTTTTGCCTTGCAAGAAGAAATCGGCGCCACCATTGACATCCGTTACCAAAAAAGCGCTCCGCTTGCCGAAGATTTGATTGAAGAAGTAGCCAAAGGACGCATTCACTATACCTTGGCCCATGAAAACCAAGCGCGCATCGTCAAAGACATGCATCCCAATCTAGATATCGCCACCCGCATGTCTTATGAGCAGCGCATTGCCTTTGCCCTAAGGCCTAAGAGTAAAATCCTCAAGGAGAAACTCGATGCGTTTTTACAAACTTATATTGCCTCAGAAGCTTACACCCAACTCAAGAAGCGTTATTTCGATTACATTGCTTCTACGCCAACCGAATTTTACCTGACACCTGTAGGAGCGCTTTCTCCTTTTGATGCGCTGTTTAAAAAAGCAGCCCAGGCCTACAATTGGGACTGGAAAGTACTTGCGGCTGTTTCTTTTAAGGAATCGCGCTTCAATCCGAATGCCCGCGGTTTGGGTGGCGCTTACGGCCTCATGCAATTTATGCCCAACACCGGGCCGCATTTTGGCGTCTTTCCAGAATCGAGCCCAGAAGTACAAATCAAGGGCGGTATGCGTTACTTGAATTCGATCAGCAAACGTTGGGCCAGCATTCCGGACGAACAATCGCGTTTGCAATTTACCCTGGCCTCCTACAACGCCGGCATGAGTCACATCGAAGACGCACAGCGCCTGGCGCGCGCGGCGGGCCTCAATCCCAATAAATGGGATGGCAACGTAGCCTTGATGGTCAATAAACTCGATGAGCCACAGTTTTACCGCTCAGAGTTGGTGCGTTGTGGTGCCTACAGAGGGCAGGCTACTTCTTATGTGGCTAAAGTCTTAGCAATTTACGCACGCTGGAAATAAATGTCAGAGAAGTCTATTATTGTTGTTCAGGGTCCAACAGCCTCAGGTAAAACCGCTTTGGCCATTGCGTTGGCCAAACAGTACCAAACCGAAATCATTTCTTTTGATTCCAGACAATTTTACAAAGAACTGGCCATTGGTGTGGCCCGGCCAAATGCACAAGAGTTGGCGCAGGTCAAGCACCACCTGATCGCCAGTCATTCTGTGCACGAGCCGCTCAATGCCAATTCGTTTGTGCAACACGCGCAACCTATTCTCGACAAGCTTTTGGCCGAAAAAGGCGCTGCGGTTTTGGTGGGTGGTTCTGCGCTCTTTGCCGATGCGCTCCTTTTGGGGCTAGATCCGTTGCCGCACGACCCTGTTGTTCAGGCCAAATGGCAAACAGTTTTTGAAAACGATGGCTTGGAAGCATTGCAAGTGGCTTTGGCGCAGCAGGATCCAGCTTTTTATCGAGAAATAGACACCATGAACCCCACGCGGCTCATGCGCGCCTTAGAAATCAATGAGCTCACGGGGCAATCCAATGTCTCGCTACGCAAAGGACCTCGAAAAGACCCGCCTCACGTTGCACGCCTGTTTATCAATTGGCCGCGCGTGAGTTTATATGAGCGCATCAATCTGAGGGTTGATCAAATGCTTGCCGAAGGGCTCGCGCAAGAGGCGCGGGAGTTTTTTCCGGATGGCGCGCAGTTGCAAGCCTTGCAAACTGTCGGTTACCGCGAGTTTTTCGATTATTTTGAAGGGAAAACAACACAAGAAGAGGCCATCGAGAAAATCAAGCAGCATTCGCGCAATTATGCCAAGCGGCAACTCACTTGGCTGGCGCGCTATGAACAAATCATTGCTTTAGATCCGGCAACTGATTCGGAATTATTGGCTACTGCCCTTGTTAAAATTGGTTAAAGAAATGTTAAAAAGAAAGAGCGAAGCTTAATTTCAAGCATTTTCGTACTTAAACAGCTGAACACATGAAACATCTATTGCTCGTATTTTCGTTCTTATTTCTCCAACAACTCAATGCGCAGAAAATCCGCTTGAAGGTTGAAGACCAAAAAGATACCACGGTTTACTTAATCAAATACTTTGGTTCAAAACTCTTTTATGCCGACACCGCCCAAATGAAAAACGGCGAAGTTATTTTTGATGGTGCCAAGCAAAAGCCGGGTATTGTTGGTTTGTTTTTGCCTGGGCAGCGCTACTTTGAATTCGTTTACAACAACGAAGAAATCCAGCTCGAAACCAAAGGCCCAGACTTCATGGCCAATATGGTCATTAAAAAATCTGAGGAGAACAAATTGTTTATCCCGTACGTGAAGTTCATCAGCAGTAAAAAGGGGGAAATCGCCAAGCTTTCTGAGCAGCGCTCCAAACTGAAGTCAGACGACGCGCAATACAGCACCCTCGGCACGCAAATCGATGCGCTCAACAAAGAAGTAGAAGTGTATCAAGCCAATTTAGTGGCTGCCAATTCTGGTAAGCTCGTTTCTAAAATCGTCCAGATGTCGACAGAAGTGGTCGTGCCAGAGCCGCCTAAAGATGCGAACGGCAAAATGCTCGACTCTAATTTTCGCTACAAATACTATTTTGCACACTACTGGGACAACGTCGATTTCAAAACCGATGCGTTGGTCAACAACCCTATTTATGCCAACAAACTCGAGTTTTATTTTGGCAAATCCATGATGATCCAACACTGGGATACCATCATTAAATACGCTTTTGCGTTTTGCGACGCCCTCGACCCGAAATCGAGAATGTACGAATACTCAGTAGGTTGGATTGCATCTACTTACGGTAAAAGCGAAATCATGGGCATGGACAAAGTCTATTACTACATGCTCAAGCGCTATTTCTGCACCAAAGACGCCAGCGGCAAATCGCCTGCATTCTGGGTGGCCGAAGACAAATTCGAAGACCTCTGTGAAAACCTCGATAACAAAATGAACACCGTGATGGGCATCAAGCCACCCAATCTCATCATGCGTGACACCTCAGATACCAAATGGCTCGATTTCTACAGCCTGACTTCCGAATACACCATTCTTTATTTCTGGGATCCAGAATGTGGCCACTGCAAGAAAGTGACGCCAAAAATCCAAACGTTGTATGCCGAAAAATGGAAGGCGCGCAACATCGAAGTATTTGCAGTCGGTAAAGGCGTCGGAAAAGATTTCGAAGCCTGGAAAAAATACATCCGCGAGAGTAAACTCACGTTTATCAATGTGGCCGTGACCAATAGCATCTATGAAATTGCCAAAGCTACGCCTGAAAAACTTGTGCCGCTCTATCCTGGTGAAAAAGGCAAGCCAACGACCTTGCAAAGCCTCAACTACCAACAAACCTACGACATCTACTCGACGCCAAAGGTTTTCGTTTTGGACAAAGACAAGAAGATCATTGCCAAAAACCTTTCGGTATCGCAGCTAGAAGACATGCTTGATCGCCTTCAAAACAAAACAGACGCTCCCAAATTATTCCCGCCTGATCCAGAAGAGGACGAGCACATGCAAAAAGACTAAATGACGCCAAACCACCTCTTTTCGACACTAGAAAGTCACCACAATTGGTTAATTACCACTCATAAAGGTCCTGACGGCGATGCTGTGGGTAGCGTAGTGGCCTGGGCTGCTTACGCTGCGCAATGCGGCAAAAACTACCTGATCGTATTTCCAGATCAGCCGGCGGCTTATTTGTGTCCGTTTTTGGAAGGTTATAATTGGAAAGTCTTTGCTGCAGATCAAACCTACAGCGGCGATTTACTTTTTGCCTTAGATTACAATTCGTCGTCGCGTGTAGGGGAGGTGATGTCAGCATGGTTTGACAATCAAACGCTTCCCAAAGTGATGCTCGATCACCATCCGAACCCCGCCGATTTTGTGCAAATTCCAATTTCTATCCCAACTGCTTGCTCGACAACAGAAGTGATTTATCATGTCTTGGAAGACCTCGGGCAGCTCGAACGCATCAATTTAGCCATGGCCAAAGGTCTGTACCTCGGTCTCATGACCGACACCGGTTCTTTTCGTTTCCCGTCTGTATCGGCCTACACGCACCAAATGACCGCACATTTGCTTTCCTTGGGGCTGGCTCAGCATGAAATCCACGAAGCCGTTTACGACGTCAATAGTGTAACGCGTTTGCAATTGCGTGGTTATGCCATAGCCGAAAAGCTACAATTGCATCCTGCGCAGCGCCTCGGCATCATGAGTCTCAGTAAAGAGGAACTCAAGCGCTTTGCGTATCAAAAAGGCGATACTGAAGGCTTGGTGAATGTTATTTTGTCGATAGAAGGCTACGATGCAGGGGTTTTTATGATGGAAACCGAAGAAGGCGTGAAGTTTTCTTTTCGCTCTAAAGGACAGCGCTTTGTCAATGCTTTTGCACAGGCGCACTTCAATGGCGGCGGACACCAATACGCGGCAGGAGGCTTTTATGCCGGTTCGCTCAAAGATGCGCTGGCCAAACTTGAATCTTTAATTGATCAAATATAGTTCATGCCCAAACAGTTTCTCCTTGTCATTGGTGTGTCGGGTCTGCTGCTTCTTTTTGCTTGTCGCAGAGAAAAAGCCGAAGACCAAACGCGGCAAAAGTGGTCTACGGATCATTCCGTAGATTTCAATCAGGAACTGAGCGTGCGCGAAAACCTCAAAATCAATACGTTTTTAGCGCATTATTCCCATTTGAAAATGCAGCAAACGCCTTCTGGCTTGCGCTACATGATTTATGAGAAGGGCAATGCTGCTCTGGCCTTGGCGCACGATGGCCAACAAGCTTTGGTGCGTTTAAAAGTCGGTTTGCTAGACGGCACCGTTTGCTACCAAACCAAAGCAGATCAAATTGAACGCATTACCATTGCCCATTCAGAAAAAGAATCGGGTATACACGAAGCCTTGCAGTTCATGCGCAAGGGCGACAAAGCCAAGCTGATTTTGCCTAGTTATTTAGGGCATGGCTTGCTCGGAGACCGCAGCAAGATTCCGCCCCAAAGTATTTTATATATCGATATTCAACTAATTGAGCTCCAATGAGAAGTCTGTTCTTTCTTTCGTTGCTTTTGACCTTTTCGGCCTGCAACGACACCCCTAAGCCGAAGCCGACAACCAAAAATATTGTGAAGGCCAACACCCAAGACCTCACCGCCTTAGATACCAGTGCGGCTGGCTCCAAGAAAAACCTGATCAATTTCGAGAAAGGCAAGGTGAGCATGCGCAAGCAACTTTCAAGTGGGATTGTACTCAAATGGATTGAACGTGGCACAGGTCCTGTTTTCAAAGCAGGCGAGATGGCACTCATCGACTATCGTTTGGGCACGCCAGACGGCCGCATTATTGATGGCAACAATAGAATTGACTTGCCTTTTATTCCTTTTGTGGTCGGTTACAGCATGCAAACGCAAGGTTGGGATTTAGCTTTTGCGCACTTGCGTGTGGGCGATTTTGTAAAGGTAGAGATTCCCGCAGCATTGGCTTATGGCAGTAAAGGCATCAAAGATGTGTTGGCGCCCAATACACCCAACTGGCTTTACGTAAAGGTCATTTCTAAAATCAAGCCGAGTACCGATACAGATGGTATCCGCGCCTGGAAACTCGCCGATGGCCAAGCCTTTAACCTAGAGGAGGGTAGCGCCAAGGAAGTGGCATATGAGTTTGTGGCCTCAACACCCAATAAAGCAAATGCGATTGTAGCGCGTAAATTTCCACAGCGCTTTGTTGTGGGGCAGAAAACAACGGTTCCAGGCCTGCGAAAAATCCTTAAAAATGCCCTGCAAGGAGAGCGCTATTACCTTGTTTTACAGCCAGAACAAGCATACGGAAGCAATGGTTATGGACAGGTTATTGCCCCCAACGAACCCGTATTCTTTTTGATCGACATCGTGGGCGTCCGGTCCATATCATAGGAAATGCCTAAATTTGTACTGAAATTTTTGTTTTGCGTTCGATAACTCTTTTATATATTTTTTGTTTGTTCCTTGGTTTTTCGGCCTCTGCGCAGCGTGCACTCGATACCATTGAAACCGAACTCGGCAAGGTGGTGTTGTACAGTAATAAAACTTGGTCGTTTTTACAGATCAGTACGTTTGACGGCATCATGAACCCGCGCATCAATGCCCTCATGCAAGCCCAAGACCCGAGTTTTCGCCATCCCTGGAGCAACGACGTCTGCTTCGCGAGTCGCAACGATATGTCCAAACTCAAAGACACCCTTTGGCTTTGCGTCAACGACGACTACGATCAAAACTTCCACATGCCGGCGCCCGGAATTGTTACTTCTCGTTATGGTCCTCGTAATGGAAGAAACCACAATGGCATAGACATCGATTTGGAAACAGGAGACACCGTATACGCAACTTGGTCAGGAAAAGTACGTTACGCCAAATACAACGACGGCGGCTATGGCAACTTGGTCATTATTCGCCATCCAAATGGGCTAGAAACCCTTTATGCCCACTTGAGTAAATTTTTGGTCTATCCCGACCAAGACATCGTTGCCGGAGAGCCAATCGGCCTTGGCGGCAATACCGGAAGGTCTTATGGTTCACATTTGCACTACGAAATCCGTTTTTACGATGCGCCCATGAACCCCGAAGAAATCATCGATTTTGCCGCTAAATCGCTCAAAAACGAAAACTTATTTGTCCACAAAGGCTTATTCAGGCCAGGAGCCAAGCCTTCTGACTACTACGAGGACCATCCGGCCGAAGTGGTGCAAACTCCAGTTGTGGTGCGCACGCCTCAAGTCCGCTATTACAAAGTGCGCCCCGGTGACACCCTCACCGAAATTGCCGCGCGCAACAGCACAACCGTTACCAAAATCTGCCAACTCAACGGCATCAAACCAACTACTGTTCTCCAAGTGGGGCGCAGTCTAAGAGTAAAATAACATGAAAAACATTCTTCTTTTCAGCTGCTTTGTTGTTTTGCTGACTGCCTGTTCAGACTACGCCAAAATTGTAAAGGGCTCAGACTACAGCCAAAAATTCGTTACCGCCAACGCGCTCTACGATCAAAAAGATTTTGACAAAGCCATCGTTTTGTACGAGCAAATTTACCAGCACGCGCCCAAGTCGGGTGAGGGAGAGCTCTCTTACTACCGCATGGCCCAAGCGTACTATGAAATCGAAGATTACTACATGGCGCAGTATTACTACAGCTCGTATATGCAGCGCTTTCCTTACAGTGATAAATCCGAAGAAATTTTATTCATGATTGCGATGTGCTCGGTCAAAAACTCACCCGAACACACCTTAGATCAAACCGAAACAGAACTCGCTATTTCTAATGTGCAGCAATTCGTAGACCGCTACCCTGGTTCTTACCTCGTCGATTCCTGCAACCTGATCATCGATCAACTCCGTTTTAAATTGGAGCGCAAAGAATTCGAAACCGTTCAACTTTACGACCGCACCGAGAACTTCAAAGCTGCTGTGGCAGCAGGTGAGCTTTTTATGGAGCACTACAGCCGCTCTGCATTTATGGAAGAAGCACACTACATGGTGGTCAAAAATTCTTATTTCATGACCATCAATAGCATCGAAAGCAAAAAAAGTGAGCGAAGCGCCCAAACAACGGAAAGATTCCGTAACTTTGCCATTCGCTATGCAGGCTCTAAATACCTCAAGGAATTAGAAAGCTACGTCGCGTTACTAGAAAAAAAACAATAAATACACACCAAATGAGTTTCAAAAATATCGCTGCAGAACGTACTACCGTTACCCGTGACACCATCCTCGTGGAAGAGAAAACAGGCAACATCTACGAATCTTTGGTGGCTATTTCCAAAAGAGCCAACCAAATTTCTTCAGAACTCAAAGAAGAGTTGACTCAAAAGTTGCAAGAATTCGCAACCCACACAGACAACCTCGAAGAGGTTTTTGAAAACCGCGAGCAAATAGAAATCTCTAAGCACTACGAAAAAATGCCGAAGCCTACAGCGATCGCCATGCAAGAGTTGCTTGAAGAAAAAATCTATTTACGCAAACCAGAGTCTTTGCAATAAACATGCAAGGCAAGCGGATCCTTCTTGGTATTACAGGAGGTATAGCCGCCTACAAAATCCCTATTCTCGTCCGCTTACTCAAAAAACACGGTGCCGAAGTGCGCTGTGTTCTAACGCCTAACGCCGCAGATTTTGTGAGCCCGCTCGTGCTCGCTACGCTTTCTAACGAGGCGGTTCATATTGAATTCTGGAACAAACAAACCGGTGTCTGGACCAACCACGTCGAGCTTGGTTTGTGGGCCGATGTCATGCTCATTGCTCCCGCCACGGCCAATACGGTTTCTAAATTGGCGAGCGGCGCCTGCGACAACCTCTTATTGGCCACTTATTTATCTTTGAAGTGCCCCTGCATTATTGCGCCTGCCATGGACCTCGACATGTATCAGCATCCGAGCTTCAAACGCAACCTCGCCACTTTGGCAGCCGATCAAATACAAGTCATTCCGGCCACGTTTGGTGCTTTAGCCAGCGGCTTAGAAGGGCAGGGCCGCATGGAAGAGCCCGAAGAAATTGCGGCGTATCTTCAGTTGTTTTTCCAAAATCAAGTTCCCAAAGACCGCCAGCAGCAACGCATCTTGATCACCGCAGGCCCCACCCGCGAAGCGCTAGATCCTGTTCGGTATATTTCCAATCATTCTACCGGCAAAATGGGTTATGCCTTGGCGCAAGCCGCCTTGCAGGCTGGGCATGAAGTCGTGCTGATCAGCGGCCCAACTGCACAACACCTCACGCATCCAAACTTAACTTTGCTACAAATCGAAAGTGCTCAAGAATTGCTTGAGGCAGTCCAGGCAAATTGGGCTTGGGCAACGTGGGGTATTTTCAGTGCTGCGGTTGCCGATTACCGCGTGGAGGAGGTTTCTACAGAAAAAATCAAAAAGCAAGCCGACCACATGCAGTTGGCTTTGGCCAAGAACCCAGACGTCTTGGCTTGGGCAGCAGCGCACAAAACCACGCAAAAAGTCGTCGGATTTGCTCTCGAAACCAATAATTCGGAAGAAAACGCGTTAAGCAAGTTGCGCCGCAAAAACCTCGACTTCATTGTGCTCAACGAACAGCAAAATGGCGTGAGTGGTTTTGGCAGCGATACCAATAAAATTATTATATTCGATAAAGCAGAGCGACGTCGGGAATTACCGCTTCAAAGCAAGACCGATACCGCTGCTGCGCTCATACAAATACTTGGAGCTCATCATGAATAAGTGCTTATCTATTTTGCTTGCATTTTTGGCCTATACGGGCTTGCAAGCCCAAGAACTCAATTGTCAGGTCAATGTTGTTGTCGACAACAAAGTAGAGGTGAGCTCCACCGAACAAGAGATCATCAACCAGATGAAGCAGAGCATCACCGAAATCATGAATAACACCGCCTGGACCAAAGATAAATTCAAGGTCGAGGAGCGCATCAATTGCAACCTGCAAATTCAAATCCGTGAAATCCCCGCAACGGGTGCTTACCGCGGCGATATCCAAGTATCTTCGGTGCGTCCGGCTTTCAACAGCAATTACAATTCCACGGTTTTCAATTTTCAGGACGAAAACTTTCAGGCTTCATTTGCCAGAGGAGCTGTCTTGAATTACGTGCCAAACCAGTACCGTGACAACCTCACATCCATTTTGGCTTTTTATGCCTACTACATCATCGGTATGGACTACGACTCCTTTTCGCTCAAAGGTGGTACCCCGTATTTTCAAGAAGCCCAGCAAATTGTGACGCTCGCCCAAACAGGTGGCGCTTCAGGTTGGAAATCTTCAGAGAGCAGCAAGAGAAACCGTTTTTACCTCGTAGACAACATGCTGCAGCCTGTATTTGAGCCGTTTAGAGTATGCTTGTATCAATACCACCGCTTGGGCATCGATCAGCTCTACGATAAAAAAGAAGAGGGTAAAAAAGCGATTATCGCCTCACTCAACCTCCTGAGCCCCATTATGGCCACGCGCCCCAACACAGTCAATGTGGTGAGTTTCCTCTTCGGAAAAACCACCGAGCTCAAAAATATTTATTCAGATTCCGAACTCAAAGAAAAGCAAGACCTGGTTAATTTGCTTAAAAAATTAGATCCCGCCAACGCCACGCGCTATTCAACGATCCTCGAATAATGCTCCGCAGTCTTCGTATTCAGCACTTTGCCCTCATCGACGAGGTGCAGCTCGATTTCAAGCAAGGTTTTACGGTCTTTACCGGAGAAACTGGCTCGGGTAAGTCGATTATATTGGCGGCCACCCATCTCATTTTAGGGGAGCGCGCAGATTTGCAAGTCATTGCACCTGGCGCCAAAAAAGCCATTGTTGAAGCTGAATTTGAACTCTCACAAGACTACCTTCCGTTTTTCGAAGCCAATGACCTCGATTTTGAGCCCCAGACCTTGATCAGAAGAGAAATTGCCAGCGAAGGCAAATCGCGTGCGTTTATCAATGATATTCCGGTTTCGTTGCAAGTACTCAAGCAACTCACGTCCAATTTATTGCAAATCCATTCTCAGTACAACACCCTAGAGCTGAAGTCCAAGCGTTTTCAGCTCGAACTCATGGATACACTATTGGGTTTACAACCTGCACAACAAGCTTTTGCACACGCTTTTGCACAGCTGCAGCAACTTCAAAAAGAAGCACAGGCCAAGCAGCAAGCTTATGCCCAAGACCAACTGCAGCAAGACTACAATACTTTTTTACTCGAAGAGCTCCAAGCGCTGCAATTACACGATCCTAAAATTCAGCAGCTCGAACAAGAAATTGAGCGCTATGCCAGCGCAAGTCAGCTAGAAGAAGCCAGAGCAGGCCTCGCAAGCCTTACCGACGACAACGGGCCGTATAGCCAATTGTACGCGATCAAGTCTATACTCGATAAAGTTAAGGCGATCGATCCGGACATGAAAAGCTATGCCGAACGCTTGCAGCAAGTGCTCATCGAACTCAAAGAGCTCGCTGCAGATGCCGCTGCAAATTCGTTTGCAGATCTAGAACCCGCAGATTTACAAGCTTTAGAAGCACTCCAAGACAAAATCAATGCGGCATTGCTCAAGCACCGTGCGCGCGACGTCGCAGCACTCCAAGCAATTCAAGAAACCTTGCTGCAAAAGAGCAGAGGCTTAGAAGACCAAGCAGCCGAACTCGAGTCGTTGCAGCAACAAAGCGCGGCACTTGAAAAAGAATTGTGGCTTTCCGCACAGCAACTGCATCAACAACGCAAAGATGGCGCTGGGCAGCTTGCGCTACAATTAGCAGCTATTTTGGAAGAACTCAAGTTGCCACACACCAAATTAGCCTTTGAACTCCAAGCGCTCGATCAGCTCAACACGTTTGGTTGCAGCCAATTGGCTTTGCTTTTTTCTGCCAATTTAGGCCATAGCTTGGTACCGGTTGAGCGCGCAGCGAGTGGCGGCGAGTTGTCTAGACTCATGCTGGCACTGCAAAAAATGATTTCAGAAAAGAAAGCACTGCCCACCATTATTTTTGACGAAATAGATACAGGTGTTTCTGGCGATGTTGCGCTCAAGATTGGCAAGCTGCTCAACGAGATGTCTGCAAAAGGTCAGTGCATGGCCATTTCCCATTTGCCACAAGTAGCTGCAAATGCAGCCCATCACTGGATGGTTCAAAAAACAGTAATAGGCGAGCGCATGCAAACAAATGTGTTGCATTTGGATGCTGCTGCGCGCGTCAATGAAATTGCCAGGTTGCTCAGCGGTGAAGTGATTACACCAGCTGCTGTCGCCAATGCAAAAGCTTTATTGCAAGGGGCATGAGTGCTGCGCCACTTTTTGACCACCACCAACCCAAGCTCCTGATCGGCAGCTGCTTTTCAGATGAAATCGGCAGTTTGTTGCAGCAAAACGGCTTTGACTGTTTGGTCAATCCGGGTGGCACGCTTTTTCATCCTTTAGCTATTGCCAAACTGCTCAACTGGGCTCTAGATGAACCCACGCCCTTGCGTAGTTTTCAGCGCCAAGACATTTTTTTGAGTTGGGATTTGTCCGGCACATTTTACGCGCTGTCTGAAGCAGCGTTTGCGGCAAAGGTTGCGGATTTGCACGCGTCTCTTCAATATTATTTAAAGAAAAGTTCACACTTGGTCCTAACTTTCGGAACGGCTTGGGCATATTATCTGAACGCAGATCAGCAGGTGGTAGCCAATTGCCATAAGGCGCCGTCAAACTCCTTTGCTAAAGTACTCTGTGACTTGATTCAGCTTCAAGATGAATGGACACTTTTGGTTCAAAGACTGGCACAATTCAATCCGGAGCTGGCGCTTGTTTTTACAGTGAGCCCAGTGCGGCATTTAAAGGACGGTTTGGTAGAAAACAACCGCAGCAAGGCGCGTTTGCATTTGTTGGTAGAAGCCTTGTGCGCGCAGCCCAATTGTCATTATTTTGCAGCCTACGAACTCGTTTTGGATGAATTGCGCGATTACACTTTTTTCAAGACAGACGGCGTCCATCCGAATCAAAAAGCTATTGCTGCTGTTTGGCAGTTATTTGCCCAGCAAATGTTCGATACCTCCACCAAAGCACTTGTTGAAGAATGGGAAGCGCTGCAAAAAAGCAAAGCTCATCGCATTTTATATCCCGAGAGTAGGGAGGGGCAGCAGTTAAAAAGAAAACTTTTAGAGAAAGAAAGCGCGTTTTTCAATCAGTATCCGCAATTCAAGGGTTCCACTCCTGCATAAATTGCGCTAAAAAAGTTTCCATGTAGGTGTGTCTTTGCGCTGCAATTTGCTTTGCGGTGCTTGTTTCCATACGGTCTTTTAAGAGCAACAACTTTTCGTAAAAATGATTGATGGTGTGGCCTTTGTCTTGGGCGTACGCTTCTTTACTTTGGTGTAAGGTGGGTGAAATAGCAGGGTTGTAAAGTGCGCGGTGTTTTGACCCACCGTATGAAAATGCACGTGCAATGCCAACGGCGCCAATGGCATCTAGGCGATCGGCATCGCGTACAATTTTTCCTTCTAAAATAGTTGCTTGATCCGCTACACCAGCACCTTTATAAGAAACAACCTGTACAATTTGTGCCACTTTCAGGGCAATTGGGGCTGGGCACTGGAGTTGAGTAAGAAGATCTAAGACTTCGTGGTAACCTTTGTCGAAATCGCCGCCGTTGTATTTGTGGTCGGAGTAGTCGTGCAGTAGCGCAGCTAATTCAATCACGAGCGCATCTCCGCCTTCAGTTTGCTGAATGAGCAGGGCGTTTTTTCTAACGCGGTCGATGTGGAACCAGTCGTGGCTGCCTTCCATATCGGTGAATTTAGCCTTCACCAAGTTTTCTACTTGCTCAAGTAGCGCTGGCATTAGATTTTAACAATGCGTTTGGTCAGGCTTTGGCCATTTGAATAGACCGTCAAAAAATAGGGTCCGGGCTTCAGGTCATTGATGTTCATTGAACTTTGGTCTGAAGTACGGAGTAATTGCCCATTCGTAGATTTTAATTCTATGCGTTGAAAATCTTGACTGACCTGGATATTGATCAGCTCTTGTGACGGATTCGGATAAACAGCAAAGGCGATAGTTGGATTTTCAGCTATGCCAACGGGGTCGTCTTTTCTGACTTCAATATCGTCTAAATACAGTTTGAAACCGTCGTAAGTACGCAGCACAAATGCCACGTAAATGGTGGAGTCATTGTAACCAGCTTCACTTAAATTGACCTCGCGAAAAGTCCATTCAAAATTCTCTTCTTGAACAGAGCCAATGGTGTCCGTAAAGGCAGCGGTGTCATTGGTGGTGGTAGAGACCAATACGAGGTAATCGTCCGGAAAAGATGGGTCGTGAGATTTGGCCTCCCAATTGATGAAATTGCCGAAGCTTCCGAGTGTGAGCGCAGGGGTGATGAGCCAGCGATTGGCCGTATCGGCGTTTTCAAAATAAGAACTCACGGCCGCTACGGTGTCTGCGGTGTTTTCGGGGTCTGGGGTAGTGATCCAGCCAGTGGCAAATTCGAGCACTTGCGGGTGCGGCGCTTGGGCGTCTAGGTTGAGTAGTGTGTAGTTGCTCGGAATGCCGGTCTGAAAATCAGTGCTCAGAATAGACGTTTGTGCCTGAAGCTGAACAGCAAACAAAAGAAGGAAAAGAAAAGTAGGAATTTTCATAAGGCAAAGATAGTCATTCTTGTTAGTCGACCAATGTGATCAGGATTTCGTTGAACTCCTGATAGAAGACGTCGAACTCCATTAAATGTTTCTTGAAGAAGGCATAAATTGCGGGCCAGTCTTGTTGCGCGTAGTAATTGCAGTCGTCTAAAACCCAAGAGATGCGACCCAGAACCTGGCCTTCTCGGTTGCTATGTTGAGGATTCCAATTGGTGGGTATAGACATGGCGTCTTCCAAAACGACTTTCAATTCGGTAAGTTGTTCCCAAAAAATAGCTTGTACGCCCGCATCTTTGAATTGGATATCGAAGCATATTGAGATGTTGTTGCCCTCGCAAACCATCCGCAGGTAGGTGTGCTTGACCTGGGTGGGGTAGCTCGCCCAGTTAACCCTGCGGCCCGAGCTCGAAAGCGCGCCACGCATGTACGTTTTAAAGCCCGACCAAAATGCTTCGTTAAACGCTTTGCGTTCTTCTTTAGGTAGCATGAGCTAACTTACTGATTTCCTTTTGCGTGGTCGGCTAAGAATTGTTGTAAACCGATATCGGTAAGTGGATGCTTCACAAGTGCCTTGATGGCTGAAAGCGGGCCTGTCATGACATCTGCTCCGATAGTGGCGCAATTGATGATGTGCATGGGGTGACGCACAGATGCCGCAAGAATTTCGGTATCAAAAGCGTAGTTGTCGTAAATAACGCGGATTTGGTCGATGAGTTGTAAGCCATCGGTTGAAACGTCGTCTAAGCGACCTAAGAACGGAGAAATGTAAGTGGCACCAGCCTTTGCTGCAACCAAAGCTTGACCCGCTGAGAAAATAAGGGTACAGTTGGTGCGGATGCCTTTGTTGGAGAAGTATTTAATTGCTTTGAGTCCTTCGGCAAGCATCGGGATTTTAACGACGATATTTTTGTGCAAGGCCGCAAGTTCTTCGCCTTCTTTCACCATGCCTTCAAAATCAGTGGCTATAACTTCTGCACTCACTGGGCCGTCGACAATATTGCAAATATTGATGTAATGTTGTAAAATATTGGCCTTGCCTGTAATGCCTTCCTTGGCCATAAGCGAAGGATTGGTCGTCACGCCATCGAGGATCCCCATGTTGTTGGCTTCGGTAATTTCGTTGAGGTTGGCGGTATCAATAAAGAATTTCATAGCTTATTTTTTGCGGTTTTTGAGCGTTTCTTGTTGTTGGCGCTGCATTTCTTCCAAGCGCTCTTGGAATTTTGATTTTTTCTTGACTTTCGGATTGGCGGCGTTGTTTGCCTTTCTTTCTGCCATTTTTACCTTGAGTTTCTCTTCGTTGACAAAGAAGTATTTGATCAAGAGCATCATGACGATGGAAAGCAAAGTTGAGATGAAGTAGTAGTAGCTCAAACCAGCAGAGTAGTTGTTGAAGAAGAAAATCATCATGAAAGGGAAGATGTACATGATGATGCGCATGTCCGGCATACCTGGCTGCTGTGGTTGTTGCATGTTGCCGCTGTTCATGTAGGTATAGGCGAGGGTAGTGCCCGCCATCAGGAGTGTAAACAAGGAGATGTGGTCGCCGTAGATGGGAATATGGAAACCAAAATCTAGGATAGAGTCAAAAGAACTGAGGTCTTCTGCCCAAAGGAATCCTTGTTGACGGAGTTCAAATGCTGCGGGGAAGAAGCGGAAAACCGCAAGAAGAATAGGCATCTGAATGAGCATCGGCACACAACCAGATAACGGACTTGCACCAGACTCGCGGTAGAGGCTCATCATTTCCATTTGTTTTTTCATGGCGTCTTCTTGCTTCGCGTACTTGGCATTGAGCTCGTCGATTTCAGGCTTGAGGATGCGCATCTTGACAGACGACACAAACATTTTCCATTGCACAGGCATCAAAATCGTTTTGAGAATGAGCGTGAGTATGAGAATGGCCCAGCCGATGGCTATGCCGTTGTTGAGCAGTAAGTTGAAGATCGGCTGAACGGCGTAGATGTTGATCCAGCGGAACAAGCCCCAGCCAAAGTTGAGGATGTCGTCGTAACCGCTGCCGTAGCTTTTGAGTACTTCGTAGTCGTTGGGACCAAAAAACCAATTGAATGAAGCGGCGTTGTTTTGAAAATCCAAAGCCATGGTGGCGTGGTAACCTTTGAGGTGGGTCCAGGCTTGTGGATGACCTTCTTTGAAGTTTTCGATGTAAAACTTGGTGCCTTTCTTAGGGAAAGGGTTGCTCGGGTGAAGAATCGCTGAAAAGTAACTTTGCTTGAAAGCCACCCAATTGATGTTTTCTTCTGCGCTACCCGATTCGGAAGCCGTTTCGGAAAGGTAGTCTAGGCCACTTTCTGTTTGGTCAAAACAGATGGTAGAAACGCGGCGTTGCTCTGAGAACAAGCGCTCTGTTTTTTTGAAATCTGCAGCCCAATTGAGTACGGAGTTGTCTAGGATAAAGCCTTCGTTGTCTAGGACTTCGATGTTGTAAGCGAGGTCGTGTCCTTTTTTGAGCTGATACGTTTGACGGATGCGGCCTTCATTGAATTTGGCTTCGTAAACAGCAGTAGTTTTGGTGCTTTTTACCAATTCAAAAAGGTAGTCTTTGGTGTAGATTTTACCTTTAGCCGTACTGAGCACGAGTTGGTTTTGGGCATCGCCGTCTTCAAACAAGCAAAGTGCGTTGTCTTTTTTGTCGTCGAAATCTTTGTAGCTTTTATAAGATTTCAAATAGACACCAGCCAGCATACCACCTTTAGAATTGAGCTCGATGCGCAACTCTTTGTTTTCGATGGTGGTGATTGTTCCTTTTTGAACGACCTGAGAAGAAGTACCATTGGCTTGGGCTACTGTACTTGTCGCTTTCTTTGCTTTGGTATTCTTTTTTTCAGCTTTTTGAGCAGCTGCAGCTTCTTTCTTTTGTGCCGCCTTGATTTCGGACTCCGAAGGCTGATTCATGACAGAAAAAACCGTGATGATGAGGCCAATCAGGACCAGGCCGATGGTGGAATTGCGATCCATAGGTTAGTGTTTTATATTTTTAAGCGCCGCTTTTACAAATGCGACAAAGAGTGGGTGAGGGGCGTCTACGGTACTTTTGTATTCCGGGTGAAACTGTACGCCCACAAACCAAGGATGGGTAGGTATTTCCACAACTTCAACCAAGCCCGTTTCGGGGTTGCGGCCCGTGGCAATCATGCCGTTGGCTTCAAAATCTGCAAGGTATTGGTTGTTGAATTCATAGCGGTGGCGGTGACGCTCCGAGATGTTGTTGTTTTGGTAAGCTTTGGCCGTATTTGAATTGGGCTTGAGCTCGCATTTGTAGGCGCCAAGGCGCATGGTGCCGCCCATGTTGGAGATGCGTTTTTGCTCTTCCATCATGGAAATGACTGCTGCGTTGGTGTTCTCGGACATTTCTGTAGAGTGTGCATCGCTGAGGCCAAGTACGTTTCTGGCAAATTCAATGACTGCAATTTGCATCCCGAGGCAGATACCTAAGAAAGGAATGTTGTTTTCGCGGGCATAGCGCACGGCTTCAATTTTGCCGTCGATACCTCTAGAGCCAAAACCAGGTGCAACCAAAATGCCGTCGAGGTCTTTGAGTTCTGTACCTATGTTATCGGGGTCGAGAGACTCTGAGTGGATCCAGTTCAATTCTACTTTGGTTTCGTTGGAAACACCTGCGTGAATAAAAGCTTCTGAAATGGATTTGTAGGCGTCTTTGAGCTCGACGTATTTGCCGATGAGCCCAATTTTAACGGTGTGCTTGGGGTTTTTGAGGCGCTCCAAAAAGGCCTTCCAGTTGTCTAGTTTCGGGCTTTGTTTTTTGGATAAACTTAGCTTTTCGAGTACTACGGTATCGAGTTCTTCGGCTTGCATGAGCAACGGAACGTCGTAGATAGAGGCGGCATCGCGTGCTTCAATGACTGCATTGACAGATACATTACAGAATTTAGCGATTTTCTTGCGCAAGCCTAAATCGAGTTCGTGCTCGGTGCGGCAACAAAGAACGTCAGGCTGAACGCCGAGCTCGAGCAACTGCTTAACGGAGTGCTGCGTAGGTTTGGTTTTGAGTTCGCCTGCTGCAGATAAATATGGAACGAGTGTGAGGTGCACCACAATGCAGTCGTTTTCGTATTCCCAAAGCATTTGGCGAACGGCCTCTACGTAAGGCAAAGACTCGATGTCGCCGACTGTACCGCCGATTTCGGTGATCACGATGTCAAACTGGCCATTTTTGGCAACAGCTTGAATGCGCTCTTTGATTTCGTCGGTGATGTGTGGGATAACCTGAACGGTTTTGCCCAAATAATCGCCGCGGCGTTCCTTTTCAATGACTGATTGGTAAATGCGCCCCGTAGTGACGTTGTTGGCCTGGGAGGTCGGAACGTTTAAGAAACGCTCGTAGTGGCCGAGGTCGAGGTCGGTTTCGGCGCCGTCGTCTGTGACGTAGCACTCGCCGTGTTCGTAGGGGTTGAGGGTTCCTGGATCGATATTGATATATGGATCTAGTTTTTGAATGGTGGTTGTATAACCACGGGCTTGTAAAAGTTTTGCTAACGACGCAGATATGATGCCTTTCCCTAAAGAAGAAGTCACACCCCCGGTTACAAAAACATACTTGGTTGAATTGGACATATAACGTTTGTAACTACGGGAAACAAAGGTAATACATTATTTCCTTTCCTGCCACTTAAAATAGGTCTTTTGTTGCCTTGGCCGATTGGATTCGACCTCGGTTAATGGTTCGCAAGGAACAAGACTTGAATGGCAATCCGAAGGTAATTGTTGGTATAAGGCGGTTCCGTCGGTTTTCCAGGCGATCATTTCGTCCGAAACTTCCTTGATGATTTTAGCCGGATTGCCTACCACCAAGCTGCGCGGCGGAATTTGCATTTTGGCCGGCACAAAAGACAATGCGCCAATGACGGATTCTTTGCCAACTTCTACGTCGTCCATAATAACGGCATTCATGCCAATGAGACAGTTCTCACCGAGGGTACCGCCGTGGATAATAGCGCCGTGGCCCACGTGTGCACCGGCTTTCAAATGAACGGTGGTGCCAGGGAACATATGAATGACACAATTTTCTTGCACATTACAGCCGTCTTCGATAATGATCTGCCCCCAATCGCCACGCAAAACGGCGCCCGGGCCTATATATACGTTTTCACCGATCAGTACATTGCCGGTGACATTGGCCTGCGGATGCACAAAACTCGAAGCCTTGACAACCGGAATAAAACCATTGAAAGAATAGATAGCCATAAGGATAGATTTGGCAGTAAAATTAGTGTTTTGAAGTTATTCAATCAAAGTTTTATACTGTGATGGGGAAACCCCTAAGTGCCTTTTGAAATGTCTGTAAAAAGAAGTTCTCGAATTGAAATGACAATGCTCGCCAAGAGTTTCAATGGTGTAATTTTCGAGGTAGCCATTGTTGATGAGCGTAAGGGCATGGATCAAGCGCATTAAATTCAAGTAGTCACTATGAGAAAACCTGCAATGGTACTTCAGGATAAATTTGAGGTGGCTTTTGGGGTAATTGAGCTGATTGGCAATTTCACTCAAGAGTTTGGTGCTGGTGGTTTCAATAATACCTTCTGGCTTGAGTTGCTTGAAGTCTTCTAGCATTTTTGCAGTGTTTTTACGCACAATGGCCTCGAGGGCGCTGTCTTGTGGCTCTATTTTGCGCAGGGCTTTTGTGCTCCAGATGTTGAATTCTTTGGAGAAGTCTCTGTTGCGATCCTTCTTTTGAAAAACCTCATTGAAGATGATATTGGGATTGAAAAATAAGTAAATGAGAAACAATGCCCAGCTGATAATAGTGCTGTGAAAAATACTTTGGATGGCTTCTGCTTTATTGGGCGAGGCGAATAGTACGTAATAAATAATAATGATGAAATTATTGAAAGAAAGCGCAAAAATCCAAACCACGAGTTGCTTGACCTTTAATAATTGTTGTTTTGAAAAGACAGACTGATGCTGTTTGAAGTAGGAGAGGGTGCTGCGGATCAATAGGAAGTAATAAAAGCCAGAATAAACAAGGAAAATGATGCCAATCGCTTGCATATTGATTTGACCAAAATAGATGCGTGCGAATAATATCGTAAAGAAAAAGGAGAGGTGCGCAATGATTTTTTTGAGCGGTGTTTTGATGGATATAAATGAGTTCAGGCAAAGAAAGACAATAGGTGGTATGAGGAACATTGTGATGAAAAACCTCAGGGCCAAAGGTTGGTTTTCATCGAGAATATGCAATGTGGTCAGGCCGAAATGAAAACGTGAAATCCCGGACATCAACATCAGTAAAAAAAAGAAAAAATTGATTTTTTGCGTCCGAACATAATGCAGTAATATCGCCATGGCAATTAGGATCAGGCTAAAGCCGCTGAAAAGGTTGAGTAGATTGAGAAACATATTCAAAAGTAGGGGTTTTTGAGCATATTTGATAACTTTTGAAACATCTATATTATGTTTCAAAAAAAGCAAAATTGTACCATTGAACTTGTTATTGATCGAGTTTAATATAAGTCTAACACACGGTTTATTTTAAATCCTCATTTTTGCCTTGTTCAAGTTTCTAAAAGCTTTTTGAACAATTTTTAAAATTGCTATGAGAAAAACATTAAGCGTAAGTTCAGTTCATTTATACCAAAAAATAGCGCTATTGCTATTGACAGCCGTAGCGTCTATTCCTTTCTTGTATTTTTTGTTTGATACGGAATGGTATTTTCTGTTGATTGGTGTGGTGTTGGTCATCGTTTTGCTGCGCAGTAGTTATTTAGCGGTCTTGGAAGCGCGCAAACTCAGAGCCAAGCAATTTCAAACGCTGGTTTTAGAAGACGAACATTTTGTATTTAAAAATGCGCCCAAAGGCGGCGGTGAACAAGTTTCGGTGGCAGTGCACTACGATAACATCAAAAGTGTCGGTATACAAGGATCGAGCTTGTATGTCCTTTTGGTGCGCCGTCAAAATTGGAAAGGGCTGGGCCAAGATTATTTTGCGCCAGTTGGTGTAGCGCCCAAATTACAACTGTTTGCATTGCCTTCGAGTAGCTCAGAGCGCGCATTGCTATTTCATTACTTGCAAACGCAAGGTTTCAGGATCGGAAGAAAAATCAAGCGTTAAGTACCTCGTTATGGAAAGTTTTACCCAACAATTTATCGTTTTTGCGCTCAGCTTGTTTGGCTCAACAGCACTTATGCCTTTGCTGATCAGTTTTGCAAAACGCCATCAATTATTGGATATTCCCAATTTGCGCAGCTCTCATATCATACAAGTACCGAGAATAGGAGGGGTGGTGTTTTTTGTAGCCACCGTTGTTTTCTTACTTCAAGCGAGCAGCGATTTTGACGCAAAAGGCCTCGCATTGATGAGTGCAGGTGCAGTGCTGATCTTTGCGGTAGGTCTTTACGACGACCTCAAATCGGTCAAGCCAATGATCAAAATGTTGGCGCAAATCATTGCGTTATTCGGAATGGTAAGGTATTACCACGATGCCATCGAAAGCTTTAGACTCGCTTCGCTTTTTGAACTGATTCCGCCAGGTGTTTTTCAAGTGCTTGTTTTCGGATTCTTTTTGGTTTTAATCAATGCCATTAATCTGATAGACGGCATAGATGGGCTGGCTGGCTTAATTTCGATCAATTTTTTCGCTGTGATGGCGTTGTTTTTTTACCGCTCTGAACATGCTCATTTTGGGCTATTGAGTTTGGTGCTCATCGGCTCTATAGTGGCTTTTTTATTCTTCAATCTTTCTAAGCGCCAAAAAGTTTTCATGGGAGACTGCGGTTCGTTGTTGTTGGGTTATCTCATGTGCGGTTTTTCTTTACAATTCATGGAGTCTTGTTGCTGCGGTGCAACATTAAATGAATTGTCGGGAAATGAAATGGCGCTGATTTTTTTGGCGTTGTTCAGTTTGCCAGTTTTTGATTTGTTGCGCGTTATGGCGCTGCGCTTGTATCATGGTCAGCAAATCTTTCAAGCGGACAGAAACCATCTGCACCATGTTATTTTAGATAAAACCGGAAAGTCTCATTTGTTTACGGCTGCTTTGTTGTTTACAATCCACATGAGCATCATTGTGTTGTCGCTCGTGGCGATGAACGCAGTGGGTATGCCCGAAGAAGTTGTTTTGTTTTAAGGAGGTTGCTCTTTAATGGTTTGTGTGTTCATATATGCTATTTAACATAATATTAATTATATAACAATTACAACAAAACCACATTCCAAACGTTGTTTATCTTTGCACTGTGTTTAGCACCGACCAACAAACCCTCCACGACCTCGAGTTTGAAGCCATCAAAACATGGCTCGAAAAATTCTGCATTGGCCACACGGCTTTGAAGCAAGTTCAAACCCTGCAGCCGCGCACACAATTTGCGGTTTTGCGCCAAGAACTCAAGCGCGTCGATGAATTGCGTTTGGTGCGCGTACACGGCGAAAAATTTCCGCAGCTCGAATTTGAAGAACTTCTTCAAGAGATCAAATTACTGGGCATTCAGAAAGCCGTGATTTCTTTGGAAGGATTTCGCCGCATTTACCAGGCCTCAGAGCTCGTTAACGCACTTGTATTGTTTTTTGAGCAATCGCTTTTCAAGTATCCGTTGCTCAAAGAACTTACCGAAGACGTCTATTACACCAAAGAAATCATCGAAGAAATCGATCAGGTTTTTGACCGCAACGGACAAATCAAAGACGACGCCTCTGCGGAGCTTTCCGAAATCAGAACGCGCATTCGGGTCTTGCGCAACCAGATCAATAAGAATTTCGACAAAGAACTGCGCCGCTACAACAAAGACAAAGTGCTGGCAGAAACGCTCGAGACGTATGTCAATGAGCGCCGCGTACTGACCGTGCTGTCTACGTTTAAGCGCAAGGTACCCGGCAATATCCATGGCTCGAGTAAAACAGGAAGCCTGACTTTTATAGAACCTTTGGTCAATGTGCCGCTCAACAACGAACTCGAGTTCTTGTTCGACGACGAACGCAAAGAAATCCACCGCATTTTACAGGCGCTCACCGCACTCATGGTGCAATACCGTCCGTTGATCAATGCGTATCAAACTTTATTGACAAGAATTGATTTCTTGAATGCCAAATGCAAGCTGGCTATTGAGATGCAGGCTGTTTTGCCCGCAATTGGACAGCACACCGGCATGCACATGAAGCAGGCGTATCATCCGCTGCTCAGGCGCGCCAATCAGCAAGCGGGCAAACCTACTTTTGCACAAGAACTCAAGTTGCAGCAAAAATCCAGGATGCTCGTTATTTCTGGCCCCAATGCAGGTGGCAAAAGCATTACGCTCAAAACCATCGGGCTTTTGCAACTCATGCTGCAATCTGGTTTATTGGTGCCCGTGGCGCCAGACAGCCAAATGTGTTTTTTCAAGCAGATATATTCAGATATTGGAGATAATCAATCTATTGAAAATGAATTGAGTACCTACTCTTATCGCTTGCAACGCATGAAGTTCTTTTTAGGGCGCGCCAATGCCCAAACTTTGTTGCTTTTAGACGAATTTGGAACGGGTTCAGATCCAGAATTGGGCGCCGCTTTGGCAGAGGTTTTCTTCGAGCAAATGTATGCGCTGCAGGTTTTTGGCGTCCTCACTACACATTACAGCAATATCAAACTCAAAGCAGACGAACTCCCGGAGGCCCAAAACGGCTGCATGTTATTTAATGAAAAGGACCTCTCCCCGCTTTATCAGTTTGCCTTAGGGCAGCCCGGTAGCTCCTTTACCTTTGAAGTGGCCCAGCTCAACGGCATCTCCAAAGCCTTGATCCAAGACGCCAAACAGCGCCTCAATCAGCAAAAAGTACGCTTAGACAAATTGCTGAGTGGCCTTCAGAAAGAACGCAACCAGCTTTTGGCTCAAAATAAACGCCTAGAAGAAGCTGCCAAAGCCGCAGAACGTTCGAGTTCGCAACATGATCAAGAAATTCAGAAGCTACAACACAAGCAAAGTCAGGTGACGCAGGTGCAAGAAACCAGTCAGCGACAGCTCCAAGCGGGTAAAAAAATGCTGGCCTTCATCGAGAAATTCAATGCAACTTCTCGCAAAAAAGATGTCAATACCGCTCTTTTTCAGGAGCTCACCCAATTTTTACGCCTCGAGAAGTCCAAGCAAACCATCAAGAAAAAAGCGCCGAGCCCCTCTCCTACCCAAGTGCCAACAAAAAAAGAAGTGCAGCGCGCCGAAAAGTACGAGCAAGAGCGCATTAAAGTAGGTTCTCAGGTACAGCTTATCCAGACCAACCGCATCGGTGTGGTCGAAGAAATGAAAGGCAAGCAGCTCAGCGTGATATTCGGTCAGGCCCGCATCAAAGTACATCTAGAGAAGTTGCGCTTTTTGGCCGACTGAAATTTAACATAAGTTACATATGAATCCCTTGAAAATGCGTAACTTTGCGCTCAATTTTTTAATTTATCACAGCAAATGAGTAGTACAGCACTTGGAAACCACATCTTAGTGGAGTTTATGAATTGTGACCCGCATGTCATGAACGACGTAGCGGCAATCGAACGCGACATGGTCGGCGCAGCCCGCAAAGCCGAAGCCACCGTGATCAACTCTACCTTTCACCACTTTTCGCCTTACGGTGTTTCGGGTGTAGTCGTGATCCAAGAAAGTCACTTAGCAATTCACACTTGGCCAGAATACGGCTATGCAGCTGTAGACGTCTTTACATGTGGTGAAATGAACGCCTGGATTGCCTTTGACCACCTCAAAGAATGCTTTGGTGCCAAGTCTTATTCTGCCATCGAAATGAAGCGCGGTTCAGTTAATTTACTTACCCGCAACGATTTCGACATCACCAGCGCACGCGAAAAAGCAGCTGAGTGGCGCAACCCAGACTTCTATACCCGCAACGTGTGGTTTACAGACAAAGACGAAGACCAAGCGCTTTCTTTGCGTTTCACCGGAGATGTCTTTTTTGATGTACAATCGCCTTTTCAGCGCGTTCGCATCTTAGAATCTACTAAATATGGCAAAATGTTGGCCCTCGACGACATGGTCATGACCACCATCAAAGACGAGTTCCATTACCACGAAATGATCGCTCACCCAAGCCTCTTCACGCTCCAAAATGCCAAAAATGTATTGGTCATCGGCGGCGGCGACGGCGGAACTGTGCGCGAAGTTTTGCGTCACAGCAACATCGAGAAGGTAACCATGGTAGAAATCGACGGCGAAGTCATCAAGGCTTGTAAAGAACACCTACCGAGCATTGCCGCAGCTTTCGACGACCCACGCTTAGAACTCATCGTAGACGACGGCATCGCATTTGTCAAGAGTGCAGCAGACGCAGTCTATGACCTCCTTATTGTAGACGGCTCAGACCCTGTTGGCCCAGCCGAAGGTTTGTTCAGCGTAGAATTCTATCAAAACTGCTACCGCACGCTCAAGGCAGACGGAATCTTAGTGGCCCAAGGAGAATCTCCAAAGTTCAACGAAAAAGCATTTGCAGAGCTCAACCAAACCCTACAAGGTATTTTTGGCGCACAAAACGCACCAGTTGGTTTGTTCTTCGTTCCAACCTACCCTACCGGCATGTGGTCTTTCCAATACGGTCTCAAAGGCGCCGCAGATCCGCGCAAAGTAACCAATGTAGAAGCCATCAAGTCTTTTGTAACCGAAAAAGGCCTTCGTTACTACAACGAAGACATCCATTTCTCAACGTTCGCGTTGCCTAATTTTGTAAAGCAATTAATTCAACAATAACATGACAATTTCCCAAAACAAGGTCGTCACCTTGACCTACAAGCTCTCTGATCACACAACCGGAGAAACAATCGAAGAAACAACTCCGGAAAATGCCTTGACCTTCTTGTATGGTGTGGGTGGAATGATTCCTGAATTTGAGGAAAAACTTGCCGACAAAACTGCTGGTGAGCACTTTGATTTTCATATTTTGGCAGCCAATGCCTATGGTGAGCAAGATCCACAGCATATCGTGATGTTGCCTGCCAATATTTTCCACGACGAAAACGGCGCTTTTGACAAAGAAATGTTCCAAGTTGGCAGCATGGTTCCGATGTCAGACAGCGAAGGAAACCAATTGCGCGGACGCATTTTAGAGGTCGCTGAAGAAACCGTTCAGATGGACTTCAACCACCCACTTGCAGGCACAGACCTTCATTTTGTAGGTACCATTTTAGAGGTGCGCGATGCAGAAGCTGAAGAATTGGCTCACGGCCATGCACACGGCCCACACGGTCATCAGCACTAAACGCAACAATTTTACAACTATATTGTTACAAGGCGTATATCGGTATTTTCCGGTATACGCTTTTTAATTTTATACACCCATGGCTACAGTATTTGAAACCAGACTGATCGGCAACATCGGAAAAGACGCCCACATCAAAACAATGGACCGCGGCATCATCGCCATCAACTTCCCCGTTGCCCACAACAAAAACTGGAAAGACAAAAAAACCGGTCAAATGCGCACCAAAACCACATGGGTCAATTGCACCATCTGGAAGCGCGAAGGCTCCAACATGCGCATCATTGACTTTCTCACACGCGGCACCCTCGTAGAAGTACTCGGCACACCCTTTGCCAAAACCGTACAGCTCGAAGACGCCCAAATGCGCACAGAAATCCGCTTGAATGTTTCCAAAACAAACATCCTCAGACCCGCCAACCGCGAAGACCAAGAAGGCCTTGGCTTCGTAGATCAAGACGACGAAGAAGATCAGTACGGCGCAAGCCTAGATGATTTCAATATGGATGGAGATGATTTTTAAGCACTTATAAAAAACCGCAAAAAAAATCACATTTTTTTCTTCATACTGATTTCAATTAAATAAAAATTTATTTATATTTGCAACCTCAATCAGAGAGCAACATTCCTCCTTAGCTCAGTTGGTTAGAGCATCTGACTGTTAATCAGAGGGTCTCAGGTTCAAGTCCTGAAGGGGGAGCAAAAGCCGATCAGAAATGGTCGGCTTTTTTTGTCTATTAAGTTTCATCTACATCCTACTCCAAAGCTGATACTTCAAGCCTACCGTGAAGTCAAGGCCACCCAAAGCATAGCTGCGCGCATATAGTTTTTGTGGTTTAGAATTGTCGGTACTGGTGTAGTTCTGCCATTCAGATTCGGTTCCAAATGCAATTTGAGCATCATAAGGTTGAAAATCGTTGGATGTGAATAGACCGGAGCCATTATAAGAATAGGCCGACATTTTACCATTTTTTGGAGAGAAAGTCTGATTGATGTATCGTACTTCCGTGAAAAAAGAGAACTTTTTTGAAACCGGCACATTGATGCCAATGGCGCCATTATACCCGAGTGATGCCGGGCTGGTGTATGCGTAGGTCATCGAGGCGGTGGAAGTTCCGAGTGAGTTGAAGTTACCGTCTTCAATTGTTTGTAGGTAAGACATTTTACCCTTTACTATGTTCAGTCCAACTTTGGCATAGAGATCAAACTTTTTGAGCGGGACGGATAGAATGAGTTTGGCTCCTGGTCAATGCGCGCATTCAAAAGATACCCGCTGGAAATAGACCCGTAAATGTGTTGTGACCATAAAGAGAGGCTGGCGCTAAGGGTCAAAAAGAGAAGGATGGTTTTCATCAAAAGGTTTTAGTTGAAATTCATGCTGTTTAACAAGATTGAAACAAATTGAACTTGGTAAAAGTTACACCGCCATGTTGAAAAATGCACGGTAAACAACTAATCCCTTCCTCCCCTATCTAATCAAATTGACATGTCCTTGCTTATGGTTCTTATTGAGAAAGAGAACTTTACAACAGGAAGATCAGGTAAAGTATTTTTGACTTTGGTACCTGTGGTGGCTATGATTAGCTATGAGTTTGTTCAGTTGCTATTGCCTCCATTAAGGTTCGATATACAAGACCTGATTTTTACGCTCGTGGGGGGCTTTTTTCATTGTGTGCATTTTGGAAAGAACTTTCTTAAAGGTATAAATCTTGGCACTTATTTGGCACTTAATTATCGGGGTCAATTAAAATAGCATTCATGTTTTGGACATTAAATAAAGATTAATTATGCACTTTTTAAAGATTAATTATGCACTTTATTTTTTAATTGCAATAAAATATTTTTTAAATTTAAATCACTCACTATAAATCATTTAAAATGAAAAAAATATTATTATTTGTTGGAATTACGTTTTTGGTAAGTTGTAGTCAAACACCAAAAGAGGCTCCTGTCAATCCAAAAATGGATGTATTTAATAAAAACGTTGCTACTGCCAAAGCTTGGTTAAGAGATTTTATGGAAAATGATTCCACAACTTTATTTTCCGACAAGTATGCCACTAAAGACTTTATCTGGTCTCCGCCAGCAGTAGGAATGGATTCACTACCTCGTGAACAATGGGAAAACCAGGTTAAAATTTTTATGTCGATTTATGAAAATAAAATGCTTGAAGATGCTCAATATTCCGCTGCTTTGAATGAAGAAAATTTACCAGATGGGAACGTAAGGGTTTACGGAACTTGGAATTCTACTTTTGCCAAAACAGGAAAGAAAAGCAAGCTTAAATGGTGTGCAGTTATCAAATTTAACGAAGAAGGTAAAATTGTTCATCAAATGGAGTGGTTTGACTCAGCAGATTTATCAAAAGAATTTGATTAAAATAAAAACCAACCTAATTTTCTTCTTCTAATTCACTTACTTCAAGTCCACGCAAGTAAGTCAAACTAATGACTAAAGAACTATGCCCCATAGCCTTCTGTAGCCTACTTAAAGAACCATTTATAATTTTGCATTGCAATTAAATATTTAATAAATTTATTTAGTAACCAATTAAAATAAACTCAAAATGAAAAAAATATTAATGTTATTGGCTGTGGTTTTCACCGCACAAGCGTTTGCTCAAAAAGATATCGCTATTGTACAAGATACTGATGAGCTAACTTTAAATATCAAAAAACTAAATCAAACTTATGTTGAGAATGATTTTAGTTTATGGAATGAATTATTGGCTGATAATGCTGAGGTAATTATAAACAATTCTAAAATGGATAAGCAAGCTTTAATAGCAGGATTCAAAAGTCATCACAGTAATTTTAATGATATTCAAATTCCTGTTATAATGGCAGAGACTAAATATTTTAAAGATGGTGAAATCTGGACAAACGAATGGTTCACTTGGATGGGAACAGGAAACAAAACGGGTATTCGCTACTCAAATAGAAGTAATTTCAACTATATGTGGAAAGATGGAAAGATAGTTTTATTAGTTTGCCTTTTTGATACAGCAATTTTGAATATGGAGCTGGCAGATCAGTAATTCATAACCTCCCTTGTGGAGGGGTTTTCTTTTACACCAATGCCTCCAATCCAAATCCCTTAAAAGATTTTGTCCTTCTGCAACTTTGAATAATAGGGGGAGCAACAGCCGATCAGAAATGGTCGGCTTTTTCATTTATCCCCCCTCTGAAACCCTTGTTCAATATTCCGTTCGCCTTTCGATAGTTTGTAAATATTATTTGTATTTTAGTTAGGCGCAATAAAACTTCTGCTATACTTCCAAATCGTATTTCTTTAGGCAGGTTTTTGGTCTGTACAATAAAGTAAGCATAAACTAAAAAACAAATGAAATCAATAGTAATTACCGTAATCTTATTTATAACTACTATTGGGTATGGTCAAAAAATAGAATTTCAAACCATAACAATTAATCCTTATTTATCATTTCAGAACTACGAACACTATAAAAGATTGACATTAAGTTCTCCTGATTCTGATATTGAATTCATAGAGGGTTTTAAATTCGACTGGGGCTACACATACAATCTGAGCGTAAATCGAGTCGAACTGGAGTCAACTTTATCGGATGGAACGCAGTTTAAATATTCATTGGAAAAAATAATTACCAAAACAAAAGAAGCCGATACTTCTCGATTCAATTTATATCTTGATGGTGCAAGGTATTATTATCAGGTGGATTCCAATGAGCAAGAAATGAATAAAACCTTCACTCCTATTAATGACTCTACCTTTTTATATTTTGACATTATTGAAATTGAAGTTCCTACATCTTTTATTCAGGAATTCCAATCTATTGTAGAAGGTAAAACGAGTAAAGTGGGTACATTTATCTACACCAACGAAAAAAGAATTCGGCTTGTTAAATTATAAACATATTTGCTAAAAGCACTTTCAAGAAATTGGTTCGACAAAATTCAATTTTAGCGAGCGGAGAACCTTCTGGACAAGTGACACGTTTTTTTGCTTCTATCTAATTTGTAAATAAAACTTGACATTTTGTAAATATTTGTATATTTGTCAAATAAACTTTACAAATCATGAAAGAAGAGAGAAAAAAACATTTGCGAAACTTAGGGGTATGGACATGGTCATGGGTTGCGTCTTTAGCCCTTGCCACATTTGGACCCAAATTTATTTGGGATGATCATCTAGCATTAACAACATTTGCTATAATTACAAACCTTGTTAATGGTGTACTCATGATTTTGGCTAACAGAAAACTATTCAACCATTACGATGAGTTGGAGCGAAAGATCCATTTAGAGTCTTTAGCCTTATCACTTGGGCTTACTGTTGTCGTAGGACTGTCTTATTCATTATTAGATCAAACTAATTTGATTTCATTTGATGCTGAAATAGGTAATTTGGTCTTGTTTGTCGGGGTTACCTACCTTATCACGTTATTGATAAATAGAAAAAGATATCAATGAAAAATAGAGTGAAGGAATTAAGAAAACTCAAGGGACTCACTCAAGAACAACTAGCGGAATTCATCGGGGTATCTAGACAGACGATAAATGCCATTGAAAAAGAAAAGTTTGATCCAAGTT
>JANQWC010000012.1:0-18134 GCA_030730025.1 Crocinitomicaceae bacterium
CCTACTGATTCACAAAATATATCGAATTCACTACCATTAATTTGCCGCTTTCCCAGAAGCCGCGGAAGAGTGGGTTGTCGATCAAATAGACAATAGTGCCGCGGCCGTACTGGACTGTGCCAGCGATATCGGCTTCGGATTGTTGTTTTTTGACGCGTGCGCCTACAAAACCATTGACTGCTTGGGCATTTTTCTCCAGTTCAAAGACGGGTTTGCCTTCGAGCTCATAAACGCTGGCGCCTTGGCGGAGGGTGTAGTAGAAATTGTAGCCAAAAGCCATGGGGTTGGAGTTGTCGAGGACGCAAGGATAGATGGCGCCAATGATGTTGTCTGAGATTTGGTCGCGCTCTTGGTTGGCATAGGCAATTGGCGAGGGCGCGCCGGCTGCACTTTCTTTGCTTTTGAGTCCGAAACCAGGTTGGTCTGCGAGGGCGTCTACTGCCCCACCCGTAACGATGAGGGTTCCGCCTGCGCGCACCCAGTTGGTAAGGGCTTCGTTGCCAGCGATATCATAGCCGCCTTCTGGCACAAACAAGACATCTAAGCTCGAGAGCGCGCCATTGAGGTCGTCTTCAAAGATGAGATGTGCTGCTTTGTTGAGTTGCTGTTCGAAGAAATGCCAGATTTCGCCGACATTTAAAGATGAAAAGCTATCACCGGCTAAAATACCAACACGCGGGTTGGGCACCATTTTAACAGATGAAGAGCCGAAGTCTGGGCCTTGATCTACCATACCTGTGAGCAAGCCCTTGATGTCAACTTGATAACGCCCCGCATAATCATTGACCATCTTATGGAAATCTGGACGCTGGTTTTCGCCAGCAAGTAAAAGGAGTGTTCCGGGTGCGTAGGTTTGGCCGTTGAGCTTGAAACCTTTTTCATGAAAATAGACCTTGAGGCCAGCTTGCTGTACCGCATTCAAGAAGCGCGCAGTTTGCATGGTTTCCCAGCGAACGGCATAGCCCATGAAACCTTCGGTTGCCAAAAAATCAGTTTTGCGCTCGCCAGTTGCTGCAAAAGGTGTGGCTTTTAGTTGGCCTTCTACTGCGTAGGCGTCTAAACCGTAAGCGTAAGGCATGGACCACGCTGTGATATCATAGGTGAGGCTATCGGACAATTTGGTGCGGGGTTCAAACAAGACCGAAACGAGCGTTCCTTTTTCTTGTTGGGTAGACACCACGATGTCGCCGATTTCTAATTTGAATGCTTCTTGCGCTCCGGTTTTGAAATGGAAACCTTTGGCAGGTACGGCTTGGGTACTGGTAGAAACCATTTGCCAATTGATATTATTTTTGCCGAGTAAACCCAAAAGTGGTTGGATCTGGTTGTTGCTGCCCTTGATGACATACGAGTCATACTTGAAATCTTTCTGCTTTCTGAACTTTTGATACTCCGAAACCAATTTATCGGCATTGCGCGCACTGGTTTCTACGGTAGAAAGCCCTGTAGTGACATGATGCGCCACGCGATCAGAGAGTTTGAGGGTGTCGCCAACTTGGGTAATGACAGCCAGGCCTGCGCGCCCGCTTCCGCCCTGTTCGTAGGTCATGCCGATGCTGCCGCTGTAGGTTGGGTAGGTGTCGCCGTAGCTTGGGTAGAGCAAGTCGAAAATTTCTTTGGAGAAATACAACCAGCCTGCTTTGTCGAAATACCCTGCGTGGTTTTTACCGATTTCTTGTTGGAACTCGCGCTGCCAATTGGTAATCACTTCATGATACGGCTCTGCTGCCGGCGGGAAATAATATGGCTCGTTGATGCCCTGCTCGTGGAAATCGACATGTACGTGGGGTAACCAAAGGTTGTACTGTTGCATGCGGATCGAAGACTCGATTTGCGTCATCCAGGCCCAGTCGCGGTTGAGGTCAAAAAGGTAGTGATTGGGGCGCCCGCCTGGCCAAGTTTCGTTGTGGCTGGCGCTGAAACGCTGCATGTCAATTGGGTTGGCACCGTACTGGTAATAAAAATTCACATAGCGGTCGCGGCCATCCGGATTCAAACATGGGTCCATGATGACTACCGTATTTTCTAAATAGCCTATCTTATCGGTAAGCAACCGGTAGGCGGTTTGCATAGCAGCTTCTGTTCCGGAGCTTTCGTTGCCGTGCACGTTATAAGACAACCACACAATAGCCAATTTTTCGTCGGGCGCTTGCGTGAGGTGCTTTTGGCGGATTTCCTCTAATTTCTTGAGGTTTTCTGGCGTGCCGATATAACACAATAAAAGGTCGCGTTTTTCATAAGTTTGACCCGTCTTGACGACTTTAATGTTGTTCGGAAACGCTTTTTCAAGTGCAAAGAAGTAGTCTACCACGCGGTGTTGGCGCGTAAACTGCTCGCCGATGTTGTAGCCCAAAAATTGTTGAGGCGTAAAGTTGTTTTGCCCAAGCAATTGGAGGGTAAATACATTCAAAACAAGAAGAAATAGGACCTTTTTCATAGTGGTGGTTGGCATGGTTTATAATTGTGGTTTTTCTTTGGCGATATGGATGATTGCATCGCCTTTATATACAACGGGCGCTTCGTTGATGCAGATGACGTAACCGGTTTGGCTCGCTTTGATTTGCTTTTCGTATTTGCCGTAAGGATCTGTGACCAGGGCAAGTATTTCTCCTTTTTGAACACTTGTTCCGTTGACTACAAAACACTGAAACATGCCGCTAGAGGGGGCGCGCATCCATTTGTTTTCGCCGAAAAAAATGGGTTGGCGGTCTTTGGAGATGTCGATTTTGTAGTTGCGCATGCCCAAATGGCTGATCACGCGCTTGAGGCCATTCAAGCCCTCCTCTACTACATTTTCTTCGATGTTATTTGATTTGCCGCCCTCGAACAACAAGAGCATTTTTTGGCGCTTGACCATGCTTTCTCGGAGCGTTTTGGAAATCAGGCTAGAGTTCAAAATAAACGGTGGATTGAACACTTTAGCGAGTTCAACGCTTTCTTGGTCTGAAAACACACAGCGAATTTGCGGAAAGTTGTTGCGCTGGGCAGCGCCCGTATGGAAGTCGATGATGTAGTCGCAGTGTGGTGCAATTTCTTTCATGAAATGATACGCAAACTGCGCGGCCAAAGAACCGTTGTTGGTACCCGGGAAACTCCGGTTGAGGTCGCGGCCGTCGGGCAACTCGCGCTTGAGGTTCAGAAAGCCAAAAATATTGAAGATCGGCAAGCAAATAATGGTGCCTTTGGTAGGTTTATTGAGTTTTTTGCGCAAAAAGCGGCGCACAATTTCGATGCCGTTGAGTTCGTCGCCATGAAGGCCCGCCATGACCAAAACTGTTGGGCCATCTTCTTTGGCGCGCTCGACCAAAACGGGCACCTGAATGGGTGTGCGCGTGTGCAAGTGCGCTACCTCTAAATTGAGCTGAATGCCCTTGCCCGGCAAAATCTCTTGCCCGAGCATGGTCATTTTTTTATATGAAATTTTTCTAGCGCTTGACATTTCTCTCTATGTAGGCGATGATTTTGCCTGCGATATCAGCTTGAGTTGTTTTTTCGATGCCTTCGAGGCCAGGAGAAGAATTCACTTCCAAGACCAACGGGCCGCGCTCAGATTGCAGTAGATCTACGCCGGCAATTCCCAAACCAACTGCTTTGGCAGCGAGTATGGCCGTATATTTTTCTTCGGTGGTGAGCTCAATGACTTCTGAACTACCGCCGCGGTGTAAATTGGAACGGAACTCTCCGGGCAAACCTTGGCGCTTCATGGCACCCACAACTTCGCCGTCTACGACAAAAGCGCGGATATCGGCACCCTTTGCTTCTCGGATGAACTCCTGCACAATGACGCGCGCTTTAAGGCCATTGAAAGCTTCTAAAACCGACTGCGCAGCGTTCAGATTTTCGGCTAAAACAACGCCTAAACCTTGGGTTCCTTCGAGTAATTTCAGCACTACTGGCGCACCGCCTGCGCTTTTTACCACGTGTTTTACATCTTTCGAGTAATTGGTAAATACCGTTTTTGGCAAACCGATTCCTTCTTTGGACAACACTTGTAAGCAACGGAGTTTGTCTCGGGAGTGAATGATTCCTCTGGAGCCCACCGCCGTAAATACGTTCATCATTTCAAACTGACGCACCACTGCCGTTCCATAAAAAGTCACCGAAGCACCAATGCGTGGAATTACGGCATCAAAGCCTTTGAGGTACTGGTTGTGGTAAAAGAGTGCGGGGCCGGTTTGCTCAATTTCGATGTTGCACTTGAGGTGGTCGATGACGTGGGCTTCATGGCCTGCCGCCTCTGCAGCTTCTACGAGCCTGCGGGTTGAATACAAATGGGAGTTGCGGGAGAGAATGGCGATTTTCATGAATGTTTTTGGATGGAGGCGTGGATATATTTTTTACTGGTTTCTACAATGAATCGCTTGTTGAGTACTTTTCTGCCAAGTAAGATCGGATAGCGCATTCCTTGGCGCATGGTCAGTGAAAATTCGGTGTTGAATTTCTCGCCGGCAATTTCGATGGATCCGAAAACAAAAAAGCGTTCTTGCACTTGTCCGGTGCTGCTCTTTACTTTTTTGGTTCTGAATTTGGTAAATGTCATCTCTTTTCCTGTAAAAGCGGCGTGTTTGTCGTCGAGAAAAATGACCTTTAGGACCTTGCCTTCTTGCTGACAAAAACTCACGTGTATGCTAGAGGTATAGGCCCCTGAGTCTACCTTTGCCTTGACTTCTTCCAAGCCAAAATCGGGGAGCCAAGCCAGTTCGCGGCGGCCAATTAAAATTTTATCGGGAGGCAACATAAAACAAATGTAAGCGAAACTTCTAAGACATGAAAATGCGCGAAAAGCAAATAAAGCGCAAGATTGGTCGTTAAGGATTGTAACTTTGTAGCAATGAAGCAGCTTTTACTTCTTTTCTTACTCACCTCTCCCCTGCTCTATTGGGCACAAAACATCACTGTATTTGGGCATTGTTACGTCAAGGGGAAGAAACCAGCTGTTGGCGCCAAAATACAACTCATGGTGCAAGACAACCGCTCGGTAAACATCCCTGCACAAACCACCACAAATCAAGAAGGTTATTACGCTTTTGAAAACATTCAAGTGGGGCAAATCCTTGAAATCGAGTATTACTTCGAAGAAACCAAACTCACTTTAAATACCCTCATTACCGACAAAAAACCGCTACAAGAATTACCTGATCAAAGTTTCGCCATCCAAGACAACCGCGGTGTGGTAGTGCGCCAAGAAGGGCAAAACCCATTTGAAATTGAAAAACTACCACAACTCAATTTGAAGGGAATCGTCGGACTCGAAAAAACCCTCACCCTCACCACAGCTGCTACCTCCAACAACGAACTCACTTCTAACTACAACGTGCGCGGCGGCAACTACGATGAAAACTTAGTGTATGTCAATGGTTTCCAAGTATTTCGTCCGTTTTTAACACGCAGTGGGCAGCAAGAAGGCATGAGTTTTATCCATTCCTCTTTGGTCGAGGACGTCCGCTTTAGTGCAGGTGGTTTTGCAGCCAACTATGGCGACCGGCTCAGTTCAGTACTAGACATCACGTACAAAACCCCTGACGCTTTTCATGCCTCGGCAATGGCTTCCTTACTCGGTGTAGAGGCGCACGTGGAAGAAGCCGTAAGCCAACGCTTTAATTTTCTAGTGGGCGCGCGCTACCGCTCCAATGGTTATTTTCTCAATACGCTGCCCACAAAAGGTGCTTATAATCCTGTATTTGCCGACGCACAAATCCTGACCAACTACCAACTCAACGAATTTTGGACCTGGAGTTTCCTGGGGCATTTCTCCACCAACGCCTACCGCTTTGCACCACAAACTGCACAGTCTGATTTCGGCACGGCCAACGAAGCCTACCGACTCATGATTTATTTCGAAGGGCAAGAAAACTCCAATTTCCAGACCTTAATGGGCGGTACCTCGCTCAAATATGCCAAAAAGAACACCACCCTAGATTTTTACGTCAGTGCCTTTCAGTCCGATGAGCGCGAGTACTTTGACATCCTCGGGCAGTATTACATCAATGAGCTCGAAACCGACCCCTCCAAAGAAGAATTTGGCGACTCCATTGCCACACTCGGTGTGGGAGGTTTTCTCAACCACGGGCGCAACCGCCTACAGGCCCAAATCTTGAATGTGTACCACAACGGGACTTATTTGCTTTTGGACAATTACACTGATCAGAACAAAACCAAAAAACGCTATTCAGAGCTTTCTTGGGGGCTCAATGTGCAAGCCGATCATTTTGTGGACCAACTCAGCGAATGGCGCCTCATCGACTCCTCGGGCTACAGCCTGCCCCAAACCCAACCCGATTCAATCGTTCTTTTTGAAACCATCAAAGGAAATTTAAGCCTCAACGGCTACCGCAGCACGGGTTATTTTCAATGGTCTAATTCTTGGGTCAAAGTGAGCCGCGACAAAATTGTGAGCGTCAAAATGCCCAACAAAAACCAAGAAGGCGTCAGAACCAGCAGCACCGACACCCTAGACGTCTCCACCAAAAAGTTCAATTTCCAGTTTGGCTTGCGCGGCGGCTACACGAGTGTCAATAAAGAACCTTACTTCACGCCTCGTTTGAGCTTCTCCTATGCCCCAGCGGCCTATATGTGGCAAAATGGACAAGCGGTCCGACGCGGTTTGCTCTTCAAATTCTCTACTGGCTTGTACTACCAACCGCCATTTTACCGCGAATTCAGAACTTTTGATGGCCAGTTGGCACTCGGTGTACAGGCACAAAAATCCTTGCATGTGGTGGCGGGCTCCGAATTTTTATTTCAGATGTGGGGCCGTCAAACACCCTTTAAACTCAACACCGAACTTTACTACAAATACCTCTGGGACCTCAACCCTTACGAAATCGAAAACGTGCGCACGCGCTATTACGCCAACAACAATGCGGTGGGTTATGCCTACGGCTTTGATATCAATGTGCACGGTGAATTTGTAGAGGGCATCCAATCTTTTTTCAAGCTCGGGCTGCTCTCCACCAAAGAAGACATCAAAGGCGACTCCTACACCAATTATTTCAACGCTGCTGGCGAGCGCATCATTTTTGGCTACAGCGAAGACCAAACCGTCGTGGACTCCGCGGTCATTTTACCGGGCTTTATTCCGCGGCCCACCGACCAATGGCTTACTTTTGGCGCTTTGGTGCAAGACCAAATGCCGGGTTACGAAGCCTTTAAAGTGCAAATGGGCTTGCAATATGGCTCCCGACTTCCTTACGGCCCGCCAGATTTTACGCGCTACAAAGACACCTTGCGCATGCGCTCGTATTTCAGAGTAGACCTCGGCTTGTCTTATGATTTATTGCACAATAAATCCGAAATCAAACAAGGTAAAAAAGGTTGGAAAGCACTAGATCAAGCGCTGATCTCTCTTGAAATTTTCAATATTCTTGGCGTCAACAACGTGCTTTCTAAGCAATGGATTCAAGATGTGCAAGGGAAGTTTTATTCTGTGCCGAATTACCTCACACAGCGGCTATTCAACCTGAAGTTTAGCGTGGCGTTTTAGCGCAGAAAATAGAGGGCTTGTTTAATTCAGACTAGGTGCAAACAAGAATCGATTCGGAGAAACCAAACCTGTTTTAACGGCGTACATCACGATACCTGCAGTGTTTTTCACGCCTAATTTGGCCATGATGTTTTTGCGGTGGGTATTGACAGTATGCTTGCTCAAGAACAATAATTCGGCAATTTGTTCGTTGGTTTGGCCCTCTGCAATAAGGGTAATGATCTCGTTTTCACGCTCTGAGAGCACCACTGGCCCACAACTGAATTCATCGGTATTGAGTTCCGATAGATCGATATTGGCTTTTTGGATGGTCTCGAGGATTTGGCCACAGAAAAACTGTTTGCCCTGTGCGGTTTCTTTGACCGCATCGATGATTTCGGCGAGCTCGCAGTCTTTTTTGACGTAACTCGTGACCCCAGATTTGAGCGCATCTATGAGAATGGGCGCATGCTGGGCTTCGGTGATGGCCACAAAGCGAAGGTCTTTGTACTTAGACAGTGCTTTGGGGACGATATCGATGCTGAAGCCGTGCGAAGTGAAGTCGATGAGCACGACGTCGGCACCAAAGGTTTTGAGCTGAGCCATGAGCTCGTCTTGGTTTTTGGCTTCGCCCGCAATATGAATGCCCGACTGCGCGTTTAAGATGGTTCTTAAACCCAAAAGAATCAGTTCATTGCTATCGGCGAGGATGACTTGCATCTTATTTAGAATTATTCTATCCAAAGTTACGTGCAAAATTGATTTTTTCGGCCATACAAATCATTTTTTTTTCGAATAAGCACCTAACTTTGCCACATGCATACCGAACTGGGCTCAGACCTTTTCAAAGCACTCACTTTGATCCAAAGTGGCCAAACCGTGGCGGTGCCTACCGAAACCGTATACGGCTTGGCTGCCGATGCCAACAACGAAGACGCCGTGCTGTCTATTTTTGAAGCCAAAGGCCGCCCTACTTCCAATCCTTTGATTTTACATTTCGACGAGCTCAACACAGCCCTCCCCTACACCGCCAATTTTCCAAAAATTTTTGAAGCGCTTTACGCCGCATTTTGCCCAGGGCCCCTCACTTTTATTGTGCCCAAAAGTAGTTTGGTCAGCGGCCTCATTACCGGCGGGCAAGACACCGTTGCGCTGCGCTTTCCTAAGCACCCCTTGCTCGGGCAATTGCTCCACAATTTAGGCAGGCCACTCGCGGCACCCAGCGCCAATTTATACGGACAACTCAGCCCCACCTCAGCGCTGCATGTGCAGTCTCAACTAGAAGGCCGCATACCATATATCCTAGACGGCGGCACGTGCAACGAAGGCTTGGAATCAACAATCATTGGCCTAGAAAACCAACAAGTGGTGGTTTACCGCTACGGCAGCATTACCCCAGAAGCGCTTTCAACTGTTTTGGGCTACCTCCCGGAGGCCAAAGTACACGCAGAAGGCAAGGTACTCACCAGCGGAATGGTCAAGCACCATTATGCCACCCAAACACCGCTCTATCTCGGCACAAAACCTGCGCTCGAAGAAGCGCTCGCCCTGCAAATTTCTTTTGAATTTGACCCGCATATCGGAGGGCCACAACTGGCCTTGAGCACCAACGGCTCGATGACAGAAGCTGCACGCAACCTTTATGCAACACTGCACCAAGCCGATGCACTTGGCCTCGAGAAAATTTATGTAGCGCCGTTTCCGAATGAAGGCCTAGGCCGCGCCATGAATGACCGCCTGGCAAGAGCCGCCGCGAAGTTTGCTTAGGTGCACAAAAAAAGGCCCCAAATTGGAGCCTTTCGAATATAGTCAGTTGAGCGAACTCAATTATTTCATGTGACGACCGTAACGGTTTTTGAATTTGTCGATACGACCTGCGGTATCTACGAACTGTGCAATACCAGTAAAGAAAGGGTGAGACTTGTGAGAGATATCTAACTTCACGAGTGGGTATTCGTTACCGTCTTCCCAAGAGATGGTTTCTTTGGTTTCTGCGCAAGAAGGACAAATGAACGCGTACTCGTTAGACATGTCTTTAAATACGACTAAGCGGTAATCTGATGGGTGGATATCTTTTTTCATGAGTATTACTTTTCGAAAATGGAATGCAAAGATAGCTATTTCTTCTTGAAAAACAAGAAAATCAGCCTCGAAACGAAAAAAATGTAATTTCGTAACGAATTTACTGCTTTTTATGCGCCCTGCTTCAGATCCTGCTTTGCCTTACCTTGAACTCAAGGACAACCGTTTGCACTCTATTCTAGAGCTCACGAACGCCATCAATGCAAATATGGCCATAGAGCAACTCTACCGCATCTTCACGTTTATCCTCAAGGAACAACTACATTTTAGCCGCTTTGCCTTGTTGCACCAACAAGAAGAATGGACACTCGCTGCCAAAAGTGGCTATAAACGAAAAATTGGCGCAGCAGAATTGGCCCAAGAATTGGCGAGGTTCAAAGAAATTACGCTCGTGGAGTCCTCAAATAGCGCCTTGCTAGAAGATTTTCAGGCGGTGATTCCGATTTACCATCAAGAACGCCCGCTGGCCTATTTGCTTTTGGCCACGCCGAGTAAAACAGAAGTGCTTGAACCCGCACACTTTTCCTTTGCCCAAACGCTGACGAACATCTTAACGGTGGCCCTCGAAAACCGCAAGTTAAGCGCGCAAAATGAAATCAAAGAACAGATTTCTAAAGAACTTGAATTGGCCTCCGAGATGCAAAAATTGCTCTTCCCTCAGGAATTGCCCTCCAATAAAAAGATGGATATTTCTGGCCGCTATATTCCGCGCCATGCCGTCGGGGGAGATTTCTATGATTTTATTCCGCTCGGCGACGAAGAATACATTATTTGTATTGGCGATGTGAGTGGTAAGGGCATTACCGCTGCGCTGCTCATGGCTAACTTTCAGGCCACCATCCGGACGCTCTTCAAATACCAGCGCTTCGAGCTGACTTTTTTAATGGAAGAGCTCAATAAGCTGGTGATGAAAAATGCCAAAGGCGAAAAATTCATCACGTTTTTCATCGCGCACTACAACGCCTACACAAGGCAGCTTCAATATGTCAATGCGGGCCACAACCAACCGTTTATCCTGAGTGGTAAAAACACGACGCTGCTGACGGAAGGTTGCATTGGTTTGGGCATGCTCGACGAACTCCCTTTTGTACATGTTGGCAAAATGCAAATGCAGGCCAAATCTACAATGGTGCTCTTTACAGATGGTGTGGTGGAACTCGAAAACGAAAAGGGCGCCCAATTTGGCGTAGAACAGCTCATCAAGCAAGTCCGCTCCTTTTCTGCGCTGAAAATGGAAGACATGAACGACATCATATTCTCCAAATTAGAAGACTGGAAAGGCAGCCTCCCCTACGTAGACGACACCGCGATTTTTAGCTGTAAATTTTTCTGATCAGGACTTCGCAGAGAAAGCCCATTTGAGTGAAAACAAATGCGTGAAATACCCTTCACCACCCAGACCCAAGCGGGTAAAGGCGTAATCAATGTACCAATTTTGAAGTACTACCCCGGCACCTAAGTGTGGCTGTAAGCCAAGTTTTTTGTTTTGATCAAAATCTAAGAAATATTGAAACTGAGACACGCCTGTTCGCAAGATCAGTTTGTGGTCGTAATGGAGGTAAAGGCCAGCTTTCGGATCGAGTGAAAAAACGTTTCCGGATACCAGTGTATTGCGCTGACCATCGGTTGTGATGTCGGCATTCAATTGGCCACCGAGTTCATATTTTTCATTTTGAAGGGGCAACTTGCCGGCAATACCCAAAACGATTCTGGGCAGCATTTGCTCGATGCCATTTTGAGGAAGCGCGTTGTTGGTTTCTAAAAGCGTAGCCTGCATTTCGGGGCTGAGGTTGTAGGTCCAGGCACTGAAGGTACTTGTGGCATCTCGCAAACTGAGACCCGCCGACCAATATTTACTCGGGCGGTATTGCAGCCCAGCATCAAAACCAAAACCATAGGCTTTGGCGAAATTGCCGATGTGTCGGTACAATACTTTTGCGCTGAAGCCAATACTCAAATTTTGAACTTTGGTGGGCTTACCGATAGAACCTATGAGGGCGTAATCGGCGCTATTAAAAGTCTGTAGCTGACTGTAGTCGATATTGCCTTGGTTGTCTATTAATTGAGTGGTGTTGTAAATGTTATCGACGCCAAGGCGAACTAAATTGAGGGCCACTACCGTTTGGGGCTGCACCCTGCGCGAAATGCCGAGGTGATCAAAAGCCGCCAAGCCGCCAAAATAAGAGGCGTGCATGAGGCCAACTTCGGTTTGTTGCGCTTGTTGTTGTAAACCCGCCGGATTCCAAAAACCTGCAGCGAGCCCTTCGACATCGGCAACGACAGCTGAACCCATGCCAAGTGCGGCGGCGCCTACTCCCATGTTGAGGAATTCATTGGCGTATTTAGGATTGAAATCTTGGGCAAAGACCTGAGAAAGGCCACACAACCCGATGAACAAAGTGCTTTTGATTGAAAACATGGTACAAAAACTCAAAATTGCACAAAAAATTGTGTTTAATAGGTACTTTTACAAAAAACGCACACATGTTTGGTCTGGCTAATCTCATCACCTCCTTTAACCTGCTCGGCGGAATCTGCTCGATTATTTTTAGTTTGAGTGGACGGCTCGACTGGGCGGTATACGCGCTGGCCATTGCCGCACTGCTCGATTTCTTAGATGGTTTTGTGGCGCGCCTCACGAACACCAATGGCCTACTCGGCAAACAATTAGACTCACTAGCCGACCTCGTTAGTTTTGGCGTGGCACCGGGTATTTTGATGTTTGTCATGATCATTGTGGGCATAGACCCCAGCGGCCTCTTTAAAAATGCCGAAGGCGTTCAAACGTACGGCGGCGTGGCCCAAGAATATGTTGTGGCACAGCTCATCGACTGGAAAGCGGCCTTTTTTTACGGCCGAAACAACATCTATAACGCCTCCATCCGTTTTCTGCCGTTTGTGGCCCTGATCATTCCTTTTTTCGCGTTGTTTCGCTTGGCTAAGTTCAATATCGACGAGCGCCAAACCGACAAATTTATCGGCGTACCGACGCCTACCGCCACTATTTTCTTTGCGTTTTTTCCGCTTTATTTTTGGTTTGAATTGCCCAATTGGAGCCATCAATCAGCGTTTATTCAAAGCCTTTTTGATTGCTACACCCTCAGCATCATTGCTGTCTTGTTCTCGGTGCTGATGGTGGTTGAATTGCCTTTATTGGCGCTCAAATTCAAATCATTTGCTTGGAAAGACAACCAATACCGCTACCTCTTACTGCTCATTTCGTTGATAAGTATTCCACTTTTTTTGGTTTGGGCCATTCCAATAATTGTAATTTTGTATCTGATTTTATCCATCATTGAACATTTTCAATTCAAAAAACATGAAATTCAAAGCTGAAATCGACGTCATGCCTCTAGACGCGCTTCTCGACCCACAAGGAAAAGCCGTAACCAATTCCATGAAAAACATCGGCCTTGCCGAAATCGACGGCGTCCGCATCGGTAAACACATCCGCCTATTTGTGGAAGCCGCCAACATGGCCGAAGCCGAGCAAAAAGTAGATACAGCCTGCAAAAAAATGTTAGCCAACCAAATTATGGAAAGCTACCATTTTGAGCTCACCGAAGCCTAACAGCATGTCCAAAGGTTTCAGGACCTTCCAAGCTGCCCAAAACACCTGGGACCCACAATTATATTTCCCGACGCCACCCTCCTTTTTAAAAGATTGGGAAACGCGTATTGTGCCCGCACAACATCTTTTTGGAAGCCTGCCCGCAGCCAAAAGAGCCGAGCTCTTGTTAGCGATCAATAGGTTGCTCACCGCGGATAAAACGATCATTCAAGCACTTTACACCAAGGAGAGCGGCCTCAGTAATGCGCGTTTTGAATCCGAATTCTCGCGACTCACTCAGACCATTTTATTATTTGCCGGGCACATCCTAGAGCTGCCTTGGGAAAAGACCTCTGAGCTCAGCCACGAAGCCAAAACACTGCGCAAAAAACGCTTGCCGCTTGGGCCCGTGCTCGTATTGGGTTCTTCTAACTTTCCTTTAGCTTACTCCACAATGGGTGGCGATTCCGTTGCGGCACTTGCCGCGGGTTGCTGCGTGGTGGTAAAGGCGCACCCGATGCATGTCGGCACCAGCTTGGCTGTAGCCAATTGTGTGGCGCGTGCGCTGGCCGGATGCGCACTACCCAGCGCTATTTTTAGCCATGTCATCGACAACACCTACAATTGGGCCAGCACCTTTGCACAGCACCCCAGCATACAAGCCATTGGTTTTACCGGTAGCATCAAAGGCGGGCGCGCGCTCATGGATTTAGCTGCGCAACGGCCAGCCCCAATTCCTGTTTTTGCTGAAATGGGTAGCCTCAATCCGGTACTGATACTCGCAGATTACCCCGCCAACTTGGTGGCCGTTGCCGCTCAAAAATTGGCCAGCTCCATCTGTACAGATGCCGGCCAATTTTGCACGAAGCCCGGGCTTTTACTCGTGCACGACAGCCATGTTGAGGACTTTAAAAAAGCCCTCCTCACTGCGCTTGAGCAACAAGCGGCAGTGCCGATGCTGCACCCCGACATCTATCAAAAATTTGAAGCGCGCAAGCGCCAGGTTTTCCAGGTGAAGGGCATGGTGCAGCACCAAACAACACAAGCAGCTAGTGGCCTGCTGGGTCGTTGGGCACTTGTTCAGGCCAATTTTGCACAACTGCTCATAGAACCAACTTGCCTAGAAGAAGTGTTCGGTCCATTTGCGGTATTGAGCGCATTTTCTACCGAGGCACAGCTCGCCGAACTCTACGCGCAGTTGGGTGGCCAACTCACTTGCAGTGTTTTTTGCGCAGATCCTCAGCGTGTTTCGCTGCTGCTGCAAAATACCTTGAACCAAAAAACGGGGCGCGTCATTCTCAATAATGTGCCCACAGGCGTCAGTGTAGACATCGCTATGCACCACGGAGGCCCCTACCCGGCTAGCAGCGATGCGCGTTTTAGCGCCGTAGGGCCCGACAGTATTTTGCGTTTCACCAAAGAAGTCTGCTGGCAATTCCATCACTAGCGTAAAAAACCGCGCAAACCTAGATTTTCTTTTGTATTTTTGATTATCAAACACAACCAAATGGAAACTCAACCACAAGCACCTCAAAAATCGAATAGCTTTTATTTCGTCTTCATTTTCATTCTCTTAGCCGGGCTTGCAGGGCTCACCCTCGCGTGGTCAAGACAACGTGCAGCACTCAATACCTGCAACAACAAAAACACCACCCTGCTCGCCGACATGGCCGACATGGAAGCGGCGCTTTCTGGCTACACCGGTAGCATGAAAAAAGACTTGAAGCAAGACCTCCAACAAATGTTGCGCAACTACAACAAACTCATCGAAAAAGACGCCACCAAAGCCGATAGCCTCAATGCCCAAAAAGCGCAAATCACCCAATTACTCCAAAAACTCGACCGCTCCAAAATGACCGCCCGAGACCTCGTGAAGGCCAGAAAAGAGAACGAAACACTGCGCGGCATCATGCGCAGCTATGCCCGCACCATTGACTCTCTCAACACGCTCAACATCGATCTAGGCAGCCGTCTAGAAGAAACCAATGTAAGATTGTCAACCACCACCAACGAGCGCGACACCTACCGCAAACAAGCCGAAGAATCGCAACAACAAGTGAAAAAAGGCAGCAAGTTACACGCCTACAACATCCAATCCGAAGCCCTCAAACAACGCCTCAACAACTCCATGGAAGTGACCGATAGAGCCAAAAATGCCGTTCAGTTCCGCAGCAGCTTTACGCTCTCAGAAAACGTCCTCTCCAACGCTGGCCGCAAAAATGTGTACTTACAAATTACCGGCCCGGACGGACAGGTCATGCAAGGCAGTAGCAATTTTGTAACCGAAACGGAGAACGGCAATACGGCCTACTCTCAGCGCAAAGAAGTTGACTATCAAAACCAAGCCCTAGACCTCACCATTTACTACGAACTCAAAGGAGAAGAAGCCGCAAAAGGCACTTATAAAGTGCGCATTTTCTGCGAAGGATTACTCATTGGAACAGACAGTTTCACGCTTAAATAAATATGGATCACTCACACGAAAACGGTTTTGTACTGGCCGAAATCACTACAAATGGCATAGGGCTCATTACCTTCGGGCACCCCATGAGCAACTCCCTCCCGGGGCACATCCTCCAAACACTCGCCGATACCATCACAGAAGTAGCCGCCGATGAGCGCACCAAAGTATTGGTGCTGCAGTCGCAAGGTAGTAAGGCTTTTTGCGCTGGGGCAAGCTTCGACGAACTGATCAGTATCCAAGACCTAGAGACTGGCCTAGCCTTCTTCTCTGGCTTTGCAAAGGTCATTAATGCGTGTAGAAAAGCACCCAAACTCATCATTGGCCGTGTCCAAGGAAAAGCAGTTGGTGGCGGTGTAGGTTTGGCTTCTGCCACAGATTACTGTTTTGCGACCACCAAAGCCGATGTCAAACTTTCCGAACTGGCTGTAGGCATCGGACCATTTGTTGTTGGGCCAGCGGTAGAGCGCAAAATAGGACTATCGGCCATGAGTGAACTCGCCATCAACGCCACAGAATGGCGCAGTGCGCAATGGGCCAAAGAAAAAGGACTCTACACCGAAATATTCGAAGACGAGGCAAGCTTAGATGCCGCCATTCAAAGTCTCAGCGAAAGACTCGCCAATTCAAACCCTGAAGCCATGCAAGAACTCAAGCAAATCTTCTGGCAAGGCACCGAAAATTGGGACAAACTACTGCTCGAACGCGCCGCAATTAGTGGTCGTTTGGTCCTCAGTGAATTTACAAGAGCAGCTATTTCTGCCTTTAAAGCAAAATAAACTTAGATTTTTTCTGCTTTTCATTTGTAAATAAACACAATAGTTGTATCTTTGCACCCCTAAATTTAGGGAAATTAAGTTTTTTATTTAATAGAAAGAACCGTGAACACATTAAGTTACAGAACGTTAGCTGGTAATACCGAAACTGCCGATAAGAAATGGTATGTTGTGGATGCTGAAGGTCAAACAGTCGGACGTTTGGCTAGTAAAGTTGCCAAAGTCATCCGTGGAAAATATAAAACCTGTTACACGCCGCATGCGGACTGTGGTGACAATGTGATCGTGATCAACGCGGAAAAAATCGCGTTTTCAGGTACCAAACTCCAAAACAAAGAATACGTTCGCTTCTCTGGTTATCCAGGTGGTCAGCGTTTCACGTCTGCTGAGAGCATGCTCAAAAACCATCCTGAGCGCCTCATCGAGAAGGCTATTAAAGGAATGCTTCCAAAAAATACACTTGGTCGCAAACTTTACACCAACCTTAAAGTTTACAAAGGTGCTGCACACACCCACGAGGCGCAGCAACCAGAATTATTGAATCTTGATACCCTCAAATAAATCGTATGGAAGTCATTAATGCATTAGGAAGAAGAAAAACAGCGGTTGCCCGCGTTTATTTAACCAAAGGAAAAGGTAAAATCTCGATCAACAAACGCGAGATGAACGAATTTTTTCCAATTGACTTTCTTCAAGCCAAAGTTCACCAACCATTTGCACTTACCGGAACAGCTGGTCAGTACGATGTCAAAGTAAACGTTGTTGGCGGTGGTATCAACGGTCAGGCAGAAGCAGTGCGTTTGGGTATTTCTCGTGCGCTTGTAGAAGTATCTGCAGACTACAAACCTATGCTCAAAGTGGAAGGCCTCATGACACGTGACCCACGTATGGTAGAACGTAAGAAACCAGGTCAACCAAAAGCAAGAAAGAAATTCCAGTTCTCCAAGCGTTAATCCGCTACCTGGACTGTTTAGCATCCAAGCATTGGAGCACTTGCCTTTCGGCCCCTTCAATGTTGCTTTATTAATTAGGAACGTAAACAAAAACACAATATGTCTAAATTAACTTTTGAAAACCTACTCGACGCCGGTGTACATTTTGGTCACCTTAAGCGCAAGTGGAACCCAGCAATGTCTCCTTACATCTTCGAAGAGAAGAAAGGCATTCACATCATTGACCTCAACAAAACCCTCGTTCACCTAGACCACGCATGTGCTGCAATGAAGCAAATTGCGAAATCAGGTAAAAAAGTACTTTTCGTAGCGACTAAGAAGCAAGCCAAAGACATCGTGGCTGAGCGCGTAGCAGCTGTCAACATGCCGTTTGTAACGGAGCGTTGGTCAGGTGGTATGTTAACCAACTTCCAAACTACACGCAAGTCAATTCGCAAAATGTCGCTCATCGACAAAATGAAATCTGACGGTACTTGGGACACCCTCAACAAACGCGAAAAATTATTCAAAAGCCGTCAGCGCGAGAAACTCGAGAAAAACTTCGGTTCCATCGCAGACATGACGCGCCAGCCTGCAGCTATTTTCATCGTAGATATCCTTAAAGAACACATCGCGCTTGCAGAAGCACGTCGTTTGAATATCCCTACGTTTGCAATGGTAGATACCAACTCAAATCCTAAATTGGTTGATTTCCCTATCCCTGCCAACGACGATGCAACTAAATCTATTACCTTGATCCTCGACGCTATTTGCGGTGCCATCAAAGAAGGTTTAGAAGACCGCAAAAACTTGAAAGCTACTGACAAAGACGAAGCGCCAGCTGAAGCACAAGCAGAAGTTGCAGCAGAAG
>JANQWC010000012.1:18234-145267 GCA_030730025.1 Crocinitomicaceae bacterium
GCTACTGACAAAGACGAAGCGCCAGCTGAAGCACAAGCAGAAGTTGCAGCAGAAGTTGCAGCAGAAGCGTCAGAAAGCGCAGAATAATTCACCAATAAACTCTCATAAAATGGCTATCACAGCTGCAGATGTAAACAAATTGCGCCAACAGACAGGTGCTGGTATGATGGATTGTAAAAACGCTTTGGTAGAAGCCAACGGCGATTTCGAAACAGCCATCGACATTCTTCGTAAGAAAGGTCAAAAAATCGCTCAAAAACGCGGTGGAAACGACGCTAAAGAAGGTCTTATTATGGCTCAAGCTACTGCCGATGGTAAAGCTGGTGTCATTCTTACCCTCAACTGCGAAACTGACTTCGTTGCCAAAAACGATGGTTATGTAGCATTTGTTCAGTCTTTAGTAGACCTAGCCCTCGACAAATTGCCAGAAACAGCTGAAGACTTGAAAGCTTTGGCCTATGACGAAAGACTTTCTGTTGAAGAAAAAATCACAGAACAAGTTGGTGTCATCGGTGAAAAACTTGATTTATCAGCATTCGCGGTAGTTCGCGGTGAAAATGTTGTTGCATACAACCACCCTGGTAACCAACTCGCTACACTTGTTGGCTTGACAGTTGCAGGTGAAGAAGTTGCAGAAGCAGGTCGTCAGGTAGCCATGCAAGTTGCAGCTATGGCGCCTATCGCCATCGACAAAAATGGCGTAGATGAGCGTACAATCGAACGCGAAATCGAAGTTGGTAAAGAATTGGCTATCCAAGAAGGAAAACCAGCTGACATGGCTGAGAAAATCGCCTTGGGTCGTTTGAACAAATTCTTCCAAGAAAACACACTACTTAGCCAAGCATTTGTTCGCGACAACAAACTCACAGTAGAACAATTCCTAAACAGCACTGCTAAAGGCCTTACTGTTTCAGAATTCAAACGCTTCTCATTGAGCTAAGAAACAACTCATATTTTAAAAAAGCTATCGAAATCGGTAGCTTTTTTTTTACCCCAAACTGATATAAACACGATTCATAGTATATTTGTCCTGCATATGAAATACAAACGCATTCTTCTCAAACTTTCAGGTGAGTCTCTTATGGGAGACAAACAATTCGGCATTGACAACGCGCGCATTAGTGCGTATGCACATCAAATCAAAGAACTGAATGAAGCAGGTGTAGAAATTGCAATTGTCATTGGCGGCGGTAATATATTCAGAGGCGTACAGGCCGAACAAGGCGGCATGGACCGCACCCACGGCGATTACATGGGCATGCTCGCCACCATGATCAATTCGATGGCTTTGCAATCTGCCCTTGAAACTGTTGGCGTCACTACCCGCTTGCAATCTGCCATTGAAATGAAAGAAATTGCAGAACCATTTGTGCGCCGACGCGCCATGCGTCATCTCGAGAAAGGCAGAGTAGTCATTTTTGGTGCCGGAACCGGTAACCCATTCTTTACTACAGACTCCGCAGCTTCTTTGCGCGCCATTGAAATCAATGCAGAAGTGATCCTCAAAGGCACACGCGTAGATGGCATTTACACCGCAGACCCGCTCAAAGACAGCAGCGCCACCAAATTTGACAATATCTCATTTGACGAAGTATATGCAAGAGGGCTCAATGTCATGGACATGACTGCCTTTACCCTTTGCAAAGAAAACAATTTACCCATCATCGTATTTGACATGGATACTCCCGGCAATTTACGCAAGTTAATGGAAGGAGCGCCTGTCGGAACTTTAGTTAGCGCATCATGACAGAAGAACTTACAATGATCTACGACGAATTCAAGGAAGCCAATCAAAAATCCTTGGTTCACCTCGAAAACGAACTCATTAAAATCCGCGCTGGAAAAGCCAGTCCAGCGATGCTCAATAGTGTAATGATTGAGTATTACGGCTCCATGACCCCTTTGCATCAGGTTGCAAACGTCAACACCACCGACGCCCGCACCATTATTGTGCAACCCTGGGAAAAACCTTTACTCAACGACATCGCTAAAGGCATCATCAATGCCAATCTTGGCCTCAACCCACAAAACAACGGCGAACAACTCATCATTACGGTTCCGCCACTCACAGAAGAGCGCCGCCGCGACTTGGTCAAACGCGCCAAAACAGAAGCTGAGAATGCCAAAATTGGCGTGCGCAACAACCGCAAAGATGCGCTCGACATGATCAAAGACCTCAAAACTGAAGGTTTATCAGAAGACCTCGTGAAAGTCGGTGAAGAAGAGGTTCAAAAAATCACCAACAGCTTCATCAAAAAAGTTGACGAGTTGGTAGAAATCAAGGAAAAAGACATCATGACGGTTTAGTGCGCTGCACCCTTCAGCAAAACACTGACTACTCCTTTTTTATCCAGCGCAAGCAATTCTTGAATTTGGCCTCCGGCGAGTGCCAATAAAGGCAAGTTGTGTTCGAGGCATAAATCTATATCGTGGCTAGAGAGCAAGACGCATCTTTGGCCTTCACTCACCCATTTCAAGAGAGCCAACAACAAGTTTTCTCGGTTCAAGAAATCCAAAAAGCTAGACGGCTCATCGAGCAAGAGCACAGGTGTATCTTGCACAAAAGCACGCGCCAAGCTCACGAGCTGTTTTTCGCCGTCACTCAGTTCTTTGGTCCGTTTATGCGTCAAATGCGTCAAACCTAGCTCCTTTAATGTTTCACTTACCATTTGCTGGTCTTCGGCAGAAACTTTTCCAAAAACGGTGAGATAAGGAATTCTACCTAGTGCTACATATTCAAAAACAGAGAGGTGTTCAATGCCGTCAAAACGACTTGAAACAAAAGCAATTTGCTGCGCACGCAAGTTACCGTCTTTAGCCAGTTGGGCTACAGGGTAATGGTTCAGCGTGAGTGCGCCACCAAGAGGCGGCGTTTGAGCAGCTAATGTTTTGAGTAAGGTTGACTTTCCCGATCCGTTTAAACCCAACAGCGCATATACTTTTCCAGCCTCTAGCGTGAGGTTTTCTATCGAAATCAAGGGGCGCTGATAACCAATAACGGTATGTTGAAAGCTGATCATGAGCGGCGTAAAACAAGATAAGCAATATATGGCGCACCGATCAAGGAGGTCAGTACGTTGATGGGTAAACTAAAGTAAGAATCTAAATAAATAGACAAGATGTCACAAGCCAAAAGAAAAAGTGCGCCAAATAAGAGGCAAAATAAAATCAGGAGCAAGTGATCTTGGGTACGCAGCAGTTGTCGGCCGAGATTTGGAATCGCTAAACCAACAAAAGCGATTGGACCACAATAGGCAGTGATGCTTCCGGCCAAAAGCGCGGTGATGGCCAACATAGACAATCTGACACGCTGTGTGCGCACGCCTAGCTGAAACGCTTGATCTTGGCCGAGTACAAAAGCGTTAAGGCTCCTGATCAATAGCAAACTCCAGAGCACAGCAGCGGTAAATAAGGTCAGTAACCAAGGAACTTGCGCGGCACTTAATTGCTGCAACGAACCCATATTCCACAAGAAAAACTGCTTGACTTGCTCTGGCGAAGCCCAACTTTGCAGCACGGATTCGATGGAGCCCGTAAAACTGGCAAACATGAGGCCCACTAATAATAAACCGGTGGTTTGTTGCACGCGCCACGATACAAAAAACATAAAAGCAGCTGCCAAAAAAGCACCCAATAAAGAACTGCCCACCAAACCGATCGTATGGAGCATCCATGGAAAACCACCCAACATCAGTAAAGCAGTTGTTAAGCTTGCCCCAGAATTGATGCCGAGCACATAAGGCCCAGCCATTGGGTTGCGAAATAAATTCTGCATCAACAAACCACTTAATGAAAGCCCCGCACCTGCTAAAAGTGCACTCATGAGGCGCGGAAAGCGAAATTCCCACCACAAAACATTGGCCTGAGCAGCACTTGAACTACTCACTTCGGTTAAATGGATATGCAACAAGCAACTCAGTAATAATACCAAGGCTAGCAAGAGTAGCAAGAGTCCTTTTCGATTCATTGGCGCAATTCTTTGTAAAAATGCAGTTTTTTGACATGCCCATTGCGGATTTGTGACAAATCAGAAAGGACCCAATCTGGATGTGCTGCTGCACATTCCCAATAAAAGTTGGTATTGTGGGTATAGCAAAAGATGCGCTTTTTGAAGAAAGGGAAATATTTGTATTTCGGGTATTGTTGCAAAAGCGCGGCTCGGGTTGGCTGCCCAGGATTGAGCCACAAAACCACAGCAGCACTGTTTGTCAGGACACTCGGAATGCTGCTAAAGCAACTGCCTGTTCCGGCGCTTTCATTGAAATAATAGGTAAAATCTACATCGGCATATAATTTGGCTTCAAAGCTGTTGGCAGCTGGGGCTACCCATTGGTCGCCATAGACATATCCGCTGATTACAAAAGGATTGGTATTACACAATGTTGGCTGCGTTCTGATGCGCTGATAATTTTGACAAACCTGCTTGAAGTAGCGCTGCGCTTTGTCCAATTGACCGGTCAAGACGCCAAAAAGCAAGACCCACTCGGCTCTGGCCAACGGATGCGTTTCTCTCCACTCGTAATTGGGTATACAAGTAAGGCCAATAGACCTGAGTCTTTTGATTTGGGTTTGTTCGGGACCGAATCCGCTGTAGACCAGCGCTTGGGTGCGCTGCGCGAGGAGTTTTTCAATGGAAAGTTGCTGCTCGCTTTTGAGATCGGCCACCTGACCTCTCTTTACGGCTTTGATGATTTGCGGATCGTGTAAATAGCGTTTGTCTGGAATGGCACACAAGCGCTGCGCTTGACCAATAGCTGAGAGCATCCCGACGTGTGTTGCACTCAATGCGGCTATGCGCTCAAACGACTGCTTGAGCTGAAACTTGAACTGTTCTTTAGGCTGCTCTGGATTTTGAATTTCAACAATATATCCTTTTTCGGTTGGGACGATTTTCAGGAGCTTGCTGTATTTGCAGAGATTCTGCGCTTGTTTTGGACGTTGTTGTTGCGGTTCGGACCCACAAGCCCATACCACAAGAAGCAACAACAGCCATAACGAGCGCATCAGTTAATATTGTTCGGATGCATTCGGAAAATCTCCGGACTGAACATCGGCTTTGTAATCTTGGAAAGCTTGCAGCATGTGGGCATGCAAGTTGTTGTATTTGCGCAAGAAACGCGGATTGAATTCATTGTTGATGCCGAGCATGTCGTGAATGACCAAGACCTGACCATCTACGCCTGCGCCTGCACCAATTCCGATGACCGGTATTTGCACCATTTGCGCCACTCGAGTAGCGAGTTCGGCAGGTATTTTTTCGAGTACGATGGCAAAACAACCCACCTCTTCCAAGGCTTTGGCGTCGGCGATGAGTCTTGCAGCCTCTTCCTCTTCTTTGGCGCGCACCACATAAGTACCAAACTTATAAATAGATTGCGGCGTCAAGCCGAGGTGCCCCATGACAGGAATGCCCGCGGTAAGGATGCGGCGAATAGAATCTAAAATCTCTTGGCCACCTTCCATTTTGACGGCGTGGCCACCCGACTCTTTCATGATTTTGATGGCACTAGAAAGCGCCTCTTTGGAGTTGCCCTGATAAGACCCAAAAGGCATATCGACCACCACCAAAGAACGCTGTACGGCTCTTACCACACTTGAGGCATGGTAAATCATTTGGTCTAAGGTTATGGGCAGTGTGGTTTCATGACCAGCCATTACGTTTGAAGCGGAGTCACCAACGAGAATGACGTCGATACCGGCTTCGTCTACAATGCGCGCCATGGAGTAGTCGTAGGCGGTGAGCATGGAGATTTTTTGGCCATTTTGCTTCATTTCTTGAAGCGTATGGGTGGTGATTTTTTTGGGTGAGGAGGCGTGTACAGACATGAATTAACTGTTTTGAAGGTAGGCATTGACGTTGTTTTCAATGCGGGCAACAATATTTTGTGTATCTGCCTTTTGAAAAGCAAGGCCAGTAATGCGCTCGTAAAGTTCGATGTAGCGCTCAGAAATGACTTGAACGAAGTCGTCGGGCATGAATGGCATTGCTTGGCCTTCTAGGCCTTGAAAGCCGTTTTCGATGAGCCACTGACGTACAAACTCCTTAGAAAGTTGCTTTTGTGCTTCGCCGTTGGCTTGGCGTTCTGCGTAGCCCTCGGCGTAAAAGTAGCGCGAAGAATCTGGGGTATGGATTTCGTCGATGAGCGTAACGACGCCGTTGTGTAGGCCGAATTCGTATTTGGTATCGACCAAAATAAGACCGCGCGCTGCAGCCATTTCGGTGCCTCTTTGAAACAACGCGTGGGTATATTGTTCCATTTGGGCATAGATTTCAGGCTCGACCAAACCTCTCGCTAAAATGTCTTCTCTTGAAATGTCTTCGTCGTGCCCTTCTTCTGCTTTGGTAGCTGGCGTAATGATGGGCGCAGGTAGGCGGTCGTTTTCGATGAGGCCTTCGGGTAGCGCAACACCGCAAAGCATGCGTTTACCCGCTTTGTATTCTCGGGCTGCGTGGCCAGCCAAATAACCGCGGATCACCATTTCGATGCGGATGGGTTCACAAGCAACGCCAATTGCAACTGCTGGGTCTGGTGTAGCGACCAACCAGTTTGGTACGATGTCTTTGGTGGCTTCCAAAAACATGGTGGCTACTTGATTGAGCACCTGTCCTTTGTAAGGAATTCCTTTTGGGAGAATGTGGTCAAATGCAGAAATTCGATCGGAGGCAACCATGACAAGTAAATCGTTCTCTAGCGTGTAGACATCTCTGACCTTGCCGTTGTATACTTTGGTTTGACCTTGAAAATGAAATGAATTACTGGTTAGGGCTTGCATAAAATGATTTGTATTTAGGAGTTCTTTTGTTTGTTTTTTTCTTGGGCGTCGATTTTGGCCTGCTTCGCTAGCTTTTCTTGGTGCTCAGCTACGTCAAAAGCCTCGATGATTTGCTTGACCAAGCGGTGGCGAATGACATCGGACTGCCCCAAGCGTACAATTTTGATTTCGTTGATGTCGTGGAGCACGTCGAGTGCATAAGACAAGCCCGAGCGCTGACGCGAGGGTAAATCTACCTGAGACATATCGCCGGTAATGACAAATTTGGCGGTCATGCCCATGCGGGTCAGGAACATTTTCATTTGCATTTGGGTGGTATTTTGGGCTTCGTCGAGGATCACAAATGCTTTGTCGAGGGTGCGGCCGCGCATAAAAGCGAGCGGTGCAATTTCGATGACGCCGAATTCGATCATGTCGGCGAGTTTTTCGGCGGGAATCATGTCGCGGAGGGCATCGTAAAGCGGCATGAGGTAAGGATCTAATTTTTCTTTGAGGTCGCCGGGCAAGAAACCGAGGTTTTCTCCGGCTTCAACTGCCGGGCGCGTCAGGATAATGCGCTTGACCTCTTTGGCTTTGAGTGCCCTGACCGCCATGGCGACTGCAGTGTAGGTTTTACCCGTACCGGCTGGCCCAACGGCAAAGACCATATCGGACTCCAGTACAGCTTGCACCAATTTCTTTTGATTGACGGTGCGCGCTTTGATCTTGACACCTCCGTTGCCGTGCACAAGCGTTTCGGAACCGTCGTCTTGGGAGAGCATTTTGGCGCCGTCTTGCAACATGAGGTTGTCTATGTTGTTTTCGGTGAGGGTGTTAAAAGTTTGATAGTGCTGGACAATAAGCGCGAATTTGCGCTCGAACTCGTCCATGACTTCGTCGTCGCCAGCTAAATTGAGCTGGTTACCGCGTGCGATGACTTGGAGCTTTGGAAAGAAACTCTTGATGTGTTTGAGGTTTGCATTGTTGATTCCGTAGATTTCGGCCGGATTAAGGCCTTCAATGCTGATCTGACGTTGACCTGAACTCAATTTATTTGGGTGTTTTTTGAAGGGTTTCTAACGATTTCGATTACTTTTGGTAAAATTATGAATTTCTGAGCACAAAGTCGCCTTCTCTGCCATGCAAATCATTACGCTCACTACAGACAACGGCTATCACGACTACTACGTCGCAGCTATCAAAGGAAGGCTTCTCAAAGCGTTCCCTTCTGCGCATGTAATCGATATCAGTCATGGCATTACACCTTTTAACATCGGAGAAGCTGCTTTTCAGTTGCGCTGCTGCTTTCACGAGTTTGCCGAGGGTACCATTCATATCATTGGCGTAGACAGCGAGCCGCTATTTGAAGCGCAAAAAGAACGCTACCCAGGCATCTTAAAGTACAAAGGACAATATTTCATTTGCAACGACAACGGGTTTTTTGGCAGCTTTCTCGAAGAAGATTTTCCAGACGAATTTTACCACTACACCGCCATTCAAGACCAACCCGAGGCTTGGCGCTTCACGACCAAAAACTGCTTTATTGACCTAGCGCAGCGCATTGTCAACAAAGAAGAGCTGTCTAGCTTTGCCACTGCAGCAAATAGCTACCGCAGAGCCTTTGACCAAAAACCGATCCTTGACCCACTCCTCATTCGCGGGGTGGTGATACACATCGATAGCTTTGGCAACCTCGTCACGAACATCACCAAAACCGATTTTGAGCGCTTTGGCACCGATATCCCTTTTACCATCAAATACCAGAAGAAAGAATATTTCATCGACGAAATTTCTGCGACCTACAATGCGGTAACTCAAGGAGAACGCGTCGCGCTCTTCAATAGCGCAGGTCGTTTAGAAATCGCTATCAATAGAGGTGCCAATGATGGCTTTGGCGGTGCGAGTAAATTATTTGGCATGCGCATCGGCGATCCGGTGCACATCGAATTCACGCCACAAGGTTCCAAAGAAAACATCCAATCCTTGTTCTAATGCTCACCAGAGTTGTTAAATTACATTTTGACGCCGCGCACCTCGATCAGTTTTTAGCCCATTTTGAAACGGTCAAATGGCAAGTGGCACAGTTTCCTGGCTGCAGAGGCATGCAATTATTGCAAGATCAAACAGATCCCTGCCTTGTTTTCACCTATTCTATCTGGGATTCTGAACAAGATTTAAACGACTACCGCGACTCCGCGCTCTTTGCCTCCATATGGCCTCAAATCAAGGTTTGGTTCGATCAAAAAGCCGAAGCTTGGAGCTTAAATCAACATTTTAGTGCATTTATTCGAGAAAAATAGTGTAAAACTCAAATAGGTCACTACCTTTACCGAAATTAATATTATTAGAATGAGTAAAGGACATGTAAAATTTTTCAACGAAACCAAGGGTTTTGGATTTATTGTTGAAGAAGACACGAACAAAGAGTATTTTGTTCATGTTACCGGTTTGGTAGACAAAATCAAAGAAAATGACGAAGTTGAATTCGAATTGCAAGAAGGCCGTAAAGGCTTGAATGCTGTGAATGTGAAACAAGCATAATAAAGATTGAGTGTATCTAAAATTCCCGCCCCACAAGGCGGGAATTTTCGTTTATAGATATTTGTTAATTTTGACAACTCAACTTTTACTATGCGCGCCCTATTCTTAAAAGAAATTTCGAGCTTCCTGAGTTCAATCATCGGATACGTTTTTATCCTCATTTACCTGATTGCCTCCGGACTCTTCCACTGGATCCTCTCCTACAACACCAATTTACTCGAGGGCTCTACAGCAGACCTCATCCCCTTTTTCAATATGTCGCCAGTGATCTTTTTGATCCTGATCCCCGCCATCACCATGCGTTCCATCGCAGAAGAACGCCGCACTGGTACAATTGAACTGCTGCTCACCCGCCCTATCTCCGACTTTCAACTCATTTTTGCCAAATACCTCGCAGGTGTTGCCTTGGTTTTTGTCGCTATTTTGCCCACGCTCGTTTATTTGGTCAGTATGTACTTTCTGGGCAAACCCGCAGGCAACATCGATTTAGGCGCTACTTTCACCTCTTATATTGGCTTGCTTTTACTGGGCGCAGCATTTGTTTCGATCGGTATGTTTGCCTCTGCACTCACCCACAGCCAAATTGTTGCGTTTATACTAGCCATGTTCTTGTGCTGGGTATTTTATGATGGTTTTGAGTTATTAGGCAACTTCAGCCAGATCGGTGGCTTGGATTACCTCATCAAGTATATCGGCATTGCCTTTCATTACGAAGCCATCAAAAAAGGCGTCATTGACACCAGTGACTTACTTTACTTTGTCAGCCTGAACGCTTTGTTCTTAGTGGCATCACTTACCGTTCTCAAATCGCTCAAAAAATAACGCATGAAACTCAACTTCACTAAAGGACTTTACAACTGGACGGTTCTCGGCTTACTCGCCGCCGTGTTGGTCTTGCTGAACTTTATTGGCTCCATGCTTTATTTCAAGCTAGACATGACCAAAGACCAGCGCTATTCGTTGGCCAACAGCACCGTCAACTACCTCTCAGACAAAAAGAATTTTGAGAACCGCATCAGCATCCAAATTTATCTAGATGGCAACATGCCCTCTGAACTCAAGAACTTTCAGAACGCACTCAAAGACAAACTCAAAGACTTCAAGCGCATCGCCGGCACCCGCATTGAATTCTTGTTCACGGACCCCAATGTAGGTACTGAAGACGAAATCAATGCCCTGCGCGCCCAACTCTACGACCGCGGCAAAGGCATCTTACCCCTAGAAATCAATTACCTAAAAGACGGTACCCAGAGCCAAATGTTGTTGTTCCCTGGTGCTTTGCTTTCTTATAGCGTCAATGGCATCACCAAAGAAGGTGTCGTGCAATTTTTGCCAGGAACTCAACCAGGCCGCCCTTACGCACTAGAGCAAATGAGCGAAATGATTGAAAATGCGCTCAACAACCTCGAATACAATTTGCTCTCTGCCATGCGCAGACTGACGCAAACGAGCAAACCAACCATCGCCTTTTTACAAGGACACGGCGAACTCAATCCAGCAGAAACCATGCGGGCGCGTGCACTCATCTCTCCATATTATCAAATCAAAGATGTGGCACTCAACGACAGCATTGCCGCACTCAAAGACGTAGACGGCCTCATCATTGCCGATCCACAAACACCATTTTCTCAAAAAGACCTCTATCTCATCGATCAGTTCGTGCTGCGCGGTGGAAAGCTTTTGTGTTTTATGAATACACTAGCCCTCAACGAAGACACCCTCAATGCCACCGGCATGACCCACACCACGCGCAAAAACCTCCTGCTCGACCGCCTGCTCTTCGACTACGGCATCAAAATCAAAGAGAATTATGTGCTAGATGCCAATTGCGCACCTAAAATTGTTCCGTTTGCCGAAACGGCGTTTTTACCTTGGTTCTACCACATGCTCGCCACCCCGAGTTTGCACCCAATGACGCGCAACGTAGACCCCATTTCTTTGAAATACGCCAACGAAATTGAATTTGTACAAGTGCCAAAAGCGCAGCTCACCCCTATCTTAACGAGCTCCAGCAACGCCATCCCCAGCGGGCTTCAGCCTTTGGTCAACCTTGCCCTGCCACTCAATTATGGCAAAAATCCAAAACTAGTAGACAACCCCGAAGATGAAATCAACAAACTTTGTGTGGCGGGCTTGTCAGAAGGCTTTTATCAGTCTCACTTCAAAAACCGCATCGTTGCCGAATTCGCCAATAGCAAAGACGCCAACTACCTCGAAGAGAGTCAAAAAGAAACCAAAATATTAGTGGTCGGCAACGGCTCCTTCATCCGCAACAGCTACGACTCCATTCTCGATCCGCAAAAAATCAACAGCTACTTGTATCGTCCGATTGCCATCAACGAACTCAAGGTGGATGCAGAACTTGCGCAAAGACGCATCCCTATTATTTTTGGCAACCAAGAGCTCTTCCAAAACATGGTCGATTACATGATGGGCGACAACTCTGTTCTGGACATCAGAAGCCGCCAAATCGATATCAAAGAAATCGACAAAGAGAAAATCAAGTCCTCATCGCTTTTTTACAAAAGCATGAACATGATGCTGCCTTTGCTACTCATTTTGGCGCTCGCCTTCATCATGAACTGGATCCGCCAAAGACGCTACACTCGTTAAAATAACTTTCCATGAAGAAAAAAGGCCTCGTACTCGTATTATTTGCTGTGCTCTTGGGCGGGCTCACTTGGTGGGCACTCGATTTAAAGGGCGGTCAAAGTGCCTCAGATGCACGCGCATTCAACTTCAAAATTGAAGACACCACCACCATTTCTAAGCTCGTCATCACCGATGCATTTGGTCAGCAATTTACGTTGGTCAAAAACGACAACACCTGGACGGATGCCAAAGGCGGCTGTGTGTCCAAAACCAATGTGTCGCTGATTTTAGAAGCCTTGAATAAAATTGAATTCAAAGGCTACCTTCCGCAAAAATCTGAAAAACGTTTTACGGAGCTCATGTCTACCTCGCACATTAAAGTCGAGATTTTTCAAGACGGCGAATGGACCAAAACGTGGTACCTCGGCCCAGCTACCCCCGACCACTACGGCCAAATCATGTTGCTCGAGACCGCAGACGCCGGCAAAAGTGCCAGCCCAGTCATGATGAAAATCTCTGGCATGAACGGCCTCATCGACCCACGCTTTTTTGCCGACCCGCGCCAATGGGCCTGTACCGAAATCATGGCCTTGCAGATGGAAGATATTTTAAGTGTCAAAGCGAAGTTCCGCGGCGAGGCTTATCGCAATTTTGAGCTCCTTAACAAAGGCCGACGCTTCAGTGTGACCCAAAATGGCAAAGCACTCGCAAGCCTCGACACCACCAATGTTTTTCGTTATTTACAAGGATTTCAGAAAATTCACTTTGAACAAAAAAACTTCTCGTTATCAGACAAGCAAGTGGATAGCGTCAAAAGAAGCCCAGCTTTTTGCTACTTAGAGGTGAAGACCAAACACGAAAAAATTGCCCTGAAAATGTTCCGCATCAAGAGCAAAGAGGAGCAGCGCAATGAGTTTGGCCAATTGGTCAATATGGACATGAATAGCTTTTGGTGTCTGCTACCAGATGGCGAATTGGTCCGTTGCCAATATTTTGTGTTCAATCCGCTGATTTTAGGCCACGTGTTTTTCCCGGCCATGGAAGCCAAATTTCCCAAAAATTTAAGGAGTGTCGTCCCGTAAACGCAACTTCATGCGTTAAATTTACGTTTAGGGCTTGTAATGACCTACCTACGCCTCTTGTTGGTCAGCATAAGCTGTCTAGCATCCTTTTTATACGCCCAAAGCCCCGTTGCCAATTTTACGGCTACTCCGCTTGTGGTGTGCGTAGGTCAAAATGTCAATTTCACCAATACTTCTAGTGCCAACGGCGGCCCTGCCCTGAGTTCCTACCAATGGGATTTCGGCGACGGCAACTCCGCCCTGAGCACCAACGCCACCCACGCTTTTAGCACGGCCGGCACCTTCACCATTACACTTGTAGCGACCAACGCAAACGGTGTCGCCGATGCAGAAATCAAGCCGGCATATATTACCGTCAATCCGCTGCCGAATGTCAATTTTAGCGCCAACGGCTTGGGCTGTACGGTTCCGCTGACCTTGAGCTTCAACAATACTTCTTCTCAAGGAGCCAACTTTGCGCAAGCCTGGAATTTCGGAAATAGCCAAACCTCTACCCAATATACGCCGCCGAGTATCACTTACAATAGCCAAGGTACGTTTCAGGTGGTTTTGACCGTGACCAACAACAATACCGGCTGTGTCAACTCCCTGACCCAACCCATCGTTGTATCCAATTTTCAGGCAGGCATCACCGCCCCAACAACAGGTTGTGTGGGCCAAGCCATTTCATTTCAAGACAACTCAACTGCGGGCGCCAACGCCTGGAGCTGGAATTTTGGAACTGCGGGCCAAAGCAACGCCGAAAACCCCAACGTGACCTACAACTCCCCCGGTACGTACACCGTCAATTTAACTTCGCAAAACACGAATTCAGGATGTTCGGCAAGCACCTCGCAACAAATTGTGATCCAAGCCAATACCATTCCTAACTTTTATGCAAACCCCACCGCCAATTGCGCACCCGGCAGCATTCAGTTTTTCAATACCACCAACCTCACCGGCACTTACGTTTGGAATTTTGGCGACGGACAAACGTATACAGGCACCAACCCTCCTGCACATTTATACCAACTCAGCGGTTTATACGACGTCAGCCTTACTTTTACCTCGAGCGCAGGCTGTTCGGGCACCAAAACACTACAAGACTACATCGAAATCACACCGGTGCTGGCTGGATTTTACGCTTTAGATACAGGCGGATGTGCGCCCTTGACCGCGCAATTTATCGACACCTCTTACACGCCCAGCAATCCGATTGTATCGTGGCAATGGAACTTCGGCAACGGACAAACTTTCAATGGGCAGGTTCCGCCGCCACAAACCTACGGCGTGGGGCTTTACGATATTTCGCTGATCATTACCACGGCATCGGGCTGTTCGGACACACTGCTCAAACCGTCATATATTACGGTGGGTGCAATTGATTCCATAGATTTCACCTGGGACCCCAACATCACCTGCGCCAATACCGACGTCGAATTCGAATCGGAATTTTATATTTCTGTACCTTATGACAGCACCGAAATCTCTTATCTCTGGGATTTTTCGCAAGGCATCAGCACCCAAGACGACCCCACGTTTCAGTTTTCGCAAGACACGGGCTGGGTAGATGTGACGCTTTACGTCAATTTCCGCGGCTGCATAGACACCCTCGAAAAAGATTCCGTTCTGTATGTTTTGGCGCCCATTGCGCAATTCAACCCCGATGCCTATTTAGTCTGCAATCCGACGAGTTTGCCAGTTACTTTTCAATTTCAAAATACCGCCATCGAAGGCGAACTCGAAGACAGCGTGGCCCTACACTACGAATGGAACGACAACTCGCCCAACACCAATTTCAACAACGCACAGCTCGACCTCCCCAACGGCGGCAACGCCAGTCATGCTTTTGCCAATTACGGCACGTATCAAATCGAACAAGTCGTCCATAACTACACCACGGGGTGCTCAGACAGCATTTCGCTGGCGGTCACGATTTCTCAATTGCAAGCAGCTTTTCTCTTGCCCGACGACACCATTTGTAAAGGCGACGCCATTAGTTTATTCAATCAAAGCACTACGTGGTCCGCGCATCCGGTCAATAGCTGGATTTACACTTTTGGCAACGGGCAGCAAATCAACAATGGGGCAAATGTCAATTACGTTTATCCTGCGAGCGGCAGCTACAATATCAACTTTTTGGTTTTCAATTCGGCAGGTTGTAGCTCCACCGCTACCCAAACCATATTTGTAGCCAACAAACCTGTAGCGGGGCTTTTGGCGCCAACTTACGCCGGATGCTCTCCGCTGCCCGTGAGTTTCAGCAATACGAGCTACAGTATTGCCAACGGTTTGCCGCTGGCCACCTTCAACACCGTCTTTTCGGACAACAACGCGAGCGTGACCACAACAAACGTGAACCAGCCCATCAATCATACTTTTACGGGCAACGGCGTGTATACCGCAAGCATTACCGCCACGGATATCAATGGCTGTGTATCTAACCCTGTAAATGTGCAAATTACGCTCACCAAACCCACTGCGCTCTTGACGGCAGATACCATCATTTGCGCGCTAGATAGCAGCATGATTGCGAGTTTGAGCACAGGAGAAGGTCCGCTCTCCTATCAGTGGTTCATTGGCACCAATTTATCGGGTTCGGATAGTAGCTGTATCTTGAATCAAGCGGCTGTGGGCAATGGTCTGTTTTCTACTTTTCCACTTTCGCTCGTGGCCACAGATGTCAATGGTTGCAAAGATACCATTCAGCAAACGATCTATATTTCAAGTCCTAACGCAGCGCCTAGCTTCACTTTTTCTGGAGCGGCAATCGATGCAAATGGGCAATACAGTTGCCCGCCACTTTTCTGTGATTTCACCGACCAATCTACCAGCCTTGGCAGCATCACCAACTGGAACTGGACTTTCGGAAACGGCAATGCATCCATTTTGCAAAACCCGGACAACACGCTTGTGACCAGCGGATCTTTCAACTTGCTTTTGTCCGTTACAGACCAATACGGTTGCACTGACGACACCACCATCAATAACTACGTGACCATCGGTGGGCCACTCGGCACGCCAACCTGGATCCAAGACAACACCATTTGTGCGCAAGGTGCGCTCTTCACGATCCTGAATGCAGCGAACATCGACTCCGTGAGTTGGAACTTAGGCAATGGCATTTGGGTGGCAGACAGCTTGTCTTTTCCGTATTTTTACCCCAACACAGGCACCTACAACCCGAGCGTCACTATCTACGATACCGCAGGCTGCCAAATCTTATTTTTACTCGATCCGCTGACGGCGAGTGTGAGTGGCATGAATGCCCAAATTGCGGCCACACCTGTGTACGCGAACATCAATCAGGTCGTCAACTTAAGTGACGTCAGTACCAGCCTCAACCCGATCAGCACCTGGACTTGGATGTTCCCAGACAGCAGCAACTTGTTTTTTCAGAACACACCGCAAAGCATCGCTTTCTCGCAAGGTGGGCCTCAACAGATCGGACTCGTGATCACCGACAACTTAGGTTGTATCGATACCGCACTCATTACCATTTTTGTTTCTGACCCAGATATTTGGGTGCCCAATGTATTTACACCCAACGGCGATGGCGTCAATGACATTGTAACGCTTCCTTATCCGTCTTTCAAAAGCTACGATATTCAAATTTTGAACCGCTGGGGCAATCTTGTTTTTGAACTCAAGGACCAAACTGGCATTGCAGTATGGGACGGCTATGACTTCAATGGAGAACTACACACCGACGGCGTGTTCTTTTATCGCCTGCGGGGCGAAATGCTCGGCGGTACGCTCATAGACAAGCACGGATTTATCCATTTGGTGGATGGCAATTAAACAAAAAAACCCCGAAGAGAACTTCGGGGTTTTTTGAGTGGTACCTCCAGGAATCGAACCAGGGACACAAGGATTTTCAGTCCTTTGCTCTACCAACTGAGCTAAGGTACCAGCCATTGGTGGATGCAAATTTAACACATTTTTACTGTTTTACACAAGATAAAAACCAAAAAAGTTCAAAAAAGCTCCTTAATTTTGGATATGAGTGCTCAAAAAGAAGTCTATTTACTCGACGCCGGCAATACCCATCTGAAATTAGCGCTTGCGCAAGAAGGTGTTATACAGCAAATTGAGCGTTTTACTTACCCTGATTTTCAAATTTCGAGGCTAGACCGTAACATCCCCCTCGCCTTTTCGTCCGTTATTGATGAGTCGTTGAGAAACACACTCCTTACTTTTTTCAAGCAAACTTTTGAAATTACACCCATGATTTCGCTACCGTTTCAGATGGCTTACCAAAGTCCCCAAACGCTTGGGATGGATCGGTTGTGCAATGCGGCGGCGCTCAGCGCTACACACATGGGCAAAGACCGTTTGGCCATCGACCTCGGAACCTGCATCAAATTTGACTTTCTGGACGCACAAAACAACTACCTCGGCGGCTCAATTAGCCCAGGTTTGCAAATGCGCGCCAAAGCCATGGCTCATTTTACAGCCAAACTACCAGAAGTAGTCGGGAAAAGCACCCAGCAGCTCATCGGCACAAACAGCCAAGAAAGTCTCGAAATCGGTACTTATTTAGGATGGCAAAAGGAGATTGAAGGCCTTGTAGGTGCTTACCGCGAAACCTACCCCGAACTTGTGGTGCTGCTCACAGGTGGCGACGCCCAACATTTTGATTTGGGCCAAAAAAATGGCATCTTTGTACACGAAAATTTAACTTTAGAAGGCATCCTTGCCCTTTACCAAGCCAATGACTAAACTATTCGCTCTCCTCTTTACAGCAACTTTTTGCAATATCCTTTTGGCACAATCCATTACGGCTGAGCCTGCAAGCTTTTATGGGCTTGGCGAAATGAGTGCCAAAGGCCACGGTATTTTTGATGCACTCGGCAAAAACGTGATCAATGTTTTTGACTCCACAATGGTCAATCATTATAATCCGGCAACCTACAACCGACTCAGCAAAGGCGCTACACTCTACACCGTGAGCATCCACTCGCGTCAATCTTGGTACAGCAACGCCAGCGCGCAGCAATTTGCCGCCACCCCAATGGTAGAGCAATTCACCTTAGGCTTCAAGATCCGCCAACAAATGGGGCTTTCTTTCGGGCTACGTCCGTTTAGTGCGCGCGGCTATCAAATCAGCGAAACACAATTTACAGGCCTAGACTCCATTCGTTACAACTACACCGGCAAAGGCGCTATTCAAGATCTTTACTTAGGCTATTCAGTCGGCTTGATCGAAAAACCAAATACCAAACTCGCAATTGGCGCCAACGCGTCGTATTTGTTTGGTACACTCGTCAATGAGCGCAGCTCTGAATTACTGACAGGCGCAAGCGCTGCGGGCGGCATCGAACGCAACTCATTGGTTGTCCGATCTTTTCATACCGAAATCGGTACTTACTTCATGCAACAACTTGGCAAAAACCACGCCTTTAGTTTGAGCGCCGTTTACCAACCACAACTCCAGCTTGGCGGCACCTACCAACGTGAACTCTACAGTTCTGCGAGCATCGGCGCTCCTGGAAGCTACGACACCATCCTCAATAGCAGCCAGTCTTTTTCGGCAAAGCTGGCGCAAAGCACCCAATTTGGGATGAGCTACGCTTGGAAATTACCCAAATACAAGCGCCAAACGCGCGAACTCCATCCGCAACTTCAACTATTTGCGAGTTACAGCCTTTTTGGTTCACTCAGCCAAGACGAAAACTTACTGACTGGCTTTGATCAAAAAGACTACAACCGCATGAGCTTTGGCCTGCAATTTCAACCAGAATACGAGGTACTTGAGAACATCGCCACCCTCAAAGGATTTGAAAAACTAAGTTACCGCGTAGGTTACTACCAGCAAACCTTACCCTATACAAATAGCGGCGTGCCTTACCAAGAACAAGGCCTTACCGTTGGTTTTGGCTTGCCGTTATTGGCGCAAGTGTCGCTCTCTTCCATTAATGTGGGCCTAACATTTGGCCAGCGCACCATTGAAACGGGCATTTGGAAAGAACAATTTATCGGCGCACGCGTGAGCTTGATCATGGCGCCTTCTAACTTTGAAAAATGGTTCCGCAAGCGTCAGCTCGATTAATGCAAATGCGGTTGTTTTTCTTTTTTACCTCAAGCTTGTTACTTCTGCTGAGCAGTTGCGAAAACGACATCGCTATAGTTCAGCAAATCAGCTACCAAGCAGACGCACCCACCGAAAGCACCAAAAACCTCGTGCTCACCTATGCAACAGATGGCTGCGCAAAGGTCGAAATCCATGCTGCACTTGCCGAAACCTACCGCGGGAAAGCACAAATCACCAAAATCAAAGACAGCCTAAAGGTGTATTTCTTCAATGAAACAGGAGACATCGTCTCTACTTTGAGTGCTCTGTACGGTGAAATCAACTACAATACGGGCGAACTCATGGTCAAGGATTCCGTGCGTTTGTACAACCATAAAAAGAAGCAAACACTTGAAACCGAAGCCCTATTTTGGAACCAAAAAGACAGTAGCATTTTTACAGAATCTGCCGTTATTGTGCGTTCTCCAAAAGGGAAACTTTTTGGAAAAGGCATCCGCACCAAGCAAGATTTCAGTAATTATGTATTGCTTCAGCCTGTTGGCTCCTGGCAAATAGAAAAAAACCAAACAATTCAATAAATGGCACAAAAAGATTTCATCAGTCGTTACAATCAATTCTCAGGATATTTTTGGCTCCTGATTACAGGTCTAAGTTTTCTAGTGATTACCTTCAAAATCATTACTGAAGGTGCGCAAACTTGGGTGGCTTATTACGTCGTTCCCGTGATGGCCCTGCTGATGTACTTCACCAAAAGATGGATGATGAAGCGCATGTATCGCCACTTAAACGAGATGGCCCAGCAAAAAGAAGCTGAAAATAAGTAACCTTTTAGGTATTTATAGGTCTTAGAAACATGAAAGCACTCGCTCTCTTTACTTTTATACTGTTTGTTGGCAATACCTTTGGCCAGCGCTTGCTCAGTGGTTTTGTGACCAATGAAAGCAACTTGCCATTGGCCGGAGCTGAAATATTTGTCAAGAGTGCTACCGATATGCGCACGGTTGCAGATGCCAACGGCTATTACGAGATGTACCTCAATGTAGGCGAGTATTACCTTGTATTCACTGCCGATGGCTACCAAGACCGAGAAGCTTTTTTAGGCATGCGCGACGCCGACACCAAACGCGATATCCAATTGTTCCCGATGAAACTCTCTGAAGTACAAGAAGTGAGGGTGACGGCAAAGAAATCCAACGTTGGTCGCGATAAAATCATGAAGGTGGTGGCGCACAGAGAGCAGCTCAATCAGTGGTCTTATCCGCACGAGGTCGATGTCTATATCAAAGCCACCGAGCAACGAGAAAATACCGCCAAGCCAAAAAAAGAAAACGAAACAACCGATCAAGACCCTACCGAGAACCAAGCGAAAGTTCCGGAATGGCTCAATAAATTGCAGTTGGTAGAAGTGGAGCTTCACCGCTCTTACGCACCACCCAATCAAGTCAAGGAAATTCGCAATGCCTACAAAGCTTTTGGCGATGTTTCCCAACTCTATTACACCACTACCGTCAAGTCTAACTTCAATTTTTTTGAAAACCTACTGCACCTAGACGACCTCCATCAGACGCCTGTCTCCTCCCCTATTTCCGCACCTGGTATTGTAGCCTACAAATATAAACTCGAAGAGAAATACGAAGAAAACGGGTACATGATCTCTAAGATCAAGATCAGTCCGCGCAATACAGCCACCTCTACGCTCGAGGGTTATATTTGGGTCATAGATTCGCTTTGGCTTGTCCAGAAGTTGGACCTCACCATGAACAAAGGGAATTTATTGATCTACGATTATTTTCGCATTCAGCAAGATTACCAAATCCAAGGAGACACCTTGTGTGTGCTGCAAAAACAGCTCCTTACTTATGGTGTAAAATACAAAAACGAGGTGAGCCAGTGCAAAACAGAGGCCTTGTACAACAACTACAATTTTGAACCTGCATTTGCCAAAAGATACTTCAATTCAGAAGTTGCTGTCACGAATCAGGAAGCCTACGAGCGCGACAGCGCCTATTGGGTCCAAAAGCGCGCCATTGTCCTCACCGATGAAGAAGTCAAATTTATCCGTGCCAAAGACTCCATCACAGACTACCTCAACCGCAAAGAATACCTCGACAGCATAGATGCCGTTTTCAATAAAGTCACTGCACTCAAAGTACTGTGGTTTGGTGTAGACCACCGCAACCGCGAGCTCAAGCAACAATGGACCATCGGTTCTGTGGCCTCAACCGTTCAGCCGATCGGTATTGGTGGGCCTCGTGTTGCGCCTAGCTTTGACTATTTCAAAAAATGGAAAGACGAGCGCACCCTCGATTCTTATACCCGCCTTACCTACGGTTTTTTGAACGGCGACTGGAAAGGCGACAGCTGGTGGAAATACCGTTTTGACCCCTTTCATTTTGGTTTTCTGCGGGTTGCCCTGACCCACGACTTCGATGTCATTCGGGGTTTTGATGCCATTACCCAGATTTACAAACGCGACAACTTCTTTGAATCAACCAAACTCAACATCAATGTTGAATACGAACTTTTCAACGGTTTTTATGCCTACGCCAACTCTCAATTTACCAAAAGAAGGAGCTTGGAAGGTTATGATTTTTTAGATGGCATTGACCAAGCACTACCCAATAACGACCCACTTGCTTTTGACCCCTACAACGCCTACATCATCAATTTTGGCGCTTCGTATACGCCCAAACAGCGCTACATGCGCGAGCCTTATCGAAAAGTGGTGTTGGGCTCTGCCTACCCTACTTTTTCCGTGAATTACGAGCGCGGCTTACCAAAAATTTTCAATAGCGCTGTAGACCACGCTTATTTGCAAGTTGAAATCATGCAAAATTTCAAAATTGGCACCTTGGGTACTTCGTCTTATCGCGCATCGGTCGGGAAATTCTTAAGTGCGCGCGCGGTGTATGAGCCCGATTACAAATTTCAGCGCCGCAGCGACCCGATTTGGTTTTCTAATCCGCTGTACTCTTTCCAAGGTTTTGACACCACCCTGCGCACCATCGATTACGTGATGCAAGCGCATTATGTGCACCATGACAACGGTGCTATTCTCAACAAAATTCCTTACTTCAAGAAAACGCGCGTGGGCTTAGTGGTTGGTGCGGGCGCCATGTACATCAAAGAATACAACTGGCAACACTACGAAGTAATGGCGGGCTTGGAGCGCAACTTCAAATTGAGCAGACGCCGCCTAAGAGTGGGTATTTACGGTGTCATTTCAGACGGAAATCAGATTGCCCCCACAACCGCTTGGAAAGTTTCGTTTGCGATGCTAGACGACCGCAGCATGAAGTGGAATTTCTAATTATTTATTCTTCCGAGGCAGCTACTTCTTCTTTCGGAAAGAACTTCTTTTGGCGAATAATCGCCCAAAATAAACCTACAGAAATACAGAAGTCCGCTAAATTCCAAATGGCTGGAAACACATCTGAACCTCCTACAAGCGGCATACCAGCTGGCCAGCGCACATTGAACTGAAACATATCGACTACATTGCCAAACAAGAAACCTTGGTGACGGAGTTCGACGGCATAATTGAAATGACCTGCATGACAAATGGCTTTGTGACCGCTACCTGCTAACTGATTGAACGGAATACAGGGGTCGATACTGAAAAAGAGATCGTAAAACATGGAGTCGAGTAAATTGCCGGTAGCACCAGCCAAAACGAGCGACACCACAATCAGGAACTCGCGGGAAGTGCCTAATTTGATTTGTATGAAAAGGTAACGGATGATCAGGCCAATCGCAACAATTCTAAATAAACTAAGCGAGAGTTTGGCCCACATACTGGCACCAAAGGTTTGACCAAAAGCCATTCCGGGATTTTCAGTATAGTGTAGCACCAACCAATTGCCGAGGAGCGGTTTGAATTCTCCCGGAGAAAATTGGGTTTTGATGGTCAATTTGATCCATTGGTCGAGCAGCAATAAAACGGCCACCAAAATGGCGCTGAAAAGCAAGGGTTTTTTCACGCGTTATTTTTGGGCGTTTTTGGCATCGATACTCATGGTGGCGTGGGGCACCAAACGCAGGCGCTCTTTAGGAATCAGTAGACCAGTTACCCGACAAACACCGTATGTTTTGTTCTCGATGCGCATGAGTGCAGCGTTTAAACTCTGAATAAACTTCTCTTGGCGTGCAGCAAGTTGTGCCACTTCTTCTCTTGAGAGTGTTTCTGAACCGTCTTCCATCATGTTGAAAGTGCGGCCGGTGTCGTCGGTGCCGTGGTCATCGGTATGTGAGAGTGATCCTTTCAACAAATCGAAATCCACGTGCGCTTCTTTGAGTTTATTTTGGATGAGTGTTTTGAACTCTTCTAAATCTGTATCTGAGTAACGGTTTTTAGGCTTTTCCATGGTGTTCAGTTTTCAAAAATTAGGAAAGCAAATATATTGTTTTTTAGGTTTTACGCAAGCTAATGCGCAGTGATTTAACAAGAACTTATCTTCTTTTTAAACAATCGAGGTGACTTATTCACAACTAGAGGCTATCCTTGTGGTTTAGTGCTAATTTTGAAGGTGCTCAGATTGTTTTTAGACAACCGCGTTGGGGTTTTACTTTTGTTACCCGTACTACTTGCCTTGTATCCTATTGGGTATTTTTTAGGTTACAGCGCACCATTTGGTCAAGCACAAGAGGTGCCACAACTCATTCCCTACCTCGCCAAAGTGCCTACCGCACATTTATTGGCCCATTTTTTTATGCTCCTCGTGAATGCCGTAGCACTCAACTGGGTGTTCAACAGCCGGGAATTTCTCGAAAAAAATACCTTCATCGTCAGTTTAAACTACCTCATCTTTGCCAGCTTTTTTCACAATTGGGGGGAGCCCAGCTGGCTTTTTGTAGCACAAATTTGCTGCATCATTGGATTGGGTCTGTTTTTTGGCGTCAAGCCCCAACAAAACTCGAAAAAAACGGCTTTCAATGCGAGTTTTGCCTTTGGCCTAAGCGTATTTTTTGAACCTAGCTTTTTGTTCATCCTTCCTTTATTGCTTTTAATGTTTATCGTGATCAGGGGATTTTTCTGGCGCGAACTACTCCTAATTGCAATTGGCTTTTTGCTCCCACTGGGTGGCTTGCTTAGTTTTTACTACCTAAGTGCTCAAATGAACGGTATCCAACTTCTGCCTAAATGGCAACAGTATGCAGCAAATTGGCAAGACTTCACGCTACTTGGTATTTTTGGTATTGTGCTCATCTTTAGCCTACTCGGACTCCGTGCTAGGCTACTCAAAGCATCTTTGAAGCTCAAAAAACAAACACAAATCCTTACCCTCTACACGTTTTATGTGTTGGTGTTGGGAACGGCGGCCTTTTTCCTCACGGGCCAAATTGGCTTGTTGAGTTTGGTTGTCTTGCCTTTTTCGTTTTATTTTTCTTATGCACTTTTGAGCAGCAGCCTAGGTATTACCTCACATTTATTTTTCTATATTCTATTGGGCTTTTCCTTGCTAAAATTTCTGCTTTTTACAATTTGAGCCTAGACTTTTACTAACTTTGAACCAACTTAAAAATCAAAAATGAAATTTGGCGTTGTTACCTTTCCAGGATCCAATTGTGACCAAGACATGGTCTACGTACTCAAAGATTTAATGGGGCAAGAAGTCGTCGAGCTCTGGCACAAAGACACCGACCTCCAAGGCGCTGATTTTATCGTGATTCCCGGTGGTTTTTCCTACGGTGACTACCTTCGCTCTGGTGCAATTGCTAAGTTTTCTCCCATTATGGAGTCTGTTATCGCACATGCCAACAACGGCGGTTACGTCATGGGCATCTGCAATGGCTTTCAGATCTTAACTGAATCCGGACTATTAGAAGGTGCTTTACTACACAACGACACCCAAAAGTTCATTTGCAAAAATGTTTACCTCAAGCCCGTGAGTCAGTCAGCGGCACCATCTCAAGACCTCGACCAAAATAAGGCCTACCAAATTCCAATTGCCCACGGAGAAGGTCGCTTTTACGCCGACGACGCCACAATGGCCTCCTTACAAGCCAACGACCAAATCTTATTTACGTACTGCGCAGCAGACGGTAGCCAAGATGCCAGCAGCAATCCGAACGGATCTCTGCACCACATTGCAGGCATTACCAACCGCAACAAAAACGTATTTGGCATGATGCCTCACCCAGAGCGCGCTGCCGATCAACACCTCAACAACACCGACGGTCTGCGTATTTTTGAATCTATTTTAGCCCATTGTTCATGAGAGTACTCTTGCTCGGATCCGGCGGACGCGAACACGCCATCGCCTGGAAAATCTCCCAAAGTTCTATCCTCGACGAACTCTTTATTGCACCAGGCAATGCCGGCACCAAAAAACACGGCAAAAACCTAGACCTCAAACTCAACGATTTTGAAGCCATCAAACAAGCTGTGCTGCAGCACGCCATCGACATGGTGGTGGTGGGTCCAGAAGAACCACTCGTTTTGGGCATCTACGATTTTTTCAAGCAAGACCCCGAACTTAAAAATGTAGGCCTCATTGGCCCAAGCAAAGAAGGCGCACAACTAGAAGGCAGCAAGGACTTCGCTAAAGCATTCATGTCGCGCCACCGTATCCCGACAGCTAAATACGGCACTTTTGATGCCCAAACACTCACAGAAGGCTTGCGTTTTCTAGACGCCATGAAAGGCCCTTATGTACTGAAAGCCGATGGCTTGGCAGCCGGAAAAGGCGTTCTGATCATCGAAGACCTCGACGAAGCCAAGCGCGAACTCGAAGAAATGCTTGTTGGCGCCAAGTTTGGCGAAGCGAGCGCAAAAGTTGTGATTGAACAATTCTTGTCGGGCATCGAACTCTCTGTTTTTGCCATTACCGATGGCGAATCCTTTAAGCTGCTACCCGAAGCCAAAGACTACAAAAGAATTGGAGAAGGCGATACCGGCCTCAATACCGGGGGCATGGGCGCCATCTCACCTGTTCCGTTTGCAGATGCCGCCTTCATGGATAAAGTGCTCAATCGCGTGGTCATTCCAACCATCAAAGGCCTCAAGGCCGAAAAAATCACCTACAACGGCTTCGTATTTTTTGGCCTCATCAGCGTCAAAGGCGACCCGTATGTCATTGAATACAATTGTCGCATGGGCGATCCAGAAACAGAAGTAGTAATGCCTAGAATCAAGAGCGACATCCTCGATTTATTTGAAGGCGTTGCCACCCACACGCTGTCTGAACGCGACATCCAATTTCACGACAAAAGCGCTGCTACCGTCATGATGGTCGCTGGCGGTTATCCCGGAGCGTACCAAAAAGGCAAAACCATTTATGGACTCAATAGCATTACCGAAAGTTTGGTTTTCCATGCGGGCACACTCCCCGATGGCCCCTCTGTTGTTTCCAATGGTGGCCGTGTTTTGGCCGTGACCTCCTATGGCAAAAACATTCAAGCTGCCCTAGACCGCAGCTACGAATCCATTTCAAAAATTTCCTTTGACGACGCCTATTACCGAAAAGATATCGGTAAAGATGTCCTCGAAAAATAAACCCCATGGACCTCAACTTTGTGCTGATCATTTGTTCTTTGATTTGCTCAGCATTCTTTTCTGCGATGGAATTGGCTTTTATATCCGCCAATCGTTTGCGCATTGAAGTCCTGAAGAAAAACAATACGCTCCAAGCCAAAATCCTCGGCCTGTTTTACCGCAAAGAGAGCAACATGATTGCGCTTTTACTCCTAGGCAATAACATAGCGCTAGTTGTATACGGTATTGCAGCTGGTGCTGAACTCAGCCCGCTCTTGCAGCAGTTTGGCTTTGAAGACCAAGGTGTTTTGCTGATTTTACAAACCATTCTCTCGACCCTGTTGGTGCTGATTACCGCCGAATTTTTGCCCAAAGCAGTGGTGCAACTCAACCCCAACAAAGCGCTAGACCTCGGGCTGTTTGCATTATTCGCCATGTACATTTTGCTCTATTTGCCCACCCAAATGATTGTGCTGATCAGTGCCGGATTCCTCAAAATCATGGGCGTGGAGAAAGAACAACAGCGCGTTTTTTCCAAAGTTGACCTCGAAAATTACGTAGACGAACTCAGTGCACAACTGACCGACGAAGAAGAACTCGGCAACGACATGCTGCTGTTGCGCAATGCGTTGGATTTTTCCAAAGTGAAAGCCCGAGATTGCATGATCCCAAGACCCGAAATCATCGCGGTAGACATCCAAGACCCCATCGAAGAAGCCAAGTCGCTCATGACTTCAAAGGGCTTGTCTAAGCTCATTATTTACCGCGATGACATCGACAACATCATCGGCTACATCCATTCCTTTGATCTTTTCAAAAAACCCGCTTCTATCAAGCAAATTTTAAAGCCCATCTCCTTTGTACCAACGGTCATGAGCGGCAAAGAACTCCTTGAGAAATTCACCAATCAGGTAGGCAACTTTGCGGTAGTGACCGACGAATACGGCGGCACGGCAGGCATCATCACTTTAGAAGACGTGATCGAAGAAATTTTTGGTGAAATCCAAGACGAACACGACAAAGAAGCCCTTACCGAACAACAACTATCCCCGACCGAATTCCTTTTTTCAGCGCGTATCGACATCGATTACCTCAACGAACAATACGGTTTTCACTTGCGCGAATCTGAATCTTACGACACCTTAGCGGGTCTTATCTTAAGTCAGTTAGAAAGACTTCCTGCAGAAGGCGACGAAGTCCAATTTGGCAACTACCGCTTGGTGGTCGAAAAAATGAGCGAGCGCAAAATTGAAACCATCCGCTTCTATCATGAGCAGCCATAAACCACAACCACACCTTGCCGATTTTGACGCGGTCATTTTTGATATGGATGGCGTTCTAATCGATTCAGAGCCCCTCTGGAAAATTGCCATGGAATTTGTCTTTGGACAATACGGCTCTACGCTCACGCACCAAGATTTTCAGAAAACCGTTGGCCTGCGCATAGATGAAGTCATCGCTTTTTGGAACGTTCATGAAAATTGGGGGCTGCAAGACCTTCAAGACGTCGAAAATCAAATCATCAGCAAACTCATCTCCCTCATTGAGCAGAACCCACAGCCCTTGCTTGGTGTTATGGACATCCTCGATTTCTTAAAGGCCCAAGATAAAAAAATTGGCCTCGCAACTTCCTCTGCTCAAAAGTTGATCGATACCGTTTTAGATTGCTTAGGCATTCGGTCTTATTTTGATTTCGCGTATTCTGCCGAATTTGAGCCCTACGGCAAACCACACCCTGGGGTTTACATCAAAGTTGCCGACGAATTAAAGGTTCAAACGCAAAGATGTTTGGTCATTGAAGATTCATTTAATGGGGTGCTCGCTGGCCTCGCTGCCAAAATGAAAGTCTGTTGTATTCCCGAAAAAACACATTTTGTCAACCCGCGCTTGGCGGTAGCTGATTTCGAATTTACCGACCTCGGGCAATTACTTGCTACTTGGCGCTAAGCCACACCTACAAATTGTTATTTTTGTAAGACATGGAGGATTCATTCGACTACCGAGAAGAAACAACTGGCCCTAACGAACAAGAACTTGACAAGGTCTTGCGCCCGAAATCTTTACAAGATTTTGCAGGTCAGCCTGCTGTGGTAGAGAATCTAGAAGTCTTTGTGCGCGCCGCTCAGTTCCGCAAAGAGCCGCTCGACCACGTTTTGCTGCACGGCCCTCCGGGCTTGGGCAAAACAACCCTTGCCAATATCATTGCCAACGAACTCGGTGTCGGATTCAAAGTCACATCGGGCCCCGTTCTAGACAAAGCCGGCGATCTCGCGGGGCTGCTCACCAACCTCGGCGAAGGTGATGTTTTGTTCATCGACGAAATCCACCGCCTCAGTCCTGTCATTGAAGAATATTTATACTCCGCCATGGAAGACTACGTCATCGACATCATGCTCGATTCCGGGGCCAATGCGCGCAGCATCCAAATCAACCTCAATCCGTTTACGCTCATTGGCGCCACCACCCGCTCGGGCTTGCTCACCTCTCCGCTGCGCGCCCGTTTTGGCATCAATGCGCGCCTCGAATACTACGACTCCAAAACACTTACTGCCATTGTGGAGCGCTCTGCTTCTTTATTGCATATTGGCATCGAAGAAAGCGCCGCTTATAAAATTGCCAGCCGCAGCCGCGGAACGCCACGTATTGCCAATGCGCTGCTCAGACGCGTGCGCGATTTTGCACAAATCAAAGGGTCGGGCCGCATAGACGACGACATCACCGAAATTGCACTCAAAGCACTCAACGTAGACTCCAATGGCCTAGATGACATGGACTTGCGCATCCTCAAAGTACTCATCGATAAATTCAACGGCGGCCCAGTTGGGCTCAGTACCATTGCCACCGCTATCGGTGAAAACGCCGGCACCCTAGAAGAAGTCTATGAGCCGTTTTTGATCCAAGAGGGCTTCCTCATGCGGACGCCGCGTGGGCGCAAAGCCACTGAAAAAAGCTACAAACACCTCGGCAGAGACCTCGGTTGGGCACAAGGCGGCTTGTTCTGACATGAAACACGACCAGTACAAAACACTGATCACCCAAACCGCCAACGCACTTGGTTTTTTCCATGTCGGCTTTTCAACAGCGGGCTTTCTCGAAGAAGAAGCACCGCGGCTCGAGCACTGGCTGAATCAAAACTACCACGGCAAAATGGCTTACATGGCCAATCATTTTGACAAACGCCTAGACCCGCGCTTGCTTGAGCCCGGCACCAAAACCATCATCTCGCTCTTGCTGAACTACTACCCAGAACAAACCCAGCAAGACCCCGATGCGCCGCAGATAGCCAAATATGCTTATGGTCAAGATTACCATTACGTCATCAAAGACAAACTCAAGGAGCTGTTATTTATAATGCGCGAAAAAATCGGCGACATCCAAGGAAGAGCCTTTGTAGACTCCGCTCCTGTGATGGACAAAGTTTGGGCAAAGAAAGCCGGCTTGGGCTGGATGGGTAAAAATACCAACCTCATCCATCCTAAAAATGGCAGCTTTTTCTTTATTGCAGAACTTTTTGTCGATTTAGAAATCAGCCCAGACGGCCCGATCAAAGATTATTGCGGTACTTGCACGCGCTGCACTGACGCCTGCCCTACCGATGCACTCGCCACGCCCTACCTCATCGATGCGTCTAAATGCATTTCTTACCTGACCATCGAATTGAAAGACGCCGATTTACCTAGTGAATTCAAAGGCAAAATGGAAAACTGGGCTTTTGGTTGCGATATCTGCCAAGACGTTTGTCCGTGGAACCGTTTTTCTAAAGTTCAGCAAGAAGCGGCATTTGAACCCCATCCGGAATTTCTCAACCTGTCTAACCAAGATTGGGAGGCGCTTTCCGAAGAAAGTTTTCGAATGCTATTTGGCAAAAGTGCGCTCAAAAGGACCAAATTCAGTGGGCTTCAACGAAATATTCAGTTTTTAAAAAAGGAATCTTAGACGTTTTTTGAAAACCCTTAGTGCTTACCTTTGTTATCAGAGCATCTAAGGATTAAAGAGCAAAATAATATGACACAAAAACGAGAAGCCATTATCATTGGCGCAGGTTTAGTAGGTTCGCTATGGGCCGTTTATTTATCCAAAGCTGGATATAACGTCACCATCTACGAACGCCGTTCCGATATCCGAAAAGCCGAAATCAGTGCAGGTAAATCCATCAATCTAGCGCTTTCCGTTAGAGGCTGGACGGCACTAGATGCTGTAGGTGTTGGCGACGAAATCCGCAAAATTGCCATTCCGATGTACGGCCGCATGATGCACGACCTCAGTGGCAAACTCACCTACCAACAATACGGTGAAGATGGCCAAGCAATTTACTCGGTTTCGCGTGGGAAGGTCAACGCCACCATGATGGACATCGCCGAAACACACGGCAATGCCACAATTCATTACCAAACAGAATGCCTCAGAGTCGATTTACAAAACGCTATCGCCTATTTGCGCAATATACAAACTGGAGAATCCTTTGAAGCCAAAGCCGATGTGATTTTCGCTGCAGACGGCGCCTTTAGTGCCGTGCGCTACAACTCCATGCAGAAACTCAATCGCTTTCAATATAGCCAAAACTACATCGCCGATGGCTACCGTGAAATCCTTTTGCCTGCCCTACCCGACGGCAGCTATGCGATGGACAAAAACGCTCTACACATTTGGCCGCGAGGCCGCTTCATGATGATTGCCTTGGCCAACGAAGATGGTTCATTTACCCTGACGCTTTTCATGCCCCACGAAGACCACGAATTTGCTTTTGACAAACTCAATACCAAAGCCGACGTCGACCGCTTCTTTCGCACAATCTTCCCAGACTTCCACGACCTCATGCCCGACATCGCCGACAAATGGGAAGACCACCCACTGTCTAACCTCGCCATCATGCGTTGTTATCCTTGGGCAGCAGGTAAAGTGGGCCTCATGGGCGACGCCGCACACGCAACCGTTCCTTTTTACGGACAAGGCATGAATGCTGGTTTTGAAGATTGCCGCGTACTCAATGAACTCATGCTGAAGCACAACCACGATTGGGATGCCATTTGGGCCGAATACAGTCCGCTGCGCAAACCCAACGGCGATGCCCTCCAAGACCTTTCCTTAGACAACTACATTGAAATGCGCAACCTCGTTGCCGACCCTTCTTTCTTACTGCGTAAAAAAATCGAAGGTAAGTTCAGTAAAATGTATCCGAACAAATGGTTGCCGTTGTACAGCCAAGTGACGTTTAGCAACATTCCTTATTCAGTAGCATACGAACAAGGTAAAAAACAGCGCGAAATCATGGATCAGATCATGGCCCACCCCGACATCGAAACCAACTGGGATAGCCCTGAAGTGATGGACACGATCCTCAACGAATGCAGTACCTTTAATTTCCAAACATGAGAATCACCCTCTTATTTTTACTCTGTACGCCGCTGATTTGGGGCCAGGGCGGCTTTGAAAAGTCACAGAAAAAAGGCAATGACTACCTTCAGGTCAGAAACCACGGTTACCAATTTTCCTTGGGGCCAACTTATTCTTTTGTAAACCAACCATTGCGCGGAGACCTCTTTGTCAATCAAGTCGATCGAGGTGATTTCACCATTACGCCAGAAGCCAAACTCGGTTTTTATGCAGAATTTGGTTTGGCACATTTTCCAAAATGGAAAGGCACACCAATCAAAGCGTTGGGCAAGAGCCGCATCATGGACTATTTTGACTGGGGCATCGGATACCGCCAAATCAATGGCCTGGAGACCACCCTACTCGAAAATCAAAATGCACTCGGAGAAATCTACAGCACCAGCACAGGCGAAGGACAACTGCGCACGGGTTATCTATATGGAAGCATCCGTGCCCACTCGCTCATTTACTTCGGCAAAAAAGTGGTGGTCAAGGTGCGCAAGCATTTTCTAGACCAAAGCTTGGGGCTCAACTACGATTTTCATATCCGTCAAGACACACTTGGCTACCAAGACCAATTTACGGCCTACCAAGCACCTCAATTGTTTCAGCCCGATTTAGCTGCCGGACTCCTCCAATTCAATTACCAAATTGGCATTGGTATCCGCTTGAACAAAGCGTGGATCCTGATCCCGGGGGCTTCTATTCCAATTGTCACACTTGCGCCTTGGCAAGGATTCAATGCAAACGTGCATTGGTTCAGCTCAACATATTGGCCAATTCAAGCGCAGTTCAAGGTCATTAAATTGATAGAAGCACCTACAAAATGTGGCGTTTATAGCACACCCGAAGACCGCGACATGGAGAAGCAATACCGCATGGAAAACTAAAGCGGTAAGCTCAAGGAAAAAATTAATCTTTAAGCAATCCAGGAAGGAAGCACTTTTTTAGGGAGGCGCTTGCGCAATCTTTTGAGTACGGAATCTCGGTCAGAGACATTGCCACAACGCAACACTTGTCTTGAAATCAGTTTACCTTCCTTATAAATCGAAAACTCGAAGGATACCGAAGTGGCTTCATCGCGGTAAATGTGATAAATGCTGGTGGTTTCGAGCAGTTCGGCTAAAGTTTGGCTGTCTTCGCTGGGCTTAAAAGTGCGATCATAGCCACGCACATTGACCACCAAATACGTATCGAATCCTTTTTGCAATAAAATCTGTTGGATGGAGTCGTTGAGCAAGTGCTGTTGGTCTTCGCCTTGCTTTAGGATGTTCATGAGGGGCAGCGCCTTGATTTGATAGCCCTTGAGCATATCGGTCATGAGTGCTTGCATGGCGTAGCGGTCTTCTTCTTTGTCAAATTGGGTGATGATCACCGCGTTGGTAAGTTTGATATTTTGGGCGCGCAACAGCTGCGTACACAAAGCAAAACTGATCAATATTAAAAACTTCATGAGCTAAATTAAAAAACTTCTGTGGCAATTTGGCGAACAGACGTCGAATTTGACATTGTATAATAATGAATACACGGCACACCAGCCGCTTTGAGTGCTTTTGATTGAGCTATTCCCCATTCAATACCGAGTTGCTCGACATCCGCATTGCTTTTACACTTCAGCAGTTCTTTGGAAAGTTCTGTTGGGTAATCGATGTGGAAAAACTTCGGCAAGAAACTAATGTGTGCCAGTGATTTAATAGGTTTCAGGCCTGGGATAATCGGAACGGTAATGCCCGCTGCTCTGCACGCCGCCACGAAATCAAAGTATTTTTGGTTGTCAAAAAACATTTGGGTGACGAGGTAACTCGCGCCAGCTGCTACTTTTGCCTTGAGGAAATGTAAATCGGTTTCGAGGTTCATGGCCTCAAAGTGCTTTTCTGGATAGGCTGATGCTCCTATGCAAAAATGCGTAGGGTCTTGGCCCTGACCTTCCGTAAAATAGCTGCCGTTGTTCATGCCTTGCACTTGATGGATCAGCTCCACAGCATAGGCATGGCCTTCAGGGTGGGCTCTAAAATTGGCTTCAGACTTGACGGCATCGCCGCGCAAAGCCAACACGTTGTCGATGCCCAAAAAGTGGAGATCGATGAGTGCGTTTTCGGTTTCTTCTTTACTGAAACCCCCGCAAATGAGGTGAGGAACAGCGTCTACGTCGTATTTATGCATGATGGCCGCACAAATACCTACCGTTCCGGGGCGTTTGCGCACAGCTTTTTTCTCGAGCAAACCGTGCTCGCGCTCGATGTACACGAATTCTTCGCGGTGATAGGTTACATTGATAAATTTTGGCTTGAACTCCATAAGCGGATCGATGCCTGCATAGATAGAGGCAATGCTTTTGCCCTTGAGCGGAGGCAGAATTTCAAACGAAAACAGGGTGTCTTTGGCAGCTGCCAAGTGATCGGTAACCTTCATAATTTCAATTAGCGTACAAAGATAAGTGAATGACTAAAGAATAGGTGTTTTATAGACGATCAAGAGCCGAAATAATAACTTTCACTGCTAAATCCCATTCTTCTTGCGCTAAATTGAGCGGTGGCGACAAGCGAAAACTATACGGATGAGACAAGAACCAGAAGGTGATGAGCCCTTGTTCTAGGCAAAAATTGACAACTTTTTCGACTTCATCTGCCGATGCTAAATCGAAGGCGAACATAGCGCCAGCTCTGCGGTGCGCCCGAACAGCTGGATGCGCCGCAATTTGCGCCGCAAAAACGGCTGCGCGCGCTTCGAGTGCAGCCCAGTCGATTTCGCTGCGCAGCACCTCAACGGTAGCCGCAGCTGCTGCACATACCATGGGGTGGCCGCCAAAAGTGGTGATGTGCCCGAGCATGGGCGCATGTGTAAACAGCTGCAGGTGTTGTTGCGCCGCCACAAGCGCGCCAATTGGCATACCGCCACCAAGCGCCTTGCCCAAAGCGAGTATATCGGGGACAATATCAAATTGTTCAAAAGCAAATAAGCTGCCAGCGCGGCCCATGCCGCATTGGATTTCGTCGAGAATCAGCAAGGCGCCCACTTCGGTGCAACGCGCGCGCAGCGCTTGCATGAAGGCGGCCGAAGGCCGCCGCACCCCGGCATCGCCCTGAATGGTCTCCATAATGACTCCGGCTGTTCGGTTGGTAATTTGATCCAGTGCAGCGATTTCGTTGTGGGGCAAAAACCGCACATCGGGAAGCAAAGGCCGAAACGCAATTTTCTTGACCTCGTTGGCCGAAACGCTCATGGCGCCATGGGTGCTGCCGTGGTAACTGCCCTTGAAGGCTACAAGTTCTGTTCTTCCGGTGGCGCGCTTGGCCAACTTGAGCGCAGCTTCAATGGCTTCTGTACCTGAATTCACGACATACACACCGTCTAAAGCAGCCGGCAATGTGCTCAGCAACTGGCGCACCAAATTTTGCTGCGCATCTTGGATGAATTCACCGTACACCATCACGTGCAAGTGCTTTTCTAGTTGCGCACTGAGTGCCGCCACCACTTTTGGATGCCTATGACCGATGTTATTGACGGCCACACCAGCAATCATATCTAAATAGGCCTTGCCGTTTTTGTCGTAGATAAAAGCGCCCTCTGCACGATCGACTTCAATCAGAAAAGGAAAAGGACTTGTCTGACCCAAATGGTTCAGGAAAAATTGGCTTTCGTTGGTCATTTTTTAGGTTGCAAGAGCGGTAAGATGGGTTTGCCCGTCATCGAGCCCGGACGTTGTAGGTTGAGCATGTGCACCAAAGTGGCAGAAATATCAATGATCTGAATGGGCTCGTACAGCGCCAAACCCGCAGGAATGCCTTTACCATACCACAATAAGGGAACATGGGTGTCGTAATTAAAAGCCGAACCATGTGAAGTACCCTGATGCGCTTTGGGTTCGTCGTGGTCTTTGGCTAAATAACCTGGCTGTAACAAAAAGATGAGCTCTCCACTTCTTTGGGCATCGTAACCATTGCGCAACAGCTCGCCCCAATAATCTGTGCTCGCCGAACCAGAACGCAATTGTTCGCGCGTCAGCACCGTCTTGACCTCCGGCCATTTGCGCAACTCGGCCGCAGCAAAAGCAGCAACCTCATCGATATCGAGGTGCAAAGAATCGATTTTAGCCAGATTGAGGTAAATATTCTGATTGGTCTCGTGCTCGAGCAAATCGGCGTTGTATTTCATGATGAAGTCGTCGCGGAGCACTTGCAGGCGGTCGTGCATAAAGAAATAACCACCCGGCATCTTCATCTTAACCAACATTTCTGGAACCGGCACCACGGCATGATCTGCCGTCAAGAACAGTACAAAACCGTCCTTGCCGTAGCGCGTCTCTAAGCTTGCAAATAAGCGCTGTAATTCGCGATCGAGGCGCGCATACATGTCTTCGAGTTCTCTTGAGTAAGGGCCAAAGGCATGGCCAGCGATATCCGGAGTAGAATAAGAAATACATAAAAAATCGGTAAACAAATCTTGGCCTAAATTTTCTTGTTCGAGGGCCGAAAGGGCAAAATCTGTAAGCACTTCGTTGGCTTGTGGAGAAATGGTGAACAAAGAGGTAGCCGACGCCCCTGCAGCGATCATTGAGGGAAAATCGTAGGGAAAGGTCGCGCTTGTTTTGCCGCTGAGCACCACTTCATAAGGGCTTTCATCGGCCATCAAATAAGTACTTTCGGGCAAGAGCAAACGCCAAGGGCGCAAATCTTTGGCAGGATCAAACTTGGAATTGAAGCGCTCCACCCAGTTTGGCAAGGCTTGTTTGTAAAACGTACTCGTGACAAAATCGCCGGATTGGTAATCGAACCAATAGCTCCCATCAGAAAGATGCCCTCCTGGTAAAATCGCACTGCGGTCCTTGATTGAAATAGAAATGACTTTTGACTGAGGTGAAGCCAACTTGAGCTGGTCGGTGATGGTGTAGGTTAGTAAATTCATGGGTGCAGCTTGACCGCCTGTTGCGCTTCCAACGGTTTGATAGCGCTCATCTGAAACGCTTGTGACTGTTTTTTGTTTGTCTCTGAGGTACCAATCGTTGCCAACAATACCGTGATTTGAGGGGGTTGTGCCCGTGTAAATAGAGGCATGGCCCGGAGCGGTGTAGGTCGGGACGTAGTTGTATTGTGTATTGCGACAGTTGGTTCCTTTTGTCAGCAAGCGATTGAAACCACCACTTGTGTAGAGGTGCTGGTAGCGATAGAGGTAGTCGTAGCACATCTGATCGATGACGATACCTACAACAATTTTTGGGGCTTTATCAGTTTGGGCTTGAAAGCCAAACACATAAGCAAAAAGGAATCCGAGTAGCAGTGTTTTTTTCATAGTTCAAAATTACGCATTCCATTTTGGCTATACCAAGCAACTTTTTGACGAAATTTACGTCTTGAACAAAATTTAAATTCTCCTCATGAAACAAATCTTACCAATTTTAATGCTCGCGCTCAGCTTTTTGAGCTTCAACAACGCCCGTGCACAATTTGTCGTGAACGTCATTACGGTTGACTGCAGTGGCCCAGGCGTATGCGATGGCTATGCCATGATCGACTCTTCAAACACCATCAATTTTACTTCTGTACTTTGGTACATGAACGGCACCCTCATTCAAAATGGAGGCAATGCAATTTATAACCTTTGCGCCGGAACATATTCTGTCAATGCAATGGGTGGTGGTCTTACCCTCACTTCTCCGTTTACAATCGGCACGGGCACACCAAATCCGTGTGCAGGGCTTGGCATGAACATTTCCGAAACTATGGCGAGTAGCCAAAACGTTTGTGACGGCAGCATTACCGTGAGCGTTTATGGAGGTACCGCACCTTATACGTATCAAATGAATGGCGCGCCAATGACTGGCCTTCCTAGTTTCAATAACTTGTGCGTAGGCACCTACAACCTTTTTGTTACAGACGCCAATGGCTGTACGGTGAGTCAGGCCGCAAATATTTTCTACGACACCACAAGCACCAATCCTTGTGCTGGTTTTTATCCGAGCGTAACCGTCACAGATTGCAGCGCACAAGGTGCTTGCGACGGCGCTATTGATATCTCTTGCGCTACCTGTGCTCCATTTTATGTCGTATGGAGTCAAGGATCAACAACCTACGGAATCAACAACTTGTGTGAAGGCAATTATTCTGCTGTGGTAACAGATACCAATGGCTGCTCGTTCAGCACTACCCAATTCGTGGGCTACAACGGTGGCGGCAACATCGACAGCATCAATGTGGTTGGTACGCTTGCTACGGGTGGCAACATCACTGGTATACTTATGTCTAACTGGATTTACAACTGTGACATCGACATGTCTATGCTCGACACCGCTTATATGGTTTCAGCTACTTTTGGCAACAACCCAGCCAACCAAGACAGCTTGTATACCGTATGGTACATGGCTGATACAACCGGTGCGTTTACGTACATCAACTGTGCGTTTTATGCTCCATTTGCTGTAGGCACTTATAATTTAGTACTTCAAGTGTACTGCCCCATCAAATCTACCCCAATATACTACAACATCATCACACAATTCGATGTCCAAAGTGCTGGTATAGGTTCTTTTGCTCCTGTTGCACTTTCGCTTTCACCGAACCCGGTTCAAGATGTCCTTTCTGTTCAAGGGCTTGAGAACGCTACTTACGCGATCTACAACCAAGCGGGTCAAGTACTTCAAGCTGGTGACTTCAAGACCCAAATCGATGTACGCAACTTGGCCAATGGCAGCTACTTTGTCCAACTCAATGGCCAAATGCTTCCCTTCATTAAAATGCATCAATAAGCGTTCAAAAACTAGAAACGCTCTCCAACGAAAAGGGCCCGCATAGCGGGCCCTTTTTTTGTTTTCATCTATATCTCATGGTTTATCCTTTGCCAGATTTGACAGCTGGCATACTTGGCTTTGGTGTGGGTGCTGCTGGTCTTGGCGCTACTGGAGTACTTGGTTTTGGAGACACAGGAGCGCTTGGCCTCGGCGCTGCCGGAGCACTTGGCTTGGATACAGTTGGTTTAGGATTGACTGATTGTGTCGGTCTTGGTGAAACAGGTTCTCTTGGTTCGGCAGGTTTTGAAATCGAGTTGCCTTTGTCTTGTGAGTTAGGTTTCTCGGCGTTTGTATCAGGTTTGCCCATCGTTTGCGGACGGTTGGCTGGGTGCTTACCTTCTGCAAAGGTGTGCGCGTTGTTATTGAGAGCCGGACGCTCTACTTTATTGAGAACAGTACCTATTGGGTTAGGAACATTGGGGGTTGGCGGTACATTGGGAGCAATATTGAGATAGCCTTGGTCATAAATACAGCCACCCATTTCATCTGCCGGCACGCCCATTTGCGCGCAGCGTTGGCGCGCTTGCTCGCGGCTTTGGGCATCCATTTGTGAAATATTCATGTGCACTCTCGGAAAACTTCTGTCGGTAAAATAGGCTGTTGTGGTACCGGGGCGATAGTCAAAGAGCGTGGTGTTGTCGGTCACGCGCCAGTCTTCGGCAAAATTTTTGGCCAAGTACGCTTGGAACTCTTGTTCGGCTAAACTATTGATTTGCGCCGCATCTCTCGAATCAAAAGCATAGGCAGAGGCAACGGAAAGCGCAGCAATATTGTTGGGGCGCGGCATATTGGTGCGGCTATTGAAATCGTCGTCGGAGAAGCCATTGTTGTTGCCCAAAAGGCCTTCGTATTGGTTGCGGTCGCAATCAAAGATGCCAACCGTTACATTGACAAAACCGCGCGCGCCAGAAGTGCGCACATCGATAACCGTAGTTTCGCCAGTTGGCCAAGCAATGGTATAATTGCGACCATCTAGGCGAATGACGCCGCCATGAGGAAGGTAATAACTTCTGCCTTGCAACTGAATTGGTTGGCCATTGAGGCGCAGTGGTGTTTGTTGGATGTCGTCTGGTTTATCGGCGGCATAAAAGCAAAGCCGGTCGCCAGCGATGTTCATGGCCACTGCCGCATTTAAGGAGAAATTCTCGTCTTGGGCGCGCTGACGCGTTTGCACTTCAAATAAACCATTGTTGTTTTTGGACAAAACAAATTCACCTACCGTTTGAAATGAATAGGTTGCGCGGTCATAGGATTTTAAATGTGGGTCTCCGTAGGAGCGGCCATACGTTCGGCTGCAAAAACTATGCTCGAGCAGGGCTGCAAAAACGCCGTAATCCGTATTTTGGCTGTTGTTTGTGCTGGCCACACGTTGGTTTTCAAGCACCATTTGGCGGAGGTCTTGGCGTTCTTTGGCCGGGATCATGCTCAGCATTTCGTAGGGCGTAAAGTCTTCGGGGAAGGTGCGGTCTGGAATGGCTTGCTTGGTGGCCAGCGCCTGAATGGCTGCAGCTAACCAAGCGCCTCGGATGTCGTCCCAGCGTTCGAGGTGTTCTTTAATGGGGGAAAAAGCAGCACTAGGCGCTTGTGCAAAATGTTGGTTTACAAGCAGGCAGCAGCCTACAAATAGAAGTATTGATTTTTTCATAGTTGATGATTTACTGCAGGCCGTTTAGCAAGTTTCGGGCCAAAATTATTCGTTGAACTTGTAACCGATTCCTTTGATAGTAGAAATATAGTGATCGCCAATTTTTTCGCGGATTTTACGGATGTGGACATCTATTGTGCGGTCGCCGACAATGATCTCTGTACCCCAAACTTTTTCTAAAATTTGCTCGCGCTTGAACACAAAATTAGGACGCGATACCAAGAGGGCGAGCAATTCAAATTCTTTGCGCGGAAGTTGCAGTTCTTTACCGTCTTTTTCGAGGAGGTATTTTTCGCGGTTGATGTGAAAACTTGGGTTGGGTTGTTCAATAGGCTTGTTGTGCTTGCTGCGGCGCAACATGGCTTGAATGCGCGACAACAACACTTTGGTTTTGATAGGTTTGGCGATGTAGTCGTCTGCACCAGCATCTAAGCCTGCGATCTGGCTGTAGTCTTCGCTGCGGGCAGTGAGAAAGCAAATGAGGATGTCTTGGTATTGTGCATCTGCTTTGATGCGCTCACAGACTTCAATGCCATCGAGCACCGGCATCATGACATCCAATAAGATAAGCGTTGGTTTTTGTTTTTGAATAAATTCCATGCACGCCATGCCATCTGCAACAGCATCTACATGATAGCCTTCTTTTTGCAGATTGTATTGCAGCAATACGCGGATATCTTCTTCGTCGTCTACAATAAGAATGTGTACTGGATTCATTGAGTAAAGTTAGGGATTCTAAAATTGGCAAAAAGTCACCACAAAAAAAATTTATGAAAAAATTAACAAACCGACGTAACCCAATATTAAAAAAGCGCTTAACTTTGTAGCACTAGTAGTAGGTTTAGGTTAATAGTCAGGAGCTTTGGTTTACCAAGGCTCTTGGCTTTTATAGACGCTCATGAAAATCAAAATCCTCATGGTAGAAGACGATATCAGCCTTGGTATCGTTGTTTCAGATCAGCTCAGAGCCGATGGCTATGCCGTTACCCTCTGCGAAAACGGTGCAGAGGCCCTGCGTCGCTATCAAGAAGAGCCATACCATCTCTGTATTTTTGACGTCATGTTGCCGGTCAAAGACGGGTTTACCCTCGCCCGAGACATCCGCAAGCAAAATACCGAAATTCCCATCTTGTTTCTGTCGGCACGCAGCCGCACCGAAGACAAAATAGAAGGCTTCAATGCAGGTGCCGACGACTACCTCACCAAGCCTTTTAGCGCCGAAGAATTACAACTGCGGGTCAAGGCGCTGCTCAAAAGAGTCAAATTACAACCCGATTCTCAGGAAGTCAAAGTGGTCAAAATTGGCCTCTATACTTTTGACACCGAAAATTTTACTTTGCAGTCGCCAAGTCAGTTGCTCACCCTTACCAAAAAGGAAGCGATGATTTTGCGCACCCTCTACAAATTCAAAAACCAACTCATCCCCAGAGATGTTATCCTCAATTCAGTATGGGGACAAGACGACTACTTTGTTGGGCGCAGCCTAGATGTCTTCATTACCAAGTTGCGCAAGTACCTCAAAGAAGACACGAGCATCCAAATCAATAACGTGCACGGCGTCGGTTTCAAGTTCGAGTGTCAAGAATGAATACATTCATCCTTCATTTAGAGACCAGCACCAAAATCTGTAGTGTGGCGCTGTCCCAAAACGGCACCCTCCTCTGCTGTCTCGATCAAGTCGGCGACGGCTACATTCACGGCGAACAGCTTACCTTAATGATCACCGAATTGCTGACCAACGCACGTTTTCAGCTTCAAGACCTCTCTGCCATAAGCTACAGTTCGGGACCTGGTTCTTACACAGGTTTGCGCATTGGGCTCTCTACAGCAAAAGGGCTGTGCTTCGCTTTGCAAATTCCGCTCATCGCTATTCCTACCCACCAAACTCTTTTTCAAATTGCCAAAGAAACTGGTTTAACGGCTGATTGTCAAGTTTTTGCTTTACTGGATGCGCGGCGAACCGAGGTATACATGGAAACATTTGACGCACAAGGTGGCAGCATACAACAGCTTCAGTGCGCGCTCCTTGAAAACACAGTAGTTCCAGAGTTGAGTTCAATGATTGTCGTTGGCGATGCCAATGAGAAAGCAAAAACGTATTGGAGCAACCCAGCGATTCAATGGTTAGACCAAGCGCTTTGCGCAAAATTTCAAGCCGCGCCCGCCTTCAAGGCTTTTGAGTTGAACGCTTTTGAAGACCTCGCCTACTGCAGCCCCATTTATTTGAAAGGTGCCAACGGCGTGCTGCTTTGAACAACTCTTTGGTTTCCTGCCGCATCTCTGACCCTTATTTCTATGAGCGTACCTGGTAAAAACGGCACCTCAAATTGGGTGCGCAAGAGCTGATTTTTAGCATCGTAATAAGCTGCAGTCCATTTGCCATTTTGCCAGCAGCTGTAGGCCGCCACCCCCGAAAAGTCGTCTTTGAGTATCCAGGTCCAGGCGCCATTGTTGAGGCTATCTAATTTGTTGTTGGCCTGCGGTTGCAAAGTGGGCGCGGTTTCATCTTTGCGCAGACCAAAAGTGCCCAGCGTTTTAGCCTCGGCACATAATTTACCTGCTTCAAATCTTGTCGACAACGGTGAACCGTTCATGGTGAGCACATACTGCGCGCCAGCCAAACTGTCTTTGAGCGCATAACTGAGGTGAACCGGGCGCGCTAACTGAACCTTACTGCTGGCAATGCGTTTGGCTGCTAAATCCATGTTCTTTCGAACGGGTTCAAAAAAGGTAAAGGAGTCTATTTGTACTTGCCAGAGCCCGGTGTCGTACAGATAAGCTCCCTCGGGCAACCAATGACTTTGTGCGCTGTATGCGGTTTTTGCAGGCATTTTGGGATGCGGATAAGTCACCCAAAGTTCATACTGACTTTCATTGCCATTGACATCGCGCAACATAATCGCAAAATGCGTGCTGTCCATTGCGCTTAGCTCAAAAGAACCATTGCCTTCATAAGGGTAAATCGTGAGTGGGTTGTTCGGCGTTTTAAATAATTTCTGAAATTTCTTCTTAGAGAGCTGTGCATAGGTGTAATCGTGATGCGCATTGATGTAACGCGCGTCTTCAAAGTCGATTTCATCGAGCTCAAAGGCAAAATGACCCTCCATTTCTGTCCATACTTCTGCACTAAACAAACCGAGCGTTCTGCCGGCTTTTGTAAAATAATCATCGACGTGAATGGCCATACCGATGCGGTCACCTTCTCTCAGAAATCCTTGTGGCAACTGCGTCTTGAGATTTTTTTGTGAAACGGCCAGCACCATAGACTTTGTAGGTACTTCAAATCCATTTGGATCAACAGCATATAGCCGAATACCACTCAAAACAGGCTGGCCAGAATCGCTGACCTTGAAACCGTGCAGCAACGGATTGAGCGCGTGTTCCGTTTTGGTATCGCGCAGCTCAAAATGCAAATGTGGCCCGCTTGAACCGCCGGTATTGCCCGAAAAAGCAATTTGCTCTCCCTCTTGAACGGTTAATTGATTGGGCGCAAGGAGGATGTCTAGCTCATTTTGAAAGCGCACGGCGCTGGTATCCAAATACAATTTTTGAATCCGCTCCGCAAAACGATTGCAATGCGCGTAAACAGAAGTGTAGCCGTTCGGATGATCTACGTAAAGCACCCAGCCGTAACCCACCGACGAGACTTTCAAACGCGATACATAGCCATCTGCTATGGCATAAATAGGCAGGTTTTCCTTGCCAGCTGTGCGGATGTCAATGCCCATATGGAAATGATTCGGTCGCAAATCGCCAAAACCCGCACTCAATTCGACCGGTGGCGCCATAGGAAGCGTCCAATTGGTGTCGCAATTTAAGATTTGTGCGCTTGCTGAAAGGCCTAAAAACAACGCGTAACTGAGGAAGTACTTGAGCATCTTCAAAACTACACAAGAAAAAATACAAAAACCTTCTTGATTTTTGCAGGATGTAAACGAATGCTTGTTAACTTTGTACAAAGTCGACGCTTAACATGACTGAGAACCTCAATACGCTCATAGAAGATATCCGCTCCCGCAGCTTGCAAATTGCAGCTGAACTGAAAACCGAACGTGCTCAGCACGAGGTGCTTCAAGGTGAACTGCGCCATATCCAAGCGCTTTATCAAGCCGAACAAGCTCAGGTAAAGCAACTAGAAGCCACCATTGAAGAACTCAATGTATCATTGGCGGAGGCCCAAAACAAAGTCGTAGAGGTTCCTGTTGCAACAAGCAGTCGCAACGCCGAGGAAATCGACGCACTTGTGAAAGAAATTGAATTCTGTATAGATAAGCTCAAGCAAGCCTAAATGAGTAAAGTAGCTCTTAAAATCAATATTGCTGGTCGCAGTTACCCGTTAAATGTACCAGAAGCTGAGGCAGAAGCCGTTACAGCTGCAGCTGCCGAAATCAACAAAGCCATTGAATTGCTTCGCAAAAACTATGCGGTAAACGATAACCAAGATTTATTGGCAATGACGGCCCTACAATTGCTTACCAAAGCAAAAGCCGAAGCAAAACCAACTGTAATAGAGCCCAATTATGCCGACATCGAAGCGGCACTTGAAGCCCTCAAACAAGACTTGAGCAACGTTCAATAACTTTCCAGTGCTCCCCTCTCCCGACTACAAATGTCAGTAGAATGGAAATCGTATGGTTATTAATAGGATCACTCGGCGGCGGTGTTGCTGGTTTCATCCTCCAAAAAAGCATCCTGAAAAAGGACGCAGAACGCATTATCAAAGAAGCCGAATCAAAGGCTGAAACAATCCAAAAAGAGCGCGCCCTTCAAGCCAAAGAGCGTTTTTTCAAGCAAAAAGAAGAGCACGAAGAAGCCATCAAAGAACGGGAGCGCCGCATGCAATCTGGTGAAGATCGTTTCAAAACCAAAGAAAAAACACTCAACCAAAAATTAGAAGAAATCGGTAGAAAAGAGAAAGAACTCGAGAAAGTTCAGTCCGACTACCAAACCAAAGCTGCTCACCTAGACGTGCGCAACCAAGAGCTTGACAAAATTCATCAAAAACAAATCACAGAGCTCTCCAAAATTGCACAACTTTCTCCGGAAGACGCCAAGCAAAACCTGATGCAAGCACTCACCGACGAAGCGCGCACAGCAGCCATGGCTACCATCAAAGAGATCACCGAAGAAGCCAAACTCAACGCCAACAAGGAAGCGCGCAAAATCGTTATCCAAAGTATCCAGCGCGTCGCTACAGAGCAAGCGGTTGAAAACGCCGTTTCGGTATTTAACATCGAATCCGACGAAGTCAAAGGACGCATCATCGGACGCGAAGGACGCAACATCCGCGCCCTCGAGGCAGCTACAGGTGTAGAAATCATCGTTGACGACACCCCAGAGGCTATCATCTTGTCATGTTTTGATCCAGTGCGCAGAGAAATCGCCCGCTTGAGCTTGCACCAACTTGTTTCGGATGGCCGTATCCACCCAGCCCGCATCGAAGAAGTTGTTGCCAAAACGCGCAAACAACTCGATGAAGAAATCGCTGAAACCGGCCGTCGCACTTGTATTGACCTCGGTATCCACGGTTTGCATCCAGAGCTCATGCGCATGGTTGGCCGCATGAAATTCCGTTCTTCTTACGGACAAAACCTCCTCCAACACTCCCGCGAAGTTGCCAACCTTTGTGCCATTATGGCGGCAGAGCTTGGCCTCAACGTCAAACTTGCCAAGCGCGCTGGCCTCCTCCACGACATCGGAAAAGTGCCAGACGAAGAACCAGAATTGCCACACGCCATCTTAGGCATGAAAATCGCTGAAAAATTCGGCGAAAAAGGCGATGTCTTGAACGCTATTGGTGCCCACCACGACGAAATCGAAATGACGACCCTCATCTCGCCAATTGTACAAGTTTGTGATGCCATCTCTGGCGCACGCCCTGGTGCACGCCGCGAGATCGTAGAAGCCTACATCAAACGCATCAAAGAACTCGAAAACCTCGCCCTATCTTACGACGGTGTTGGCAGCGCTTATGCCATCCAGGCCGGCCGCGAGTTGCGCGTTTTGGTAGAAGCAGAAAAAGTATCAGACCAAAGAGCCGAAGAGCTTTCTTTCACGATCTCTCAGCGCATCCAAACCGAAATGACCTACCCTGGGCAGGTCAAAGTAACGGTGATCCGCGAAAAACGTTCTGTCAACTACGCCAAATAACACAAAATGCGTCCGGACCTCTTTACAAGCCTTATTTCAGGGCCCTGTTCTGCCGAGTCGCTTACACAAGTCTTACAAACAGCGGAGGGCCTACAAGGTCTTCCGCTTTCTTATTTTAGGGCCGGTATCTGGAAACCGCGCACCCAACCCGGCGCTTTTGAAGGCATCGGCGACACCGGCCTGGCTTGGCTCGTGGAGGTGCGCAAACAATTTGGTTTCAAAATCTGTACAGAAGTAGCCACCGCCGAGCACGTCAAAGCCGCAGTAGCCCATCAGCTCGATATGGTTTGGATTGGGGCGCGCTCTACCGTTAATCCGTTTACGGTTCAAGAAATTGCCGAGGCTTTGCAAGGCACAGACATTCCGGTTATGGTGAAAAACCCCGTCAATCCGGACCTCAAACTCTGGTTGGGAGCCATCGAAAGGTTGGAGCGCCACCAAGTAAAAATAATTGGTGCCATCCACCGCGGTTTTTCTGTGTACCAAAAAACCAAGTACCGCAACAACCCGCATTGGCAAATCGCCATCGATTTCAAGCAAGCCAGACCCGACATTCCACTCATCATGGATCCGTCTCACATTGGCGGACGCGCTGCACTCATTGCGCCTCTGGCCCAACAAGCCCTCGATTTGCACTACGACGGCCTCATGGTAGAAACACATTGCTCGCCTGCTGACGCGCTCACCGATGCCAAGCAACAAATTAGCCCTGCTGCACTCATCGAACTGCTCGGTAACTTAGCCCCACACTCCAAAAGCGATCAACTACTTGCTGAACTCTCCGAATTGCGAGACAAACTCAGCCTGATAGATGACGGCCTCATGGAATTGCTACAAGAACGGATGGAACTCTCCAAACAAATTGGCTTGTTGAAACGCAATCACAACAGCCCCATTCTTCAAGTACAACGTTGGGAAGAAACCCTCAAATCAACAATAGAAAAAGCTCTAGATGCAGATCTCTCACCAGAATTTGCAGAACAATTCATCAAAATGCTGCACGAAGAATCAATCCGTATTCAGTTAGGCCTACTCAGCAACAAAAGCAATGAAGCTTAAAGCACAGGCTTACAACGGTCATTTAATGGCGCCTGCTTCCAAGAGCCACGGACAGCGCTTGCTGCTCTTGGCGCAACTTTCAGCACAACCCTGCCAAATCAATAACCTGGGCACCGACCGCGACACCCAAGCCATGCAAGCCGCGCTAAGCAGCCTCAGTACAACGGCACCTCATACGCCCCAACAAACAATTCACGTTGGTGAAAGCGGTTTTGCGCTGCGCACGCTAGCCTTTGTAGGGCGCTGTTTTTGTTCGTCTTACCAACTCACAGGCAGCGGCACCCTACTGCAGCGCACGCACTGGGCTACCATACATTTACTCGAGCAATTGGGCCTTGTCGTTGCGCACCAAAATGGTCAGTTGCCTTTAAATGTAAGTGGCGAGATCACCAACACCAAATTAGTTGTAGACGGAACCGAAGGCTCGCAGTACGTTTCTGGCCTTTTTTTAATGGCCGCCAAACACCCGGGTTCTTGGCAAATCAGCATCAACAACCTCAACAGTCAAGCTTATTTTGAGCTCACCCTTCAACTTTTGCAGCAATTCGGTTTTACTTACACACAAGTAGGATCGGATTATGCGTTTGAAGGAGCCCAAGAACTTTCCTGCCCAAATACTACAGTAGAAGGCGATTGGAGCAGCGTTGCGGCGCATCTCGTGGGCGCGGCCATCAAAGGAAAAATCGAAGTTTCAGGACTCAATGCCATGAGTTTACAACCCGATCGCAACCTCCTCAGTGCACTCACTGATTTTGGAGCCAATTGGGCTTGGGAAGACGACGTGCTTGTATTGTCAGAAAGCGCAAACAAACATCCTTTTGACTTTGACTGCGCACAGCAACCAGATCTATTTCCAGTCTTGGTGGTGTTGGCCTGCGCTGCAAAAGGCACCAGCACGCTTCGCGGTATTCAGCGCTTAAAAAATAAAGAATCTGACCGCTTGATGGTCATGTGTGATGCTTTAGCGAGTTGGGGAGTGGGCTACCAGATCATTGGTGAGCAAATTGACATCTACGGAACTGGGCAAGTAAATAGCGGCAACATCAAGACCTACAAAGACCACCGCATTGTGATGGCGGGCTGTGTGGCGAGTTTACTTTGTGCAGATGGACAAGCGCTAGACGACACCACGGCAATTGAGAAATCTTACCCTGGTTTTGTGGCAGATTTTCTACACCTGACCCAGGCTTAGTTGCCCTGACCAACCAAAAAACCAGCTTGGCCTTTTAAGATATACTCCTCGAAAGTAAGGTCGAGCTTGGCTAAGCGCGCTTTGATGTCTTTCTTTTTTTGTGTGGGTATTTTAGGACTCTCCAACAAAAGGGTATAATACTTTCTGACCATTGCGGTATCGCGCGGCGCATTGATATCGTATGAACTACCCAAACTCTCAATTACGAGCAATCTGTTTTTGTAGTCGGGAAAGCGCTCTAGTAAGGTATCGCCATATGCCCTGGCTTCGCGTGGCGCACTCAATTGCTCGTAAATCATGTGGGTTTTGAAGAGGCAATCTGCTGAAAAGGTATCCTTTGGGAAGGCCTTGCTGTATGCCAACAAACGGTTGATGAGTTCAATTTGAGCCAAACTGGTGATTTTGGCCGCTTTTTGAGGGTCTTTTTGCAAATTTGCTAGTGAATCTTCATAGGCCGTAATGCCCTCGCGCAGGTTTACTTTTTTGCTTTTGTGCTCAGCGGATTCTCCACATGAGAACAAAAAGAAGAACGAAAGGGTCGATAGAAAAATAATGCTTTTCATAAGGCTTAAATCATGCGTGGTTTTTTGCCGCCTGGAAAACTCATTTTGTAGTCTACCTGGATAGCACCTTGGGTAATATTCCCTAAGCGCTTGAGCAATAATTTTTTCTTGAGCGGACTGAGGTGGTCGGTAAAAAGCACCCCTTCGATGTGGTCGTATTCGTGCTGAATGATGCGTGCAGCGTAGCCATCAAAGGATTCTTCGTGGAAAACCCAGTTTTCGTCGTAGTAGGTGATGAGCACGTTGGCTTTGCGCTGGACGTTTTCACGGATGCCAGGGATAGACAAACAGCCTTCTTGAAAAGCCCATTTGGAGCCGCTTTCCTCTTCAATAATTGGATTGATAAATACTTTTTTGAAATTTTCGATGCCTGCTGCCATTGGGTCTGGTTCATCGCCTTCTTCATCGGCAAATGGGCTGCCGTCGACAATAAACAAACGAATGCTTTTGCCAATTTGGGGTGCTGCCAAGCCTACGCCTTTGGCGTGATACATGGTTTCAAACATATCGGCAATGAGCTTTTGTAAATCGGGATAGTTTTGATCGATTTCTTCAGCTTCTTTTTTCAAGACCGGATCTCCGTAGGCGACAATTGGTAAAATCATGTTGCAAATTTAACAAGGATTAGCTTTGACCCAAGTATTCTTGTAAAATCATGGCGGCGGCCACCTGATCTACGAGGCTTTTGTCGTGCTTTTTCTTTTTATGACCCATTTGGTGTATCGCTTCGCTGGCCATTTTGGATGAAAAACGCTCGTCGAATAACTTGATGGATATTTTCGGAAATTTCTTTTCAAGCGCTGCTTTCAATAAACGTACGTTTTCAGTCACATGAGAGTCCGAACCGTCCAAACGAGTTGGGTAACCCAATACAATCTCTTCAATTTGACGCTTGGGAATTTCTTGTTCTAGCCAATTTTCAAGGTGAATTGATTCGATGGTCTGCAAGGGGCTTGCGATGATGCGATTGGGGTCACTGAGGGCCAAACCACAACGTTTGAGACCGAAATCAATACAAAGTACAACTGACATCCTTCAAAATTAAGGAGTTTCAACGAAGTATTTGTAAATTCGTGTTGTGATTACAAAAGTTCTTCTACTCCTTTTACCGCTCTTGTTTCTTTCTTGTGGAGAAACGCCTAAAGATGTCGCGCCCAATAATGCGGCACAACTGATTTTTGAACCTTCCTTCAAAGGTCTCTCCGCCTTTCTCAACTACCGCGAAAAAGTCGAACAGCGCCAAGACCTCAAGCGCATTCCTTCCTTGTACTTTACGCACAAAAGTGGTTTTACACTCAAGTCAGAAGCACTTCTCGATCCAAACGGTGAAATCCTGAAGGCCAGTCTCGAAAAGATCGACACCCTTGGCTTCAAGGTTACTTATACTTTTTACTTTCTCAAAGAAGTGCTGAGTATGGTTGAGGTGGTGAAGTCCAACATGCGCCTGTCTACGCTCAAAAACGACGTTACTTTTGTTTTTTACAACGCCAACCAGAGCCCTATTGCCAGCTACGCCAGGACGCTAAGCAATGGCAAGCAAGTGCCGTTTAAGGCCATCAGATCTGACCAAAAAACCAACAGCGACATCGACCAAGCCCTACAAATGCTTTCCGAAATGCAAAACCAAGTAGGCGATTTCACCTTGCGATTTCAAGGGTTTGACGAAGCCTTCAACAAAAAGTTTGTGCAATTTGGCAACGAAGCCTTTTCGACCAACCTCGCCTATGCGCCCAACGATACCTCTGTTCTTGCTTTTGAAAAAAATCCAAGTGCCTTCAAAAAGCAAACCTACTCCATCCAATTCCAAGATGTACAAGAAGCTACGGGCCTGCAATATCAGGTGCTGACAGTTATTCAAAAATCTAACGCAACATTTTACTGATTTCAAACGTCTTATATAGTTGTACTGACCCTTATTTCATGAAAAAATTACTCTTCCTTAGTTTAACACTGCTCTTCTCAGCACTTTCTTACAGTCAAAACATGAAAGTAAGTGGCCGTTTAGTCGATAGCGCTGGCGTACAGCCTATTCACCAAGCGAGCATAATGGCCATTCACCTGCGCGACTCCGTTTTGGTCAGCTACACCCGCAGCAATGCCAACGGCGAATTTGCGTTCAACAACCTTCCGCTCGATTCTTTTCAGCTTTTGATCGAACACAGCAACTGGACACCCCGCAGTATTTACTTAATGGGTTCTGCCAAAAAAGCAACTTTCGAACTACCCGACGTCCGCCTTTATCCGAAGGTGCAAGACGTCAAGGAAGTGATCGTGACGCGCAACCGCAACGCGATGTATTTCAGTGGCGACACCCTTATATTTGTGGCCGACTCGTTTAAGGTGGCCGAAAATGCAGTTGTTGAAGACCTCTTGAAGAAACTTCCTGGGATCAAAGTAGAAAAAGATGGGAGCATTACATCGCAAGGCAAGGAAATCAGTCAGGTATTAGTAGACGGCGATGAATTTTTTGGCTCAGACGCCACCATTGCCACCAAAAATTTAGCCGCCAACGGCGTTGAATCTGTACAAGTTTACGAAAAGAAAAACGAAGATGCCGCCGCCGGCGAAGATGACAAAATACAAGTCCTCGACCTCAAACTTAAAGACGAAGCCAAGCGGGGCTATTTTGGTAAAGCAGCAGTTGCCTCCGACCTGGACCAAGGGGCGGCAGACGAAGCATTTTACGAATCCGAACTTTTATTCAATAAGTTCAACAAGACCCAAAAGATTTCCGTTTTTATGCTCGCCTCCAATACGCCTAAATCAAGTTTTGGCTTTGGTGACATGAATAAATTTGGCCTCGACAACGAAAGAAACCAAAGCGGCCTCAACTTCTGGGACCGCGACTCCAGAGGCAACAACTCAGGCATTCCGCAAACGCTCAAAACTGGTATTTACTACAACGACCGCTTATCCGAGAAAGTCAAACTAGGTGTCAATTACGCATATTACGACAGCCGCTTGCAAGCCAATTCGAGCGCGCAGACACAATATTTCTTGGCAGACAGCTCTTATTACACCAAAGACTCCACCAATAATCAGTCTACGAGCAGCTCGCACCGCTTCAATATGAATTTGCAGATCGATATCGATTCACTCACCAAACTCGAAATCAAGCCCAACGTTCACTTTGACCTCGGCACCCAAAACAACACGTCGGTCAACGATTTCCGTGACAACAGCTTTGCCTCTTATTTGCTCACAAACGTCAACAATACTTATGATTCTAAAGGCGTCAGCAGCAATTCAGAAGCCATTCTCAGAAGAAAGTTTGGTAAAAAAGACCGCGAGTTAGAAGCCAAATACATTTTGCGCTACAACGACAACAGTTCCGAAGGGCAATTAACAACCAACACGGACGCTTTGGTTTTTGACACTGTCACCAACCAAAGAAAGACCAACAACAATTTTGGCAACACCAACTACATCACGCTCTCATACACAGAGCCACTCTCCAAAAGCTTCTTGCTCACCACCGAATATTTCTTGGAATTAGGCGCCTCCAACCAAGCGCGCTACACCTACAATCCAAACTTAGTTGGGGAGTTTAGTCAAATTGACAGCCTTTTCACCAACGATTTCATCAATGAGCGCTTTCAGCAGCGTGGTACTGCTACCCTTACCTACCTTTACAAGAGCCATAGAGTTACTGGAGGTTTGGGCTTTCGCAACATCCAAATAGACAACATCAATCAATTCAGTGGGGCGGGCATCAATCAGAACATCTCCAACTTTTTACCCAACTTCTCTTATCAGTTCAAGCCGAGCATGGCCAAGCGCATCAATTTGCGATACAGCACTTACTCTGCTCCGCCAAGCGCCAACGACCTCCAACCGGTTCGAGACAACACCAACCCCAACCGCATTCAAGAAGGAAATCCGGACCTCAAACCCAACTACCAGCACCAACTCAATTTCAACGCCAATGTTTGGCAAGCCATGACAGGCCGCTACATTTGGTCAGGAGGTAACGCCACCTTTACGCAAAATGCGTTTGGCAACAGCACTACCTTTGACCAGTTTGGCCGTACCATTTCAAAAACCGTCAATGTAGATGGCAACATGTTTGCAACGGTTTATGCAGGCGGCGGCTACCCTATTCTCAACCGCAAACTGACCTTTGAGCCAAGCCTCAACGCTTCGTACTTCAAAAACAACAATTTCATCAACGGACAGCTCAACACCACCAGCACAACAACTTTGAATGGCGCCTTCTCGATTGAAGTCAGTCTCGATAGCCTCGAGTTAAATGTTGGTGCAGACTATACCTACGTGAATCCGGTTACTACGCTGAGTACTTTTGCCAATCAACCCTACTCGACACAAAATTATTTCATGACCGGTGATTGGCGCCTACCTGCGCACTTCCGTTTCAAATGGGAACTCAACTACACCATGAACCGCGGACGAGCAGATGCGTTCAACCGCGACCTCTTTATCGTAGACCTCGAGCTTCAAAAAGCATTCTTGAAAACAGAAAACCTCATCTTGGGGCTTTCGATCAACGACCTACTCAATCAAAACATCAATGTACAGCGCACCGTAAGTGGCAACCAAATTACCGATAACTACACGCGGATCATTACACGCTATTTCCTATTGCGCTTGACTTACAAATTTAACAACAACAAAACCCGTGAAGAAGATCTTCGTATGTGGCATTAGTGCCTTGTTGCTCAGTCTACAGGCTTGGGCACAAACAGAATATATTCATGCCGGCAAAATCACTTTTGAACGCCGCACCAACCTCGAAAAGCGCTTCACAGACCAGCGCATGAAACGCTTTGTGACCGAAGAAAATAAAATCCGCATTGAGTCTTTTCAGCTTTTCTTCAACGATACTGCGTCTTACTTTGCGGTTGTGCCAAGCAACGAACCCGAAGAAATGGCCTGGCTCACTACCAAAAACGCCTATTATCAAAACCTCAAAGCCAATAATCAACTCATGATGCTGGCAGTTTTTGGTCAGAATGTGTATGTCCAAGATAGCCTTCCCCAACGCACCTGGAAAATTACCGACGGCAAACGCAACATTTGCGGTTACGAATGTAGAAAAGCAATTTACCAGAAAAACGACAGCACGCGCCTCTATGCTTGGTACACGCCAATGCTCACGCCTTCTGTAGGCCCCGAAGGTTTTGGAGGTCTTCCGGGTACCATTCTTGGCTTGGCTACCGAAGATGGCGGAATTGTCTACTTTGCCAAAAAGATTGATACCGTTGCGCCCAAAAAAGAAGAATTAGTGCTCAATCCGGGCAAAAATAAAGTATTCACTATTGTTGAATTGCGTCAGAAAATCGAGAAAGAATACGGCTCCACCCCTTGGGGCAAGCGGCTTTTTGACGATATTTTCCGTTGGCTGTAATGAAAGGCATCATCTTAGCAGGAGGCACTGGCTCGCGTTTACATCCGCTCACACTTGCGGTTTCGAAACAACTCATGCCTGTCTATGACAAACCCATGATTTACTATCCGCTCTCTATTTTAATGAGCGCTGGAATCCGAGAAATCCTCATTATTTCTACCCCTTCCGACCTACCCCAATTCCAAAGCTTGCTTGGAGATGGTTCGCAATTAGGTTGTCGTTTTGAATATGCTGTTCAGGAAGTGCCGAATGGCTTAGCACAAGCTTTTGTGATTGGCGCAGATTTCATCGGCAACGATAAAGTTGCCCTGATCCTCGGCGACAACATTTTTTATGGTGTCGGGATGGATGCCCTGCTCAAAGAGAATAACAACCCAGTGGGTGGTGTGGTTTACGCGTATCATGTCAGCGACCCAGAGCGTTATGGTGTAGTGGAGTTTGATCAGCACAACCAAGTCGTCTCTATCGAAGAAAAACCGCAGCAGCCCAAATCCAATTACGCAGTTCCTGGGCTCTACTTTTACGACAACACAGTCGTTGAAATTGCCAAACAACTTCAGCCCTCTGCACGCGGAGAATACGAAATCACTGATGTCAATGCCGAATACCTGCGCAGAGGCCAACTCAAAGTAGCCATTCTAGACCGCGGAACTGCCTGGCTAGACACCGGCACTTTTAGCTCGCTGATGCAAGCTGGGCAATTTGTTCAAGTCATCGAAGAAAGACAAGGCCTCAAAATTGGCTGTATTGAAGAAGTGGCATACCGCAATGGCTTCATCGACGACGACCAACTCAAACAATTAGCAGCAGGACTTGTTAAAAGCGGATACGGAACCTATTTACTCCAACTGCTCCACAAATAAATGAAAAGTTTAGCTACCTATAGCGCCTACCTCGAAAGCGCACTTCAACAAGATCAGTTCGCTTCAGAACCAACCAATTTATACGATCCGCTGCGCTATTTCCTTCAATTAGGTGGCAAGCGCATGCGCCCCATGCTCAGTTTAATGGCCTGCAAACTTGCCGGTAGCCCGATGGAAAAAGCGTTGCCCGTAGCGCTTGCAGTGGAATATTTCCATAATTTTTCACTGATACACGACGACATCATGGACGCCGCTCCACTACGCCGTGGGCAGGCTACGGTCCATGAAAAATGGAATACCAATATTGCCATTCTCTCAGGTGATGTCCTTTTAGTAAAGGCCTACGACCACTTGACAAATTACGACGCCAGCAATTTCCAAAGGCTTTTCAAGGTGTTCAACCGCACAGCAGTAGAAGTATGTGAAGGGCAGCAGATGGACATGGATTTTGAACAGCGTGTGGAGGTTACAGAATCTGAATACCTCGAAATGATCCGACTCAAAACTTCGGTATTGTTAGGTTGCGCCTTGCAAATGGGTGGCATCGTCGGCGGTGCCAGTACAGCCGACGCCGAGCGCTTATACGCCTTTGGCGAACAACTTGGCCTCGCCTTTCAAATCCAAGACGACATCCTAGATTTATATGGCGAAAGTGCACAAGTTGGCAAGCAAGTTGGCGGTGACGTTTTGGCCAATAAAAAGACCCTTTTATCGATCAGTGCAAAAAAAGCAGCAAGTCCTGAGCAGTTAGCCAAGCTTAAATCAATTGAAAATACAACAGACCCTCTTATTAAAGTCGAACAGACCCAAAAATTGTACACCGAACTAGGGGCGCGTGCCTACTGTGAAGCCAAAATGGAATTTCACCATCACCAGGCACTTAACTCCCTTGAAGACATGGAATTAAACAATTCTAAAAACGAATTACACGAACTTGCGAATTTTTTATTTACTCGGTCGTTTTAGGCTAGTAATTTTTTGAATTTTCGCTATATTTGTATCAACTATCTAAAATTTCAACAATGAAAAAACTTTACGTATCTTTTCTTGCCGTTATGGCAGCAGGTACTTTTCATGCACAAGTGAAAAGTGTCAACGCGCCGCGTCTAGACAAAAAAACTTCTATTGAAGTTGGGTCTAGCGTAGCTCAAAAGCCTTCAGTTCAGGCTAAAGCAACCACCATTTGGTCTGATGACTTTTCTACCGCAGCCAACTGGGCAATTGCGAGTACAGGTTCTAATCAAGAGCAATGGAATATCATCAATACACCAACATCTATTCCTGTTAGTGCATTGAGCCCATTTGCTTCTCCAACTGCAGCAAACGGTTTCTTGTTTGTCAACTCTGATGCCAACAACAGCGGCGACATGGATGGCACGCCAATCATTACGACGGCTACTACAGTAAATGCTATTGACTGTTCTGCACACAGTGTTGTAAAAATCAAATACAACCACAACTTCCGTTGGTGGCACGACACCCGTGGCGTTCGCGTTTCTGGTGACAACGGTGCTACTTGGACAGAATTCCTTATTTCTGACGAAGTAGATTACTTTACACCAAACCAAAACTCTGCCAACCCAGAAGTAACCATCATCGATGTATCTTCAATTGCCGCAGGTTCTTCACAAGTAAAAGTTCAGTTCTACTACAATGACAACGATTATTGGGGATGGTACTGGGCAGTTGACGACGTAGAACTATACGTACCGGAAGCAAACGACCTTAAATTGAATGGTGTCCTTTGGGGATCCACAGGTTACTGGGCTGAGCGTTTGGCTTACTACCAAGTGCCTACCTCTCAAATTACAGAAATCGAATTTTCTGGTTTGGTAGAAAACATTGGTGCTCAAAACCAAACAGGTGCAATCTTTACAACCACCACTGGTGCTTTCTCAAGCTCTTCTACAGGTCAGGCAGTAAACGTTGGTTCTATTGATACACTCAATTGCACAACCTCACTTACACCTCCAACTACCATTATGAATCACGTCCTTTCTGGTGCCGTAACAATGGATTTAGTGGACGGAGACGCAACAAACAATACACTCAACAATTTCGCAACGATTGCTGTAAATCAGTTCGTTTATTCCCGTGACAACGGTACCGCTTTAAACGGTTCTTTCAACGGCGGTATGGGCTTTGAAGTAGGAAACATCTTTGACATCTTTGCCAACACAACAATTGGTGGTGGTTCTGTTTACATCAATGGTGCTGCTGAAGTAGGTGCCGAAATGTACCTCAAATTGTATTCAATCGACCCTGCAACAGGTGATTTCCTTTACGTAGACGAAACAGGTCCTTATGTATTGACTGCAAACGATATCGACGCTGAAGTAACACTTTCTTTCCTAGGTGGTAACTACCCACTCAACGCCGGCGAAGCTTACCTTTTGGTTGCTGGTTCTAACGGTGACGGTGGTGCAACTAACGACCTCGTTGTCAGTACAGCTGGCCCTGCTGCAGTTCAAACTTGCTACTACTACGACATGACAGACCTCACATGGTACTACACTACATCACAACCAATGGTACGCATGAACTTTGATCCAGCTTTGGGTATGAAAGAAACTGCCAACAACTTTGGTCTTGAAGTAGCTCCTAACCCTGCAACTGACGCTACAAACGTTACTTTCAATGTTAAAAACACATCTGATGTGATCATCAATGTAATTGACATGGCTGGTAAAGTTGTCGCTACACAAACTTTGTCTGGTGTTAACGGCACACAAGCTGTTGAAATCAACACAAGTGCTTTGAACAGCGGAATGTACACTGTAAACGTTAATGCTAACGGTACAGCTGTAAGCAAAAAACTAGCAGTTCGCAAATAATATTTCCTTCACGGAAAAAGTAAAGGGAGCCTTCGGGCTCCCTTTTTTATTTGTTATAAATGGTTTTTACCTCAAACTATATGACAAGACCGCATCCAAAAAAGCGTCTGGTGCTTCGGCATGGACCCAATGTCCTGCATTAGCAATAGATTCCAGTTGAAAATCGGGATAATAGCTTTCTAAAGTTGGGATGTCTTCGTCTAAGATATAATTCGAAAGCAAGCCGCGGATAAATAAAGTAGCGGTGAAGGATTCTTGTTCGGGGAGTTCGCTGAGGATTTCGGGCATGCTGGCCTCCAGCACCGGGAAGTTGACCCGCCAGGCCAATTTTCCTTTTTCTTCCCAATAGAGATTCTTAAGCAAGAATTGGCGCACGCCTTCTGACTCAACAAAGCTTTTAAGGATGGCTTCGGCCTCGCTTCTAGCACTTAGCTTTGAGAGGTCAATCGCGTGAATAGCGGCCAAAATATGCGCATGATGCGGCGGATAAGCTTTCACGCCCATATCTACCACAATGAGCTTTTCAATAAAATCTGGATACGCATGGTCAAAATGCATGGCGAGCTTTCCGCCCATAGAATGACCCAATACTATAGGCTTTTCTATATGAAGTTCTTGAAATAACCGATGGAGGTCTTGCACCATGAGTGCGTAGCTGAAATCTGCCGACCAAGGCGAGTGCCCATGATTGCGCAGATCGATAAGCGTGACTTGGTAGTATTCAGCAAGTTTTTTGGCGTGTGTTTGCCAGTTGTCAGAAGAACCAAAAAGGCCGTGAAGAATTACAAATGGCTTTCCCTCGCCGAGCTGTTTATGATATAATTTCATTTGAGCGCTTGAGGAGAACCAATGGATCTGGCTGTAAATTGTCGGTCGTTGAGCTCGGCAAGTACCTTGAGCATTTGTTTTGGCGCAATTTGCCCGCGGTCATAATGAACTTTAATGACTTGCTCTTCGAGCGAATCGATGTAGTTGACCTCCACGCGCTCCACAGCACAAGTCTGTTTGAGTGCCTTTCGGATGCTGCCCCCACAACCCATTTGGCAAACCATGCCCTTGACGCCAATTTCTTGTGTCGTGTTGGCTTTTATGCTTTTACACACTTTTGCTTGGGGTTCGTTTTGCTCATTTTTTGTGTACGACTGACCACAAGAAATAAAAAGCAAAACAAGCGTTGGGAGAAGGACTTGTTTCATGAAACAAAATTAGTCAGGATATTGCGAATGTTCAAGTCTTTACTTAGATTTGTTAAAACTTGAAAATTATGAAAAGACTATTTTTTATCAGCTTGGCAACTTTAGCAGTGAGCTCAGCTACACTTACTTCTTGTGGCAAATACGAAGAAGGTCCGTCATTGGCTTTGTCTTCTAAAACTTCGCGTTTGGCCGGATCATGGAAACTAACAGCTCAAACTACTAATGGTGTTGCAGATGCCTTAACTGGCCTGACACAAACCATGACAATCAGCAAAGAAGGTACATACAGCACGGTCATCAATTACAGCTACATGGGCTTTAATTACACCAACGACTTCACTGGTACCTGGACTTTTTCTGATGACAAAACACAACTCATCACGACAGTTGATGGCTTAACTGGTACCGAAACACAAACTATCGTGCGTTTGGCTGGTAAAGAACTCAAATTGAAAGCAGTTGACGGTTCAGAAACCATCATTCAAACCTACACTGCGCAATAAGCGCAAATCCAACTTTGAAATCAAAGCCGCAATTCGTTGCGGCTTTTTTATTGACCAAAAAGTAGTACATTTGAAAAAAAACACAAAATGAAGTCTGTTCTCTTTTCACTTTCTTTATTGACCGTAGGTCTTGTAGGCTGTTCCAAATTTAGCGAAGGCCCTGCTTTTTCTATACATTCTAGAAAAGCGCGTTTGTGCAACGATTGGAAGCTCTCTGATTATGTACTCAATGGCAATAATGTCTTTGATGCAAGCCTCAACTCAAAAATGAGTATCGACAAAGATGGTACTTACTCCATTTCCAATTTCTCTAACGAACTAGGTCAGCTTCAAGGTACCTACAGCCATGGCACATGGGTTTTTGGCGAAGATGAAACCAGTGTGTTTTTCTATGCAGATACCACTACAGTCAATCCTGTGCACGAATACAGCATCAAAGAATTGCGCAACAAGCGCTTGGTGCTCGAAGAAGAAATTTTTCAGACTGGTGACCAACACCGCCTTACATTCATTCAGCAATAAAGAGAAAGGTTTTCAGCAAAACAGCTGAGCAAAATCTAGCTTCATTTATTTCAAATAAAAAAGTGGACCCTAAACAAACTTAGGGTCCACTTCCATTTCATGGCCACACGATTTACACGTGCGCAGGTCTTTAGACCCATAGAATTCTTTGAAGCGGGGTAGAAAATCTTTTTCGATATTTTCTAATGGAAAGCGATAGGTGTGTAGGTGTTCATTGCATTTTTCACAAAACCACATCAGGCCGTCTTGTAAGTCTGTGCCTTTGCGCACGCGCTCGATGACCAAACCAATGGTATTGGCTCCTCGGGCTGGTGAATGTGGGGTGTTGGCTGGCAACAAAAACATTTCGCCTTGCTTGACGATGATGTCTTTGGCCTTGCCTTCGTGTTGGATACGAACGGTTACTTCGCCCTCTAACTGGTAAAAAAGCTCTTCACCTTCGTTGAAATGGTAGTCTTTGCGCGCATTAGGGCCAGCAACCACCATCACAATAAAATCTCCGGCCTCTTTGTACAAGTTCTTGTTAGAAACAGGCGGCTTGAGCAAGTCTCGATTGTCATCGATCCATTGCTGGAGGTTAAAAGGTGCGAGCATTGGCTAGAAATTAAGCGTTGAGGATACCTCTAGAAATCACAATTTTTTGGACTTCAGAAGTGCCTTCATAAATTTGAGTGATTTTGGCATCGCGCATGAGGCGCTCTACGTGATACTCTTTAACGAAACCATAACCACCGTGGATCTGAACGGCTTCAACGGTTTGTTCCATCGCTACTTTAGAAGCGTAGAGTTTGGCCATTGCACCAGATTGATCGTAGTTGCGACCTGCGTCTTTATCTTGGGCTGCTTTGTAAACCAACAAACGCGCTGCTTCAATTTCGGTAGCCATGTCGGCCAATTTGAAAGCGATGGCTTGGTGCTTGAAAATTTCCTTACCGAAAGCCTGACGCTCTTTTGCATAAGCCAAAGACAACTCTAGGCCTCCGCCTGCAATACCGAGTGCTTGTGCAGCAATACCGATACGACCTCCAGAAAGCGTTTTCATGGCAAATTTGAATCCAAAGCCATCTTCGCCGATGCGGTTTTCTTTTGGAACCTTGACGTCGTTGAATAGTAGCGTGTGGGTGTCGCTACCGCGAATACCCATTTTGTCTTCTTTGGCGCCGATGACAAAACCTTCCATGCCGCGCTCTACGATGAGTGCGTTGATGCCTTTATGGCCAAGTTCTGGGTTGGTTTGTGCGATGACCAAATAAACAGAGGCAGATGAACCGTTGGTGATCCAGTTTTTGGTGCCGTTTAGTAGGTAGTAGTCGCCCATGTCTATAGCAGTGGTGCGCTGAGAAGTGGCATCGGAACCTGCTTCTGGCTCAGAAAGGCAGAATGCGCCAATCTTTTCTCCTTTGGCAAGCGGAACTAAATATTTTTGTTTTTGTTCTTCAGAACCGAAGTTCTCAAGACCCCAGCATACGAGGGAATTATTGACAGACATACAAACTGAAGTAGAGGCATCTACCTTTGAAATTTCTTCCATGGCAATGACGTAAGACAAGGTGTCCATGCCGCTGCCACCGTATTTTGGATCGACCATCATGCCCATAAAGCCGAGTTCGCCAAGTTGTTTGATTTCTTCGGCTGGAAACTTTTGTTGGTTATCGCGTTCGATAACACCTGGCTTCAGGATATTTTGTGCGAAATCTCGGGCGGCTTCTTTGACGGCGAGGTGCTCTTCAGTGAGTTCAAAATTCATGTTGACTGATTTATTTTAATTTTGACAAAAATAAACGAAATCCGAAACTCTTGAAAGCAAAAACCTACAATAATCTGCAGTTATTAGGTCTGATGTCTGGCACCTCGCTTGACGGGCTCGATATCGCACATGTCGCTTTCGACTTCTCAAATTCAGAAAACACTGAATTTAAACTAGTTAACTACCGAACCTTTCCCTTATCTCAGCCCATTTTTGAGCAACTCAATCAAATATTTTCACTCAGCGCACAGCAAGTTTTTGAGCTCGATCAACAAATAGCGCATTTTTATGCCGCTTGTACCGCGCAATTCATCGCTGATTTTCAAATTGATCCAACCCAAATTACGGCAATTGCCTCCCACGGACAAACCATTTTTCATCAGCCAGAGAAAGGCTTCACCACGCAAATTGGTTGCGGTGCCACGCTCAATTACCTCACCAAGATTCCGGTCATCAATCAATTTAGAACGCTAGATGTGAGTGCAGGAGGGCAAGGCGCACCGCTTGTTCCGATTGGAGACCACTACCTCTTCTCGAAATTTGCCGACGGTTTTCTCAACCTTGGTGGTTTTGCGAATATTTCTAGCCAACAAAATGCAGCGCCGCTCGCCTATGATATTGCACCTGCCAATTTACCCATGAACCGTTGGATGCAAAGCATCGGAAAGGCCTACGATGAAAACGGAGCTTTAGCGCGAACTGGAAGTGTGGATTTGGCCACCTATCAAAAAGCAATGGCGCTTGAATTTTTCAAGCAAAGCGGGCCTAAATCCTTAGGGGTAGAATGGATGGAGCAAGCGTATTTACCACTCTTTGAAACCCTCTCCCTTGCCGATCGTTTGCGCACCCATATAGAAGTACTTAAAACATTATGCATCAAGCATTTTGAAGCACTTGGCTTGCAAAAAGTTTACCTCACAGGCGGTGGTGCACACAATCAATTTTTAATCGAAACGATCCAAAATGCTTTCGTTGGAAAGCTCATTGTGCCCGAGCCAGCACTGATTGATTTCAAGGAAGCCATCATTTTTGCATTTTTGGGCGCGCGCCATCTCAGAAACGAAACCACAACCCTCCAAGCGGTTACCGGAGCCCAAGAAGCATTGCGCACAGGTGTCTTACACGACTACCAAGGCGTACTCCGCTAAAAAATTGAGCCTAAACCGCGCAAAAATGGTATTTTTGCAACGCTAACCACCTCAACAAATCCACATGAAAGACCTCCTCTCCAAATTTGAAAATAAAAGACCAGAAATCGTTTTCGAATGGAAAGATGCACTCACCGAAGCAGAAGGCTGGGTTGTGATCAACTCGTTGAGAGGTGGCGCTGCCGGCGGAGGCACAAGAATGCGCGTTGGCCTTGACAAACGAGAAGTTGAATCCTTGGCCAAAACCATGGAAGTCAAATTTACAGTAGCTGGCCCAGCCATTGGCGGTGCCAAATCAGGCATCAACTTTGACCCCAAAGACCCGCGCAAAAAAGACGTGCTCAAGCGTTGGTTTGCAGCAGTTTCTCCCCTACTCAAATCTTACTACGGTACAGGCGGTGACCTCAACGTGGACGAAATCCATGAAGTGATCCCGATGACCGAAGATTGCGGCGTGTGGCATCCACAAGAAGGTGTTTTCAACGGGCACTTCAAACCCAACGACGACCAAAAAATCAATCGCATCGGCCAACTCCAACGAGGTGTTGCCAAAGTACTGCAAGACGCAACATACAGTCCTGAACTCAGCAATAATTATGTAGTTGCCGACATGATCACTGGTTACGGTGTGGCCGCCTCAATAGAGCATTACTACAACATTTGGGGTGGACAGTTAGCTGGCAAGCGCGTTTTGGTGCAAGGCTGGGGCAATGTTGGCTCTGCTGCAGCTTATTACCTTTCGCAAAAAGGCGCCAAAATTGTCGGTATCATTGACCGCGTTGGTGGGCTCATCCAAACCGAAGGCTTTAGCTTTGAACAAATCAAAGCCCTCTTCATCAACAAAAACGGAAACGAACTCAGCGACCCAAATATGTTGAGCTACGAAGAAGTAAACAACGCTTTTTGGTCTACTCCAGCCGAAATATTTATCCCATGTGCGGGTAGCCGCATGATCACCGAAGCCCAATTGACGCAATTGTTGAGCGCAGGTGTAGAGGTCATCTCTTCTGGCGCCAACGTGCCTTTTGCAGACCAAGAAATCTTCTTTGGCCCAATTGCCGAAAAAGCAGATGCTTCACTAGCCCTGATTCCAGATTTTATTGCCAACTGCGGCATGGCACGCGTTTTTGCTTATCTCATGAGCTCAGACCTCACCTCATTGGAAGACGCCCTCATTTTTGAAGATGCCAGTCAAACCATCCGCAAAGCCTTGCAAGCTACCTACCAAATCAATTCAAGCACGAGAGGCATCGCCAAAACGGCCTTCGAAATCGCGCTCAAACAACTTATTTAAGCATTATGGAGCTTTCACTCATCCTCATCTTTGTCATCGGCTATGCTGCCATCAGCTTTGAGCATTTGCTGCGCATAGACAAACTCATTCCGGCTTTGCTCATGATGACCCTTTCCTGGGCCCTCATTGCTTTGAATACGCCAGATGTACATGCTTTAACAGATCAACTCTTGCATCATTTTGGCAAAACCACAGAGATCTTGATTTTCTTGATGGGCGCTATGGCTATTGTAGAAATGATCGATTATTTCGATGGTTTCAAAAGCGTGCAGGCCTTGATCAAAGTCAAAACCGCATACCAACTCCTCTTGGTTGTCTGCGTGCTTGCGTTTATATTATCCGCCATCATCGACAACCTCACTGCAACGATTGTCCTGATTTCTATTTTGCGCAAAATGGTCCCCGACAAAGAACTACGCATGTGGATGGCAGGCTTCGTGATTATCGCTGCCAATGCAGGCGGCGCTTGGTCTCCAATCGGCGACGTCACCACCACTATGCTCTGGATCGCTGGAAAAGTAAGCGCCCTCAAACTTGTAGAACACATCTTTTTACCATCTGTCGTGACCTTACTGATTCCTTTGCTGATTGCCAAAAAAATGAAGGTCTTCAAGCAAGAACTCCCCACTGCGCAAATCCTTGAAAAAAGTAAAGTAGCTGGTTTCATTTTACTCAGCGGTTTGGGCCTCATCATTCTTGTACCAATTTTCAAGACCATCACACACCTTCCTCCCTACATGGGCATGATGTTTTCACTAGCCCTTTTTGCCGTAATTGGCGAGATAGCAAGCAAGCGTCAATTGAACCTAAGCTCCCTAGACGAACAAAATCATGGCGGACATGTAGGGCCAACCCTCAAAGCGCTTAGCAAAATAGAAATGCCTTCCATCTTATTTTTCTTGGGTATTCTGATGACGGTTGCCGGAATGGAAAACCTAGGCATGATCGAACAACTCGGCGAAAACGTATTGGCTTCAGGTATTTCAAAAGAGCTCTACATTTCCTTTTTAGGCCTGGCCTCTGCCATCATAGACAACGTACCGCTTGTCGCAGCTAGTATTGGCATGTTCAAAGACAGCATGGATGCCGATACCTGGCATTTCATTGCCTATACTGCAGGCACTGGCGGCTCCATACTCATCATTGGTTCTGCTGCTGGCGTGGTAGCTATGGGGATGGAAAACATCGGCTTTGGCTGGTACCTCAAGCGCATCTCACTTTTAGCATTGGCAGGTTACATCGGTGGTGTTTTGACCTTTTTATTGCTCTGAGATGAAGCAAGAAAGCGCCTATCAAGCATGTGTCAATTGGCTATTTGCGCGCTTTCCTTCGTTTCAAAATCTAGGTGGTGTAGCCTATAAACCAGGTCTTAAACGCGTGCATCAGCTCTTGGAACTCCTGCAAATTGACCCACAAAAACAGCCTAGCATTCATATAGCCGGAACCAACGGCAAGGGCAGTACAGCAGCATATTGTGCAAGCCTCTTGCAAGCATCCGGACTGAAAGTTGGTTTATTTACCTCACCACATATTTTTGATTTTTCGGAACGCATTCGCGTCAATGGCGAGCCCATTGCTGAGCAAGCGGTCATCGATTTTTGCACGCGGTATCAAGCATTAGATGCGAACATCGACGCCAGTTTTTTTGAACTCACCTTCGCAATGGCTTTGGCTTACTTTCAAGAACAAGCCTGCGACTACATCGTCATAGAAACTGGCCTTGGAGGCAGACTAGATGCCACAAACGTCATCAGTCCAAAGGTGAGCATCATTACAAACATTGGGCTAGACCACCAAGAATTTCTAGGCCACACACTACCCGAAATTGCAACTGAAAAGGCTGGTATCATCAAAGCCCATACACCTGTTGTTATTGGCGAGAAATCGACCGCTACACAAGTAATTTTTGAGCAACAATCTAGCTTGCGCAACGCACCAATCTATTTTATCGACGATAACTATTTCGCTACAACTCACTTGAATTTAAGTGGTTACCGCTTGACCAATTTCAAAACCGCCATTTTGGCACTCAAGGTAATTGGTTTTGGCCTTACGATACCAACTCAAATAGCAGCGCTAGAAACCCTCAGCAGCAATACCGGTTTTTTTGGTCGTTTAGAACTGTGGCAGCAGGAACCTAAAATCATACTTGATGTATCTCACAACCCTGCGGGCATAGCCGCTACCCTACCACTCATTGAAGAGCAATGTGCCGGGCAACTCTTCATTCTATACGGTGCGTCCAAAGACAAAGACGCAAAGGAAATTCTCGATTTGTTTCCAAAGCAGGCCCAAGTTGCCGCTTGTGTATTTAGCAACCCCAGATCAAAAAGTGTAGCAGACTGGCAACAATTAGGCGTCGCAAGCATATTTGAAGACTTGCCAAGCGCAATTGCGCAGATAGAAAAACAAATGCAACCCCAGGACCTCCTCTGGATTACGGGTAGTTTTTTCTTATTATCTGATTTGCCTTCCCAAAAAAAGATTTTTTAAAGTATCTTTGCAGTAATGGAAAAGCAAGTCATCCTCAATGCCACCCAGCTCGAACTGACGCTCAAACGCCTTTCCCATGAACTCATTGAGACCCACGATACCTTCGAGAACTCCGTTTTAATTGGCTTACAGCCGCGTGGTATTCACGTCACCACCCGCATCAAAGCCCAACTCGAAGCTATTTTAGGGCATCCCATTCAAGCAGGCAACTTAGACATCACCTTTCACCGCGACGACTTCCGCCGCAGAGAAACTCCCCTGCTCCCGAGCATTACCAACATCGATTTCTCCATAGAAAATAAGCGCGTCATCCTCATCGACGACGTCTTGTTTACGGGTCGCACCATCCGTGCAGGGCTAGATGCGCTGCTTACGTTTGGCCGCCCGTCGCAAGTACAACTACTCGCGCTCATCGACCGTCGCTTTAGCCGCGATTTACCTATTCAGGCAGATTACATCGGCAAAACGGTAGATACACTTGCATCTGAGCGCGTGGCCGTCGAATGGAAAGAAATCGAAGGACAAGACCAAATATTATTATTCACAAAAGAAGGCAATGAAGCAGCTCAGCGTTGATCACCTTACCGGTATTGTAGACCTCACGCGTCAAGACATCGAACTCATCCTCGAAACTGCAGCTCGTTTCAAAGAAGTGATCAATCGCCCTATTAAGAAAGTTCCTTCACTCCGAGACATCACCATAGCCAATGTCTTTTTTGAAAACTCTACCCGCACACGCCTCTCCTTTGAATTAGCACAAAAACGCCTCTCTGCCGACGTCGTCAACTTTAGTGCCGCCAGCTCTTCAGTGAAAAAAGGCGAAACGCTCGTCGATACCGTCAACAACATCTTAGCGATGAAAGTAGACATGGTAGTGATGCGCCATCCAAACCCCGGAGCAGCCAAATTTTTATCTCAAAAAATCAAAGCCCGTGTGGTCAATGCTGGAGACGGCACGCACGAACACCCTACCCAAGCACTGCTCGATGCCTTTTCTATTCAAGAAAAACTAGGCAGCGTCGAAGGAAAAAAGGTAGTGATTGTCGGTGATATCCTTCATTCAAGAGTAGCACTCAGCAACATCTACTGTCTTCAAAAGCTCGGTGCAGAGGTAATGGTTTGTGGCCCCAGTACGCTCATCCCAAAATACATCTCCGAACTTGGTGTTCAGGTGTCTCACAACCTCCGCGAAGCACTCGAATGGTGCGACGTCGCCAATATGCTGCGCATCCAACTCGAACGTCAAGACATCAAATACTTCCCATCGCTGCGCGAATACACCCAATTGTTCGGCCTCGACAAAGCCCTGCTTGATAGTCTCTCTAAAGAAATTGTCATCATGCACCCAGGTCCCATTAACCGCGGTGTCGAGATTTCTTCGGACGTCGCCGACAGCCCTCAAAGTATCATCTTAGATCAAGTAGAAAACGGCGTAGCTGTTCGAATGGCTGTAATTTATTTGCTCGCCGCAAAAATCGAAAGATAATTTAGTTATTTTTGAGCAAATCCTTGCTATGAATTTCTCCGTGGACCCTCAGGGCCAAATTGTGGTTGTCAGTACCGAAGTTGAGAAACTCGACGCCAGTAATGCCCCAGAACTCAAAGCCCACTTTTTGCAGCTCAATAAAATCGGTACCAACTATATCGTATTGGACATGAGCAAAACCAAATACTGCGACTCTTCCGGCTTGTCTGCAGTGCTCATCGCCAACCGACTTTGCAAAGATACCAACGGAAAATTTGCCCTCTCTGGTTTGCAGCCCAATGTGCGCAAGCTCATCGAAATTGCGCAGCTAGACAAAGTACTCACCATCGGAAATAACACTGACGCAGCCCTAGATTTGATCGCAAAGTGAGTTTTGAACTCCACATACTCGGCTCTGGCGCAGCATTACCTACCAGCAAAAGGCAAGCATCTGGCCAATATGTCAATTGCAATGAAAGACACATCCTCATTGACTGCGGCGAAGGGACCCAACAGCAATTACGCAAATATGGACTCAAGCTGCAAAAAATCCAGTTTATCCTGATTTCGCACCTCCATGGCGATCACTTTTTTGGTTTGCCAGGCCTGCTTTCTACCATGCACTTGCTCGGTCGCAATAAAAAACTAAGCATTTACGGGCCTCCGGGTTTAGAAGCACTGATCAGCGCCATGCTCGCCGCCGGCGGACACCCATTGCAATTTGATCTTACTTTTCACACCATTCAGCCCGGTGCGTCACAACTTATATTTGAAGACCGCCTGATTGAAATCTATGCCTATGCCCTCAAACACCGCGTGCCCACGCTAGGTTACAGAATCAATGAGAAACCCAAATTACTCAACCTCGATAAAGCAGCTATTTCGGCAGCGGGAATATTGATAGAAGACTTACCCAAATTAAAGGCTGGTATTTCCATCGAGAGAAATGGTAAAAAATACAATTATAAGAACTACACCCTACCCGCTCAACCCGTTTATAGCTATGCGTATTGTTCCGATACCAAGCCCAGCCCAAGTTATTTAGAAGCCATTAATGAAGTTGATTTGCTTTACCACGAAGCTACATTTAACCAACAACACCTCGAGCGCGCCAAAAGCACCTTTCACTCTACGGCCCAGCAAGCCGCCCAACAAGCCGTACTCGCCAATTGCAAATACCTTTTGCTCGGGCATTTTTCGTCGCGCTATGACGACGCCCTGCAGCACCTTACGGAAGCCAGAATGGTGCATTCCAATGTGGGTGCAGCCGAAGATGGCATGAAACTAACTTTAGGAAAATGGGGACTTATTTTTGGGAGCGCTGATAAAAAACAAGCGCAATAACTGCAAAAAGCACATTGGGTAACCAAACCGACCAAAGCGTGGGGAAACCCACTTTTACAGCTGCTACCGTCAGCATTTTCATGGCAAAAATATAGACGAAAATAAACGCCAAACCAATCGCGATATTCATGCCGATGCCACCGCGCTTTTTCTGAGAGGCCACAGACACCCCAATGAGCGTGAGAATGTAGGTCGCAAAAGGAAATGCTGTGCGCTGATGCAGTTCTATCTCGAAGTCAGGAACGAGCTTAGAGCCTTTTAATTTTTCGCGTTCAATTGCGTTTTTAAGCTCGGTAAAAGTAAGGGCTTGCGCAGCGTTGTCTCGCTGGGCCATTTCTTCGATGCGGTAAACAAAAGTGGTGTCTTTGTGGCGGCCATGGATGAGTTTGGCCTTGGGGAAATCATAGTTTTTTTCGTAGTAGTCGGTGAGTTGCCATTCGTTCGTGCCTGGCTTATTTTTGGCGAAACGCGCGCGTAAAAAATAAATTGGCTGGTTGTCTTTGTTCCATTTTTGAATGGTGAGGTCATTGACGCGCTGCTCTTCTGCGGCATAATTCGAGAAATAGACCAGCTCATTGCCAGGATACTCAGCTTGGTAGTTATTGACCGTCAGGACATCTCGGTAATAGCGCTCTTCAAACGCCAAACGGATTTTATTTGTCCTTGGAATAATGAGGTGGTTGAGTACCAAAGACATGACCGTAAGGATGGTGGCCCCAATAAAATAAGGTCGCAAAAAGCGCGTCACGGGCCGGCCTGAAAACCAGATGGGAATGATTTCGGTGTTTTGCGCCATTTTACCTGTAAACCAGATGACCGATAAAAAAATGATCATGGAAGAGAAGGTATTGCCGTAATAGAGGATAAACGTGACGTAATAACGGAAGAAAATCTCTTGCAACGGGGCTTTGTTGCTGATGAACTCGCTTAGTTTTTCAGAGATATCGAATACGACCGAAAACAACATGATCAAGCCGAGCATGAAAAAAAACGTGCTCAGGAATTTCTTGATGATATAGCGGTCGATGCGTTTGAGCATGTCTACAAGCGCTGCCCTAGTTTTTGAACAACTTGGTTTTTCCAAGTGACGAATTCACCACTTGCTATTTTTTCGCGGGCCACTCTCATGAGCTCGAGGTAAAACGCCAAGTTGTGAATGGTGGCAATTTGAATACCGAGGTATTCACTTGATTTGATCAGGTGGCGCAAATAGGCTTTGGTATACACTTGATCTACCCAAACCTTACTCGACGGATCGAGCGGGCTGAAGTCATTGGCCCATTTTTGATTTTTGATATTGATGGTGCCTTCCCAAGTGTACAGAAGGCCATGACGCGCATTTCTGCTTGGCATCACGCAGTCAAACATATCTACCCCGAGGGCGATAGATTCTAGCAAATTGGTAGGCGTCCCGACTCCCATTAAATAGCGCGGTTTATCCTGCGGTAAAATATTACAAACCAAATCGGTCATTTCGTAGAGTTCGTCGTCGGGCTCCCCAACAGACAAGCCGCCTATTGCGTTACCTACGGCATCAAATGAAGCAATAGCATGTGCAGATTCTTCTCTTAAGTCTTTGTAGGTACTGCCCTGTACAATCGGAAACAACGCTTGCTCGTAACCATATTTAGGCTCGGTTTGCTCCATTGCGGTAAAACAGCGCCCCAACCAGCGGTGTGTGAGGTGCATAGAACGCTTGGCATAAGCGTAGTCGCAGGGATACGGCGTGCATTCGTCAAAAGCCATGATGATATCGGCGCCAATACTGCGCTGAATTTCAATGGCTCGTTCGGGCGTGAAAAAATGGTAACTGCCGTCGATGTGCGACTGAAATTTGACGCCTTCTTCTTGAATTTTTCTTGAACCGGAAAGCGAATAAACCTGATATCCACCACTATCGGTTAAGATCGGACGCTCCCAACCCATGAACTGGTGCAAGCCACCCGCAGCCTCTAGCACGTCAGTGCCGGGTCGCAAAAACAAATGATAGGTATTGCCCAAAATGATTTGTGCGCTGATATCGTCGCGGAGCTCTTGCTGATGCACCCCTTTTACCGAGCCAACGGTGCCAACCGGCATAAAAATGGGGGTTTCTATGGTGCCGTGGGCGGTGTGCAACCTTCCGAGGCGTGCTTTGGATTGAGAATCTGTCTTTAAAAGATCAAAGTGCATAACAATGTTGAAAAATACCTAAAGCAAAGATACGGGTATTTAATTTCCCTAGACATCTTTGTACTCAGAGATGACCTACTTACCTAGCATTCAAAACGATTATTGGGCATATTTGCTTTTCAGCGGCATTTTTTTGGGCGCCGTTCAATTATTTTATGTGCTTTATTTTTACGCCCGCTTTGCCTTTAAAAGCAAGAAAGCAAAGCCAGAAGCACCCAATTACCCGCCTGTTTCCGTCATTATAGCTGCTCGAAACGAATCCGACAACCTTTACGAGCACCTACCCACGGTGCTGAGTCAAGATTACCCACAATATGAAGTGGTTGTCGTCAATAACCAAAGTATCGACGACAGCAATTGGATTTTAACTGCCTTCGCACATCAATTCAAGCAATTAAAAGTGGTCGAAATCTCGCGTAGCCCACACCTTAAACTCGGCAAGAAACTCCCCATTACACTGGGCATCAAAGCGGCATCTTACGACCATTTTGTGCTCACCGATGCCGATTGTCAGCCCCTGAGCTCTCAATGGCTCAAACAAGTGATGAGCAAGTTCAATACGAAGCAACAACTTGTCATTGGCTATAGTCCTTTTACCAAAACCAAAGGTTTTTTCAATAAGCTGGTGCGCTATGACAACGCCTGGATGGGCGCAAGCGGTTTTAGTTACGCCCTAGCTGGCAATGCGTTCAAAGCAAACGGACGCAATTTAGCCTATTCAAAGCAATTGTTTCAAAAAGTCAACGGCTTCAAATCTCATTATGCCATTAGCCCAGGCGACGACGACCTCCTCTTAAAAGACGCCCTAAAATTCAGCAAGGTCAACATCTCCGAAGATCCCAGTTCATTTGTCCGGTCTGCGGCACCAGCAACTTGGTCCGATTGGCTCAGACAAAAAGCTAAATACCACATCAGTTCTGCACGTTATTCGTTTATTAAGAAAGTATTGTTAGGAATCTATCCCCTCAGTCTGATTTTGATGTGGATTTCTTTTGTTGCTTTGTGCATGAATTTAAATTACTTGCCTCTAGGGGCGAGTATATTTACAGGCATCATTGCAATCAAATGGTGGCTACAAGGTACTTGCCTGAATCGACTCGGCGAAAAGAAACTCATGTTGTTTTTTCCAGCCTGGGATTTATGCTACAGTATCCTGATGCCCATCGTTTACTACATATCCGAAAGGCAAAAATATTACCGATGGTAGAACACGAGCATTTATCTGATAAAGCCAAACAAGACCTGCACCTGGTTGCTGCAGCCCGTTCTGGAAGCCAAGCCGCCTACGCAGATCTTTTGGACCGCTACCGCGACTCCATCTACTTCATGATGCTCAAGATGGTCAAAAACTCCGACGATGCCGATGACCTCACCATAGAGGCATTCGGAAAAGCATTTGCCCGACTAGACCAATACTCTCCGAGCTTCGCCTTTAGTACTTGGCTCTTCAAAATTGCCTCCAACAACTGCATCGATTTTATCCGCAAAAAACGCATAGAGGTCACGTCCATTGACCGAGGCATCACCACCAGCGACGGCGAACGCATGCACATAGATGCGAAATCTCAAACCCTGAATCCGGAAGAAACCATTATTCAAGGCCAGCGCTTGATACACATGCGCTTGTTGGTCAGTAAGCTCAAGCCTAAATACCGCGAACTCGTTGAGAAGCGTTATTTTGAAGAAAAAAGCTACGAAGAAATCGCCGAAGAACTCAACTTGCCACTCGGTACCGTCAAAGCACAACTATTCCGCGCCCGAGACTTCTTAGCCGCCATGATGCAGCAGACCAAAGACAGCATCTAATGACCCTTCTTCAGCACTACTTTCCCGACCTAAGCCAAGAACAAATTCAGCAATTCGCAGCTTTAGAAGCGCTTTATCACGAATGGAACGCACAAATCAATGTCATCTCTAGAAAAGACACCGAGCACTTTTACGAAAGACACGTCTTGCACTCTTTGGCCATTGCAAAAGTGGCGCAGTTCTTGCCCGGGGCTCAAGTTTTAGATATTGGCACCGGAGGAGGTTTCCCGGGTATTCCGCTCGCCATTCTTTTTCCAGAGGTGCAATTTCATTTGGTCGATTCCATCGGAAAAAAGATCAAGGTGGTACAAGAAGTAGCTGCAAGCCTTGGTTTGCAAAATGTAAAAGCCAGCCACGCCAGAGCAGAAAGCATCAAAGAACGCTACGATTTTATCGTCAGTAGAGCCGTCACTCAAATGCCTGTATTTTTAACATGGGTAAAAGGCAAGAGCGCCAAAAAGAACTTACACACCTTCAAAAATGGGATTTTCTACCTCAAGGGTGGAGACCTCAGCGAAGAACTCGCAGGAATCAAATATCCTTATAAAGAGTTTCCAATATCAGCATTCTACAAAGAGGACTTCTTTGAAACCAAAAAGGTGGTTTACGTGCAATTAGTACCCTAATCGCTAAAGCTGATAGAGCAAAGCCGACGCATACGCTTTAATAGCGCGTTGCTCGCCAAAAGAATCAACTTTTTCGTGGGTTGTGGCCTTGATGCTGATTTCGTCGCTAGCCAAATCTAATATACCTGCCAAAACGAGCTGCATTTGTTCGATATGCGGATTGACTTTTGGCGTTTCTAAAATAACGGTCGCGTCGATATTGACAATGCCGTAACCCTTTTCACTCACCAATCTATAAACTTCTTTGAGCAGAATCTTAGAATCGATGCCTTTGTATTTGGGATCTGTATCGGAGAAGTGAAAACCGATATCTCTGAGGGCTAAAGCCCCGAGCAAAGCATCGCAAATGGCATGAATCAGTACATCTGCATCTGAATGACCAACTGCGCCGAGTGGAGATGGCAATTGAATACCGCCAATCCAGAGCGGATAACCCTCCGCGAGCTGATGGACATCTACGCCGTAGCCAATGCGCAATTTGGGTTTGGACTGCATTTAGTTTCCGCCGAGGTTGAGACGCAAGGTAAAGCGCAAGGTATTGGCCAACGGGCTCTGGCGACCATTGAGCGAAGCCAAATAGGAGAAGTCAATAGCGAACATATTGTACTTGAGGGAAGCGCCTAAATTCAAAAACTGGCGATTTCCTTTGTTTTTGTTTTCGTAAAACACGCCGCCACGCAAAGCCAATACATCGCTGTACCACCACTCTGCACCTGCTGCAATATTGATTTCTGCCAATTCTTCTTTGAGGCGGGTGCCTTTGACAACTTCGTAAGCGCCTGCTGTATTTTGAATGTAGTTACCATTTTCATCTTCGGCTAAAACACCTGGTGCGTCATAGAAAGATTGCATCATGGAAGTGATGATCCCTACATCGCCGTCCATCCCGGCTAACATGACGTAGTCGCCATTGATCAGCTTGTAAATTGCTGGCGTTGGCACCAATAAACGCTGTAGATCCACTGAAAATGTCACTTTGTTGTATTCGTCGAATTCGGCCAAAAAGCTATTGCCAATTTTGAGGTTCATCGGGATGAAATCGCGGCGAGACAATTCTGAGTATGAAACCTTGTTACCGATGTTATTGATGGTCATGCCGAAGGTATATGTGCCGTCGGTGCTACCGATATGAGCGTCGTCGTTGAAATAACTAAATGATAAATCTGCGGCACCTACAACACCTGGCTTGGTATTGACGCCCGCAACAGTTAAGCCACCCGTTAAATTCGAGTATGCAAATTTGCCATTGACACCAATACTAAAACGCTCAGCCAATTTGAAAGCATAAGCACCTACGAGCTCAAACTCACTTGGTTTGTCGTCGCGAAGGACATCGCCGTTGATATCGGTAAATGTGATTTCACCAAGGCTAAAATAACGCAGCGCACCACCAACTGAGTGCACTTTATTGAGCTGCTTGTAGCCCGCTAAATATGACAAATGGATGTCGTTGGTGAGTTGACGCAACCACGGCGTATAAGACAAACTTACTTCAGATTTTTGCTTGGCAAAGCTCAATAGCGATGTGTTCCAATAGACCGATGTCGAGTTGGCGCTGAGCGCTGTTCCGGCGTCGCCCATACCGCCTGCGCGAGAGTCTGGGGTAATGGCCATGAAGGGCAATGAAGTTGTAAGGGTATTGAGCTGCAGGTCGTTGTCGGTGACGCCAGAACCGCCCGTAGGCTGAGCAAAAGCGTTTTGAGAAACGAATACCAAACAAATACTGAGTGCTAATGTGTAAAATCCAGAACTTTTCATAGAGAGGGTAAAGATAGGGAATTTGAGGAATTTTTATTTTAAGATCACAAGTTTTTCGGTTTGCTCTGCATAAGCGCCATCTGGCGTTTGTACCCTTAAGCGGTAAAGATAAGTACCTCTTGCAAGTTCAGCACCAAAATCATCGCGGCCGTCCCAATACAAACCGGCTATTCTGAAGCCGCTAGTGGGCACTTCTTGAGCGATGGTTTTGACCAAACGGCCCGAAACGGTAAAGATTTGAATTTGCACATCTAATGAAGAACAAGATTGGTTGTGTTCAAACATGAATTCGGTGCGCGTTGTAAAAGGATTAGGGTAGTTGAGCACATGTTGTAAGATGGGCTCTTCTTTGGATTGCACCACAAAATCAATCTGAGACGTGGATGAATTGTTATTGACATCCCAAACCTTTAAAGAGAGTGTATGCGGGCCAGGGCTTAAGTTTTGGAACTGATAACGCACCTCACCAGACTGATACGCATCGAGGTTCGCCGCATAAAAATCATTGAGCACAATTGGCTGAGCAGTTTGTCCATCGAGTACCGCAACGATATCGTGGCCGATGCCATTGCCAACCGTATTGATGCCGTTATCGTCGGTTACCTTTGCCAAAAGCACCGGGTTTTCATCGGTCACGGATCCATTGACAAAACCTTCTTGGTTCATGTAAAGTTGTACCGTTGGACCTTGGTCATCGGCTACGCCGTTCGGATCAATGCCACCTACATAAAACAAGGTATCAAAGCCTTGCGCATCGGTTTGTCCGTTGTGGCCATAATAGGAGATTTTTCCGAAATCAATTTGTAGCGCAATATCTTTAGGAACCACAAATTCGAACTCAAATTGGCCATTGGTGATACTGCTTTGTCCGCGGTAGATGCGGTTGGTTTGCTGCTCATAAGCAATAATCGGTGAGGCTTCGTCCTGACCAAGTGTATTTTGAATTTTTCGCTTGTCAAAAACAGTTGGTGTGAGCACGCCATTCCAACCCGTCAAAACAGTGCCGCTGAAGTCTTCAATATGGCCCTTGATGTTCACTTTGCTCAAGGCCCGTAGCGTATCCAATTGTTGCTGCGGATCGAGGCCGTTGATGCTATCCGTAACAATGCGGTATCGGGGCAAAGCCAAGCGCAGCGCAGGATCGCCAATAAGCGTAAAGCTTCTTTTATTTGAAGAGCTCACCGATGCGGCATTTTTGGTTCTGCGCGCAATTTCGCCAAACTCATATGCTTCACCATTGGGGTAGCGATTGAAAACGCGTTCAATCAATTTGATGCCGATATTACTGTTGACCCCGAAGTATACAGAGCGCGTGGTGGTGAGCATGGCAATGGCACCACCAGCCGGATTGAGGTACAACCACTCCCCTGCAGATACGCGCTCAGGGTCATCAAAACGCGTGAACTCGCACGTTGCAGAAACAAACAAATTCAAAGCATGAATATTGCTCCAGCTATTGACTTGATCTACCGTAACCACACGCTCCTCGGCCAGGCCAACTTCTCCCCCATGACCAATATAATTGGCAACAAGTACACCGCGTTGGATATTGGCATCTATAGCATTGACCATTGCAGGAAAGCGCTCGCCACCCGCAGTTATGACCTTCGGAAAGGCGTCCATGTAAAGTTTGTTGTAGTTGATTTCAGGGTTCAACATTTTAGAAATTCCGTACTGCGGTTCGGCATCTGTGTTGATGAAATAGCCGCCCTCGCGGTTGTCGGTCATGAGCAAGTATTGGTTGCGCCAATCGCCAAAAGTTTTGTCGGTTTGGGTTCCCATGCAACATGAACTTGTCACTGGATAAAAATTTGAGCCATTTTTCATGTAATGCTCAATTTTATCGACCATTTGTTTGGCCTGTAAACTGCTGCTGACAATAATACGCCCTACCCCAATATCCATCATGTCGGCTGCACTCATCGATTCTGCGTCGTCGAGCAAACCAAAAAAATCATCCACCACCATAGCGTCAATAGCGTTTTCACTGCTGAGCATTTGATAGGTCACGATGAAATTATTGTTATTGGGTTCTCTGTTTTTAGGGTCGTAGGTACCATCGCCAAATAGGAGCAGGTATTTAGGTTTAGCAGCGGGGTCGTTGAGGAGTGCGCGGTCGTAGAACATCTTGACAAAGCGGCGAATGGCCCCTGGATCTTGCATGCCAGAGCTGAACTCGTTGTAAATAGCTTGGGGCTGTACCACATGAACAGTGAGTCCGTTGGCGCGGTGTAGATCTGCTAAGCGATTGGCTTCTGATAAAAAATCTGGATGCGAGACCATTAAATAGTCTGCAAATGGAAGCTGATGCAAGTTTTGAAATGACACACTACCCACTTTTTCTGGTGTAAAAAACGATGCGCCGCTCGCCATCACCAATTCCTTGTATACTGCTGCTGTTTTGAACGTTCCTTGATTGCCCTGCACCGTTAGTGGAATGCGAACCGGCACGTGGCGATCAGAAACATCCCAAACAAAGGTAATTGCATTGACGCTGCCAATCTCATAGCTCGCCCAGTTTGCCGCAGCACCCCATTTTGAAACGCGAAAATTCTGCTGAGACCCCGCTAAGATGAGGTTGCGCTGGGCGTTGATCAAAATACGATCGAGATAGGTTACCACATTTGGATTCAGTCTATTGACCGTTAAAGACAGATTGAGGGCTGAACTTGGCGTAGAATCGGTACAAAGCAGCGTACCGCGTTGGTAATAAGACCCCGAATGCGGCATGACCATTTGACCAAGCAACTCTGAACCGTTCTTCAAGGAAATTTGATTGCCTGTAGTCCTCGAATTGGAGGCAAAAGAAACCTGAAAACGAACTGGCGCAGTAGTTATGTTTGGAATCGTAAAATTGAAATTCTGACTGAGATTGACATCGAACTCTTCCCCATACCAGCGCTGTCCACCTTTCACCAAGTTTTCGAGGTCATTTTCATAGACGTCACGGTAGTCATATGCAGTTACTATTGTATCTGCGGGCGCATCGATGACAGAAGCGTCGACAATACGCAAGGGCGCAACGTCAGAACCAACATATATATAATAGTATGACTGATCTGAGTAAGGGTGTCTCACCTGAGTGTATTGATTGCCGCCTGAGAGCTCCCAGCGATGCGCTCCCCACCCATAAAACAATAAATAATCATTGGCATCAAATGTACCGTCAGCTTCTCCGCTCACCACAATTGCATTTTGAGCTAAATCATCTGTAATTGGGCTCGAATTAGCTTCGGCAATGACACCTTCTCCGTTACCATATATATGAATGTGCGCTGGATTCAAATTGGTGGTATTGAATCCGCAAGCTTCTAAAAAGGGTTTGTCAATTTTATAAATCCCATCCTTATTGACAGCAATGCGATACCATTTGCCTGTGGTACTACCCAAGACAGAAGAACTTACGTAATCCTTGGTCTGAAAATTAGTCTTTGCTTTAAAAAGGTAATCTACTTGAACCAAGCGCTCTAGTGAACCATTCACAGTGCGCATTGGTAAAATGTAACAAGAGAATAATGGCTGGCCGCCATCCGAAACAATTTTAGCCTCGATTTGGGCCTTATCCGAAAAAGCCAAGCCCAAACGCTCGTATATCAGCTGCTGCGCTTTAGGTATTTTTTCGTACACCACTGCAAGTATTTCAACTTCTTGTTGCATCGAGCCATGCTTCTGTTGAATGGCATAAAAAGGCTGACCATTATCGAGACCAAAACCTTTAACTGTTTGGACATCATAGCCTTCTTCACCTATATTTACGCGCTCGGTGCCGCTCCAGTCTAAAACGATGGTTTGGACCTGCGCAGCGGAGGAGAAGCTGGCGATTAAACATAAAAAAAGAAAGCAATTGCGAAAATAAATCATGAAACTTGGAGTTTTAAGCGCTAGAAAAACGTCAATTTATTTATTTTATTTGAATAAATATTCGATATTTGTAACCTTTGAAACCTGAATAACGTTAAGATTGTTCGTGCTAAAACCAACTTTCGTGAAAATAGTCAAACCGCTTCTAGTCGCTCAGATTAGCCTCATTACACTGATAATGAGCTCCATATCATGGGCTCAAGACCCTACTTTTACGCAATTCTATGCCAACCCAACCTACTTAAATCCTGCCCTCGCAGGTTCATCAGGTTGTCCTAGAGTTTCGTTAAACTACCGCAACGAATGGCCGCAACTAACCGGCAATTACGTCACTTATGCGGCAGCCTACGACACCTACGCCAAAAATATCTCTGGTGGTTTTGGTTTGCTCGCCATGCACGACATGCAAGGTCAAGGCACCATCCAAACATCCATGATTGGCGGCATCTATTCTTACAATGCTAAGATTACCCGCAAATTTTCTCTCATGTTCGGAGCTCGTGCTGCTTACTTCCAAAAATTCCTCGATTGGGACAAACTCACTTTCGGCGACATGATCGACCCGCGTCGCGGCTTCATCTACCAAACCGGAGATGTACCACGCGGAAACGGACGCCGAGGTTTCTTTGACGTCAGCTTTGGAATGGTGGGTTTTACCAAAAATTTCTATGTTGGTTTAGCAGGTCATCACCTCAATCGCCCAGACGAATCCATGATTTTAGGTGAATCTCGCTTACCAATGCGTTTCACCGGGCACATCGGATCCAACATCAAACTTGGCCAGAGAGGTCGTTACTCCAGCACAACTTTCTTATCTCCAAACATCATTTACCAATACCAAAACGGGTTCCAAGAACTCAACATCGGAGCCTACCTTAAATATGAAAACTTTACTGTAGGTGCTTGGTACCGCAACCGCGATGCCTTCATCATGACCGTTGGGATCAACACAGACAAATTTAAAGTCGGTTACAGTTACGACCTAACTGTATCCAAATTAGGTAACGGCATTTCAGGTGGCTCCCATGAAATTTCTATGGGTATCAACCTCAAATGCAAGAGAAAGCCTAAAAACTTCAGAAAAACGTCTTGTCCGTCTTTCTAAGTGTAACCAAACGAATAAACAGAACTTTACGTTATAAACGCAAAAAAATATGAAGCGATTGATTCAAAACATCTTCGGAATTGCACTGACAGGAATGTTAGTGCTTTCTTCGTGTTCTAAAGAGCGCTCTTCAGCTACGGGTTGGGAATTCAATAACTACAAAAATGGTGGTTTTGAGAAATTCGATGCCCGCGAGCAAGAAACAGGCCCTGGTTTAGTCATGATTGAAGGCGGTACCTTTACTATGGGCCGCACCGAACAAGACGTGATGTCCGACTGGAACGCACGTGCTTCTCGCGTTACTGTTGCCTCTTTCTACATGGACCGTACTGAAGTCACCAACTTCCATTGGTTAGAGTACATGTATTGGATGCGCCGCGTTTATTACAAAACTTATCCGCACGTTTACAAAAAATGCTTGCCTGATACACTCGCTTGGAGAACTGCTTTAGGCTACCGCGAAAAATACGTCAATTACTACTTGCGTCACCCATCTTACCGCGACTACCCTGTAGTAGGTGTTTCTTGGTTGCAAGCAAACGACTTCTGTAAATGGCGTACTGATCGTGTCAATGAAGCAATTCTTGTTCGCGAAGGTATCTTGAAATGGCATTTTGCCGAAGAAGGCTCTGCCGATGTAGGTGCTGCCAACAACCCCAACTACAATAAAAAATATGCTTCTGTTCCACAGAACATGTTCTCTACAGAAAACTACCTCAACGGTAACTATACTGTAGAATCTGAAGGTGGTTACGTAGTCAACAAAGACAGCAAACCAAAACCTAAAGTAGATTCTAAAACCAAAAGATCCGTTCCACGCGATCCATACCAACTCGAAAACTACGATCCTATTTATGCTGACATGGACAACGGTCGTTTGGGCACGCGCCCTGTCAAAATGGAAGATGGTATCTTATTGCCTTCCTACCGCCTCCCTACTGAAGCAGAATGGGAATTCGCAGCCATGGGCCTCATCGGGAACCTTGACCCTAACTCTGAAAACATCAACGATCGTCGTATCTATCCTTGGGATGGTCACTACGTTCGTCAAGAAGAGGAGCAATATGCCGGAGCAATCCAAGCTAACTTTATGCGTGGAAAAGGCGACATGATGGGTGTTGCGGGTCGTCTCAACGACGGTGCCGACATCTCTGATCGCGTAGATTCATTCTGGCCAAACGACTACGGTCTTTACCACATGGCTGGTAACGTATCAGAATGGGTAATGGATGTGTATCGTCCACTTACCTCTGAAGTAGCTGAAGGATTCATGCCTTTCCGCGGTAACAAGTTCCAAACACAACTTCTTGTGCCAGATGGCCTTTATGACAAACCAGTCAAAGCCAACGAAAACATCTATGATGTACACGGCATGAAAGAATTTGTCAACGAGTTTGCTCGTGTCAAATACCTCGCTCACGCGAACAAAAAGTACAGCCAAGACGCTGGCAACAATTACCAGTCTAACATGTCTGGTCAAGGTGCTACCAAAGACACTAGCAACGGCAATAAAGATACCGCAGGTGCACAAGGCGCTCCTAAAACAGGTTCTGTCAACAACGCGCCAATGAATTCACGCATTTACGCCAAACAAGATCCGCGTAAATACCAATTCAATGCGCCATCTAACTATTACGTATCGAACAACTCACAATTCACCTCTCAGGAGCGCATGCAATTTGAGTTCTTAGATACCCTCAACATTATGCTTGACACCGCTATCGTCCTTCACAACCAAGGCCGTACGATTGCAGCGTCTGCCTACATCGAGCGCGTATTGTTCAACAAAGACCTTCCTGCAGAAATTAAAGAAGGCGCCAAAAAACAAGACCTTCTCGAGCTTATGGCTTTGGCTTTTGATTACTCACAACCTACCGCCTACTTAGGTATCGACACAGCACTTTTCAGCCGTGAATACCTAGAGCGCAAGTTTTTATCTTACAGTACTGACCCAACCATCACCACCTGGATCATTACCCTTCGCAATGGCCTTAGTGAATTCATCACTACCACTAAAGGAAGCCAACGTTGGAGAGATGTAACAGTTGAGGAAACCGCAGGTCGCTTGAACTACCGTAAAGACGACTACATTGACTACCTAGATGGCGATTTAGAATCTTCTATCTACTACAACAATGCCAAACGCAAAGAAGAAATCAACAGCGGTATGCGCGACCCTAAATTGGTCATGTATCAAAGCAAGCACGAAAACAACAACCTACTCAACGAGCAAATCAATGCAGGTAAATCAGGTTGGCCAACAACCCTTATCTCAGACAAGAGCCGTGTTTACAAAGGTGGTTCTTGGGCAGATATGGCCTACTGGCTTGCAGTTGGCAACCGTCGCTTCTTAGATGAAGACAAAGCCTCTGCGACCATTGGTTTCAGATGTGCCATGGACCGCATCGGTAGCTCACGCAGACCAGACATCAAAGAATAATTGGTATATCCACTTATATAATCCTTCAAAAGCCCGAGCAATCGGGCTTTTTTTTTTGCAACTTTGTTTTATGGAAAAATGGCTTTCAATTTTTGATGCATGTAGTGGTGTAAGTACCGACAGCCGAAACATTCAAAAAGATGTATTGTACATCGCCCTCAAAGGTGCAAACTTTGATGGGAATCTGTATGCTCAACAAGCCATAGACAACGGGGCAAAATATGCGGTTGTAGACAACCCAAACCTTGCCAACGGAACCAATATTTTGGCGGTACCAGATGGCCTCACCTTTTTACAAGACCTAGCGCACGCGCATCGCCTGCGCTTTGACATCCCCGTTTTGGGCATCACGGGAAGCAACGGCAAAACCAGCACCAAAGAATTAGTCAATTGCGTGCTCCAAACACAATTCAAGGTGTTGTGTACTGAAGGCAACCTCAATAATCATATTGGTGTGCCGCTGACACTTTTAAAGCTCCACGCAGCACATGAATTAGCGATCATTGAAATGGGTGCCAATAAGCCCCTTGACATCGATGAATTGTGTCGGATTGCCAAACCCACCCATGGCCTGATCACCAATATAGGAAAGGCCCATTTGGAAGGATTCATCAATTTTGAGGGTGTTCTGAAGACCAAATCAGAGCTCTACGATCATGTAGCGCAAGAACAGGGCGCTGTATTTGTCAATGCAGACGACACTATTCTTATGTCTGCTGCAGCGCAGCGCAAGAGTACAATAATGACCTATGGTGCCAACGCTGGAGAACTCCAAGGGCAACTGCGATCTTTAGATCCGTATGTACATCTCTCTTGGACATATCAATCCTATGCGTCTGCTGCGATTGACACACAAATGATCGGTAAATACAATTTTTATAATTTCCTTGCTGCCTTGCGCGTGGGCATGCACTTTGGTATCGATGAAGCGAAAATGAATGCCGCAATTGCCAATTATGTGCCAACTAATAAACGCTCACAAGTAGAAAAAACACAACACAACACCCTGATCGTCGATTGCTATAATGCCAATCCGTCGAGTATGATGAGCGCGCTCAGTTCGTTTATGGAGATTGATCATCCTCAAAAATTGGTCATTCTTGGCGATATGCTAGAACTCGGTGCCGACGGACCCTCCGAACATCAAAAAATACTTGATTTTCTGCATGCAAATGAGCTGAAATTCATGACAGTAGGCCCTATCTTTAAAAAATTAAACAAGGATGGGTTTGACAACGTAGCCATGTTGCGAGAAAAACTAGCAGAACAAGATTTGAAAGCTTGCTTGATATTATTGAAAGGATCTAGAGGAATTGCACTAGAGCAATTGATCGACTGCCTTTAATCGTCCACGGTATTGTGCAATGTAGAGTGAGATGATGAGCGGCTACAACTTAAGAGCCGTATTGCATCAAAAAAGCCTTTAAGAACGGGTCGAGCGCACCGTCCATAACGGCATCTACGTCGCCAGTTTCTGTGCCGGTTCTGACGTCCTTGACTAATTTATATGGATGCATCACGTAATTGCGGATTTGGCTACCCCACTCTATTTTCTTTTTACCCGCCTCGATTTCATTGCGTTTCTCCATGCGCTCGCGCAAGATGACTTCGTACAACTGAGAGCGCAACAATTGCAAGGCTTTTTCTTTATTGGCCAATTGCGAACGAGATTCGGAGTTTTCAATGATGATACCTGAAGGTGCGTGACGCAAACGAACGGCGGTCTCGACTTTGTTGACGTTTTGCCCCCCTGCACCGCCTGAACGGAAAGTTTCAAAGGAAATATCGGCCGGATTGATATTGATTTCAATTTGGTCGTCTACCAAGGGGTACACATAAACCGAAACAAAACTGGTGTGTCTTTTGGCATTTGAATCGAAGGGTGAGATGCGCACCAAGCGATGCACGCCGTTTTCACCTTTGAGGTATCCAAATGCAAATTCGCCTTCAAATTCTAGCGTGACGGTTTTGACGCCCGCTACATCTCCTTCTTGAAAGTTGAGTTCAGTGATTTTATAGCCATGTTTTTGACCCCACATGAGGTACATGCGCATGAGCATACTGGCCCAATCGCAGCTTTCTGTACCACCTGCTCCAGCGGTAATTTGCAGGACCGCCGAGAGGCCATCTTCTTCATTAGACAGCATGTTTTTGAGCTCGAGTTCTTCAATTTCTTCAAGTAGCTTGGCATATTGCGCATTGAGCTCCGCTTCTTCTGCCATGCCTTCGCGAACGAATTCCATCAGGACATCGAGGTCTGCAACCGAAGTAGCGGTGCGGTCAAAGGTTTCGACCCAAAATTTGAGCCCGCGGATTTGCTTCATTTTGTCTTCGGCCTTTTTGGGGTCATCCCAGAAGGAGGGGTCTTGGGTCTTGAGCTCCTCCTCTTTTAACTGCATGCGCTTCTCATCGATTTTAAGAAAGGTCTGAATGGTTGAAAGTCTGTTTTGTAGGGCCTTGTACTGTTCGGTTGTCATGGAGCAAAGTTAAGCATTCTAGCAAGGAAAGAAAAGGAAGGAGCGCTCATGATTCAGTCAAAATGTGTACATTTGTCTCAAATCAATGTAACATGAATATTCCAGCTGAACTCAAGTACACCAAAGACCACGAATGGGTAAAACTCGAAGGTGACATTGCCACAATTGGCATTACCGAATTTGCACAAAGCGAACTCGGAGACATCGTTTATGTCGAAGTAGAAACCGTCGGAGAAACAATGGCGCAAGAAGAAGTTTTTGGTAGTGTAGAAGCTGTCAAGACCGTTTCTGATTTGTTCTTGCCAATGAGCGGCGAAATCATCGAATTCAACGATACACTTGAAGCCAATCCTGAGTTAGTCAACAACGACCCTTACGGTGCAGGCTGGATGGTCAAAGTTCGCGTGGCTGACGCAGCTGAGTTTGCAGCGCTTTTGGACGCCGAAGCTTACGCGCAAGAAGTTCACTAAGCAAAATACCTTTCAATATATTCTTAGGATTTTAATCCTTCCTCATTCTAAACCGCCCAAAAGGCGGTTTTTTTATGGCCAAACATGCAGAATAGACTCCATTTTTTGCTCTAATTGATCCGGAAATTGGAAAAATAGGTCTCTATTGATTTTGGCTTCGAGCGCGTCGATAGACAGCGAGAAAGCCAAAACTGAGGCTTCCGACTTTGCGTTGGGCATGACAAATGCAATCCCTTTTTGTTGTTTTGGCGCGATGAGCGCCTTGAAATACGCTTTGGGTACACTTACCTGATTGGGGCCAATAACTGATAACCCGGCCTCTAAAATTGGTCCGGTTACCACATACAACGTATCGTATTGGAGCGCCCAATCTCGTACTTTCTCTTCTAGTTTTTTCCAGATGCCCCGATTGAACCCGGGCAGCTGTGGGCTCATGTTGCTGTAATAAAAGGATTCTTGCATCACTTGCAAGGACCAACTCATGTCTGCCGCAGGTGCCAAATGACCGCGGTCATAGCCACTTTTGGCGTAGTCTGCATTTGTGGCGGTACCGGTATACACCAAAGGATCTTCTAAAAAGCGATTGCTGCGTTCAACACCATCGCCTAAATGTGTTTTGGTCAGCATGTAAGCCACCCAATTAGCTTGTTCGTGTTGTTCATTGTAGCAAAACGAATAAGCTGTGTGCGAGATGATTTCTTCACCTGCTAAAGGAAGCGGACACGCCAATGATGGCTCATTTTTATTTTGTGATCCTACACCTAGGAAGGAATTCAATCCTAAGAAAAAAGCCGCTATCCAAAGGAGGATCAACGGCTTTAAAAAAGATTGCTGCTTGAGCTTAAGCATCAATTTTGGCATATTTGGCGTTTTTCTCGATGAACTCGCGGCGCGGTGGAACGTCGTCGCCCATGAGCATAGAGAAGATTTGATCACACTCTGCTGCGTTTTCAATGGTGACCTGACGCAAGGTGCGGCTTTCTGGATTCATGGTGGTTTCCCAAAGCTGCTCTGCGTTCATTTCACCAAGACCTTTGTAACGCTGAATGTTTACTGAAGTTTCGCTGCCGCCGCCTTTGAGTTCTTGAATGAGGCGATCGCGTTGGTCTTCGTTCCAAGCGTATTCAGATTTGGTGCCTTTTTTGACTTGGTACAACGGTGGTGTGGCAATGTAGACGTAACCTTTTTCGATGAGTTCTTTCATGTAGCGGAAAAGGAAAGTCAAGATGAGTGTCTCGATATGCGATCCATCGACGTCGGCATCACACATGATGATGATTTTGTGATAGCGTAATTTTTCGAGGTTGAGTGCTTTAGAATCTTCTTCGGTTCCGATGCGCACACCTAAAGCGGTGTAGATATTCTTGATTTCTTCGTTTTCGAAGATTTTGTGCTGCATGGCTTTCTCGACGTTCAAGATCTTACCTCTCAAAGGCATGATGGCTTGAAAATGGCGGTCACGGCCTTGTTTGGCTGTACCACCCGCGGAGTCTCCCTCGACAAAGTAAACCTCACAAGCTGCTGGATCTTTTTCAGAGCAGTCTGCCAATTTACCTGGCAAGCCAGAACCGGTCAAGACGTTTTTGCGCTGAACCATTTCGCGGGCCTTGCGGGCTGCATGGCGTGCACGTGCTGCTAAGATTACTTTTTCAACGATGAGTTTGGCTTCGGCCGGATGCTCTTCTAGGTATGCAGAAAGCATTTCGGAAACCGCCTGGCTCACTGGTGCGGTAACTTCGCGGTTACCGAGTTTGGTTTTGGTTTGGCCTTCAAACTGTGGCTCTTGTACTTTTACAGATACTACAGCTGTTAGCCCCTCACGGAAGTCGTCGCCGTCGATTTCGATTTTCTCTTTGGCGAGAATACCTGAATCAGTTGCGTATTTCTTGAGGGTACTGGTGAGACCGCGTCTAAAACCAGATAAGTGCGTACCCCCTTCGTGGGTGTTGATGTTGTTGACGTAAGCCTGGATGTTTTCGGTGTAGGAAGTGTTGTACGTAAGCGCTACTTCTACAGGAATGCCCTCGCGTTCACCTTCAAAGTAGATGACGTCGCTGATGAGCGCCTCGCGGTTGCGATCGAGGTAAGAGGCAAATTCTTTAAGACCGCCTTCTGAATGGTAGGTTGTACAAGGATGTGTGCCTTCGTCGTCTGTTTGGCGTTTGTCAGTGAGGGTAATGGTGATGCCTTTATTCAAGAAAGCGAGCTCGCGCATGCGTGCTGCAAGGGTATCGAAGTTGTATTCTGTAGACTCAAAAATAGTGGCATCTGGTGTGAAGGTAACTTCTGTACCCGTTTTGTCAGATTCGCCGACCACTTTGACATCGTACATTGGCTTACCAATGTTGTATTCTTGTTGGAATACTTTGCCTTCGCGGCGCACAGTGGCCATGAGGTGTGTGGAGAGTGCGTTGACACATGATACACCCACACCGTGCAAACCACCAGAGACTTTGTAGGTGTCTTTGTCGAATTTACCACCTGCGTGTAAGACTGTCATAACGACCTCAAGAGCCGATTTCTTTTCCTTGGTGTGCATGGCGGTTGGGATACCGCGGCCGTTGTCTACAACGGTGATGGAGTTGTTTTCGTTGATGAAAACGTTGATGCTGTCACAGTAGCCGGCAAGCGCTTCATCTATGGAGTTATCTACGACTTCGTAAACAAGGTGATGAAGTCCTTTGACACCGACATCGCCGATGTACATTGCAGGGCGTTTTCTTACTGCTTCTAAACCTTCTAATACCTGGATATTATCTGCCGAATAATTGTCTCTCTTTTCGTCTTCAGCCATGTTGTTATAGTTTGTGGATAGTGTTTAATTTCGTGTAAACAAAAATAAAAAAAAGCACCTCGCAAAAGGTGCTTTCATAGGGCGCTAAGGCCTTAACTTATCAACAAAATTTCAACGATTTGAACTATTGCTCAATCCACGCAATAATACTCGGATCATTTGGCAAAACACGCGGTGAAATCACTTTCGACAAATGGCCGTTTTCATCGATGAGGTACTTTTGAAAATTCCATTCAACTTTGCTGTCTTCTTTGCCATTTTTGGCTTTTTGCGTTAAGAATTGATAAACCGGATGCATTTCTTTCCCTTTGACAGAAATTTTGGACATCATCGGAAAACTCACCCCATAATTTAGCTGGCAAAACTGAGCGATTTCTTGGTCTGTACCCGGCTCTTGCGACATGAAATCATTGGCCGGAAAGCCGACAATGACAAAATTCTTTGATTTGTACTTGGTGTATAAAGCCTCTAACTCCTCATATTGTGGTGTTAGGCCGCATTTAGAAGCAGTATTGACTACCATTATCTTTTTGCCTTTTAAAGTGGCAAAATCAAAGGTTTTGCCGTTGATGTCTTTGACTTTAAATTGGTAAATACTTGCGGAATCAGCGGAGATAAAACTCATAAGGAGGATACTTAAAGAAAATAAGAGTGTTTTCATGGTCGTTTTTATTAAGAACAATACCAAACAAAGATAGTTCAGCTTGGAACAAAATTTTGATTTTTACGAATAAGAAACGCATGAAGCAGCTTTTACTGTATTTCCTTTTTTGCACACCGCTCTGCTGGGGGCAAAAGATGACTGGTTTTTGGCAAGGAATGCTCTTTTCTGCTTCGGATCAAACGGCCATGATTCCCGTTTACCTCAATATTTTTGTTACGAACGGCTTAATAGACGGTAAAATCAGAATTGAAAACCAAGAAGGTGCCTGCGTTTATCCGGTAGTTGGGCGTTATGAAAACAACGAGCTGCAACTCATTACAATGAAAGCCATGTGGTATTACCTACCCGAGTTCTCGCTTTCCCCATACGTTTATACGCTCAAATTCAATCCTCAAAATGGCTACTTAGAGGGTACTACCGACAATGGAGATTACCGCCTCATTGCTTTTCAAAGCCAAGGAGAGATTTCAACCGACAAAACACCTTATCTCCCCAAAGAATGGCTGCAGCGCTTCAAGCAGGAGTTGGCAGATGGCGTTTCGGCTCCTCAAATCAGAAAAAAAGAGTTGCAAAACTTTGCGTTCCAACCGGTATACTTTGATTACGACCAAGCGGTGATCAGACCAGAATACGAAGCGTATCTTAAAGAATTGATCAGAATGGTAAAGAGTCATTCCGATTTGCGCATTGAAATTACGGGACACACCGATGCAGATGGATCTGAAGGTTACAACTTAGTCTTATCTAAAAAACGCAGCGAAGCCCTCCTGTCTTTTTTTGCGCAAAATGGCTTGCCAAAAGACCGCGTGGTGATCAGGTATAAGGGTGAAAAAGAACCCGTCGATCAGAACAAAACAGATGAAGGCAAGCAGCGCAATAGACGCGTCGACTTCAGGTTTATTTGACCTAGAGACTCTTTAGTTTTTCTTCGAGAATAGCAATTTTATTGAGCGCATCAGCTTCTTTATTGCGTTCGTTGGTTACAACCGCCTCAGGTGCGCCGGCCATGAATTTTTCGTTTTGCAATTTTGACTGAACACTTTTGAGAAACCCTTTGGTGTAATGCAATTCTTCTTCTAGCTTTTTCTTTTCGGCCTCGAGGTCAATTTGCTCGCCAAATGGCACAAAAAACTCGATGCCATCTACGATAAAGCTATTGGCTTGCGCGACTTTTTCTTGGACATAAGCCAACACAGATAAGTTGCCCATTTTGATAATAATGCTGTCTGCATCTGTTGCGCGGCTAGGGTCTGCTTTGATGTAAAGCTCCATCTGGATTTTGGTCGCGATGTTGTTTTGCTTGCGGATATTGCGGAGTTGCGTAATGACTTTTTCGTTGAAAGCAAACTGCGCGAGTGGTGCAGTAGCAAGCTCTTGAACAGCTGGCCAGGCCGCAATGACGATGTCGTCGCCTGCTTGGCGCTCACGAAGGGCGTGGTAGAGCTCTTCGGAGACAAATGGCGTGAACGGATGCATGATTTTCAAGATGCGCTCAAAGAAATCGAGGGTGTGTTCGATGGTTTGGCGATCGATGGGCTGCTGATAGCCCGGTTTGATCATTTCCAAATACCAAGAGCAGAAGTCGTCCCAAACGAGTTTGTAGGTCGACATCAGGGCGTCGGAGATGCGGAATTTATCGAAGTTACTGTTGATTTCGCTCAAGACCTGCGCAAAACGGTTGTCGAACCATTCGATGGCAACTTTGCTAGAAAGTGGCTGCGCGATATCGCGGACTTCCCACGACGAAACCAAGCGATAGGCGTTCCAGATTTTATTGGTGAAATTACGGCCTTGCTCGCACTGAGAACTGTCAAATGGGAGGTCATTGCCTGCTGGCGATGAAATGAGGACCCCAACACGCACGCCGTCGGCGCCGTATTGATTGATGAGTTCGATAGGATCTGGTGAATTGCCCAAAGACTTGGACATTTTGCGCCCTAGTTTGTCGCGGACAATACCGGTGTAATAAACATTTTTGAAGGGTTGTTGACCCATGTATTCGTAACCCGCAATGGCCATGCGCGCCACCCAAAAGAACATGATTTCGGGTGCCGTAACGAGGTCGTTGGTCGGGTAGTAGTAATTGATTTCGGGGTTGTTGGGCTGTGTGAGGCCATTGAAAACAGAAATGGGCCATAACCAGCTCGAAAACCAAGTATCGAGGACGTCTTCGTCTTGGCGCAATTCGGAAACGACTACTTGACGACCCGCTTTTTCAGAAGCAAGTACCAATGCTTCCTCTTGGGTTTTGGCGACCACGAAGTCAGCTGGGCGGTCGCTGTAGTACCAAGCCGGGATGCGATGACCCCACCAAAGCTGACGAGAAATACACCAATCTTTGACGTTTTCCATCCAGTGACGATAGGTGTTTTTGAATTTCTCAGGGTGGAATTGGATGTTGCCATTCATGACGTTTTCCAAGGCTGGTGCCGCGAGTTCTTTCATCGAGACAAACCATTGCAAAGAGAGTTTAGGCTCAATAACGGCGCTGGTGCGCTCAGAAAAACCAACTTTATTGATGATGTCTTCGGTTTTGACTAAAAAGCCTTTGTCTTGGAGTTCTTTTTCGATTTCTCGACGGACCTCAAAGCGGTCTTTGCCCTCGTAATGAGCGCCGTGCGCATTGAGCGTGCCGTTGTCGTTGAATAAGTCGATGCTCGGCAAATTGTGTTTTTGACCGAGTTCGTAGTCATTGGGGTCGTGGGCTGGCGTTACTTTTAGGCAACCTGTTCCAAAATCTTTGTCTACGTATTCGTCGGCAATAACCGGGATTTCGCGGTTGATGAGCGGAACCAAAACGGTTTTGCCAATGAGGTGTCGGTAGCGCTCGTCTTCGGGATGCACGCAAATGGCGGTATCTCCGAGGATGGTCTCGGGACGCGTGGTGGCGATAGTGAGCCATTGGTCTGTCTGACCAAGGACTTGATAGCGCACGTAAAATAATTTCGAATTGACTTCTTTGTAATTAACCTCTTCGTCGGAAAGCGCAGTGAGGGCTTCTGGATCCCAGTTGACCATGCGCACGCCACGGTAAATTTTACCTTTTTGAAAGAGGTCGATGAAAACGGCAATAACCGACTCTGAGTATTCGGGGTCCATGGTGAAGTGCGTACGCTCCCAGTCGCAAGAAGCACCGAGGCGCTTGAGTTGCTCGAGGATGATGCCGCCGTGCTTTTCTTTCCATTCAAAAGCATGGGCAAGGAATTGCTCGCGGGTGAGCTCAGATTTAGAAATACCTTCGGCCTTGAGTTTCTGAACAACTTTGGCTTCTGTGGCAATGGAGGCGTGGTCGGTGCCGGGAACCCAGCAAGCGTTTTTACCGAGCATACGCGCTCTGCGCACCAATACATCTTGGATGGTGTTGTTGAGCATGTGGCCCATGTGCAACACACCAGTGACGTTTGGTGGTGGAATGACGATCGTGTAAGGCTCGCGGTGGTCTGGGGTAGAATGAAAATAACCCTTATCTAACCAGTGCTGGTACCATTTTTCTTGTGCAAGTTGCGGCTCGTATGTTTTTGCAATCTCCATGACTTCGTTTAAAGTGGCAAAGATAGCAAATATCTGAGCGCGCGCAGCGACTATCTAGTTGATCACCGGAGAATCTGAGGGCGTCAAGACCGTGCCTTTGATGGTGAGTACAATTGGGTCTCCGACATTAGAAAAAACAGTGATTGTTTTGGTGAAAGCACCAACGCGCTTGGTGTCGTAATGCACTTTAATAACGCCTTTTTTGCCTTTTCTGATCGGTGTTTCGGGACGGTCAGCTGCTGTACAACCACAACTTGTTTGGACGTTTGTAATGACCGCTGCTTTCTTTGCGGTGTTCTTGAATTCAAAAACGAAGAGGTCTTCTGAACCGTAAGGAATATCTTGGCGCTCAATTTCGAGTACGTTGAAACGCAATGTAGGCTGGGCTGTTTTTTTGCCTTTTTCGGTAGTTTGGGCAAATAGCAACTGTGACAAGCATAAAAACAAAGAGAGTTGAAGTAATTTCATGAGATAGTGATTTAGGATGGATATGTTCATTAATGTTCTAGGGGCAAGTTTAAATAATTCATTGCGGCCCGAAATAAAATTAACACATTTTTAGCAAGTTGCCGTCAATAATTCTCTCAAACCGGGGTATGTTTCGGCCAAACGACTGCGCCATTCTTGATCTGAAAGCCAAAAAACAGCTTCGATTCCTTCTTCTGCTTGCGCTTTAAGTTGAGCCTCTCCTAAGAAGCGAAAACGAAACCAATGATTTTGCTTCAAAAATGAACGTCCCTTCATTTCGTAAACGTGATACGTACAAGCTAAAGTATCGAGGCGTTCGAATTGACCATTCAAACCTGTTTCTTCTTCAATTTCGCGAATAGCGGCCTGAACCGTCCCCTCCCCTTTTTCTATTTTTCCCTTGGGCAAATCGAGGTGCGCAAAACGGTGCATCCACAAAAAAGCATCTGCTTGGGCTTGCTGCACCAAACCACCTGCTGTTTGCACAAACTTAAAATGCTTGAAAAAATCGTGCATGGCCTGCTCGGGGTCTGGAGCTAGGACTTGAAAATTCGTCTTTTGGAGCCCATTGACCAATTCATCGATAGCCTTTGGGCGTTTATGAGGCCAATTTGGCAGCCCTTGATCGGCAGCACTAAAAATGATGTAAGTCGTTTCGATGAAAACTTTGTATTTTTGCAGCATGAATGTGAACAAAGATTTGAGCCTAAAGGTAGCAGAATTGCTCCTCAAAACAAAAGCAGTACGTCTACAACCCGACAAACCCTTTACTTGGGCTTCCGGCTGGAAGTCTCCAATTTACTGTGACAACCGCATCACACTTAGTTTTCCGGAGGTGCGCACACACATTCGCCAAGGTTACGCCCAAACAATTCTCGATCAATTCGGCAAACCCGATGTCATTGCAGGTGTAGCCACCGGTGGCATCGCACAAGGTGCGCTTATTGCTCAAGAACTTGGCTTGCCTTTTATTTATGTGCGCAGCGCCGCAAAAGGCCACGGAATGGAAAACCTCATTGAAGGTGCTTATCAAGAAGGGCAGCGCGTGGTGGTCATTGAAGACCTCATTTCAACGGGCGGCAGCAGCTTGAAAGCCGTTGAGGCACTTCGTGCTGGCGGACTCGATGTCAAGGGCCTTGTTGCCACTTTCACGTACGGATTTACGCTAGCCGAACAACAATTCAACGCAGCCAATTGTCCATACGTTTGCCTCACAGACTACAGCACGCTCATTGATGTAGCCACCAAAACAAACTACGTGAGCGCAGCCGACGAAGCCACCCTACACGCTTGGCGCAACAACCCAAGCACCTGGATGCAAGACGCCCAATAACAATAAAAATGCTGACACTCAAAAGCCAAGAATTCAACTTAGCAGCGCAAGCTGAGCAGGTTGTGAATTTCTTGTCGGAGACCAAAAACTACGCACTTCTGCTTCCCGAAAACCAAACTTCAGGTTTTCAGTGCTCCCCTAGCCAATTTAGTTTCAAAGCTGCAGGTCAAATCGAGTTAACGCTTGAAAAACAGTTGGTAGAAAACAACTTTCTTCATTTCAAAGGGGCAAAAAGCAACCCATTCGCTTTCGATCTGTATGTCCGGATTCAAGCCGAACAAAACATCACCAAAGGTTATATTGAAATCAAGGCCGATCTAAATATGATGCTCAAAATGCTCGTCGAAAAGCCCTTGCAGAAACTCCTGACAGAAATGGCGAGCAACCTCGCTACTCAGTTAAGCGCTGGGAAATAAAAACCGGATTTCTTGATTGCCAAAACTAACTGGCTTCCCGTCGACTTCTACTTGTAGTTCACCTTGCACATTTACCCCCAAAATTTTTCCCTCAAAGATGAGTCCGTCTTTTTTTTCGAATCGAAGTAGTTGGTTTCGAAAGCCCATGCATTCTTCAAATAAGGCCTTGAGTTTTAAAAAATCGCCGTTGAGTATTTGTTGTTGCGCATTGAGTAAATCGAGGTACTCAGTCAGAACAGTTTGCGGTTTAAATTGACGACCCGTTTGGGCTAATATACTCGTCGCTTGCTGAAGTTCAGGTGCATCATTGACGTTGATCCCACAACCGAGAATGCTCCATTCGAGCTGACTTCCTTTCAATTGCTGCTCGATGAGGATGCCCCCTATTTTAGAACCCTGCACATAGATATCATTTGGCCATTTGATTTGTGTGCTCAAACCAAAACGCAACAAGCATTGCTGCCAAATAATGGCACTGTACCAAGCCAAGCGGATTTGCTCTTCTAAGGGGTATTTGGGTTGAAATGCGATGCTAAACATGAGGTTTGCAGCACTGACAGACTGCCATGAATTGCCGCGTTGCCCCCTGCCCATTGTTTGATAATCTGCCATAATTACCGAACCATCTTGACAACATCCTTGTTGAATAAGATTGGCAGCATAATTGTTGGTAGAATCGACCGATGCTAACTGAATGAAAACAGAACCGAATTTGGTCATCATGAAAATCAAGTGGATTCAAATTTATCAGTTAGTTTTGTAATAGAAACAAATCAATGGCAAAAAAGAAAAAATTAGAGCCCTCTGCGTTGCTCGTCGACGTAATTATCGAAGGGATGCAAAATAACAAAGCGCAAGACATCACCATTCTCGACCTCCGCGAACTCGACAGCGCCGTATGCGACTTCTTCGTCATTTGCAGTGGTGAATCCAGCACGCAAGTAGATGGTATCGCAAGTAACGTACAGCGCAATACCCGTAAAGAACTCAAAGAAAAACCTTGGCATACAGAAGGAAAGTCCAATTCAGAATGGGTTTTGCTCGACTACATCGATGTAGTATGTCACATTTTTTACAAAGACGCACGCTCTTTTTATGACATCGAAGACCTCTGGGCCGATGCCAAGCGTACCGATCTCCCCAACTTATAATCTCCGTCAACATGTCTGAAGAAAAAAGAAAAAATCCATTTTCCGTATACTGGATTTACATTGCGTTTGTTCTTGTATTGGTCAGCACGCACCTCTACATCAACAGTGAAACGACCACCACAATTAAATACAAAGAAACGCTACTCGATCTTGTAGAAGCAAAAGGTGTAAAGCAAGTCAAGATTGTCAATCAAAGCACGGCTAGGTTCCAGTTGCGCAAAAGCGCCACTACTTATATCAATAGCCGCAAAGACCTCGACTTCCCGAAACTACGCAAGTTGTTGGCCAACAAAAATGCACAGCCATCCAAAATTGTTTTTGAGTTAGAAAACATTGGAAACCATGCCAATTTTGAAAAAGCATTGGACGAGCGCGGTTACCACGACTACGAAAACGTCATTGAAACCAACTGGATTGCTCAAATCTTGGGTTATTTATTGCCTTTTGGTATCATTGTCTTGATCTGGATGTTCGTCATGCGACGCATGTCTGGCGGCGGAGGCGGCGGAGGTGGCGGAGGCCAAATCTTCAATATTGGGAAGTCGCGCGCTCAAGTCTATGAAAAAGGCAAAAGCACCAACATTACCTTTAAAGACGTTGCGGGCCTAGAAGGCGCCAAAGAAGAAATCGTAGAAATCGTAGAATTTCTTAAAAACCCTAAAAAATACACCGAACTCGGAGCCAAAATTCCAAAGGGCGCCTTGCTTGTAGGCCCTCCAGGAACAGGTAAAACCTTATTAGCCAAAGCTGTTGCTGGCGAGGCTAAAGTGCCGTTTTTCTCGCTTTCGGGCTCAGATTTTGTCGAAATGTTTGTTGGGGTTGGGGCCTCACGCGTTCGCGATTTGTTCCGTCAGGCCAAAGAAAAAGCACCTGCCATCATCTTCATCGATGAGATCGATGCCATTGGGCGCGCACGTGGCAAAAACAACGGTTTCAACACCAACGACGAACGCGAAAACACCCTCAATCAACTCCTCACCGAAATGGATGGCTTTGGCACCAATTCGGGCGTGATCATCTTGGCCGCTACCAACCGTGCCGATGTACTCGATAGCGCACTCATGCGTGCGGGTCGTTTTGACCGTCAAATTTATGTCGACATGCCCGATCTCAACGAACGCAGGGCTATTTTTGGTGTTCACTTGAAGCCACTCAAGCTGTCTACAGAAATCGATGTGGAGTTCTTGGCCAAGCAAACACCAGGTTTCTCAGGTGCAGATATTGCTAATTTATGTAACGAAGCTGCGCTCATCGCCGCTCGTCACAACAAAACACAAGTTGAAAAACAAGACTTCTTAGATGCAGTAGACCGCATCATCGGTGGTCTCGAAAAGAAAAATAAAATCATTACACCAGAAGAAAAGAAAACGATTGCCTACCACGAAGCGGGGCACGCAGCGGTTTCTTGGCTCTTACAATACGCGAATCCTTTGGTGAAAGTGACTATTGTGCCACGCGGCCAGTCTTTAGGTGCAGCATGGTACTTGCCGGAAGAACGTAGCATCACTACCACCGAACAACTCCTCGACGACATGTGTGCGACCCTCGGCGGCCGTGCAGCGGAGCAACTCACGTTCAAACGCATTTCTACAGGTGCACTATCTGATTTAGAACGCGTCACCAAGCAAGCTTACGCCATGACCTCCATTTATGGCCTCAACGAGCGCGTGGGTAATATCTCCTTCTACGACTCACAGGGCAGAGATGCCTTTACCAAGCCTTATTCTGAGGATACCGCTAAAGTCATCGACGAAGAAGTCAGCAAACTCATCGAAGGTCAGTACCAACGCGCACTTCAATTACTTGGTGAAAACCAAGATAAATTAGGGCAACTCGCCGATCGCTTGCTCACTTCTGAAGTCATCTTTAAAGAAGACCTCGAAGCAATTTTCGGTAAACGCCCTTGGGACCCTATCGAAGAAATTTCAATAGAAATCGAGGCAGCTACTATCGAGAGCAACCCAGACAACATGTTGGAGACTGGCGAAGAAACAGAACCAACGGCTAACGCATGATTGGAAATCTAGGGCAACGCATGATCACTGGTGCTGTTTTTGGCACCCTTGTGATCGGTTCTATGCTCTGGAATCCTTACGCTTTTGCACTCGTCTTTTCTTTTTTCATGATTGTGGGCTTGTGGGAGTTTTATAACTTCTTCAAGCAGCACCAAGTGGTAGAAGTATCGAATGAAATTGGCATTTTTATCGGCATTTTCATCTACATCCTTTTGGTTGGGATCAGTTTTGAGTGGTTCTCCGTAATCTCTCTAAGTCTGATTTTTCCGCTCTTCTTTACGCTCATCCTCAACGAACTTTGGGCCAAGCACCAGCACCCATTGCTCAATATTTCGGTATTGGTTTTCGGTATCATTTATGTCGTTGGGCCCTTTTATTTGAGCATCGATTTACATGTCCGCGACACCTCACCTCTACCCAAAGTACTCGGCATGTTTTTACTCATCTGGACCAACGATTCTTTCGCTTATTTTAGTGGTAGAGCTTTTGGAAAACACAAGCTTTTTGAGCGAATTTCTCCTAAAAAAACCTGGGAGGGAACCTTTGGTGGCATCTTGTTTACCTTGCTACTCGGTTTCATTATCGGGTCTTACATCAACAAAGGGGAAGTGTTATTCTGGATGATTTCAGCGCTCATTATTGCACCTGGCGCCATCTTCGGCGATTTGCTCGAATCGCTATTCAAAAGAAGTTTGGCAGTCAAGGACAGCGGCAAAATCTTGCCCGGTCATGGTGGCGTTCTAGACCGTTTTGATGCCGCTCTTTTTACCATTCCATTTTTCTATTGTTGGTCAATAATCTATCTTTACTGGAAATGATGACTTTTCACCGCGAAGGACGCTCCATTATGCTTGGGAGCATTGTTATATTTCTGGGCTTAAGCGCCCTCAATTATTATCTGTTAGCCTGCTCTATTTTCGGCCTATTTCTATTTCTGGAAATCGGATTTGTGGTTCTGCTTTACCTCATCATACAATTTTTTCGCATTCCAAAAAGGACTTGCACGGGTGGCCCTGCCGATATCATGTGCCCTGCGGATGGTAAAGTAGTGGTCATTGAAGAGGTCGAGGAAACGGAATACTTCAAAGACAAGCGCATTCAAGTTTCGATTTTTATGTCGCCAATGAATGTGCACGCCAATTATTATCCGATAGCCGGTGAGGTGAGTTATACCAAATATCACCCGGGCTTGTTTTTGGTTGCCTGGCACCCAAAGAGCAGCACCGACAACGAGCGCAGTACATGCGTGGTGAAGCACAGCAGCGGTACAGAAATCTTATTTCGTCAAATTGCAGGTGCCTTGGCGCGCCGAATTTGTTACTACGCCCAAATTGGCGACAAAGCCCAACAAGGCGAAGAATTTGGATTTATTAAATTTGGGTCTCGCGTCGATTTATTTTTGCCTTTAGGCACGAAAATTGATGTGGAGCTCGGACAAAAAGTGCAAGCCAAACTTACCAAGCTTGGTACTTTAAATTAATTTGTAACTTTATAAAAAAAAACGCCATGAAAAAAGTATTTGTAGCAATTGCCCTTACCACATTCGTAGGTTCTATGGCAAGCACAGCTTATGCAGCTGTAAACGGAACGCAAATCGTTAAGAAAGACGACGACAAGCGCAAAAAGAAAAAGAAAAGCGGTAGCTGCTGCTCTTCTAGCTCTACACAAAAATCTTGCTCTTCTAGCAACTCGACTCAAAAGTCTTGTTCTGGAGAAAAGCATTAATTCTAGTTACTCATCGTAACGCAAAAAGCCGGCTCACGCCGGCTTTTTTATGGTCTATACTTTTCTTTTAGGCACCATAGATGGCCTTGTATTGTGCTTGGTATTTTTCCAATATTTTTTTGCGCTTGAACTTGAGCGTTGGCGTGAGTTCGCCGCCTTCAATGGTGAACTCTTGTGGCAAGAGCTTGACTTTTTTGAGTTGCTCCCAAGAACCGTATTCCTTATTGATCGTTGTAATTTCTTCATTGATGCGGTCTATCAATGCCTGGTTCTCAATGATGGCGTCGTTAGAAAGCTTTGAAAAATCAAGTGCGTGACGCTGCGCCCATTCTTTTACAAAAGCAAAATTGGGAACAATAAATACAGCTGGGAATTTCTCGCCCTCACCAATCACCATGGCCTGCTCAATAAAACGAGATTGTTTGAGTCGGTTTTCCATCGCTTGTGGCACAATATACTTGCCGCCAGAGGTCTTGAAAATCTCTTTTTTGCGATCGGTAATCTTCAAGAACTTGCCCTCCTGGAAGGTACCGATATCACCGGTACAAAACCAGCCATCGGCATCAAAAACTTCATTAGTGGCTTCTTGGTTCTTGTAGTAGCCCATCATGACGTTTGGTCCTTTGACAAGGATTTCGCCATCTTCGGCAATTTTGACCTGTACGTTTTCTACTAAGGGGCCAACAGAACCAATTCGGATACCCGTATTGAAGTTATTGACTGTTACCACCGGAGAAGTTTCGGTGAGGCCATAACCTTCGAGAATTGGAATATCTGCCGCCAAGAAGATTCTGGCCAAACGCGGTTGTAGCGCCGCAGACCCAGAAGCAATTGCCTTCACGTTACCGCCGAGCGCATCTTGCCACTTCGAGAAAATGAGCTTGCGCGCAAGAGCCAATTTGACTTTGTAAAATATTGATTTTCCAATGACGTCGTAGTCTTCGGCAACGCCTACAGCCCAGAAGAAGAGTGCGCGTTTGACACCAGAGAGCTCATCGCCTTTGGCCATGATTTTGTCGAATACCTTTTCGATCAGGCGCGGCACGGCAGAGAATACATCTGGCTTTACTTCACGGATGTTGTCGCCGATGGTATCCATCGATTCGGCAAAGTGAATAGAGCAACCAATATACATGTACAAATAATGGAGCATGCGTTCGTAGATATGACATACGGGCAGAAAACTCAAAACCTTGGAATTTTTATCGGCCGGAATTGGATCGATACATGCCGCTACGGTTGAAAGGATATTGGAATGCGATAACATGACGCCCTTTGGATTACCAGTGGTGCCAGAGGTATAAATAATGGTGACTAAATCAGAGGTCTTGACCTCGCGCATGCGCTGCTCCACAGCTTCTACTTCCGTTTGGGCTTTTGCAGCTTCAATTTCTGACCAATGTGGACAGTTTGGCAAGTGATCAAAGGCAAATAAATGTTTAAGGCTCGGTACTTCATTTCTGACAGAACTAATTTTATCGACCAATTCTTGATTGGAAACCACACAGATTTCTACCCCTGCATCGTTGAGAATGAAGCGGTAATCGGATTCAGAAATATTGGGATATAGCGGTACTAGAATAGCGCCTACTTGCTGTACAGCGATATCGAGCACATTCCATTCAAAGCGATTTGAGCTGGCAACTGCCACGCGGTCTCCGGCCTGAACACCCATGGAAATGAGCCCGCGAGAAACGTTCATGGCAGCATCAAGGAAGTCGGCGGTGGCAAGCGGAACCCAAATGCCTTTTGTCTTGGTGACAAACATGTTGGGATTAGGGTAATTTTTGAGTTGATGTCTAGGGACATCGAATAAACGATCTATAGTTAGCATACAATAGGTTTGGTGGCGAAAAATAGCAATATTGTTTCAATTAAAGAAACAAAATCACAAAAAGGATGATGAGGGCCAAGCTAATGAGGTTGAGCACAAATCCGTAGCGAATCATGTCTTTGATGCGCAAAAAACCAGAGCCAAAAACAATTGCGTTTGGAGGTGTGCCGACCGGCATCATGAAAGCCAAACTTGCGCCAAGTGTGAGTGCCATGGCAAGCGGAACTAAAGGCAGCCCCGTTTGCTGAGCAAAAATACCTACGACTGGAATAAATAGCGTAACCATCGCTAGATTGGAGAGCACCTCAGAAATAAAAATAGCGAGCGTGGTCAGGATGGCGATTGCTGTCAGTAAGCCGATGCCATGGAAGGATTCAAAAGTGCTGGCTAAAAACTGCAGCACCCCATTTTTTTCGAGGACTGCTGCCAAAGCCAAGCCGCCACCAAAAAGCAAAAGAATGCCCCAAGGGAGTTTTTCGGTGTCGGACCAGCGCAAGACTTTTTCTTTAGCCGTTTGGCCACTCGGCATCAAGAACATAGCCAATGCACCTAAAATAGCGGCGTTTTCATCGCGATAGTTAATGCCTAAATACGTTCCGATGGCTTCGCGGAAAATCCAGAGACCCGCAACAATAGAAAAGATCCAAAGAACGCGTTTTTGGGCCTTGGACCAAGGCAGCGTATGGAAATTTAGGTCGTGGACATCTTTGCGCTCCACACCTAATAAATAATTGAAAATGAGAAACATCAACAACAAGAGCAGAATAGCGAGCGGCATGCCGATTTTCATCCAGTCGAAAAAACTGATCTCGATGTTGAAACTTTCGGAAAGAATGCTCGCCATTTGCGTATTGGGCGGCGAGCCAATGAGCGTACCCACACCCCCAATATTTGCAGCATAGGCAATGGAAAGCATCAAAAATACACTGAATTTGGATTGGCGATGTGCAGGTGGCATAGCCTCTACAACTGCAACGGCCATAGGAAGCATCATGAGGGCAGTAGCGGTGTTGGAAATCCACATCGAGATCAGACCCGTACTGAGCATAAAACCCAATAAAATATTTGATTTTTTATCGCCTACAACGGCAATTATTCGCCTGGCAATTTGCTCGTGTACGCCCCATTTTTCGAGTGCAAGTGCCATCACAAAGCCTCCAAAGAATAAAAAGATATTGGAGTCGCCGTAGCATTGTGCGAGGTCTTTGGGAGTGAGTAGACCAAACGGAACCGCCAACAAAAGAGGGAGCAGCGCGGTGAGGTAAACCGGAATCCATTCGGAAATCCAGAGTACCACCATCAGACCTGCTAAAATAAGCGCAAGTGTAAAACCTTCAAAAACCCACATTGGGCAGTAGAAATTATTTGTTTAGGGCGTTGAGCGCCTCTACAAAATAGACAGCTTTTGCTTCTACTTCGTTTGCAATTGCACGGAACTCAGCCTTGCCTTTTGCTTGATTCATTTTTGTCAACATTTCGTCTTGAAACGAAGCTGCTTCATCGATGAGCTTAGCCGAACGGTCTGCTTTGTCTGGAGCTGTCATTTCAAAAAAGAAGCATTCTTCTACCACATCAAAAACCATTTCATTGATGTTTCTTTTGAGGATTCGTTTGTTGGCCATAACTCTTAATTTTTGACAAATGTACACTTTTTCGGGCTATTTTTGCACATGTCTTATCCCCTACTGACCATCGCCAAAGGCAAAGAGCACTCTATTCAACGCAAACACCCTTGGGTCTTCTCAGGGGCTTTGGCTAGCGATACCTCCGAATTGCAAGATGGCGACCTCGTCTGCCTCACCACCAAAAAACAACAGATTCTTGGTATCGGCCATTTCCAGCACGCCACTATTTCTGTTCGCATCCTTAGCTTTGACTACGAAACCATAGACGAGGCTTTTTACGAGCGGCGCCTTTCCAATGCCTACCAATTGCGCTTGCGCATCGATTTGCTCAACGCCAGCAACAACATTTTTCGCATTTGTCATGGTGAAGGCGACCTACTGCCGGGCCTGATCATCGATTACTACAATGGCGTAGCCGTTATTCAATGTCATTCTTTTGGTATGTACCGACAAGTTGACCTCATCTCGCAGGCCCTGCAAAAAGTAATTGGCCCAGAACTCAAGGCTATCTATCACAAATCCAGCGACACCCTTCCCAAAAGAGAGGTAGCTGCAGATGGAGCACCAGATGGCTATTTATTTGGAGAAGCAGCGACGCCGCATTTAGCGCAAGAAAATGGTGTTCAGTATCAAATTGACTGGATCAATGGACAAAAAACAGGCTTTTTCATCGATCAACGCGAAAACCGAGCACTACTCGGCAAATATGCGCAGGGCAAAAAAGTCCTCAATACCTTTTGTTATTCGGGAGGCTTTAGTTTGCAAGCGCTGCAACATGGCGCAACACTCGTGCATTCCTTGGATAGCTCTAAAAAAGCAATTGTCTTGACCGACGCCAATGTGGCACTCAATCAGTTTGAAGAAAGACATGGCTCGATATGTGAAGACGCCATGGACTACATGAAAAACCTGCCCGAAGACTACGACATCATTGTCTTGGATCCGCCGGCATTTGCCAAGCACCGAGACAAACGCCATCAGGCTATTCAAGGCTACAAGCGCCTCAACGCGCACGCCATTCGCCAGATCAAACCCGGAGGGCTCATCTTTACGTTTTCTTGCTCGCAAGTGGTAGACACCCTCCTTTTTACAAATACCGTCATTGCCGCAGCCATTGAAGCGGGGCGTTCTTGTCGTATTTTGGAGCAACTCCACCAACCTGCAGACCACCCCATTCAAGCTTTTCATCCAGAGGGTGCCTATCTCAAAGGGCTCGTCATCCAAATCGATTAAATGCTCGCACTCAATTACAAGACAATTTTAGGCGTGGCCCTACCCATGATGGTGACGGGCTTCATTCAATCAATTGTCTTGCTCACCGATGCCTCTTTAATTGCAAGGTATTCAACAGAAGCCTTTGATGCGGTTGGCAACGCGGGCTTGCTCTACGTGACTTTATTTATGTGTTTGGCAGGGATGGCTGATGGCGCACAAATCATTATTGCCAGAAGAATCGGACAGCAAAAACCAGAGCTGATTGGCCAGGTTTTTGGTAGCACTGTTTGGGTCTTGTGCACCTTGGCACTGGCTTTATTTGGTCTGCTCTATTTTGTGATGCCAAATATGGTAGAGGCCTACTCTGAACAAGCAGAAATTGCCCGACTTCAGGGCATTTATATCGAACAGCGGAGTTTTTCGTTATTCTTTGCCATGATTACCCTTTCTATTCAAGCATTTTTCTTGGCAGAAGGAAAATCTTGGGTGGTATTGGTGACTTCAGTGCTCACCGCGAGTTCGAATGCGTTGTTGGCCTACGCACTTATTTTTGGTGAATTCGGACTGCCCGAAATGGGTATCAGAGGTGCGGCATTGGCTTCAACAATTGCCGATGGCCTCGGCATGGTGAGCATGCTCTGCTTTTTGTTCTTTTCCAAGGAGCAAAAAAAATACCAACTACTCGCCTATTTCAAGGTGGATTTTAGCTCCATAAAGGAGCTACTCAAAGTCGGAAGCCCGCTGATGTTACAAGGTTTTTCTGCCCTCGCCACCTGGACACTCTTCTTTACATGGCTCGAACAAAAAGGCACTTTTGACCTCACGGTTTCTCAGAATATCCGCTCCATTTACTTTTTGGCTTTTGTACCCATTTGGGGCTTTGCCGGCACTACCAAAACATATATTTCACAGTATTTGGGCGCCAAAAAAATGGCCCAAATTCCGCAAATTCAAAGAAAAATTCAGTTGCTAACTGTTTGTTTTATGCTGCTCACCTTTCACGGGGCGCTGCTGTACCCCGAAGCGATGATCAGAATGGTGAACCCCGCAGAGGCGTATGTAGCCAAAAGTGCTGAAATCCTGAAACTGATTGCGGTATCCATTCTGCTCTTTGGCTTTATTTCGGTTTATTTTCAGACCATTCACGGCAGTGGCAATACACTGCACTCCATGCTCATTGAGTTTTTTACGGTAGGTGTTTACAGCATCTTTTGTTACCTTTTCATCAAGGTTTGGGCACTTGACGTCTATTGGATTTGGACGGTAGAATACATTTATTTCGGAATATTAGGGATTGTTTCTATTGCGTATCTCAAAAAATATAACTGGCAAAACAAACAAGTATGAGTACAGCACTACGCATCGTTTTCATGGGTACACCTGCCTTTGCAGTGCGCATTTTAGACGAGCTCCATCAAAGTCAGCATAATGTTATTGGCGTGGTCACGGTTGCCGACAAACCAGCGGGCAGGGGTCAACTCATGCACCAAAGCGCGGTCAAGACCTATGCGCTCGCACACCAATTGCCTTTATTGCAACCCGATAAACTCCGCAACGACGACTTCCTCGAGGCGCTTTCGCAATGGCAAGCCGATGTATTTGTAGTGGTGGCCTTTAGAATGCTCCCAGATGTGGTTTGGAAGCTCCCAAGACTTGGCACGTTTAATTTGCATGCATCTTTGTTGCCGGCCTACCGCGGCGCAGCACCCATCAATTGGGCGCTCATCAACGGCGATAGCGAAAGTGGTGTGACCACGTTTATGATCAATGAAGAAATTGATGCCGGAAGTATTCTCAAGCAAGCTAAAGTTGAACTCACACCAAACATGACGGCAGGCGTTTTACACAACCAACTTCAAGAACTTGGTGCTGCACTCACCCTACAGACTTGTAATGACTTGGCTTCGGGTCACATTGAGCCAAAAGCACAAACGCCCATTTCGGGTAAGCGCGCATTGGCCCCCAAACTTTTCAAGGAAAATACAAAAATAGACTGGGCACTACCCGCCCAAGAAATACACAATCTTGTCAGAGGCCTCGATCCGTATCCAGCGGCATGGTGTCAGCTTTGGTCCGAACAAAAAGAGACATGGGTACAATTCAAAATTTTCAATACATCTGTATCCGATGCGCCATGTACTCGCCCAGATGGGCCACAAGCGTACAAAGAAGGCATCCTCTTCCCATGCGGCGAGCACACCACTTTGTTGATCAAAGAAATTCAGATGGAAGGCAAAAAGCGCATGGACGCCAAAGCCTTTATGGCAGGCAATGACCTACAGCTCTTCCGTTATTGAGGAATATTCAAAGAGATGCCAAAACGCATTGGGTAAACACCTGCAGTAGTTCCTTCTTTGAACATGCTGAGGATGGCATAATTAGCGAAAAATCCAAAATATCCGTAACCTGCGCGCACTGTAGCATCTAACATCCAGGTGTTGAGGTTGAATTTAGATTTGGTGATGTTTTCAAAATCATTGCCATTGGCATAGGTGCCCGTAAAGCGTTGGTGACTGTACAAACGGACGCCGCCAATAACGCCAGCATTGAAATAAAAAGACTTTTTAAAGGCCTTATTGGCCGTGAAATCTAAAAGAACTGGAACCGTCATGTAGGCGCTATAAAGCGAATTACGTTTGTATTCCTGATTGATGTTGCTTACGGCAAAAACAGTATCTGCAGTGTGTTCGATGACATAAGAAGACGTGATTTCGGTGGTGCCAAAGTTAAAGCCATAGCCGGTTGTGATACCGAAAACATCGCCAATTAAGTTGAACTTATGTTGAAATGCATTGAAGTTTAACAAGATACTTTTGGCCGAATTGTTTTCCCAATATGGTGTAGTAGAGAAGGTGGTAGTTGGGTCGAGAAAACCTATCGTATTGAGCTGAAAACCCAATTCAAAACCGGCCCAATGTGCTTTTGTGCTGTTTTCAAATTCGTCTTCAAAATCGAAGTCATCATCTATCTCTAAGTCGAGGTCAAAAATAATTTGCAGGCGATAAGACGCTACTATTGGCGTTCCGTTTTCATCTAGTGCAGGTATCCAGAGCGGCATACTGCGGACAATCTCAAGAGCAGCGCTATCGAGTGCCGCGTTGTAACCCATTTCGATGAGCGGGTTGCTTAGCTGGCCATCGGTACCAATCTCAAACGCAACATAAACAGATTCTCCCCAAGGAAAGGTCTCGTTGGTGTCGGCAAAAATGAAGCTTTCTACGGCGTCTTTCAGATACATATCTAGTGCTTCTTGCCCACCCGGAAACTGTGGTGTGCTGCGGTCCTCTGCTTCAACTGTAATGTCCATCACTTGAGTGATTTGGATGGGCGGCTCGGCTATCTCGACTACTTTTAAATTACTTTGACTACTTGTATCTATTTTTTCTACGAGTTGTGGCTTTTCTAGAACTTGGGCATTGGCCAAAAAACACAACAAAACAGCAATAGAGGCGAATATCTTTTTCATGTGGAGAATTTCTCCAAAGATAGAGAATTAAAACTGGATGTTCATTTTCACTAAAAAATGTCTGCCAGCTTGCGGATAGTAAAAGTTTTCAGTGGTGGTTTGGCCGCCGTATTGGTAGCTGAACGTATAGCCATTGTTGGCATACAGCGCATTAAACAAGTTATTGACCAACAAACCAATTTCCATTTCTTTGGCAAAGTTCTGCTTGACTTTATAATTGCAAATGAAATTGGTAAAGGTGAATGGATCGAGGCTTCTGGCTACATTAGAGGTGTTGTCTAGGTATTGACGCGAGACATATTTACTTTGTAGGGCCAATGAAAGCGCGGCTGTAGGCTGATACTGCAAACCTAAAGTATGAATGAAATTGGGTGAAAATGCCAAATCAGTGGTGCCGTGTTCAATTTGCGCCTGGGTATAATACGGCGCTTCGTCTAGGTAGACATCGACATATTCGACGAAATTCAAGATCTTGTTCTGGCTGAGTGTTGTTGCGCCTTGCAGACGCCATTTTTCACTCATTTGGTAAGCAAATTCAAGCTCCAAGCCCGCTCGGTAGCTTTGGTCTACGTTGGTGCGGGTATAGCCACCTACGTCATTGATTTGGCCCGTTAAAACCAACTGATCTTGGTAGTACATTAAGAACAAATTGGCTTGCGCCGTCCAGCGCTTGTAGGCGGTTCGATAGGCGAGTTCTGCATCGTACATGCGCTCTGGCAAGGGTCTATTTTCAGGGGTGCTTTCTCTGAAATCGCGGCGAACGGGTTCTCGGTTGGCAAGCCCAACAGAACCAAATATTTTGTGCGTCCCCATCGTTTTGACAAACGCCATCTTTGGATTGAAAAAATGGTATTGCACATTTTGCGTGACGTCAGACAACACACCACTGACTTGGTCAACACCCAAAAATGAATAGGCAATGGCGCGGTATTGCAAGTCGAGTTGGAGGTCCCAGCCCTTTCTTGTATAGTTTGACTTCAGATACGTACTCAACTCCGATTTATTGGCGGAGTTATCATAATAGCGCTCGTAAATTTGACTATTGGATGCAAATTCGGCCCAAATGATCTCGCCAAAATGCTCACCAGTATAGCGGTTTGCAGCGCCACCCAAGGTAAACTTCCAGAATTCGGAATATTGATGATTGAACCCATAAATCAGACCGACAAAGTGGTTGTCTAGCCAACGACGGCGGATCAGATCAGTACTCATAATAGAATCTGTACCGACTACAACTGGTGCAAGACCGTAGACTGAGAGGTCATCTTGAGTTCTGTATTCTTCGTAGTAGCCTCTTCCATAGGTGTAATGTGCTGCAACATTCAAATTGGTTTTAGCAGAAAAGCGATGGATAAAATGCAATTGATAGTTGTCTTGATTGTAGTTGTCTACTTGGTTGGCGTAGGTATAGTAATTGTATGTTCTACCAGCATTCAATAGATTTGCTGTTTCCATCTCGCTGAGGCCATTGCGCGCCGCGTAGTCGAGCATGCCTTGTTCATCTGCACGGTAACGGCTTTCGGGCGTGCCATACCAGGCCTGATACGTGCGCTCAGCGCCATTCAAGACCACCGCTTTCCAGATAGATTTTTTTGTCAAATACGTGGCGGTGAGCGCGAGCGAGCGCAAATCGGCACGCGAGCGGTCTAGGTAGCCATCTGAACGGATTTCTGAGAGGCGCGCGTCTAAAGAAAAGCGGTTGTTGAGCAAGCCTGTAGAAGCCTGCACCGTACCTCTGAGGGTGCCAAAAGAACCTCCGGATAAATCGATGCGGGCCGCTGGCAGCGCGCGCAAATCATTGGTTTTGATATTGACACTGGCACCAAAAGCAGCCGCGCCATTGGTAGAAGAACCTACGCCGCGCTGGACCTGCATGTTTTCGATGGAGCCTGCGAGGTCGGGCATATTGACCCAATAGACATCGTGAGATTCTGGGTCATTGACCGGCACACCGTTGATCGTTACATTGATGCGGCTGGCATCCACGCCCCGGATCCGAAGGCCACTGTAACCGATTCCGGCGCCGGCATCGCTGGTGGTCACGACCGATGGCGTAAACTCCAAGAGCGTGGGCATATCTTGACCAAAATTCTTGGTGTTGAGCGCCGATTTAAAAACGGTTGTGTTGTTGGGCGCATCTTTGGCGCGCAAACCGTTGACCACAACACCCTCGACATCTTGAATGCGGCGGATGGTATCGCCAGCAACTTTAGCTGGGTTCTGCTGCGCCAAAACGACATGGCTTAGCCCAAATATAAAAGGTAAAAATCTTGTTTTCATTTTCTAAAAAATTAAACAAGAATAAGGGGCTCTTCTTGACAGTGTTTGTAAGTTAAGCGCGTCATCTTCCCTTCGCTGGCATTATCCAAATCAGGTTCAATGGGTATGTTCTCAGCCTTCCGGCACCCCTTAGAGACGGTACAAAAATACGTTTTTTTAAATGACCCCTTCCAAATCAAAATTAAAATTCATTTCAACTTGGATAAAAAGAATTGATCCTATGCCGATAGGGCTGAGACCAACTTTGCAATCTGGACCGCGTTTGTAGCAGCGCCTTTGCGAAGGTTGTCGGCGACAATCCACAAATTGATGGTGTTGGCTTGGCTTTCGTCGCGGCGAATGCGCCCAACGAAGACGTCGTCTTTGCCTTGTGCCATGCGCGGCATCGGGTACTCAAATTGTGCAAGATTATCTTGAATGGTAAGACCGGGGGTTTGGGCGAGTAATTGTCTGACTTCTTGCAAATCGAAGTCGTTTTCAAAGGAAATATTCACGGCTTCTGAATGTCCGCCTACTACAGGCACGCGCACAGCTGTTGCCGTGACGTTGATGCGGGGGTCTAAGATTTTTTTGGTCTCGTTGGTGAGTTTCATCTCTTCTTTGGTGTAACCGTTGTCTAGAAAAGAGTCGCACTGCGGGATGCAATTTTTATCGATCGGATAGTTATAGGCCATGTCGCCGGTGATGCCTGCACGCTCGTTTTCTAGCTGCTGCACAGCTTTGACGCCGGTTCCGGTGATCGATTGATAGGTAGAAACCACGACGCGCTTGACGCCGTATTTTTGGTGCAATGGCGCCAATACCATGACGAGCTGAATAGTGCTGCAATTTGGATTGGCGATGATGAGGTCTTGTTTGGTGAGCAGTTGTCCGTTGATTTCCGGAACGATGAGCTTTTTTGTTGGATCCATGCGCCAAGCAGAACTGTTGTCAATCACAACGGTTCCTTTCTCGGCAAAACGAGGCGCCCACTCAAGTGAGGTCTCTCCACCGGCAGAAAAAATTGCGATATCTGGCGCGGCGTCTACCGCGGTTTGCAAGCCAATGACAGCATATTCCTTACCCTGAAACGTTAGTTGCTTACCAACGCTGTTTTCGGAGGCGACCAAAAGCAATTCAGTAAAAGGAAATTGTTGTTCTGCCAACACCTCTAACATCACTGAACCAACCATACCGGTGGCTCCTACTACAGCTATTTTCATTGTTAAATTTTTTACAAAAATAATCTTTGTTTGACATGCGCCTCTTTCTGATTCTTTTTTTCCTTCTATCGGCTTGCACGCCCAGACCTGTTTTAGCCCAAGTATTTGATGATTTTCACGACCAAAGTCTTTTTCAAGGACTGCTCTGGGGCGGCGATATTGGTGCGTTTCAGACCAACAGCAATCGGCAATTACAACTCAATGCAGCCAGTGCCGGAGCGGCCAACCTCTACTTTGCGCACCAATTGAACAACAGCACCAACTGGGAATGTCAGTTTTGGTTGCGACTCAACTTTAGCCCCTCAAGCCTCAATTTTGGGCGCTTTTACCTCGTGGCGAATCAAAGTGACTTGCTCTTGGCCGACCAAGCGCTGTATCTAGAATTTGGCGAAGCTGGAAGCCAAGATGCACCCAAGTTATTTTGTAGGCAAAATGGGATCGATAGCTTGGTCGGGGTGGGCCCCGCCGGCAGCGTTGCGGCGGCGTTTCAATTATTTTTTAGCTTCAAGTACAACAATGGTGTTTTTACGCTCGAGACCAAAACGAGTACTGCCGCCGCAAGCAACCTTTGGTTGTCAGGGCAGTTGCCCTGGCTGCCGGCGGGGCCTTATGCAGGCCTCAGTTGTATTTTTACGAGCGCAAATAGCCAAGGATTTTATCTAGACGATCTGTATGTGGGGCCGCTACTCGAACAACAAGTACCCAATTTGTTCATTACTGAATTAATGGTTGACCCAGAGCCACAGCAAGGCCTGCCCAACGCAGAATACATCGAAATCTACAATGCCGGTGCCAATGCCCAACAACTCAATGGTTTTGTGTTGAGCGACGCCACTGGAAGTTGCACACTGCCCTCCTATTGGCTGCAGCCCGGAGCTTACGCCACGCTTGTCGGAACCGGACAAAGCAGTGGTTTCAACCCGTCAAAGACCATTGAAGTCAGTGCATTTACAAGTCTGAATAACACAGGTGAAACCCTCCAGCTCAAGAATGCCCATGGACTACTTTTGGATCAGGTGGCCTACCAAATCAGTTGGTACCAAGATTCCGTCAAAATGAATGGCGGCTATAGTTTGGAGCGTTGTTCGTTACTTGATCCGTGTTCTGCGGCAGATAATTGGCGTGCGACTCAAGCGCAGCTTGGCGGCACGCCCGGGCTCCAAAATTCGGTTTTTGAAGCCGCGCCCGATACACTGGCACCGTTCATAAGTTGGGCAGAAGTCCGTGATTCCAACCAAGTTGCATTTGTCTTCTCAGAACCAATGGACAGTGCCAGTTTAGCACTTTGCGCCATCTCGTTTGATCACAATCTGGGTGCTTTTACACGAACGGCGCTCAATTACTTGCAAATCCAAAATGGCGCACAGCTACTTTTGATATTTGAAAATTCCCTTCCCAAAAGTGAGCCCATTGAGGTGTCATTTACAACGATCAAAGATTGCTGGGCCAATACCAATAACCAACAAGCTACTTTTATTCGCTATGAAGTACCCCAACCTGGCGACCTCCTGATCAATGAAATTTTATTTGACCCCCCGAGCAATGGCTCAGATTTCATTGAACTTTACAATGTAAGTCAGAAATATCTTGATTTGAAACAGTGCAGTATCGGTAACGGACAAGCTACTTATGCCATTACCAAACCATCCATTTCGCCGCGCGATTATTTGGCACTGAGCCCGGATACAAGCTTTTTAAGTGTTTTTTATCCCAATACACCGAGTGAAAAGACCGCTTTTCAAACCCTTCCCTACTTATACAATGACAGCGGAACATGCATCTTATATAGCAACGGGAGCGTCTTGGACCAATTGACCTACAACGACACTTGGCATACTGCGCTCATTATCGATACCGAAGGAGTTAGTTTGGAGCGCTTGGATGCTGCAGCGCCAACACAAAATCCAAATAATTGGTTTTCAGCCGCTCAAAATGTGGGGTTTGCCAGCCCAGGCCGAAGCAATTCACAGCAAATTGGCGCCAAACAAAATGGCGCACTTTACCTTACCCAACCAGAGTTTAGCCCAGATCAAGACGGCTACCACGATTTTTTAGAAATTCAATACGAATTGCCTGCGCCAAATATGTTGGTACAGGCCGACATCTATACGCTCGGTGGTAACTTAGTTAAAAAATTAATTGTCAATGAATTATTTGGCACGAAAGGTGTCTTGATTTGGGATGGCAGCACAGAATACGGCACAATTGCGACCAACGGAATTTACATCTTGGAATTCAAAGCCTTTTCAACAGACCCAAGTGTATTTTTTAATCGCAGATTGAGTTTTGCGCGCTGTATTAAACGCTAAATTTGAATTAAAATTCAGCACATGAAAGCGTTATTATTTTTACTCAGCTTATTGTTCACCCTATCTGTTTCAGCTCAGCGCTACACCAGCGCAATTGGCCTCAGGGGAGGCAGTCCGAACGTCACCTACCTGAACGCCAAATACAGAATGAACCAACAAGCCTATGAAGTCGGAATTGGCGGCAATCTCGGTGCGGTTTGGCTGCATGGCAATGCCTATTATCAGACCGAACTCAACGATGTACTCGATTATTACTACGGTTTTGGTGCAAATGTCGGTCTGGGCAAAATGAAACAGTTCGACGCCAACTTCAGCGGTCTTGGTTTAGGAGCCAACGCGGTTATCGGGCTTGAGCACACACTCGAAGAATTCCCCTTCACGGTTTCACTCGATTTAGGTCCGGGGCTGTATGTCTTGCCTAGATTGCAATTTGGCTTTGCATGGGCATTTAGCGTGCGGTATGTCCTCCACTAATCTAGATTTTTCTCCCGGATCCAAAAATTGGATTGCTAAATTCTTCGAGCTCCTCGACCGAGGCGTTTTTGGCATTGACGACGACCTCATTCACCAGAAGGAAAGCAACCTCACCCACTTTATCTCGCATCAAACAGGCCTAATTTACGGCACGTCCAAATCTTTTATCTTTTCAAATACCCTCGACAAGAAAAGTTTCAATCCCGACGAGCAACTTCAATTATTGCTTTTTGAAACTTTGCTGTTTACATACATACGCAAACAACAAAAACCGACGACTGCCAAAGCATTTACGGACATCCTTTTGTCGTTTTATAAAGGATATGAGGGTGCGAACCTCATCGACCGCATCAAATATAAAACCTCATCACAAGCCACCAATCAGCTAGAAGTACTGCTGGCATCAAGGGTTGGTATCAAGAGCTCCTTTCTAGGCGCCAATTATTGGCTCAATCACCTCTCGAATGCATTTATTTTTTTAGATGTCATTCTGTTCAGGGCATTTTTAGAAGGAGAGCAAGCGCCATTTGTAGACAATTACCAGCGCTACACCTCATCGGTCCTGAATGGACTCATTTACGTTGCGCTTGTCGATGGCAAAGTCGAAGAAAAAGAAAGAAAAATACTCAAGCACTTCATTGCCTCTGCAGCCCTTCCGCTCGCGCTCAAAAAAAGATACAACGAACGCATCAAGGTGGGCATTCCCTTCAAATTACTACAGCAAGAACTGGTCAAAGACGAACTTTTGGCACAGATCACCTTTGAATTTGGGCACTTACTTTTGCAAAGTACACATGTGATTGCACCTAGAGAACGTCAAAAACTTGAAGCGCTCGGCAGTGCTTTGGATTTGAATACAGCTCAGATGCTTTTGTCTGAAGAAATGTGTTTGGCTTTTATTTCGCAAAGTGGCCCCAAAGAACTTTTGGTCTACAAGCAATCTACCGAAGCGAGTTTTGCCTTTAAGGAAACCTCTAAAAGATGGCTGCGCATTATTGGCCGCAATCGCGATCGCTTGCTGACCGAAATGCGCGAAAGCAAAGACCTGATGGCGCTTTTGCAGAAGTCTACCAAAGAAGACCTCAGCCCCGAAGAAAAAGAACAGGTCAAAGCGCAATTTTACGACATCCTTAAATCCATGCCTTCGCTGGCCTTATTTCTCTTGCCAGGCGGCAGCCTCTTGCTTCCAATCGTCATGAAACTCGTGCCGGAACTCATCCCCTCTGCTTTTAAAGTCAATGAAGTAGAGAAAAAACACACTGAAGATGAATTGTAAAATACACATCCATTTGCTCAACGAGCTATTCTCTCAAGAACTCGCCGATGAAAAACACGGCGGCAAAGAATCTGCCGACAACCTGCGCTATGACTGGGAAGACGAACTAGACATTACCTCAGCAGTAACCAAGGTTCAAGAAAAAACAGATGCGGTTTATACTTTAGCTGGTTACGACGAAAACGATGCGCTATTTTCTTACGAGATTCCAGCCATGCATCTTTTTGAAATTCATTGCGAAACCGACCCAATTACTTATGTTGGTGCCTCCAAAAGCATTGTAGACCACTGCACGCATGCTACGGCAGACAACGGCCACACCATCCGCATTTTCCTCAAAGACTACGAGCCGATGGCCAATCCGGTGCCCGGAATTTTTATTGCCTCCAAAGCATTTCCTAAAGCGCTCATCCGATGATTGAACTCAAAGGTATTCAACTCACGTATCAAAAACCTGTGCTGAAGTCCTTGAACTTGGCCGTCAAGCGCGGCGAAATACTTGGGCTCGTCGGTAAAAGCGGAGCAGGCAAATCTTCTTTGCTCAAAATATGTGCTGGGCTACAAGACCCCGACGACGGGCAAATCACGATTGATGGCAAAATGCAAACGCGCGTGCGGCATTTATTGGTTCCGGGTTTTAAGGGGCTAGCTATCGTGAACCAAGATTTCAAGCTCGATCCGTATCATACCGTAGAGGAAAACATCCGCGAAGCTATTTTGCATTGGCCTTATGAAAAAAGGGACAAGCGCGTTCAAAAACTATTGCGTCTTTTTGGACTCAAAGAAATAGGCCCAACCAAGGCACACCTTATTTCGGGTGGCGAACAGCAGCGCGTGGCCATTGCCCGTGCTATCGCCGATCAGCCCGCTTACCTCCTGCTCGACGAGCCTTTTGGTCATCTCGATGCGCATTTGCGTCAGAAATTGAGTAGTCACCTGATGGACCTCCGCGACGAAGAAAATACCGGTATCATTTTGGTGTCGCACGAAGGGCAAGATGTTCTAGGCTTGTGCGATCATATTTGCATCTTACAAAATGGCAAATTGTCCAAAAAACTGCAGCCCGAAGCCGTTTATTACCATTATAAAGCGCCTGAACGCGCTAGGCTTTTTGGCCCCTTGAACACGCTAAAAATGGGCGCCGAACTATTGCATTTCAGACCAGATGAATACAAAGTGAGCCACTCAGGCGTGCCCGTTCAATTTGAAAAAGCCATGTTTGTAGGTGGGCTCTATCACAACTATGTGCGCAGCAACAACAACGAACGTTTGCTGCTCTACGCCTTTGAAAAATTAACCGAGATCCAAGCCATTGAAATCTGCAAAAAATAAACACGGCAAACTGCGCCTTGCACTGCAGGCCTTCTGGACCGCCCTCAAAGGGTATGTTCAGGACGGCGCCTTTCACCATGGTGCGGCCTTGGCCTACTACACGCTTTTTGCTTTCATTCCGATCATCTACCTCACCACCTCTATTTACGGGCGCATCATCGGGCAGCAAAACATGCGCGACATCATCACCACCTTGCTCAAATCCGAACTTGGGCTCCAAGACCCTGCTTCTATTCTACAGCTCGTAGACAGCATGTCTTTTGACAAGCCCAATTTCTTTTTGGAACTCGTCAGTATTGGCGTGTTGCTCTATACTTGTTCGGCCTTTATGATTTCGCTGAAAAGAAGCTTGAATGAGTTTTTTCATGTCAGTAAAAAAAGCCGACAAGAGTCCAATCTTTTTATGGAAATCATTGGTTTTCGCTTTGTAGGCGTATTGCTCTTGGCCGTTTTTGCCTTGGTGATCATCCTTTTTTACTTTCTGCAGATATTTATCTTTTCGGCCCTCACGGGTTGGTTGCAATGGAATAACGGCTTTGTTGATTTCTCACTGCAATTGCTGCAAATTTTCTTGACACTGCTTTCAAATGTACTGATCTTCACACTCATCTTTAAATACATGCACAATGCCAAGGTGAGTTGGCGCATTGCCCGCGATGGCGCTATTGTGACGGCTATTTTATTGTACCTGAGTCAGTGGGTGATCGGTTACTACTTGCAGCACTACTTCATCATGGGCAAACTCGGGGTAGCCAATTCGATTTTCATCATGTTGGCGTGGGTCCACTACTCCGCTCAGATTGTCTTTTTTGGGGCCCAATTTACGTATCAAATTGGCAAGGTTTTTCAAGACCGAATTCTGTCAGACATCAAAGAAACGACGGCGGTTTCCTGAATTCAATTTTGGCGTCTCGGAAAATACTAGAGGTGTTGCGGATGGTCAGCAAGAAGCTTTTGTTGCCGCCAATTGGCACATAATAGAACGAAAGCGCCCAGCAATGCATATTCCGATTCAAGGAAAAATAAGCGTTGGTTAGCCTGCCTTCTTGCAAATTGATATTGAGATTGCCCGATACATTCCAGCGCTTCGTGAAACTTAAATCTCCGCTCAGCACCAATGTTTGTACATATTGCCAAGCCGCTGGACTCGTTGAAGAAATTTGCTGATTGGCCTGTATGCTGTAAACGTGCGACACGTTCATCTTCCAAGGAATGTCGTAATAAATGGCGCGTTCGGGGTGCAATGCATAGTAGTTCAGATCAGCATTCCAGTCTTGTTCGTTGAACAAAGTACTATGGTCTTGTAACTTTTTGCGGTCTTTTTTGGGCGCCAATACCAGTGTAGTAGTCAGGTTGGTGGTGGTGAGCCTACCCAATTTTTGTGCATTTTGCCAAGCGTAGGTTCCGATACTTGCACCGGTTGTGGTCCAGGCGTAGGGGCTCCATTGTGCATTGGAAACAAAATTGATCCAGCTAGCCGGGCTAATGCGCAAATTGAGTGCTAAATCAGAGAGCTTCATGCTGTCTTTAGTGAAGTCGTAGTTGCCTGTCACTGAGAATTGATCGATGAGCCGCACTTTTTTATAGCCCGTCAGCGTATCTTGCTCCGATTTGAACTTGAGTTCTGCCGTATTATTGATGCCAAAAGTGAGCAAAGACGCCTCTCTGACTGAGCCAACGGAATAAATACTGCGCTCAAATGGCGAATAAGAAATTGTACTTTGATTTGGGCCTACATTGGCGCTCACGAGCGGATTCCAACCTGGCGTATACCGATAGCCGATATTTGGCGTCATGAGGTGGCGCAATCTGGCTTGTTTGGGGCCCACAAAACGGTAATAGCCATAAAGTACGGTTGTGGCAGTCAAATTGAAATTGAGCTCGTGGCGCAAGGCCATTTGCCTGACGGTATCCACGAGGGTCTTGTTTTCTAAAGGATCGTAAGACTTGACAATTTGCTGGAAATTGATTTTGTTGCCATAATTGAGACTCGGATTGATCTTCACGGCATTTTTAAACAACCCGGTATTGGTCTGGATGCTGATGCCCTGACTGATGCCGTTCATCAGACGCTGGCTAATGGCCGTGAAATCGCCGTTGGTGAGCAAGGAGTCTGCAAATTGGGAGCGGTTTTGCGCCTCTAAATTATAAGTGATGCCAATGCGCTGAATGGTTTTTTTCCAGTTTTTGTCTGCGGTTTCAAAAAGATCTTTGAAAGGGAAAACGCGCGTAACGTTCACGTTCAGCACAGGACTCGTGAAAGAGATGTTCTGCGCAATGGAGTTTTGGCGCAACGACATTTTGAGCCCCGTATTGATGGGCTTTCCAGGAAAATTACGCGCTAAATTGATGTCTGAATTGAAAGAGTTCGAGAAATATTCCGGGTTGATCGGATCTAGCGAATTCTTGGATTTATTGTCGGAGATAAAATTGACGTTTGAAGAAAAATCCCAAAACGGATTAGACTTTTGCGCCTTGCGGTGGGTCCAGCTCACGGTTACCTTGTTGGCCTTGACATTAGTTGGGAAGCCGCTGTTGAATTGCTGAAAACCCAACGACAAGCGTCCGTTGTAGCCGTAGCGCTTGGCGTAATCGAGGTCGTTGCGCAAGCCCCAAGAACCACGGCTGTATAAATTGGCATACACAGAAGTTTGGTAGCGGTCGTTAATTGGGAAATACCAACCCAAATTTTGGAAACCAAATCCGTAGGCTGAAAGCGGAATAAACTCCGGAAACAACAAACCAGAGGTGCGCTCCTTTTGATTGGTCGGAATAAATGCAAAAGGCAAACCAAGTGGTGTTGGAATGCCCGAAACCCATAAATTCATGGGGCCCGTTACAATGCGTTCATTTGGCACCAATACACCTTTACTCAGCTGAAAATGGTAGTGTGGCTCTTCTAAATCACAAGTGGTGAGGATCCCCTGACGCAAATGGAGCTCTTCGTTGGCTTGGCGTTTGGCGGTACCCATCCGAAAATAAAACTCATCTTGCTTGATTGCAAGCGCCTTGATATAAGCTTTCTGGGTTTTGTAATTCATTTTGAGTGTCTCGCAGCGAATGGTTTCGGTGCCTTCGGTAAGCTCTGGAAATTCAACTTTTTCCCCTAAGCTATCGACCCGATAACTCGCCTCCACCTGATTGGAATCGATGTCGATGAGGATGTACCCAGCTTTCAATGTAAAGCCCTCGCTCTGCACTTCGGCGTTACCATAGAGGTAAATTTTGCGGTTTTGAACGTCGTGCCTGATTTTTTCACTCGCCTTGTAAGTCACGATCTGATTGAGACTTTCTCCGTCGACAAACAGGGTATCTTGGGCTGTAACCAATACCTGATGGCACATTATTAACAATGTGACGAAGAAAAGTTGTAAAAAGCGCTGGCGCTGGCTCAAGATGCTTACTTAGATTTGTAATATGCAGGAAAAACGTACAAAGCTACCAATTTTCAATGGCTTGCAAAAAAACGCAATTCGCGTCTTTTTATTGGCAGCGTTGTTTTTAATTTCAAACAACTTCATTTGGGGGCAAACAAGTAAAATCAAAACCATTGTAATCGATGCCGGACACGGCGGACACGACCCTGGTTGCCATGGCGCTCAGAACAACGAAAAAGAAGTCTGCCTCTCAATGGCACTAAAGTTGGGCGCGCTCATCAAAGAACGTTACCCCGACATCAAAATCATTTACACCCGCAGCACAGATGTGTTTGTAGAACTCGCAGAGCGCGCAAACATTGCCAATCGCAACAACGCCGATTTGTTCATTTGCATACACGCCAACGCCGGCAGCACCACGGCTTACGGGTCAGAAACATACGTTTTGGGTCTGCACCGCACAGACGCCCAACAAAAAGTTGCCGAACGAGAAAACGCCAGTATTGCCCTCGAAGACGACAAAGGCGCCAAATACCGTTCCTACGACCTCACACCAGACGGCATCATCGCCCTACAGTTTCAATTAGCTGTTTTTCACCGCCAGTCTATTCTTTTTGCCGAAATGATCCAAAAGGAATTCAAGCGCATTGGTCGTTATGACCGCGGTGTCAAACAAGCTGGCTTTTTGGTACTCTACAAAACCACCATGCCGAGCGTATTGATTGAAACGGCATTTTTACCCAACCCCGCTGAAGAAAAACTCATCGGGACCGCAGGAGGCCAACAAAAAATGGCGCAATCGATGTTTCAAGCGTTTGTCAACTACAAAAATGCGACTGAAGGCAAAACCGTTGTGGGCGGAACCACCGCGCAACAAGCGCCTGCCGATCCGAAAATAATTGATGTCAAGCCACCTAAACCCGTAGAAATACCGAAAGAAGCCCCAAAAGAGCAAGGACTTGTATTTAGGGTGCAAATTGAGACCTCCAATAAGGCCATACCGACCAAGTCAAGCCATTTCAATGGACTTGAAATATTTGAATATCAAGACAATACACTTTTCAAATATTGCACTGGAACCTTTCCAAATGACCTTCCAGCTGCCAAAAACTACAAAAACGAACTCATTCAAAAAGGCTTTCCTCATGCATTTGTAGTGGCTTTCCTCGACGGAGAACGCATCAGTATTGAAAAAGCCATTAAATTAGCAGAAAAAAACTAGCTTGAAATTCTCCAAAGAAATCAAAGCCGCGCTCATCGCGCTTGTGGCCATTGTGGTGCTTATTGCCGGCATCAACTTCCTGAAGGGCAATAGCTTTTTTGGTGGTGACGACGTCTACACCGCTTATTTCCCTAATTCTGGCCAGCTCATGGTGTCTTCAAACGTGACACTCGATGGCGTCGAAATTGGCAAGGTCATGAGCATCCAATCCAATCCGACCGGCGATTCACTGCACAAAGTCAAAATGACTTTCAATATCCACAACAGCGATATTCGGCTGCCTAAAGGTACGATTATCGAAATTGGTTCACTTGATTTCTTTACCAAAGCACTTGTTGTCCAACTCCCTGTAGTCGGTGATGGTAAATTTTACAAAGTTGGCGCCACCATTCCAGGACGCGTTTCTGTAGATATGGTCACGCAAGTAAAGGCCTACGCAGATCCGATTTCTCAGAAATTACAAACCATGATGCTCTCCGTAGACAAAATGGTCAGCTCCCTTTCTTCATTTTGGGACACCACCGCTACGTCAGAGCTAGAAGGTAGCCTCAAACAAGTCAAACTCACCATCAAGAAATTGGGCAACGTAGCCGACGAACTCCAAGGCTTTGTGGCTGTCGAACGCGCTCAATTCTCCAAAATCATGGCCAATGTGGAAGCCATTACCCTCAATTTGCGCAAAAGCAACGACCAAATTGCAGGCATCATTGGCAATACCCGCAAAATTACCGATGAGCTCGTCACTGCTGATTTCAAAGGCACTATTTTAGAAGCCCAAACGACGCTCAAGAAGTTCAATATGGTCCTCACCGAAGTCGAAAAAGGACAAGGCACACTTGGCAAGCTCATCCACGACGACAAACTTTACGCCGAACTCGTGGCCACCAACAACGATCTTCAAAATTTAGTGAAAGACCTCGAGGCGCATCCAGAGCGCTACGTACACTTATCCCTTATTGGTGGCAAAACCAAAGGATTGCAACTTTCTAAGCAAAACGAAGACAAGCTCCTCAAAATACTGGACAGCTTGCCTGAATAAACTGTACTCATGCAACAACTCATTTTTGGCGTCCTGACGCTCTCCAGTTTTGGTTTTTTTGCATTCAACTTGCGCAAAATTGCTCAAAACATTCACATGGGTCTGCCCCTAGACCGCACTGATCGCAAAGCAGACCGTTGGCGCACCATGCTTTTGGTGGCACTTGGCCAAAAGAAAATGTTCACGCGCCCCATTCCTGCACTCCTGCATTTGACCATCTATGCCTCGTTTGTCATCACCCAAATTGAGCTCATCGAAATTTTAGTCGATGGCATCAGTGGCTCACATCGTTTTTTCCAAGATAGCCTTGGCGGCTTTTATACTTTCATGATCAGCTTCATTGAGGTGTTGTCTGTTTTGGCATTTATTGGCACCGTTGCTTTTTTGGCGCGCCGCAACATGCTCAAGCTACCACGCCTCAACATGAAAGAACTCGCGGGCTGGCCTACCCAAGATGCCAACCTCATCCTCGTATTTGAACTCATTTTAATCAGCTTCATCTTCACGATGAACGGCGCTGATGAAGTCTTGCAAGGATATGCTGGCAACTCCAACGGTTTTGCAATCAGTTCTTGGTTAGGACCTATTTTATTTGAGGGCAAGAGCGCGCATACCCTGCATGTGTTGGAACAAATAGGCTGGTGGGGCCACATCATCATGGTTTATACTTTCATGAACTACCTGCCCTACTCTAAGCATCTTCATATTTTCATGGCTTTTCCGAACACCTATTTTTCCAAATTGGAACCAAAAGGACAATTTACAAATATGGCGAGCGTAACAGCTGAAGTCAAGCTCATGCTCGACCCCAATGCAGATCCTTACGCTGCGCCGGCTACCGATGCTGCACCTTCTCGCTTTGGCGCCAAAGACGTCACCGACCTCACCTGGAAAAACCTCATGGACGCCTACAGCTGCACTGAATGTGGGCGCTGTACGTCTGCTTGCCCTGCAAATACAACAGGTAAATTACTTTCGCCGCGCAAAATCATGATGGACACCAGAGACCGCATGGTAGAACTCGGCGACTACAAACGCAAAAATGGCAGCGACGCCGAAGACGGAAAAAGCCTCTTGGGCAACTACATTACTGAAGAAGAACTATGGGCTTGCACCAGCTGCAATGCTTGTGTTCAAGAATGCCCAGTGAATATCGATCCGCTTTCCATCATCATCGATTTACGCCGCTTTTTAGTCATGGAAGAATCCAAAGTACCGACAGAGCTCACCGGCATGCTCACCAATATTGAAAACAACGGTGCACCATGGCAATTTGCGCCAACTGAACGCATGAATTGGGCAAACGAAGAATAGTCAAAAAGACCTAGCAATGAGCATACAAGTACGCACAATGGCCGACATGATGGCCTCAGGAGAAAGCCCAGACATCTTATTTTGGGTAGGTTGCGCCGGATCTTTTGATGACCGCGCCAAAAAAATCACCAAAGCATTGGTCAAGATTTTGAACCATTGTAAGGTCAATTTTGCGGTCCTCGGAGCCGAAGAAAGCTGCACCGGCGACCCCGCTAAACGCGCTGGCAACGAGTTCACCTTTCAGATGCAAGCACTCATGAACATTGAGTTGCTCAATGGCTACGAAGTCAAGAAAATCGTAACAGCGTGTCCGCATTGTTTCAATACGCTCAAAAACGAATATCCTGAGCTCGGTGGCACTTATGAAGTGATCCACCACACCCAACTCATCCAAGACCTCATCAATACCGGTAAATTGACCCTTGCCGACAACGGTACTTTCAAGGGCAAGAAAATCACGTTCCACGACCCGTGTTACCTCGGACGCGCCAACGACGTCTACGAAGCCCCACGCGAGCTCATCGTCAAGCTAGATGCTGCTTTGGTCGAAATGAAACGCTGTAAAACCAATGGTTTGTGCTGTGGTGCAGGCGGCGCGCAAATGTTCAAGGAAGCCGAAAAGGGCAACAAAGAAATCAATATTGAACGCACCGAAGACGCCATTGAAACCAGCGCCAATATCATCGCAACAGGTTGCCCATTTTGCAACACCATGATGACCGACGGCGTCAAGCACTTCGAAAAAGAAGAAGACGTCAAAGTCATGGACATCGCCGAACTCATCGCCAATGCTGCAGATCTCTAATTTAGCGCCACACTTTGGCCCCGAGTGTCGGGTCTGGGTATTTATTGGCAAACGCGCCCTAGACGCCACAGAAGCAGCTTGGGCTAATGAAATGCTCGTGTCTTTCACCCAAACATGGCAAACGCACGGCAAAGCCATGAATGCCTCCGGATTTGTTTTCGAAAACCACGCGTTGGTCATTGTTGCCAACGAAGCAGGCGTTCAAGCCTCTGGCTGCTCTATGGATAAAATCAATCAGCAAATCCGCCAAATGGGCACCGAACTCGGTGTCGACTACTTCGAGCGCATGAACACCCTCGTTTGGGATAACAACACTTGGGCTCTCAGCACCTTCTCACCTACCGAAACACGCCGCACTGTTTCAGCTGCAACGCAGTTATTGGGGGAGTTGATGTAGTTGTTTCGGATTTTGAAAATTGCTTTAGTTTAGCAACATGTATCAGGTAAGTTTCAGCGAAGACCAGCTGCAAATACATTTACAGCTTTCCAATCACAAAGCTCCTTTCGTAGGACGCCTTTTTGCACTGTTCCTTTGCCTCCTTGCGCTCCTCTTACCAATTATATTTTTTGCATTCTCGCTCACTGGTGACGAAACCCAACAGCCATTACATTTTGGGTTTTTCATTGTTTTTGCCCTCATGGCAGGCGTTTCATTTTATTTTTTGCGCTTATTTCTTTGGAACTCCTTCGGAAAAGAACATATGATCATCAAGACCAACTCACTGATCCATTATTTCGATTACCGTTGGTTTGAAAGTCAAAAAAAGAGCTATGACTTGCCAACAACTGCAACCAACAATTCTATCGTAATTCATCTCAACAGTAACCCCAACAACTGGTCTGCCCAAAAAGACACCTATCCGCTCACACTGCGCATTGAAAATGTTGAAATCAAGTCCACCGTTCAAATTTCTACTTCTGAATTTCAACAACTACAAGATGAACTGACTAATCGAAGGGTTTAACAAATAACTCATTCGTTCTAATAAGAACCTTGAAGCAACAACTTGAAAGTCAATTTTATAATACAAACTGACTCAAATAAAAATGATTGTTTTACTTTAGTAAAGATACAAAATCTAGCTTCTTTCTCCGTCCCTGATGAAATTCTACACCCTCTTCTTTCTCCTCCTCTTTTCAATCCTCGGTATTATAGTTTTGGGCTTTTTCATTTGGGCAATATCTAAACTTCCTGTTTAAGCATGTTTAAGCACACCGAATGCATCACTCCTGAATACATTGACACCTTAGACCTCACATCTTTGAGAAAACACATCTCTGATTTTCAAAGTGGACATTCAAGAGAAACGACAAAAGGCGTTCAAATAGCATGTCAAATTGACTTTGATTTTGAAGGCACGCAAAAACAAATGAAAACAACTTTTTCCCAAGTACGCATTTCCTTTTTAAAGCCATCATTATTTTACCCATATTTGGATTGCTGACCTTCATGGTA
>JANQWC010000012.1:145367-189178 GCA_030730025.1 Crocinitomicaceae bacterium
CCTTTTTAAAGCCATCATTATTTTACCCATATTTGGATTGCTGACCTTCATGGTAATGAAAGCAAGTTTTGATGAGAAGGTAAAGGAGTTGTCGGGATTTATTCAGGTTGAATTGAAAAAACACTAATTCTCGCAAGTGTAAGTAAAAATACTTGTTTTCAAAAGTTATTAGATATTCCTTCTATGACCAAGATCCAAGACTTCAACTATTAAAACAATATCATTTACAGTGTAGATAATTCTATACTCCGCAACTCTGATTCTGTATGCTTCTCGACCTTTAAGTTTTTTATAACCCGCTGGTCTTGGTTCAATGGCAAGCTTATAGATAGACTCTTTGATTTTCGAATAATAAGGGTCCTGAATTTTTTGAAGCCTCTTAATTGCGCTTCGATTGATGATTATTTGATAACCCTTCATTTCTTCGAACGTTGCTTTTCAATTAAGTCGAAAGCTTCGTCAATAGGGATTGAGGGTGAATTTGCTGCTTTAGCGGCATCAAATAATTTGATGTCATCGAGTTCTTCCAAATCCTCCATAATGGCATCAAAATCTTTTATTGGAAGAACAACCGAAATTTTTCTTCCTTTTTGATCAGTAATAAAATGTGGATGAACTGCACGCATTCTGTGGATATGAATCATAAAACTATGGATTTTAAAAGTAAAAAACAACCAAAAAAAATAGTAACCTTAGAGTAACTCAAAATACCAATCAATATTTTATGCAAACCAGCACCCCCGGGTAAACCCCCTTTTTTAAATTTTTATTCAAATAATTTGAGAACCTTTGCGTTTTTAGCCAAATCAAAAATCAATACATGAAATTCTTTATCATTCTAGCCTTTTTGCCTTTTACATTTTTAGCACAAACTGTTTCGTATGCAGACGTTGGCGTTATTGTCAATTTGAATAGCCCGGAGTCTATTGAAATTGGGAACTATTTTCAGGCGGCGCGCAACATTCCGAGCCAAAATATCATCTATGTGAATGTTCCGAACACGGAAGTGATCAACGACAGTGTATTTAATGTTTTGCGGACACAAATTGAGGCGAGTATACTCAATTCAGGTATTGAAAACACGCTCAACTATTTGGTAACGACCAAAGGCGTGCCACTGAGAAGGTCGGGCATAGATTGTATTGTGAATCAAGGAAACGGCGACTGTGGAGCGGTAGATGCTGAGCTGAGTTTGATTTTAGGACCGCATGCTTCAAATATTGCCCAAAGCAATGCCTTCCTTCATCCTTATTTTAACCAAAATGTACATTTTACAAGAAGTCAATTTGGGATGTATTTAGTCACACGACTTGATGCTTTCACGGTAGGTGATGTCAAACAAATGATAGCCCGCAGCGGGCCAAATACGGCAGTTAACCCTCTAGCTTTTCAGAATATTCTAGATTTGAATGAGGCACAAGGTAATGACACTCTCTACTTTGTAGACACATACATCAATCCTGCTTTAAATGAATTTCAAATTGGAAATTGGATAACGCAAACGGATTACAATATTTCGCCAATTACCAATCAATCTAACGTACTTTCTTACCTTTCAACCGGCTTTGGCCCGCTGCCCGACTACACTCAAAATTTTGGCTTTGTACCAGGTTCTTTTGCGGCTTTAACTACCTGCTCCACTGCTGCTGCTTTCGACAGCGTGTCTAGTTCGAATGCTAACTTTACACTTTCTGATTTAATTGCGCAAGGTTGCACCGCTGCGCACGGCTACGTCAATTGCATTTATTTTACACAATTACTTCGGGCCGATATTTTGGTCAATCGCTACTTGGATCAAACAGCGCATTACAACTTAGCGGAGAGTTTTTACATGGCTGACCGTTTTGCCTCTTGGCAAGGTGTCATTGTCGGTGATCCAAAAACCACGCTCATCGCCGACAACACTGCCGGTTTAACTCCAGCTACTCCATCTGTTGACAACCTATTGCTTTACCCGAATCCGAATCGGGGTGCGTTTCAAATCAAGGGAATTGATCTAGATCGTGAAATTTCTGTTGTGATTTATTCAGTTACTGGCCAACAAATTCAAAGCATTCAAAGCATTAACGAGCAGACAACTATCGAAATTGAAAACAAAGGCGTATTCTTCGTCACTTTCTTTGAAAACGGTGCTTCTATTGGCATGAAGAAAGTTGTGGTGGAGTAAAAAACAGGTTTGCTTCGGTAAATTTCCTGAATAATAATTGTACCTTTGTAGGTACATTTGTGGAAGATCATTCCACATGGCACCAATACTTGAATCATTATATGGGCTTCGTATCGAAATCTATAGTCGCGAACACCTCCCTGTACATATCCATGTAAAATACGGGGAGAAAGAAGCGTTGATAGATGTCGGAAGTTCTAAAATACTCAGGGGTAACATCCCACGTCGGAAATTAAAAATTGTCGAAGTGTGGTTAAACAATGAGGGTCGAAGAGCATTAATTGAAAAGAATTTCTATGAATTGAACCCACATTTGAAATTCAATAATACAACAACAGGAGAAAATGAAAAAACGTAGTAATTCCTTCAGGGGTCTACCCAAAATTCTAAAGATCAACCATATAGATCCAGAGAATTTAATGCTCTCCGTCCTCTTTAACAATGGCGACAACCGTATACTTGACTTCAAGCGCATTTTTAACAAAGACTGGAAAATCCAAACAGCTGATATTGAATATCCCCTAATGAAACCTCAAGAATTTCAAAAGGTAGCCTTAGTTAATAATACGCTTTCTTGGAAAAACATCAAACCCTATTTGACAAACGAACATGGCGAGCAAGTTGCTACTGTTTATGATGTTGGTGCCGACGTTTTGTACGGTTTGAGCACTGAAGATGCTGAACGCACTCAAAGTATCGGTGCTTTGTTTAAGAGTTGGCGTATTGCCGCTCAACTTACCCAAGATGAAGTGGCACAAAAAGCTGGCACATCAAGGACCTACATTTCAAAACTTGAAAACGATACCCAAGCAATTGAGCTCAAAACACTAAGCAAAATTGTCGAGGCCAGCCTAGGCAAAAAACTTGTTTTAAGTCTTCAATCTTAACAAACACATCCACACTCAATACCCACCAGCGCCGCCAGCAATTTGCTCAATTGGGTGCCAAGTGGTTTTGATCTCTTGGAAGTCTGAGATGTAGTGAAGGCCTTGGGCTGTGGTGGCGCTCAAATCTGTTGTGTAGAGCTTGCAGCGCTTGAGGTTATCTACCGCGGCTTCTTGTGCGGCGATACTTAATGCTGAAGGAAGCGGAGCCAAACTGAGTGCATTGACATCCATGTGTCCGGCAAGTGTTGGCAGCATCTCCCCTACTTCGCCTGTTAATATATTGACCACTCCGCCTGGAACATCGGAGGTAGCGAGTACTTCGGCAAAGGTGATGGCACACAAGGGTTGGTTTGTGTTGGCAAGGACAACAACTGTGTTTCCACCGATGATAACTGGTAAAATTTGAGAAATCAGGCCGAGAAGTGCAGTTTGTTGACACGCCACCACTCCCACCACACCCATTGCTTCTGGCGTTGAGAAATTGAAATGTGGGCTAGACACAGGATTTACGCTAGAAATCAGTGCTTGGTATTTATCGGCCCAACCCGCGTAATACACGCAGCGATCTATGGCTTGTTGGACTTCGCTTTGCGCGGCACTCAGGCTTGCACCCATGCTTTGCAATTCATTGACGAACAAAGTTTTGCGGTCTTCGAGCATTTCCGCCATGCGGTAGGCAATTTGGCTGCGGTTAAACGCTGACCTTCCTGCCCAAGCAGCTTGTGCCTTGCGTGCGGCCTGCACTGCATTGCGGACGTCCTTGCGAGATGCCAAGCAAGCATTGGCTACATGGCTGCCATCTGCGGCCAGTACAGGATAGGTTCGGCCGCTTTCGGTTCGCGGAAACTGACCGCCAATGTAGAGTTTGTATGTTTTGAGGATTTCCATTAGTTCTTGAATTTGAGGTAGGCACTGAGGCCATGGCGGCCACCCTCGCGGCCAAAGCCACTTTCTTTGTAACCACCAAAAGGTGAAGCTGGGTCGAATTTATTGTAGGTATTGGCCCAAACCACACCGGCGTGCAATTGGCTACTGAGACCGAAAATACGCGCGCCGTTGGCCGTCCAGACGCCTGCAGCTAATCCGTAGGGCGAATTATTGGCTTTTTGAACCACTTCTTCCATGGTGCGGAAAGTTTGGATGGTGAGCACGGGGCCAAAAATCTCTTCTTGGGCAATGCGTGCGCTTTGCGCAACATCGGTGAATAATGTTGGTTTACAATAAAAGCCTTGACTCGGAAGCGTGCAATCAGGCTGATACATTTCCGCACCTTCGGCCAAACCGATAGCGAGGTATTTTTCGATGGTTTCTAGTTGCTTTTTTGAGTTAATAGCACCGATATCGGTGTTTTTGTCGAGCGGATTGCCCACATAGATACTTTGTAAACGGAACTTCAATTTGGCGACCACTTGCTCTGCGATGGATTCTTGAACAAAAAGTCTTGAACCCGCACAACACACATGGCCTTGGTTAAAGAAGATCGAGTTGATGATGCCCTCTACGGCTTGGTCTATCGGTGCATCTTCGAGCAGGATATTTGCAGACTTACCGCCGAGTTCGAGCGTGACTTTTTTAGGGGTGCCAATGCAAGCTTTTTGGATTTGCTTTCCAACGGCTGTACTGCCAGTGAAAGCAATTTTATCGACGTCTGAATGCGCCACAAGTGCAGCACCGGTATCTCCGTATCCTGTGACGATATTGACTACGCCTGCTGGCAAGCCTGCCTCTTGGCAAATTTCAGCGAATTTGAGTGCCGTGAGGGAGGTGGTTTCGGCAGGTTTGAGTACCACGGTATTGCCACAAGCCAAAGCTGGAGCTACTTTCCAAGCCAGCATGAGCAGCGGAAAATTCCAGGGTGTGATTTGACCCGCAACCCCCAAAGCTTCGAATTGCTGACCCGCAAAGGCTTCTTGTAGTTTATCGGCCCAGCCAGCGTAGTAAAAGAAATGATTGCACGCCAACGGAATGTCGATGTCTCTGGACTCTCGAATGGGTTTGCCGCCATCTAGTGTTTCCATGATAGCCAATTCTTTGGCTTTTTCTTGCATGAGGCGCGCAATGCGAAACAAATACTTGCCGCGCGCTGCACCGCTGAGTTTGGACCACACGTTTTCGTAAGCCGAACGCGCCGCACTTACCGCTAAATCAATATCGGTAGCGTTGGCCCAAGCGATTTTGGCTAAGTGGCTTTCATCGGCCGGATTCACGGTAGCAAAATACGTTCCGGAGGCTGGTGCTTGCCATTTGCCATCGATAAAAAGTTCGTATTGCGGCTTGATTTGGACCTGCGCTGCAGATTCCAATGAAGGTTCGAGGTTCCAAGTTGGGTTGCTCATGATTAATCGATTGAAAAGTAGGCGGCAGATTGGTATTTGCCAGTGAGTTGTTTTTGGTATTGCATCAGCAGGTCATTGGCCAAGCTGCTGGCGCCGAAACGATACCACTCGTTGCTGAGCCAGGCCTCGCCCAACACTTCCTTGACCAGCAGCAAATGTTGTAGTGCCAGTTTGGAGGAGGATATGCCACCTGCGGGCTTCATGCCAATCATTTGACCTGTTTTGTCATAATGATCTTTGATAGCGCCTAGCATGGTGAGCACAACCGGAAAAGTGGCAGCAGGTTGAATTTTACCCGTAGAAGTTTTGATGAAATCAGCACCTGCAGCAATGGCGAGATCCGAGATTTTTCTGACTTGATCGAGTGAATCTAGTTCACCTGTTTCAAAAATGACCTTGAGACGCGCAGCACCACATAAAGCTTTGATGGCTGCGATTTCGTCGTAAACAAATTGGTAATCACCCGCTAAGAAACGACCTCTTGAAATGACCATATCGATTTCGTCGGCACCGTTGTCTAGGGCGTAAAGCGTATCTAATTTCTTGACTTCAAACGGGGCTTGCCCAGATGGAAAAGCGGTAGAAACACTGGCTACTTTGATGCCAGAGTTACCAAGTGCTTGTTTGGCCACACCTACCATAGTTGGATACACGCATACAGCCGCAACTATCGGTAAATCTGCAGCTTGATCGTGTAAGTGCTGGGCTTTGTAACAGAGTTGACGCACTTTTGCAGGTGTGTCCTTACCCTCTAAGGTGGTGAGGTCTATCATGGAAAGCGCCATGCGCAAACCTTGTAATTTGGCTGCGCCTTTGATGCTACGGGCTTGAATGCGCGCAATGCGTTCGAGCGTTCCAATTTGGTCTATAGGCGGAGTATTAGCCAATAAAGCACTGAGTTCAAGAGGCGAGATAGATGCAAGCATGACCCAAAGTTAAAAAAACTTGGGCACCTAAGGTTTAATCTTCCTCGTCGTCGGAAGCTTCGTCATCGGCGAAGTCATCTTCTTCTTCATCGTCGTCGTCGAGGTCGTCGTCTTTGAGGTCGTCTGGTTTGTCAAAGTCGTCTTCGAAGTCATCTTCTTCTGCAGCGGGTTTAGCTTTGGGCTGAATTTTGTTGATCTTCACTAAATAGATGACTTCATCGGTCTCCCAAACGAGGGCGTCTAGTACCTCTCCAGTTGGGGTCTTGATGGAGGTCAGGTGGTTGATATACCCATCCGGAAAATCGCGGAGGATTTGTTTTTTCTGCTCGATGGTGAGCTTGTCGTAACTGATGATTGCTCTTCTTTTTGACATAGGATTGACAACTATTTACAAGGCAAAATTATATTTTTTGATATAGTGGCAAACAACAGATTAAAAAATCTTTAAAAAAATAAATTTCTTTTCAGTATTGTTACTGATTAAGTACTTAAAAGCCAGCATCAGACAAGCTTTTTTGAATACCTTTGTCAAAAAGCAAAAGTTTCATGTCTAAAGCAAAAAGCGCGTTTTTCTGTCAAAATTGTGGTCACGAAACACCAAAATGGCTCGGCAAATGCCCTGGTTGCAAAGAATGGAACACCTTCGTAGAAGAGCGCACAGAAAAAATGCCCAAACACGTCGTGAGCTTTTCCAAATCGTCGCAAGCCCAGCAAGCCGTCCTGATTCAAGAGGTTCAAAAAAGCGAAGAAAGCCGCATTGCACTCCACGATTTTGAGCTCAACCGGGTGCTTGGCGGCGGTATTGTTCCGGGTTCTATCAACCTTCTAGGCGGCGACCCCGGCATCGGAAAATCCACACTTTTGCTGCAATTGGCCATCAAAGAACAACTCAAAGTACTTTATGTATCTGGTGAAGAAAGCGAGCAGCAAATTCGCATGCGCGCCGAACGCTTGGGCCTAGACAATCCCAATTGCTACTTACTCACCGAAACCAACCTACAGCAAGTATTGGTCCAGGCAGAACAAATTCAGCCCCAGCTACTCATCATCGATTCTATTCAAACACTTTATACCGATAGCGTTGAAAGCTCGCCAGGCTCTGTGGTTCAGGTCAGGGAATGCACGGCCAATTTGCTGCGCTTTGCCAAACAAACCGATATTCCGATATTCTTGATCGGACACATTACCAAAGACGGCACTATTGCAGGTCCGAAAGTCTTAGAACACATGGTCGACTCCGTTTTACAATTCGAGGGAGACCGCCATCACATTTACCGCTTGTTGCGCAGCATCAAAAACCGCTTTGGCTCGACCAACGAGCTCGGCATTTACAGCATGCAAGGCAACGGTCTTTTGCCGGTTGCCAATCCTTCGGAAGTTTTGGTCTCCATTGGCTCTGAAGCCTTAAGCGGCGTTGCTGTGGCTTCAATGGTAGACGGCATTCGCCCGCTGCTCATCGAAGTCCAAGCATTGGTTTCATCTGCAGCCTACGGCACCCCTCAACGTTCGTCTACCGGCTTTGATGTCAAGCGTCTCAATATGCTTTTGGCTGTACTCGAAAAACGCTGTGGTTTTCGCTTGGCCGCCAAAGACGTTTTCTTAAATATTGCCGGCGGCATCAAAGTAGACGACCCCGCCATTGACCTTGCAGTGGCTATGGCCATTTTATCCTCCAACGCCGATCTCGCCATTGACAAAACCATCTCTTTTGCAGCCGAAATTGGCCTCAGCGGTGAGCTCAGACCCGTCAACCGCCTAGAGCAACGCTTGGGTGAACTCGAAAAACTCGGCTACAAAAAAATCATCGTGTCCAAATATTCCAAAGGCATCAAAGGACACAAACACCAAATAGAAATCATCCCTTGCACCAAAATCGAAGAAGTGGTGCGTGCGGTTTTTGCTTAAACTATGCCCAGACTGATCCTCGTCCCGACCCCAATTGGCAACCTAGAAGACATCACGCTTCGGTCCTTGCGCATCTTGCAAGAAACACCGCTCATTTTTGCCGAAGACACCCGCGTGACCAACAAACTTTTGAATCACTTTGAGATCAAAAAAAAGGTCTTGGCTTTTCATGCCCACAACGAACACCGCTTTTTAGAGAAAACCGTCGAACTGATTCAACAACACGAATTTTGTGTGTTGGTATCCGACGCTGGTACGCCAGGCATCTCAGATCCTGGGTTTTTATTGGTGCGCGCTTGCGTACAGGCGGGAATTGAAGTTGAATGTCTGCCTGGGCCAACGGCATTTGTACCCGCATTGGTCGCTTCGGGGTTTCCTTGCGACAAATTTGTGTTCGAAGGCTTTCTGCCCCACAAAAAAGGACGTCAGACGCGCATTCAAGCCCTTGCCCACGAAAACCGAACTGTGGTCTTGTACGAATCTCCGCACCGCATTGCCAAAACACTCAACCAAATGTGCGAATGGCTAGATCCACAGCGCGAGGCTTGTGTGGTCAGGGAAATCAGCAAAAAGTTTGAAACGTATCACCGCGGTACACTCGCCGAATTACAAAGCTATTTCGCTCAACACGAGGCAAAAGGTGAAATCGTGCTGCTCTTGAAAGGCAACACCGAATAATTGCCGGTTTTTCGCTATTTTTGAGGGTGCAATTTCAGCAAATCATAGGCCAAACAACCCTCAAGCAAGAACTCATCCAAGAGATCAATTCTGGCAAAATTGCACATGCCCAATTACTTCAAGGCCCTGCCGGCTATGGCGGTCTGCCTTTGGCTCTAGCTTTTAGTCAATATCTGTTTTGCACAGACCGCGGCGAAAACGACAGCTGTGGACGCTGCCCAGCTTGCCAAAAAGTACAGCAACTCCAGCATCCAGACCTTCATTTTGTGTTTCCGGTAGTGCTGAGCATCGGCAAAACATCTGATTTATTTTTGGCCGACTGGCGTAATCAACTCCAACAATCGGCCTATTTCGATCTCTTCGACTGGACCGAACGCATCGACTCCAAACTGCGCAAGCCCATTATTGGAACAGATGAAAGCAAAGAAATCATCCGCAAACTCAGCCTAAAAGGATACGAAGGTGGCTACAAAGTCATGATCATTTGGCAACCTGAAGAAATGAATGCCGATTGCGCCAATAAGTTGCTCAAGATACTCGAAGAACCACCCGCCAAAACCTTATTTCTATTGGTGAGCGAGGATGCCAGCAAACTCATGATCACGATCCAATCCCGCACACAACTCATTCGGGTACCTAAAATCAGTACCGACGACCTCAGTGCTTTTTTGCAACAAACCAAAAGTCAAACGCGCACCAATGCCGATGCAATTGCGGCTTTTGCAGATGGTTCTGTGCTGGCCGCCATGTCTTACTTGGCCACCTCCGAAGACCAAGACCAACAGCGCAATCAATTCATCCAACTCATGCGGGTTTGTTACAAAAAAGAAGTGTTGGCCATGATGAATTGGGCCGACGACATCGCCTCAATTGGCAAGGAAAGACAAAAACTCTTTATCCAATATGCGCTCCACATGATGCGTCAAAGCATCCTCACCAATTACATGGGCGACGTACTGACCAAAGTTTCCACCGATGAAGCAGCTTTTATAGAAAAATTTGCGCCTTTTATCTCTGGCAACAACATACGCGAATTCATGAGCACCTTTGATGCCGCCTATTTTCAGATAGACCGCAACGCCAATGCACGCATCCTATTTACGCAACTTTGCTTTCAAACGATGCGCTACATCCATCAGGCGTAGTTCAAACGACTTTATTTATTAACTTTACAACAAAAAAAATCAAATGGGTTGTGCGTCATGTAGTAGCGGTGGAGGAACACCAAAAGGTTGTAAAAACAACGGCACATGCAGCAGCGGCGGATGCAACAAACTCGAAGTTTTTGATTGGCTTGCCAACATCAGCTTGCCAGCTGGTCAGAGCACCTTCGAACTTGTAGAAGTCCGTTTCAAAAATGCCCGCAAAGCTTTCTATAGAAACGCTGACCACATTTCCCTACAAACCGGCGATGTCGTTACTGTAGATACTTCCCCAGGATGGGATATCGGCGTGGTTTCCGCCCTTGGTGAGCTCGCGCGCATCCAAGTCAAGAAAAAAGCACCCAACCTCAAAACCATGGAGTGTAAAAAAATCTTGCACATTTCCAATCAAGAGGAAATCGATAAATGGATCAAAGGCCGCACCTTAGAACGCGACCTCCTCACACAATCGCGCACCTTAGCTCAAAACCTCAAACTCGACATGAAAATCTCAGATGTCGAGTACCAAGCAGACCTCAGCAAGGCTACATTTTACTACACGGCAGAAAGCCGCATAGACTTCAGACAGCTCATCAAAGACATGGCCGAGCGCTTTAAAGTGCGTGTCGAAATGCGCCAAATTGGCTCGCGTCAAGAAGCCTCTCGCCTCGGCGGGATCGGCTCTTGCGGTAGAGAACTCTGCTGCAGCACTTGGCTCACCGACTTTAGATCGGTATCCACATCAGCGGCGCGTTATCAGCAGCTTTCTCTCAACCCACAAAAATTAGCAGGTCAGTGCGGCAAACTCAAATGTTGCCTCAACTACGAGCTAGACATGTACCTAGACGCCATCAAGTCTATGCCCAAACCCGACAGCAAGCTACAGACCGAAAAAGGCGATGCCGTTCACATGAAAACAGATGTTTTCAAACGCATCATTTGGTACGCTTATAAAGGGGAAAATGGAATGGTCGCGCTAACACCTGAGCGCGTTGCAGAGATCAAAAAGCTCAACAAAGATGGTGTCAAGCCCAAAGACCTCGCCGATTTTGCACAAGTCAAAGAAAAAGTAGAAGAAATTGGTTATCAAAATGTTGTAGGCCAAGATAGCCTCACGCGCTTTGAAAAATCTTTCAGCAACAATAACAACAAAAAGAGAAGACCCAATCGCAAACCCCGCAAACCGAACCCCGGAGGGCCAAAAAATGAAAAAGCTAGTTAGTGTTTTTTTCTTATTGAGCTTGCTCACGGCAAGTTGTACCAAGAAGGCTATTTACACCAAAGCCTATCGCTTCAAAAACGAGCAATGGACGCAAAGTGTGAAGCCCTCATTTGAAGTCGATATCCAAGACACCACCCAACTCTACGATTTCATTTTTACACTGCGCAGCACCACAGATTACGCCTACAACAACCTCTGGATTTTCTTGCGTACCACCCCGCCATTTGGCAAAAGCGTCCGCGAACCTTACGAAATCAAAACAGCAGATGCCAACGGCAACTGGATTGGCAAAAAATCTGGTACCGTCGTTGAGCACCAACTCATTTTCAAGCGCCGCAAAGTGCCCTTCAAAGGCAAATACAAATTCAAGCTCGAACAAGCCATCACCGAAAAAAGTGTAGATGAAGTGCTCGACATCAGTTTAGAGGTGAAGATAAGCGAAGCCGAATAATGCTCAAATTTAGATCACTTACGCCACAAGAGTTAAGCGAACTCGAAACAGAATTCAAGCATTTTCTGGTTATTAACGAACTCTACGACGCCGAATGGCGCGAACTTGCCGCCAAGCACCCTGCAAAAGCGCAAGAGTTCATCGATTTATTTGCGGATATCGTTCTGGAAAAAGCATACACTCAAATGCCTGGCTTACTTCAGATCGGAGATGATTTCATCACGGTTTTTGATTTGCGATACGATATCTGGAACTTCTATCATTTTCAGTGGTCAACAGCAGTCAATCACGACGAAATTACACCAGAAAACTGGCTAGAGTTGATTGAAAAATCTTGGACTGGTCTCACCTTAAAGAAAGGATCCAAAAAAAGTTCTGAACACAAGGCTGAAGAAGTTTTTGCCCTCATTTGCAAGGGTGCTGCACCACTCCACCCCCAAATACTTCAGGATTTTCTGCAGCTCTTCAGTGCCAAATAAACAACCTTTTTTCAAGCGCAAGGCATCTTTTTTTGGACAATTCCGTTTATAGAACTAAATTTGAGTTATTGTAACCTAAACACAAACGCATGAAACTGACGCGCTTTGCTTTCTTAGCCACCTTACTTTTACTGATTTCTTCAGCCTGCATCGAACACGAAGTCATTCCACCACCAACGAATAAAGTAGACCTCAACGCCAGCTTTGTTGGTTACATCAACGGTACGCAAGTGGAGCTGACGCAAAACGTCAACAACTACCTTGGTTTTGCCTTAGACACCCAAATTGTCAATGTTGCACCTATCCTTTCTAAAGTAATTTACACCACCGGAATGGCCTCAATGGCCAACCCGCAAAGTATTTCTTTGTCTTTTGGTTCACTCGAGTGGGACGCAACCGGCAGCACAACACCTACGCTTCCGATGTTCAATGACTTTCACATGACCAACTCTGGCAATCCAGTGCCTTTCAAAGACGTCACTACCCTCGCTACCAACAGCATCAATGGCGTACAGGTTTCTTACACCGACAACACCGGCAAATTCTGGATTTCTCGCGAAACAGACCCGGGTCAAACCGCCAACTTCACTATCTTGAAGCAAGCCTCTGACGGCACCGGTGATTACTCCCTATTCGAAGTGACTTTCAGTTGTAAAGTTTGGTACGTAGATCCACAAACAGCAGTGGAAGAATCGATCCAAATTAACAACGCCAAGCTTCGCAGTTGGTTCAAGCGCTAAACTTAAGTTGAACTAAAACGCCTGAATGAGTGAAGCACTCAAAATAGCAATCATAGGCGACTACAACTTCACCTACAACTCGCACCACGCGACAAACCTTTCCTTGGACCACGCTGCCGAATTCCTCGAGCTGGAAATCAATTATTACTGGATCAAAATCAACGAGGCGCTGCAGTTCAAAAAAACTGTTTTTGAACAATACGATGGCATCTGGGTGGCACCTGGTCCTTACCTCAATCCATTTTTTTTAAATGGAATTTTCAAGCAACTCGTCGACCTCAAAATACCGGTCTTCGCCACCGGCGACTGCTTCAAAATTTTTATTGACTACCTCATTACCGCCAATAACATGAATCCTTATGGCGAGAAACTCATCTCTGAGAACCTTGTCAATAGCAATCATTTTGAGCGCATAGACGTGCTGCCCCGAACAAGTTCAATGGAGCGCCTCTACGAAAACTGCAGCTCGGTAGAATTGAGCGCAACGCGCTATAGCATGTACCCCCAACTACTCGAACAACTCATTGGTCAGTTCATCGATATCGAGGCTGTCAATCAGTTTGAAGACCCTGAAATCATTACCCTCAAAGCGCATCCATATTTCTTGTCTACGAGCTTTTGTCCGCAGATATCCTCGACCCGAGACCTCCCCCATCCGTTGGTTTACACCTTTTTAAAGATGTCTGCGCAAATAGCGGGTCTCGATTCACAGCTCCAAGAATAAATCCAGTTCAGTATAGTATAAAAAGGGGCGTACAGGCAAATTAAAAATGGCTTGTAGCAACTCGGCGTATGAGATGATTTGCTTCATGTGGGTGTCTTTTCTGAGGCCAGTCTTGAAATCTATCACCACCACTTCCTTTTGTTTGAGCCAAACCTTATCGGGTTGTTTGATTTGATTGATATCGGCGATGATGCGCTGCTCATTGAATTCTTCAAGCATTCCATCTTGTAGTTGTTGGGCTGCAATATGTGCCCAAAAGCGGTCAGCTGCTGCACGGAGTTCGGGAAGTTGGTCTTGGGCAATGGAACCCTCTTGCAAGGCTATCTGTATGGCCAATGGCAGTTGGTCTGCAGCAGAACAAAGAGACATCAGGCGATGAAAGGCCAGTCCGAAAAGTTGATCTGGCTCGTGCTCGATGTCGGGGGTTCTGAAAACCAAAGAAGGATACCAGAGCTGATCTGGCAGCGCCATCGGATGATAGAATGCGGTGTTTTCGGCCTCAAGTTTGGCCTTTTGGGCAGCTGTTTTCACTTGCGTGATGGCTTCTCCAGCTACATAAATGTGTTCTTCTTGGAGGTTTAGCCCAGGTAAAGAAGTGAGTTGCTCGTGAATTTGGGCACCAAAACCTTTGGCTTTGTGGTGATTCCAAACATACAGCCTATTTTCCGGACGGGTGAGGGCAACATACAACAAATTGAGTTTGTCGAGGTAAATGGCAGCGAGTTCTTGATCTTTGAAGGTTTTAAATGCCGGAATTCCCTCCGACGGAAAAGAATAGGCCAAGCCATCGCCTGCCTGCATCAAAAATTTGGACATCCCGTAAATAACGATGCTGAAATCTAAACTAGGCATCAGCACAACTGGAAATTCTAAGCCTTTGGCTTTGTGAATGGTCATGACGCGGATGGCTTCGGTAGATTCTGGCATTTGCAGCGCCAATTTATCGCTGTTTTGCGCTATAAATTCGATGAACGGCAGCAGTTCTGCATTGCGATTGAGTTGGTATTGGAAGGCCACATCGAAAAAATGATGCAAGTAAGGTTCTTCGGTATCGTTGATTTGAAAACAAGCAGCAACTTTTTGAAGCAAATCAAATAAATGCTCATAGGGCATGAACAGCGCTTCTTCGGAGCCAAATTCGGCTTTGTAAAAAGCGTTTTCATCAAAGTAGCGCAATTGCTTGCCTTCCTTCTCATAAGTCTTGAAGTAAGCCATATAACTCGCGACCTCAAACTTGCCTTTAGCGCGTAAATAAGCTTCTGCCAAGCGCTTGCCGAGCGTAGGATTAGCGGGTTTTGCCCGCTTCTTGAGGTAAAGAATAAACAATTGAACCAATGGATTGGCAGTCAACAAGAGGGAATCTTGCGACACCACTTGCATGCCTACTTGGGTGAGCGCGAGGGCAATTGCGTTGCCTTTTTTATTGGTTTCGGTGAGCACACAGATATCGCAGGGTCTGAAACCATCTTGGAGTACTTGCTCAATAGTACTGCGGATTTTTTCGTGCAGTAGTTCGGCCGGAAGGTCATTGACAAGACTCTCGATGTGCACAAAACCGGACTTGGTAGATTTGGGATTTTGATGCAACGAAGCATAGAAATCTTGGTGCTGCGGCGGCAAAGAGGCCGACAACTGCTTGAAAAGCGCATTGTTGAACTCGACAATTTGAGCTGCAGAACGGTAGTTGTCTAGTAAGCTCTTTTTTTCTGCACTGGCCTCAAAACGCGCGCTGTTTTCCGCCATTTGAGAATCTTGTTCGGGATTGTATAAACTTGGCAAGGCGACGAATTGCTCGGCCAAACCGTTATTGAAGCGATAGATACTTTGTTTGGCGTCGCCGACAATCAGGTTGGGACGCTCATAGGAGATGGCCTCGAGCACCAATGGAATCATGTTGACCCACTGCAAGCGGGAGGTGTCTTGGAATTCATCGAGTAAAAAATGCTCATATCGGATCCCTAAGCGCTCATAGATATAGGGCGCTTGCTCACCTTGTACCAACTGACTGATGAGCTGATTGAACTCTGAAATGCGGATTTGTTGTTGGGCAGTCATGAGGGCCTTTGTTTGCTGCGCAACATATTGCAGCAAAGCCATGTCGTAAAAGTTTTTGCGTTGGGTCTCGACGAGTTTAAAAGCACCTAAGGCTTGGTCATAACTTGTTTCGAGTTCGAGAAGTGCGGTGTTGACCGCAGAGGGGAGGTCGTAAAAGTTCTCTTCGAGCTTTTCTTTGAATTTGGGGGCATAGAAAGACCCTTCTTTTTTACCCAAGCCCCAGTTGGGATCTTCGACAAACGCATCGATTCGCTTTTGATCGGTTGGGGTCTTGAAATGGCTTCCTTTGAAGGGAGCCGCGAGGGCAAAAACGCTGACGCACTCGGCTAAAAAGTCCGTTTTGATCCTTGCGGCATTGTCCTGAAAGTCTTTGTAGCTTTCTGGCGTATAGGTGTTGGTGAGCAGCTGCGCGACTTCTTTGGCATTGCGCTCCTTGCTGAGTACTTCTGAGAAATGCAGTAAAGATTTTTTGAAGTCCCAGGATTCGCCTTCGGCTACTTTGGTTCTGGCGTAAGAAAGCATCCAGCGCGTTAGCTCTTGCGCATCGGGTTGCCCAAGGCGCGCAATGAGCAAATCCAAGACTTCGTCGAGTATTAATTTTTCGTTGAGCACAACCTCAAAATCGGCTGGTAAGTCGAGGTCTCGGCTGAAGGAGCGAATGAGGCGTAAATTGAATTTGTCAATGGTTGAAATATTGAAATCTTCGTAGTGGTGCAAAATACCCTGAAGTGCGCCAGCTGCGCGCTGCTGCAACTGCACTTCGGTGAGTGAGGTTTCGTCGAGGAGGTCTTTTTGGAGCGCTTTTGTTTTGGAATTGGCGCTTGCTGGATAGGCCAAACCGCTCAGGGTTTGCAAAATGCGGTCTTTCATTTCGTTGGCCGCCTTGTTGGTGAAGGTCATGGCGACTATATGCCGGAACTTTTGACGGTAATTGGCATCGGAAAGTAAAATCTTAAGGTACTCTAAAACAAGACGATGCGTCTTGCCGCTACCCGCAGATGCGGCATAAACGCGTAAGGCTTTGGAAGATGGTTGGGGCATTAGCTGAATTTGGGCTGAACTTTTCCTAAAATTAAGAACATTTTGAGCGTTTTGACGTATTTTTGTTAGATGAGACCAACATTTTTAAGCATCTTTTTTGGCTTGCTGCTCGCTGCCTGTGGCGACGACACCCCCACTGTACCAAAAGCGCAGATCCAAGTCAGCATGCAACCCGTCTATGGAACTCAGCCATTCTACATGGACAGCATATACACCACCCAAGAAGGCTACAAAATTAAATTCACCGAACTCAAGTGCTATTTTACGCTATTTGGCAATGGTTCCACTGCGCTACATCAGGCCGCCTTACTCGACTACAGAGAAACCGGTAGCCTGCTTTTCAAAAAAGAAGGCGACTACGCTTTGTTCAATAACTTAAGTGCTGTTCTCGGCGTAGACAGCAGCCTCAACCACCTCGACCCAAGTGCGTTTCCAAATGAAAGCCCACTGAATATCAGCAATGCTGGCCCAATGCACTGGGGCTGGAACCCAGGCTATATTTTTATGAATGTCGAAGGCAAGGTTGATACCATTGTAGACGCCACCACCAACCCCGACCTCTCTTTTAGTTTTCATATCGGCACCGATACCTATCTGCAAAGCCTGCAATTCAATGCTGTCAACTGGACAGACATCGGCAACCAAACCCGCGAATTCAAACTCAAACTGGACTTACTCGCCTTTTTAGGCCAGGGCGCGAACAGCATCAACCTCAGTACAGAAAACCTCACCCACACCGCAGCTGGGCAAGAGGCCCTTACCCAAAAAGTCATCTCCAATTTTAAAAACGCCATTAGCCCTTACTAATGAAAAGATTGCTTATATTCTTTAGCCTATTGCTTTTGTTTAGCGCTTGTCGCAAAGACAAAACTACTTTTCAGCCCACCCCCTATGCGCTAGAAATTCCAAGTCATTTTCCCGACATGATCATTCCGTCAGACAACCCCATGACCCAAGAAGGTGTAGAACTCGGGCGCTGGTTGTTTTTTGAGAAAAGGCTCTCAGCCAACGACTCCATGAGCTGTGCTTCTTGTCATTTGGCACAAAGCAGCTTTTCGGATCCCAATAAATACTCTACCGGCATTGATGGCATTGCAGGCAACCGCAACTCTATGGCACTCATCAACCTCGGTTGGGACAACTTCTTTTTCTGGGACGGCCGTGCAAGCACACTCGAACAACAGATCCTCGAGCCCATTCCCAACCCCATTGAAATGCACCAAAGCTGGACCGACGCCGTCTATAAGCTCAACCTAGACATCAACTACCGCAACAAATTTTACCGCGCTTTTGGCGAACCCGGCATCGACTCTACAAAAGTCACCAAAGCCATTGCGCAGTTTATCCGCACCATGATCTCCGCATCGTCGAAATACGACGTCATGTACAAATACGAAAACGGGATGTCACTCACCACCCAAGAGCAAAGCGTTTTGCAAACTGTGGATGTCGAAGAATGGGCCGGTTACGACCTCTTCAAAAGCCTCAATGGAGCCGATTGCTTTCACTGCCACAACGGGCCGCTCATGCGCGTCAAGAAATACAGCAACAACGGCTTAGACGCCAATTTCACCGACCTCGGGCGCGGCGCAGTAACTGGCAATCCGGAAGACAACGGTAAATTTAAAGTACCTACACTGCGCAATATTGCACTGAGCGCGCCTTACATGCACGACGGCCGCTTTCAGACCCTCGACGAAGTCATCGAACACTACTCTAGCGGGGTGCACGTCTCCCCTACCATAGACCCACTCATCGAGTTTGCCAACCAGGGCGGCGTTCAACTGAGCGCGCAAGAAAAATACTTGCTCAAAAAGTTTTTGCTCACCCTCACCGACAACTCCTTTATTTCCAATCCGAATTTCAAAGACCCACACTAACATGAGCGCAAGTCGTTTAACCACCGAAGACAAAGCACTAAAAGTCAACCTCACACAAGATATCTACGGCTGTTTTGCAGAAATTGGCGCCGGTCAGGAAGTGGCAGCCAACTTCTTCAAGGCTGGCGGAAGCTCAGGCACCATCGCCTACACGCAGTCTGCCTACGACATGAAAGTATCGGACTCCATGTACGGAGAAACCGTCCGCTACGTCTGCGAAGAGCGCTTGCTAACGATGCTACAGACTGAATTCAAGCATCTTCAAAAAATTCTGCCCATCAAAAATAGAGAAGCGCGCTTTTTTACTTTTTGTAATACCGTAGAGTCACTGAACTACCACAAGACCAATCAAGGCCAGGGTTGGGTTGGCATTAGATTTCAACTGGGGCTCAACAAAAAACCAAACGACGTCATTTTGCACATCAAAATGCACGACAACAGCCACAAAGCACAACAAGAAGCGCTGGGTATTTTGGGCGTCAATCTGATTTATGCGTGTTATTTCCAATCGGGCAATATCGACGAATTTATCGATGGCATTGTACACCGCTTGCCACCAGATCGCATGGAAATCGACATGTTGCGCATTTCCGGGCCGGATTTCGAGGATATGGACAACCGCATTATTGCGCTCAACTTGGTCAGACGCGGCATCACCAACGCCACCATGTTCGACCTCGCGAAGAATGTCATGCAGCCCTCTACGGCCCTCTACAAGAAAAACATCTTGCTGATGAGAGGTCGGTTCAGACCTGTGACCAAAGTGCATATCGACATGATCGAACGCGCCAGAGCTGCTTTTGCCAAAGAACATCGCGTCAAGCCAGAACAACTCGAGGTAGTTTTTGAACTCACGCTTAAAGACCTCACCGCCGATGGCAAAATTTCAGACAAAGACTTCCTAGACCGCGCCGAATTACTTGGCTCACTCGGCTATACCGTGATGGTATCGAACTACCTCAAGCATTACAAAATGCTCGAATACCTCTCTTCGATTGCCCGTGGCAACTTAGTTGGTGTCATTATGGGTATTTATAATTTACACATCATTTTTGACGAAAAGTACTACGACAACCTTCCGGGTGGTTTGCTCGAAGCGTTTGGACGCGGCTTTGGCCACAACGTCAAGTTGTATATTTATCCAGCCATCAATGTCGAAGATGGCAGCTTGTATCATTTAGGGAATATCAAACTACCTGAAAACCTCATTGGCCTACTCAATTACATGCAAGCCAACGACAAAATCACGGCCTTGCAAGAATACGACCCAAGTTTGCTGCACATCTTGTCAGACGACGTCTTGAGTAAAATCAAAGCCAACGCAAATAGTTGGGAAGACGACGTTCCTTACGAAGTAGTGAAGGCCATCAAATTTTTTGAACTCTTTGGCTACCAGCAAAAACTGGAAACCCACTAATGCCACACATTAAAAATGCCCTGATCCGTTACCGCATCATCGACCGCATGTTGCGCAACAAATACAAGCCGTATCCATCCAAAGAAGCGCTGCGGTCGGCCTGTGAAGATTCATTATTCGGCTCTGATTCAGGCGCTCATATTTGTGCTTCCACCATCGAAAAAGACCTTTTCACGATGAAAATGGAACACGACGCCCCCATTCGTTACAGCAAAAAGAATGGCGGGTATTTTTACGAAGACCCCGATTTCAGTATCAACGACGTACCGCTTTCCGAAGACGAACTGTCGTCTATCCGCTTTGCTGTTTCTACGCTACAGCAATTTAGAGAGGTGCCTTTCTTTCAGCAATTTGGCATGGCTATTGACAAAATTGTAGACCGCGTGGCCGTGGGCGAGCAAAGCCAAGAAATGTCGAAGTATATCCAATTTGAAGCGGCGGTTTCAACTGGCGGCAACGAATACCTGCCAACGCTTTTAGAAGGCATTCAGGCACAAAAACGCGTGTGGTTTATGTACACGAGTTTTCAGCAACAGCAGTCTAAACCCAGAAAAGTGAGCCCCTTGTTTTTGAAGGAATACCGCAACCGTTGGTACCTCATTTGCTTCGACCTCCAAAAGCAAGACATCTCTACTTTTGCGCTCGACCGCATGACCGAACTGCAACTTTTGGACGAGGCCGCGCAAATCCCTTTAGACTTCAATGCCACCGACTACTTTCGCGATGCGATTGGCATTACTGCGTTCAAAGGAGAAGCGCTGCGCATTGTCTTGAAGGCCGAGGCCATCGCCGCCCGCTACATTGAAACACAAGCCTTTCACCATTCCCAAAAACTGCTCGAAAAACAAGCTACCTACAGCATTTTTGAACTGCGTATTTTGGTAACCGAAGAATTTATACGCAGTTTACTTGGCTATGCTGGCGAGGTGGAGGTCATCGAACCGGCAAGCTTGCGCCTCACTTTACAAGAGCGCGCGCAGGCCCTACTCAAACTATATCAATCCTAAAAATATGTCAGCAATTATTTCACATTTTGAAGAGGGCGTCCTCACCCTTACTTTGAACAGACCGTCTGTTTTCAATTCATTCAACCGCGCAATGGCCTTGCAATTACAAGCTGAACTCGACCGCTGTGCTTCGGATGACAGCATCAGAGCCGTTATTTTAACGGGAGAGGGCAAAGCTTTTTGCGCCGGACAAGACCTTGCCGAAGCAACTGACCCCGAGGGGCCTGCATTGCAGCAAATTGTGGCAGAGCACTACAATCCGATTATTCTCAAAATTCGCACACTAGAAAAACCTGTCATTGCTGCTGTAAACGGCGTGGCGGCAGGTGCTGGTGCCAATATCGCCTTGGCTTGCGATATCGTTATGGCCAAAGAAAGCGCTTCTTTTATCCAAGCCTTTTCAAAAATCGGACTCATTCCAGATTCTGGCGGCACTTTTTTATTGCCGCGTTTGGTTGGGCTGCAAAAGGCCACGGCACTCATGATGACCGGCGAAAAAGTAGCCGCCAAAGATGCCGAGCAAATGAATATGATCTACAAGGCTGTTGCCGACGAAGACTTCAGCGCAACGGTCGACAAACTCGCAAGCCAATTGGCTCAAATGCCCACCAAAGGCCTCGGCCTGACCAAAAGAGCATTGAACCTCAGTTTGTATAATTCGTTAGAAAGTCAATTGAAAATCGAAGAACTCTTGCAAACAGAAGCTGGGCAAACCCACGACTTCAAAGAGGGCGTTACAGCCTTTCTCGAGAAAAGAAACCCTGAATTTAAAGGACACTAAAATGAAAGAAATAATTGGTGTAATTGGCGCAGGCACAATGGGTGCAGGCATTGCCCAAGTAGCTGCCCAATCTGGGCATAAAGTTGTTTTGAGCGATACCAACCCAGAGCAGCTTTTGCGCGCAGAGCAACAAATCAAAAAAAGTATTGAGAAACTCGTTGAAAAAGGCAAGTTTACAGCTGAATCAGGCCAAGAAATCTTGCAAAACCTTCAGTTTTCGACCCAACTAAGCGAACACAGCCAAGCGAGTTTGGTCATTGAAGCAATCATCGAAAATTTGGGCGTCAAGCACCAAGTTTTTCAGCAGCTCGAACAAGTAGTAGGGCCCACTTGCGTTTTGGCAAGCAATACCTCGTCGCTATCCATCGCCTCTATCGGCGCTTGTTTGCAAGACGCGAGCCGTTTTATGGGCATTCATTTTTTCAATCCGGCCACACTCATGCCGCTTGTGGAAGTGATTCCAGGTGTAGCTACATCTGTTGAAAACACTGAGCGCATTGAACACTTGATCACCAGCTGGAACAAAACAGTTGTGGTTTGTAAAGACACGCCGGGTTTTATTGTCAATCGAGTTGCGCGGCCTTTTTATGGCGAAGCACTGCGCATTTACGAAGAAGGTTTGGCCGACTTTGCAACCATAGATTGGGCCATGACCACAATTGGCGGCTTCAAAATGGGACCTTTTACACTCATGGACTACATCGGTAACGACATCAATTATACCGTTACTGAAACCGTCTTTGCGGCCTTTTACTACGATCCGCGCTTCAAGCCGTCTTTTACCCAGAAGCGACACATGGAAGCAGGTTTTTTAGGTAGAAAATCGGGCAGAGGATTTTACGACTACAAAGAAGTCAGCACAGCACCTGCACCTATTGAGGATCAGGTCTTAGGTAGCCAAATTTTTGAGCGCATTCTTGTGCTCTTGATCAATGAAGCGGCCGATGCGGTATTTATGCAAGTAGCGAGCCCTGCTGCCGTAGACCTCGCCATGACCAAAGGCGTCAACTACCCCAAAGGCTTGTTGGCTTGGGCCGACGAACTCGGTACTGCATGGGTACTCGAACGACTTGAATCCTTGTTTGCAGAATACGGCGAAGACCGCTACCGTCCCAATCCATTACTGCGCAGAAAAGCGCGCGAGCAAAGCAAATTTATTTTGTAACTTTGCGACCTAATATTTGAAGCTCATGGCATACCTATTTACATCCGAGTCCGTTTCAGAAGGGCACCCAGATAAAGTTTCTGATCAAATTTCAGATGCACTCATCGATAACTTTATGGCTTTTGACCCGAGTTCAAAGGTGGCTTGCGAAACCCTCGTGACTACCGGTCAGGTGGTTTTGGCAGGCGAAGTGAAATCTACCGTTTACCTCGACGTTCAAAAAATTGCCCGCGAAACCATTCGCAAAATTGGCTACACCAAATCAGAATATATGTTTGATGCCAATTCTTGCGGCATCTTATCTGCGATTCACGAACAATCTTCAGATATCAATCAAGGCGTAGAGCGCAGCAATCCAGAAGACCAAGGCGCTGGTGACCAAGGCATGATGTTTGGTTATGCCACCAAAGAAACCGACAACTACATGCCATTGGCTTTAGACTTAGCGCACAAGATTCTAGAAGAGATGTCTGCGATTCGCAACAACGAAGCAGCACTTATTCCTTACTTGCGCCCAGATGCCAAATCACAAGTAACCATCGAATATTCCGACGACAACGTGCCACAGCGCATTGATACAATTGTCGTTTCTACCCAACACGACGACTTCGCTCCAGAGGCAGAAATGTTGGCAAAAATCAAAAAAGACATCATCGAGATCGTCATTCCGCGTGTAAAAGCCAAACTCAAGCCTGCTTTGCAAGCTTTGTTTGACGACGCCATTACATACCATATCAACCCGACGGGCAAGTTTGTCATTGGTGGGCCTCATGGCGACACCGGCCTCACCGGACGTAAAATCATTGTCGACACCTACGGTGGCAAAGGTGCGCACGGTGGTGGTGCTTTCTCTGGAAAAGATCCGTCGAAAGTAGACCGCTCAGCAGCTTACGCGACGCGTCATATTGCCAAAAATATGGTGGCAGCAGGCTTGTGCGACGAAGTACTTGTGCAGGTTTCTTACGCTATTGGTGTAGCGGAGCCTTGTGGTTTGTACATCAATACTTACGGCACTTCTAAAGTAGAAATGAGCGACGGCGATATGGCCATCAAAATTGGCGAAATCTTCGACATGCGCCCATACTTTATCGAGCAGCGCCTCAAATTGCGCAATCCTATTTACCAAGAAACAGCTGCTTATGGCCACATGGGGCGTATCAACGAAGTCGTTACCAAACACTTCACCGCACCAGACGGCAGCAAAGTGAGCCGTGAAGTAGAGCTCTTCACTTGGGAAAAACTCGATTACGTAGACCAAATCAAATCGGCTTTCAGCCTTTAATCCTTACATAGAAAGCCCGTTCAAACGGGCTTTTTTTATTTACAAGTCTTATGTCAACAACATTTAGAACCATCTGGACCACCCCACAGCGCGATGTAGAAGTCATTGACCAGCGCCAATTGCCACACGAGTTTGTGGTGGTGAAGCTGCAAACCTACAAAGACGCTGATTTGGCCATTCGCAACATGACCGTGCGCGGCGCACCACTTATTGGCGCCACAGCAGCTTATGGTATTTTCTTAGCCGTGCGCCAAATGGTACAGGAAGGTTTAGATGGACAGTTCTTAGATGAGGCTTTTAGTACACTGCGCGCTTCGCGCCCGACAGCCGTGAACTTATTTTGGGCGCTAGACCGCATGCGCACAGCGCTAGACAATTCTTCTGACTTTTTAGAAGCAGGCTGGACCGAAGCGGGCAAAATAGTTGAAGAAGACATCGAAACTTGCCGTATGATTGGCGTGCATGGTTTACCACTTATAGAAGCCATCGCCGCACAAAAAAATGATGAACCCGTCCAGATCTTAACACATTGCAATGCCGGTATGCTCGGTTGCATTGAGTGGGGCACGATTACCTCACCTATTTATCAAGCCGTTCAAAAAGGCATAAAAGTGCATGTTTGGGTAGATGAAACGCGTCCGCGCAACCAAGGCGCCAACCTCACCGCCTACGAACTCACACGCCATGGCGTAGACCACACCTTGATAGTCGACAACACCGGTGGTCACCTCATGCAACACAACATGGTAGACCTCGTCATTGTCGGAACCGATCGCACCACCAGAAACGGAGATGTGGCCAACAAAATTGGCACCTATCTCAAAGCATTAGCAGCAAAAGACAACAACATTCCATTTTATGTGGCGCTGCCCTCCACTACCCTCGACATGAGCATCCGCGATGGCCTGCGTGAAATTCCGATTGAGGAACGCGACCAAAATGAAGTCAAGTACGTCATCGGTAAATCTGCAGCAGGCAAAATAGAACCCGTACTCATTTGCCCAGAAACAAGCCCTGCCGCCAACTACGGCTTCGATGTGACGCCTGCTCGCTTGGTGAGTGGCCTCATTACCGAAAGAGGCATTTGCGCAGCATCTGAAGAAGGAATCCTAAGCTTATTCCCGGAATATAAATCATAATCTTGATTTGTTGATTGTTGATTTGTTGAATTAATTTCTGAACCCTTAATTACGAAAAAAATGAAGCTTCACTACCTTTTCTTGTTATGCATCCTTCCATTCTTTGAAACAACATTGCATGCGCAAATACAAGGTACTTGGCACAGCAATTTTCAGGTGGCGGGCAACTCACTTTTGATGGACTTACAAATCGAAGGAGTAGGACGCGATGGCTCCGTTATTGTATCCATTCCAGATCAGCCGCAATTGAAGCCACAAACAATGGAAACCTACGCCCTTTTTTCGGACAGCCTTTGGTTCAATTGGAGTACTTTCGGCATCACCTATGCTGCCAAACTACAAGGCGATTCTTTAGTTGGAAATATGGCGCAATCGGGCCTCACTTGGAAGGCGGTCTTCTACAAGGAAGTTCAAACAATGAAGGAAGTACAAGCTAAGTTGCAAGACCCAAAAGCACCGTTTCCTTACCTTGAAAAAGAAATCGAGATTTCTACAGCAAAAAAAATCAAGATTTCGGGAAGCTTCATTTTGCCCGAATTGGAGAAATCAAGTGCCTTTCCACTCGTCGTTATGGTGTCCGGCTCAGGGGCGCAAGACCGCGACTGTCAAATATTGGGTCACAAACCCTTCTGGGTATTGGCTGATCATCTGGGCAGGAACGGCATTGCATCGTATCGCTATGATGACAGAGGCGTAGGGAAATCAGGTGGGAAATTCGAAAGCACTACACAAGTTGATTTTGCCAATGATTTGGTTGCCATTATTCGGTACTTCAATAAAACGTATCCGAAAGCCAAGATTTATATCTACGGACACTCGGAAGGTGGCATGACCGCCCTGCGCGCCGCCGTACAGACCAAGAAGATTGCAGGAATTATTGAAGCGGCTTCCGTGGGCACAAGTGGCAAAGAGGTACTCATTGAACAGCAATACCTCATCCCTGAAGCCATGGGTTATTCTAAAGAAGAATGTGCCTGGAACCAACGACTGTATCAAAAAGGTGCTGAAATTGCCCTCAATAGCACCAATACAACTTTTAACAAGGCATATAAAGCCTGGCTCACGCAAGTTTGGGATAGCATTCCGACAAAACTACTAGATGGCGCATCACAAGAAGAACTCCTCACGCAAATGACGGTCTTCTTTGACCAAGAGTGGGCGCGTCAGTTTTTGGCTTTTGAGAGCAAAACATATCTCGCACAATTGAACTTGCCATTTTTAGTCATCAATGGATCTAAGGATGTTCAGGTTCCTGCGCTTTCGAATCAAGAAGGATTCAAAAAAGCAATGAGTCCGGTATCTTTAGAGAAAAGTACTTTTTACGTTTTAGAAGGTGCCAATCATTTGTTTCAGCAGTGTAATGCATGCAACCTCGCTGAATATGCAAGCCTTGAGCAAACCCTAGACCCCACCGTTATGGATTGGGTCACAGCATGGATTCTGGCACAGCCGTAAGCCCATCGATATAGCCAAAATTCTTTTCGATAATTTGCGGCATGTTTTGCTCCAAATAAGTTTTAAATGCTGCCGCCACACCACTGTGCTTCTTGCCTTTGGGCCATACCATGCGCCACATAGATTCTAGCGGAAGGTCGGTCAATTTGGAGACGGTGAGTTGGCCCAGCTGCAGTTCGTTGCGAATACCGATCAGCGGCATGATTGAATAACCCAAACCGGCGATGAGCGCTTGCTTGACCGCTTCGTTGGACGTGAGCTCAATGTGGCGTCGAACCTGAATGTCGTGACCAGACAAGAATTCATCAAGAGCCTTTCGAGTGGCAGAGCCGGTTTCGCGCTTCACCCAAGTGATTTCTTCGAGTTCTTTGTGCCATGGACCTTTCTTAGAAAAAACAAGTGGTTCTTTGCCCACCAAATACAATTGGTTTTTCATGCACGGAATTTCCTCTAAATTGAGTCGGTCTGGCAACACCGAAACCAATGAAAAATCGGTTTCATTGCGTTCTAAATTGAGTGTGACGTTGGCGCGGTTGGAGACATCTAGCACCAATTCTACACCCGGATGCGCTTTCATAAAGTCCGCAAGAAGAAAAGGAATGATGTACTTGCCGGTAGAAACGACACTAATCCGCAAGCGACCACTGAGTTGTCCTTTGTATTGCGATGTTTTATAGTTGATGGCGTAAACCTCTTCTAAAATCTTTTCTGCGGCAGCGGCAACTTCACGACCAAACTCTGTGACATATAATTTCTTGTTGACGATTTCAGTGAGTGGAATATCGAACTGATCTTGGAAATTCTTAAGCTGAATAGAAACAGCAGGCTGGGTTAAGAACAAAGCTTCTGCAGCGCGGGTAATGCTCTCCTTTTGAACAATTTTCAAAAAGATGCGGAGTTGATTGAGGGTGTAGTTCATAAATTATTTTAATGCTTGATATATTTTTATTATATATTTATATATGCAATTAATGTGCCAAATTTGCAAAAAAAATCGATTCCATGATACAAGAAATTGAATTAATTCAAAGTAGTTATCATCCTGAGGAAGCACTAGAGGTATTGGGCAACTTGATTCAACAAAAAATTGCCTACCATACCCAAAAAACGATCAGACACCAAGAAATGTTTGGAAGCCCAGACACGCAAGCCGAGCAAAGACTTGCTGAATTGCAAGCCATCAAAAAAAACCTCATCCAAGAACTCAAACAATTAGATCCCGCTACCCTGTTGCACATCAATGGCCATGTTTCCATCTCAGTTGTTACTCAGCAGCAAGCATCTTAAGGAGCAAATTCTTCAGCCTTTGTTTGCACCCTACGGCGTTGAATTGTTTGTTGAGAGCGGTTTTGACACCGATCAGTATGGTACATTTTGTGGGACCACGCCAAGAATGGAGGGTCCGCGGACAACTGTCAAAGAAAAATGCCTCGCAGGAATGACTTTTGCCAACAAGCGTCAAGGTCTTGCCAGTGAAGGCTCATTTGGGCCGCATCCGAGCAGTCCTTTTCTCAGCATCAATGAAGAGTGGCTTGTGTATATTGACCTCGACCAAAACCTCGAAATATATGGCCACAGCGTCAGCATGGATCTTTGCCACCAAAAATTGGATTATCAAAGTTTGCAATTAAATGACTTTTTGAACCGAATCCAATTTGGGGCGCAAGGTTTGCTCTTCAAAGATGCCTCTACCGGCGCACTCATCCAAAAAGGCATTACAAATGAGGAGCAACTCCAAGATTTGATCAAAGCATATCCGCAATGGGTCTTGGAAACAGAACTCAGGGCACACCTGAATCCGAAAAGACAAAAAAATATAGCCGCCGCCGGTAAAGATTTAATCGCTCGCATGCACAGCAAGTGTCCGAAATGCGCCCAACCAGACTTTTCAGTGAGCGCAACTAGTGGTCAGCTGCCCTGCAGTTGGTGCAAGCGCCCAACAAATAGCTATGCTTTTCTGGACTACACCTGCCAAAGCTGCGGCTTTGCAGAAAAGAAAATGCGGCCCGGACAGCAAACTGAAGACCCTCAATATTGCAACTATTGTAATCCCTAATCACTCAAATTCAAAAACAAAGAATGAACTTAGACTTTTTATCGCACGACCTTAGCAACCCTACCATCTTATTCTTTTTACTCGGCATTTTTGCTGTTATGATCAAAAGTGATCTCGAAATCCCGGAGTCCTCATTCAAATTTATTTCGCTTTACCTCTTGTTCTCGATTGGTTTTAGAGGCGGGCAAGAACTCCAACACAGCCCCTGGACCTCAGAAATTTCTTGGTCTTTGGTCTTTGGGATGGCCATTGCAGCTTGCATTCCGCTCTATAGTTTTTTCATCATCAAAAAACGCGTGGGCGTTTCAAATGCAGCAGCCATTGCAGCGGCATATGGCTCGGTGAGTGCAGTTACATTTGTGGCAGCCCTTTCTTTTTTGGAATTGCAAAACCTGGCCTTCAACGGACACATGGTAGCGGTCATGGCTTTTATGGAGTTTCCGGCTATCATTGTAGGGGTTTTGCTCTTGCGCATCTATGAAGACAACCAAAACAAATTTTCCTTACCCGAACTGCTCAGACACTCTTTGGCCAACGGCAGTGTTTTAATGATTATGGGAAGCTTGGTCATCGGTTTGCTTTCCGATAGCAAGCAAGCGGCAGATATTGCGCCTTTTACAACGGATATCTTCAAAGGATTTTTAGCGCTCTTTTTGCTTGAAATGGGCATGACAACCGCCAGACGCATCAAGTCTTTCAAGACACACGGTTGGGCCATGGCTGCATTTGCACTTTTGATTCCGGCGCTCAACGGTATAGTGGTTGCTTGGCTTTCACAGTTTGTGACGGCAGATGTCTCGAACCGTTTTGTATTTGCTGTTTTGGCAGCGAGCGCCTCTTATATTGCGGTTCCGGCAGCGATGCGCTTGGCTGCACCCAAAGCAGACCCGGGCTTGTATATTCCAATGGCCTTAGGCCTGACCTTCCCCTTTAACATCGCAATAGGGATGCCGCTTTATTACGGTGTCATCTCACTAAGCTAGCTTGTAAGAACTCCCACTTGAGCCATAACTGCTCGCATTTGGCCTGGTATTCAAATACCTTTAAGGCCGCAACAAACGCAGCGCTTTCTCTCATATTGACCATGAAAAGCGAACTCTCTCCGGTCTCAAACAAATTGAGTTCTGCAGCCAACAGTTTCTTTGTGCTGGCAGCATTCTCCGTAAAGATGACTAATTGCTTTTGCGCATTGAGGTATTCGGCACGTGCAGAAAGCATCTTGGCTGTGAGCTCGGCCATTCGGTCTTGACGTTCAAAAGTAGTTTGCTCAATTTTCAGTTTGGTTTGTTGGACAGCCGCGCGTTCTTTGCGCAAAAATAAAGGCATTTGGGCCGAAACGCCCCATTTGTAATCATTGATAGAGAATTGCGCGAGTGGATTGTATTGAATGGGTTCATTCAAGAAATTGTACTTCAATTCTATTTGCGGCTTGAGTTGTTCTTGATTGTAGCGTTTTTCAATAGCCAAGACATCGAGCTTGTAGGCGAGAATGCCTAAATAAGGATGCTGTTCGACCAAAGAATCTACAGCACCCGTGTAAATTGGCTTTGGCGCCTGACCAACAAGTGAAGCAGCAGAGAGTGGTTGCGTACTTGTATCGAGTTCTAAAGGGGTGCCATCTGACTTCCACAAATAACGATTCAAGAACGCACTCGCTACCGCCAATTTGGCCTCTTGTTCGGCAAGTGCGGAGGCTCTAGTTTGGTATTGGATGGCCGCCTCTACAGTATCAATTACTGGGCGGTCACCGAGTTCGGCCATCTGGCGCATGGCCTCTAGCCGCACAGCACCAACAGCGAGCGCTTCTCTCAGCACCTCCCCTGCGTTGAATTGCAAATACCAATCCCAATAAGCGTAGCCCGCCTCTAAAACCAGTTCATTGAGCGCCAAGCGCTGTTCGAGCTGACTGCTTTGCAAATACACATTGGCCTTTTGCAATTCTGCACGGCGCTCATCGATGAGCAACCCATTGCCGAGTTGTGCGCTCAAACCGCCATACCACAAGCCGTTTTGTGGCGTGAGGCCTTGCGGATCTAAATAAGCTCCCCTGTTTTGTTCCAAGCCCGTTTGCACACTCAAACCATACCAAGTTGGCACTTTGAGCTGGGCATCGGATAGGCTGTAATACATTTTATCTCCGTAGTATTTTTGGGAGAGGTCGTAAGCCAATTTCGGATCAAAACCGCCTCGGGCCTTGAGCACATAGGTTTGGGCAAATTCGGGAATGAGCTTAGCTTGCTTGGCGAGCGGATGCCCTTCGAGCACTTGCAGCATAAAAGCCTCGGGGCGCATGATGTTTTCCTGCGACCACAAAGCATTGAGTACACAAAAAAAGAAACCTAAAATTGCGAACTTATTTCTCATTCTTGCTGGCTTTAGATTTGTTATTGGTATCGGGAACCTTGGCTTTGTAGTAATCTGGCGGGAAGCCGTTCACATTTCGCCAGAGTTCGTACCAAATAGGCACGTCCTTGAGCAAGAGCATGGCGTAGGCACCGCCACCCACTCTCAAAGCCTCGGGCCATTTATTTTCTTTCGGATCTGGTGAGACCAGCACGCGAAACTCGCCATTTGCATTGGCAAACTGATCGATGGCAAAGACCGTTCCACCATAAGTACCGTAGCTCGTGTTGGGCCAGCCAGAGAACACAATTGCAGGCCAACCGTCGAACTGAATGCGCACGTGCTGCCCTACTTCTAGCAAGGGCAAATCCATTGGCCTGACATACATTTCTACCGCGAGGTCGTAGTTGGTAGGCATGATGGTCGCGATGGCTGTGCCTTGCTTGATGGTTTCACCAATGCCGCTAGACAATGTCTTGGCAATGCGGCCATCTTGCGGGGCTAGAATATAATACATCCCATTTCGAATGGAGTAATTCGCCACCTGACTTTGCATTTTACTCACATCGATTTCGGCCTCATACATACTCGAGAGCGCCGTGAATTTTTCAGATTCAGCCTTAGATACTTCGTCTTGGAATTTGGTTTCCACCGCACTCAATTCCACTTTGGCTTCAATGATATCATTGCGACTCTGCAAAAACTTCTGTTGCGCACCAATCATAGCCGCCTGTGCGCGCTGCATGGCAACCTTTCGGGTTTCCACTTCTGTTTTGGACTTGAGGTCTCTTTCGTAGAGTTTCTCGAAGCGTTCGTATTGGTCTTTGGCAATTTGGTAATTGAGGTTGGCGGCGTGGTTCTCAATGCTATCGGACTTCAGCTTGAGCTGGGCTTGCTGCGCCTTAATGCGCGCTTGTTGCACCTTTAATTTACCCGTTGCAATGAGCGCATCTATGCGTGCGTCTAGCGCCTGTACTTTGTCGCTGTAAGAAACCACACTGAGCTCTTTGCTTTTGAGCTGATCTTCGCTGCGGCCCACTAATTGGGGGTCAAAATAACCGTCCTTGATCTCGGAAATAAACATAATGGTGTCACCTTGCCGGACGAGGTCGCCTTCTTTCACAAACCACTTCTCAATGCGGCCACCGATGAGCGCATTGATGGTTTGCGGACGTTGTTCAGGACGCAAAGTGAGTACTTCACCATTCGAGCGGATGTTTTGTGTCCAGGGCAAAACGAGCACCGTAAGCGAAACAACCAACAATGCATAGATGGTATTGCGCAACAACTTTTTGGGTGCCTTGTTGAGCATTTGTATGGCCACCAGACCATCTGCCTCAATGTGATTGCGGTTGTGTGGAGAGAGATTTAACATAAAATCAATTTTTCGTGGATGAGCGATACGTTATTTTCGTGGATACTGGCCAAAAGCAGCGTTCCTTTGAAGTTTTGTTGTAAATGGTTCAAAACCGCTTCTAGTTCGGTATGGGGTAGGTAATGGTTGTGGGTGTCCCAGAGCAAGACGGCGGGTTGCGCAATCAAGGCACGACACAAAATTACCAAAGTGATCAGCTGGCGATCTAAAGTGCTCGCTTCTGGATTGAGCACTGTTTGGTACGCGTCTGTCAAGGCCAAGACGTGTTGGTCTAAACCAACTGCACGAGCCACCTCCAATACTTGTTCGACGGTATAGTTGCGTCCCATCGAAATATTCTCCAAGACGGTGCCGTAAATCAGTTGGTCGTGGTGCGAGAGGCTGGCAATCTGCGCGCGTAAATGTTCCGGTTGCAAATTACTGGTCGGGACGCCATTGATGAGCACTTGGCCTTTATTGGGTAAGGCCATGGCGGCAATCATCAGAAATAAGCCCTGTGCCTGATTTCCTTTGAAATCTTGGATGTGATAAAACTTGCCTGCCTCAAAACGACACGTTAGGTTGCTCAAGAGCGGGGTGCGGCTCCAAGTTGTTTGGTATTCTAAGTGGTCAATTTCAATGGTGAGGGCGTCCGTTTTTTCAATGGTTAGCCCCTCTGTGGTATCTAAGGGTAAATCCGTGATTTCGCCAATTTTTTCGATTGCCGTGAGTACGTCATAAACCATCTCGAGGCTCACAATCAGTTTTTCTACTGAATTAAGAACCAATACAATGATGATTTCTGCCGCTACAAACTGACCAATGTTCATTTGCTGGTTCAACACAAGCAGGCCGCCGATAATCAGTAAAGCGAGGGCAATTAACACTTTAAAACCAATCAGGTAGATGTATTGCTGCACCAAAACCTTGAAATGCGCATCTCTCGATTTGAGATAGCCCTGCAGGTAGTCATCGCTGCGCTTCAATAAAATACCATTGCTGCCCAGGTGCTTGAACGTCATGCGGTTGCGCGCAATTTCTTCGAGCCAATTGGCCACCTTATACTTGTACTTGGACTCCTCTAAACTCGTGACAAAGCCACGCTTGGCCGTCATGCGAAAAATCCAAACGAGCAAAAGGAGAAGCGCAAACCCAAAAATGATGAAAAACGGATGGTAAAACGAGAGCAAAATGAGACCAAAGAGGATCTGCAAAGAGGCTGCCGTAAAATCAATGAGCAATTTAGAGATGCCTTTTTGGATGGTGAGGGTGTCAAAAAAGCGGTTAGTCCATTCTGGGGCATAGCGCAGCAATAGTTCGCGCAGCTGAATTTTGGGAATGCGCGTGGCGAACTCCAACGACGAGCGCGCAAAGATGCGTTGTTGCAGGCTTTCAGTGATGCGCAGCTGTGCTATATTCATGTAGCCCGAAAATCCGATGGCAGAAACCACAAGCCCCACGAGTAAAAACCAAGAGGTGCTCACTTTTCCAGCCTGAATAAAATTGATGATCGCCTGAATACCCAAGGGTAAGCCAAGACTCAGTACGCCACCAATAATGGCAAACAAATAAATATCTGAGATGTCTTTGCTGTCGGGCTTAAGCAGTGCCCAAAAGCGGTCAAATGGTTTGGTGACGTCGTTATTCATGGTCGAGGAAGCTAAAAAATAATTGTGTATAAAAAACAGCCACCGCATCTTCTTGTTCGGAGGCATTGGTCACTTCTGGCAGGTGCTGACTAAAAAAACGCTGCTGCAAGCTGCCTTCAAGGAGCGTACTCACCAACATTTCAGGATACTTACAAGCTGGCTGATAAGCGCGCACAAGGTCGGAAATATAGCGTACAATTTCAGTGTAAATGGAATGGTAACCTGTTTGGTGGTCGCTGTCTACGGCCTTGGTTAAAAACACTTTCGGCGCTTCGTGAATGACAATATGCTGCAAGCGTTTCTCACTTGAAAAAGACAGGGAAGTGGCTTTCAAAATAAGAACTAATTCCAGTGCTTTCTCTAAACGCTCTTTCACTGAGCCACCTTGGGTTTGCAATAGCAAACGACACTCCAAACGCCCCCAATACCAATTGATCAAATACAATAGCAACTTTTGCTTGCTTGCAAAATAGCGGTACACCGATGCTTCGGTTGTGCCTACATACTGTGCGAGTTTTTTAAATGTAAACTGCTCAAAACCGAGTTCGTCTATCAAAAAAATACTGCCTTCGATGATGCGCTGCCCCAATTGCGTCGCTTGTGGGTTGCGCAACGCAATAGCTTCAAGGACGGGAATCTGAAAACGATCTACGAGATCCATAAAAGTAATTTATTGCAAAAATAATAGCAACACTATTTATAAATGGTAGGAAACATATAACATCTTTTTATAGACTTCATAAGCCCTTTTAGTGCAAACAAAAAAGCCACCCCGAAAGGTGGCTTTTCCAACTGTATCGAGAGGAAAAAATTGATACTAAACCCATGCTCTGATTGAATCCTCTCTCTGTTGTAAAGTTACGGTCGTTGAATATGTAAGTCTCAGTAGTGTTGTTCCGTTGAACACTACAAAGGTGCAATACATCAAGAAAAATAAGTATGAGTGAAAGCAGTGCTAAAACATGATAGTTATCAGTTTCTGCGGATTCCGACAATATTGGGCAAGCGCCAAAAACGGTTGTTGTCGTCGCGCTCCCAGGTTGTGGAAACCCAAGAACCTACTTTTTCAATGCAATGGCCATTGACATCGATGAGCAAACTGGTTTCGGGGCCGCCCTCCAAATAAATGGCATCGTGGAGCCCGCCAGGCATTTGCTTCATGAAACCAATCATTTGATTGTGCGTGTAGGGCGAGCGCGTAAAAATGAGGTAAAACCATCCTTTTTCGTCCTCGGCAGCCACGAGCATGCTACAAGACTGCACTTTCTTTTGCCAGTTCATGGGGCTGGCATTACAGTCGATCATGCGCAAGCCTTGGGCGAAGCCACTGAAATTATTTTTTTCTTGTTCCCAGTTGGCACAGGTGAGGTCGAGGACTTCTATATTGGAACGATTGGTATTGGGTTTTGGACCCAAAGCCAACATGAGGTTGAAGTTTTCAAGCAGCTTGGCGTTGTTATAATGGTCGCCAGATTGCAAGTAAGCACGGCTCTGAAGAGGTCTCGCTAAGTTGTACATACCGGCATTGAAGGCCACGAGTAAATCAAAGGTATCTGCCCATGTGGACACATCTTTTGGGACGGAATCGAATTGGGTGGCGGTGAATAAATCAAAGCGGAACTGCGCTGGATCCATGCGGAGAATAGACAATTTTGAATCGCCGATGAAAGATTTAACGGGCGCCGCGATTTCTCTGTACTCCATGCCTTTGGTGAGCATGACCCAATTGGAATAATCTGGCTCAGTGTTTTCTGGCGCTGGTTGGCCGTACGAACACGCCTGCAGCAGCAAAGTAGCAAAAATGAAAACAAAAAAGCGAAACAAGGTTGACATATATTCTTTATTCAAAGTTATGGATTTTAATAGTTTTATTTACTTTGTACTCTATTCCCTATACATGAAAGCACTACTTGTCATTCTGATCCTTCCATTTTTGAGTTTTGCGCAAGCAACTTCCAAAAAAGACCAACTCAAAGCCAAACGGATTACCACAAATGCCGTTACACTCTTCAACGAAGGCCAAAGCAGCAATGCCTATATGCTCCTCAAGCAAGCCGTAGCGCTAGACCCCACCAATGCCAACGCATTTTACTGGCTGGCCGCCACCGAATACGACCTACGCTCTTACAACTACGCCAAAGAACACAGCGACCAAGCGCTCAAACTGCTTTCCAGCGCAGCCACACTCGACGAATTGTATTTGGCCAGTCAAATTGAATTGGCACTCGGTCAGGCTGCTACTGCCATGACACACCTCGACAAAGCCAAAACACTCGTCAAAAAAGAAAAAGATTTTGAACTACTCGGTTTTGCAGCACTTCAACAACAATGTGTTTTCTATTTAGCACAAAAAGCCAAAGGAGTCGCTTTTCAAGGTCAAGTACTCGCTCCTGAACTCAACACCAAATACGACGAATACGGCCCTATTCTCAGCGCAGATGGTCAGACGCTTTATTTCACCACCCGCAACCCCGACTCCAAAGGCGCCAACCTCAACCCCGACGACCAACGCTTTTTCGAAGATATCTATCAAGCCGGCACCGATTTAGACAACAACGGGCAATGGGTGCGCTACTTTGGCAATGCCGACCTGCTCAATACAGAAGGATTCGATGCGCTTTCTTACGTTTCAAAAGATGGGCTGCTTGCACTCGGCACCCTCAACACAACGGCTTCAAAGGAAGAAAGTACGCAAGGTTCTGATATTTTTGAGCTGAGCACAGAAACACCTTTCAATTGGGACGACAAGCGCATCATCGCCGATATTCCAGAACTCAACACCAGTTATTTTGAAGGTTCGCCAAGTAAAACAGACACCATTTGGCTCGATGAATTTACTTATTTAGAAGAACTTTATTTTGTATCGGATCGCGAAGCTGAGAAATTTGCGACCGATATTTATGTGGCCCAAAAAATCAATGGCATTTGGCAAGCGGAGGTCAAAGCACTCGGGCGCGGCATCAATACTGAAGGCCGCGAAACTACACCTTACGTGACGCCAGACGGCCAATTCTTGTTTTTTGCCTCGGATGGCCACGCGGGAATGGGCGGCTACGACATCTTCAGTTGCAAGCGCGAGGGCAAAGAATGGTCTGCACCAGTAAACCTGGGCGCGGCCATCAATACAACCCTAGACGACACCCACTTTCAAATTACTGCCGATCAACTTCGCGTCATTTGGGCGAGTGTCAGTGAAATCGATGGTTTGTTCAGCTACAATTTATTTGAAGCGCCCATTGGCGTGATACAATCCACTGAAAAATAAATCCTTGCCACGTTATTTCATCTCACTTGCCTACGACGGCAGCGCTTATCACGGTTGGCAAATCCAGCCCAACGCACGTAGTGTACAAGAAGAAATACAATCCGCACTTTCTAAATTACACGGCAACCAAGCCATTGAAGTAGTCGGCTGTGGCCGCACAGATGCTGGGGTGCATGCCCAACACTATTTTTTACACACCGACCTGCCTCGCAATTGGGACCTTCAGCAACTCGTTTTCAAGCTCAACCGCATGACTCCCCCTGATGTGGCATTTAAACAAGCTTGGGAAGTCCCTTCAGAGTTACATGCGCGCTTCGACGCCAGCAAACGCACTTATCGCTATTTTATTCATCAGCGCAAAAATCCGTTTGTAAGCGCTGCGAGTTGGTATGTAGAAAGCCCCCTAGATATCGACCAAATGAATGCAGCCGCGCAGCATTTATTGGGCACGCAAGATTTTTCGTCGTTTGCCAAAGCACATACGGATGTCAAGACCAATATTTGTGAAGTGTTTAGTGCACAGTGGCAAACCACCAACGACGGTATTTACTTTGAGATCAGTGCCAATCGCTTTTTGCGCAATATGGTCAGAGCCATTGTTGGTACGCTCGTGGAGGTAGGTTTGGGCAAAATAAAAGCCTCCGAACTGCCTGGCATCATTGCTGCCCAAGACCGCTCGGAGGCGTTTGTATCGGTGCCCGCTCAAGGCTTATTTTTGTGGGCTATTTCTTATGAAAATGCCCCTGAACTCAATCGGGCTGATTGATTTCCCATTCGCGGTATAAGTCGAAATAACTTTTGGTTTCTAAGATCACTGCTCCGCCAAGTGTGTCGCCAAATTTAGCCGGCAAGCCTCCTGTGTAGACCGTAATGCGACCAATGGCACAACTAGGCACGTTGAATACTTCATTGGACTTGATGCCATCTAGCACATAAATCATGTCGCCTTTGCGCGCTCCGCGAAACATGAGGCCGCCATCATCGTCTTTTTTGACATCGGAATTGGTATTGGCCACCATGTCGATGACGCTAAATTTGTCTGAGCGATTCTTGATTTGTTTGGCAGTGAGTGTGGTTACGGGCGTTTCACCAATGCGGATGCGCGCTTGCTCGTAGCGACCACCACCTACACGCACGGCCTTGACGTCTTGTGTTTTGCGCTGAAAATATACAACACCTGCATTGCCATAAGCTTCTACAGGCACCTCAACGGTTACTTTTTCTGTGGTGTCTTTTTGAAAACAACCCACTAACTCGTAGGTGCCGGCAGGAATACCTACAATTCGAAAACGCCCTTCTTCGTTAGACAATGCCAAATAGACGCGTCCGTTTTCGCGGATCAGGGCTTTGGCACCGACAACGGGCTGTTGGGAATTGAAATCGATAAAGGTTCCGACGACATCACCGGTTCCAGACTGCGCAACTGTGCTTGCTGCTGTCATGAGCATCCACACCATCATAAAGTTCTTCATAAGCATGTTTTCTCAGAAGATGCCGAGAACTTTCTGTTTCCACAAAAAAATTATAAAGTGGCGCTACTTGTCGAGATTTCGCGGTCTACTTTCTTGAAAAGTCCTTGCAAAACTTTACCTGGCCCAACTTCAATAACCTCAGAGCAACCATCGGCAAGCATGTTTTGCATGATTTGCGTCCAGCGAACAGCACCTGTAAGTTGTGTAACTAAGTTGGTCTTGATTTGAGCGGGGTCGGTAACGGCTTGTGCGTTGACATTTTGATAGACCGGACAGATTGGTTGGGCAAAGTGTGTGGCTTCAATGGCTGCGGCGAGTTCTTCGCGTGCTGGCTCCATGAGTGGGGAGTGAAACGCACCACCTACCTGCAAGACCAACGCGCGTTTAGCGCCCGCTGCACTCAGTTGCGTACACGCTTCTTCTATGGCCGAAAGGCTGCCTGAAATCACAAGCTGACCAGGGCAATTGTAATTCGCTGGTACCACAACACCATCTATACCTGCGCAAATGCGCTCCACTACGTCGTCTTCGAGACCGAGAATGGCGGCCATGGTGCTTGGGGCCAGTTCGCATGCTTTTTGCATAGCGTCTGCACGCTTGGCTACAAGGCGCAAACCGTCTTCGAAAGTGAGTGTTTTGTTGGCTACCAAAGCAGAAAATTCGCCAAGAGAGTGACCCGCTACCATAGCTGGCGCAAAGTGCTCGCCAAGGCAAGCTGCTAAGATCGTACTATGTAAAAAGATGGCAGGTTGGGTGACGTTCGTTTGCTTGAGGGCTTCGTCTGAGCCTTCAAACATGATGCTCTGGATATCAAAACCAAGGATTTCATTGGCTTTTGCAAATAGGGAACGTGCCAGTTCTGACTGCTCGTAGAGGTCTTTGCCCATTCCGGAGAATTGGGCTCCTTGGCCCGGAAAAACATATGCTTTCATGTCGTTAATTTGGGGGTAAATTTACGGAAAACCGCAAGATTAGAGTTGTCCGTCGGAATGATACTTGCCTAATTTGTAGATCCGTACTTTTTGAAGGATGCCGTCTTGGTCGTAGTCATAGACCTTTCCGTCGTAAAGTTGACCATTTTTAAATTCGCCGTCCATCCAGATTTCATCGTTGTCGTTGTAGACTTTGTTGAAACCATTTGGCACAAAGCGCAAGCCTTTTGTTTTCGGGTTTGACAAGCGTGGCGGATAGACGTTTATGTTGGGTGCAGCAGCCGGTTTAGGGGTCGCTGTGTTTTGTTGGGTGGTGGCTTTTTGGAGCTTGCCGATGTCTCCGGCCGGGCTTACTTCAAAAGAATTTTGCAGCTGCCCACTTGTATTGTAGCGTGCTACCTGCCCCTGCACTTGTCCGTTTTTGACCGTATAACTCAAGGCTAACTTGCCGTTGGGATGGTAGTAACTTACTTTGCCACTTTCTTGTCCTTGGTTGTTGAAATTGGCGCGGTAAGCCAGCTGACCGTTTTCGTGGTAGCGCAAAAGCAGCCCTTTGTAACCATTGGCTTGGAAATCGCCTTGTTCGGCAATTTTTCCATTCGGATAATAGCGCGTGTAGGTGCCCTGCGGACGGTTGTTGTTGTAGGTTCCTTTGAGCTGTATGCCTCCATCCGGAAAAAATTTGGTCCAGGTGCCTTCTTTGCGGCCATTGACATAATAACCCTCCTCTACTTTTTGGGTTTTGGGGATCTTTTTATTCGGAAAATCTTTGCCCGTAAAAGTCCATTTACCATGGCGTTCCCCATTGGCATTGCGTTTATTTTGCGCCCACGTTGCCGCGCTCAAAATAAGTAATAAACAACAAAGAGATGTCCGTAATTTCACAACGCCAATTTACGAATTTTGGCTAACTTTGAACTTGTATGCTTAGCCTAGATCCCAAAGAACTCACCGTCCAGCGTTTGCACCAACTTTTATTAGGTGCAATTGGCCCGCGCCCTATTGCGTTTGCCTCTACCCTAGACGCTGACGGCAACGCCAACTTGGCGCCGTTTAGTTTTTTCAATGTCTTTAGTGCAAACCCTCCCATTTTGGTGTTTTCACCAGCGCGTTCGGGTCGCACGGGGCAAAGCAAAGATACCTTCAACAACGCCAAAGCCATTCCAGAGGTAGTGATCAACGTCGTGAACTACAATATGGTGCACCAAATGAGCCTCGCAAGCTCTCCTTACGCACCGGGCGTAGACGAATTCATCAAAGCCGGTTTCACGCCCTTGGCCTCAGAAAAAGTAGCGCCGTTTAGGGTAGCAGAAGCGCCTGTGCAGTTTGAATGCAAAGTCAATCAAATCATCGAGCTCGGCCAAGAAGGAGGCGCCGGCAACCTCATCATTTGCGAAGTAGTGCAGCTTCATATCCAAGAAGAACTCCTCAACGAAAACGGTCTCATCGACCAACACAAAATCGATTTAGTCGCACGCATGGGCGGTGATTGGTACTGCCACGCCAATACGACATCCATGTTTGAAATCAAAAAACCCATCACCACTTGCGGCATTGGATACGACGCCCTGCCCCAAGACATCAAAAGCAGTCAGGTACTCAGCGCCAACGACCTCGGTCAATTGGCAGGCATTGAAGAACTGCCCAACGAAACCGACGTCAACGAATACAAATTACTCGAACTTTCCACCCTTTTTCTCGAACTAGAGCACGACGCCAGCGCCCTCGAACAAGCCTTGCATCAAAAAGCCCACGAACTGCTCGCTCAAAATTTGCTAGAAGAAGCGTGGCTCACCCTTTTATCTTTTAATAACTAACCTCAAGTCCATGTTTAAATTCACAGGCACCGTTAAGGTCATCCAAGAAACACAACGCATTTCTGAAAAATTCCAAAAGCGCGAGTTCGTCGTGACCGACACCACCTCGATGTATCCACAAGATATTATTTTTCAAACCACCCAAGACAAATGTAGCTTGCTCGATCAGTTCCAAGCCAATGACAACGTCGAGGTTTCTTTTAATTTGCGTGGCCGCGAATGGACCAGCCCACAAGGTGAAGTCAAGTATTTCAACACCATCGAAGCATGGCGCATCGAGAAACAAGGTCAAAGCCAACCAATGGGAATGCCTAGCAACGGGCCTTCTGCCATGAACATGGGTTCTGAGCCACTTCCGGGCACTAGTTCAAACGCTGCTGCTGAAGAAGAAGACGACCTTCCTTTCTAAGGACCTTCGCACCTACTTCCTGGCAGCAAATGTCTAGAATAAACCCAAAGCCAAGCCGCTTCCGAGTAAAATACTCAGCAGCTTGAGCAAATTGAATTTGTGATTTTCGGTGGTTTCAAAAATAATAGTGGTTGAGATGTGTAAGAACATTCCAACCACTACCGCCAAAATCAGTTGTACGTTCATGCCCAACTGTTCGGTGGTAATCGCAAGACCCAACAAAACCCCAATTGGCGTCATGAGGCCAAATGCCAATAAAATCAACCAAGCAGCACTGCGCTTGAGTTTGGTCGCCATCAATAGCGTCATGAGCGCAATGGCTACAGGCACCTGATGAAAGATAATTCCCCACAAAAAACTACCATTAAACGGTGTAGCATCTGCCTGATCAATGCCAAATTGCAGCATGTTGCCGAGTGGAATCCCCTCAATTACCGAATGAACAGACAGTGAAATAAATAAAGTCCAAGGCATCGCCTGTCCTTTGTGGACGTGTACGTGGCCGTGCTCGATTCCGCCAGAAAAGTATTCCAAAACCAACTGAACCAAAAAGCCGAGCAAAATAAACACGCCTACTTGAAAAACGGGTAAAGCTTCGTGTCCATGATGCGCATGGCCTACGTGAGCACCGTATAATTCTGGCAACAAGTGCTGGAAAATGACGGCCAATAAAAAACCGCCACTAAAAGCCAATGCCAATTTGATGTATTGATTTTTGTTGGTTGCATTCAGATAGCTGACTATTGCACCACCTAGTACAACCGAACCAATCAGGAGGAGCTCAACGGTATAAAAATTCATGCTTTCTTTTTTGCAATCAGGATCAGGCGCTCACTTGTCATTTCGTCAAAAGGTGTCAAGTGATAAGATCCGTAGGTTTCTATTATATCAAAATCGGAAGCTAAAAGCGACACAAAATCGGTTTTGGTGAGCGCCTGAACGCGCTCTGTAAACACACCAATTTGCGTCTGATCTTGTGCAGCCAGTATTTCGATTTGCTTGTATATATGGGTATCGTTGTGCCAGCGTTTGATATCAAACACCACGCCTTCACGCGCGATGGTCTCGGCTGGTTTTAAATTGGCGCAAACTTTAGTGGCATTTAAAAAATCGATCACGAGCAGACCCTCTGAGGACAACATCGTTGAAAGTGCTTTGCAAACCGCTTGATTTTCGGCTAGCGTATCGAAATAACCAAAACTCGTGAACAAATTGAATACGGCGTCAAAAGGGGCTGTATCCATGGCCAGGCGCATGTCGTGGACCGCAAAGTGGACGTTTTTGATTCCCGATGCTTGTGCTTGAGTTTGCGCAGCTGCAATGCTGTTGGGCGCTAAATCGGCGCCCACGACCTCAAAACCCATTTGGGCGAGCGTGAGCGAATGCCGGCCTTTGCCACAGGCTAAGTCGAGCAAACGCGCAGCAGTTGGCAAGCCTAGTTTTTGGACGAGTTGATCTAAAAATAACTTGGCTTCGTTGTCGTCGCGGTGCTGATACAACAAATGATAGTAAGGGGAGTCAAACCAAGTGGCGAACCATTCTTTTTGTGGCATGCTGCAAATTTACAACTTTCTTTTCCTAATTTCGGGACATGTTACAGATTGGACTGAGTGGCGGTATCGGATCAGGAAAAAG
>JANQWC010000012.1:189278-203605 GCA_030730025.1 Crocinitomicaceae bacterium
ACCGGTGCTTACCAACAGTTCGACGCCACTATTTTGGTGTTGGCACCACTTGAACTGCGCATTCAACGGGTTCAAAAAAGGGATGCTTTGCGTCGGGAAGAGGTGCTCAAGCGCGTTGCCAACCAATGGACAGATGTGCAAAAAATGGCACTCACACCGTATCATATTGTCAACGACGGGCGGCCCTTACTCATTCAGGTTGAACAATTAATAGCCGAACTCCGGCAAAAACTCAAGATTTAATACACCATTTTGATAGGGATATTGCGGTCTTGTTGAAATTTGAAGCAGCAGTCTTCAAAACTTGGTACACTCAGGTTTGGCCTGACATTATTAGAAAAAGCGTAGCCTTCTGTCGGGACGCCAAAGAAATTTTTGTCGCAAATTTTGTTTTGGTTGACATCGTGATAAACCACAACTGCGTATTTGCCCGGTTCTAAATCTTTAAAAGTATAATTGACCATTCCTTTTTGGGCATCGGTACGCGCCAAGCGGTAGGTGGTGCCGACTTTGGCAAAGGTGTCCGGATTTTTGTAGAGCGCAAACTCAATCCAACCCTTGGAACTTGCCACAGCACTCACACTCACCTGCAAATTGAATTTGGAGTCGGAGGAGCCCGGTGTAGCAAACGACGTGAGGACATAGCATAACAAAAGAAAAACAAACCACTTCATCACAACTAACTTATTCAGATAAACGAATATTTATACCCAAATTGAATTGAAGGTTCTTGACGCTAAAAGATTCGGTATTGAACAACTGCTGCCATTCGTTGTAGGCGCCTACTTCTAGCCCATTGCTGAGGTCGCGAAAACCGCGGTAAGCACTGGCCCTGATCCCAATTCTTTTGGTGGCATTCCATTGTAGATAAGCAAAATAACCCATATCTAGCTTGGCTTGGGTGTTTTCACCTACTTCGGTAGAAAGTAGATCGGCGCCAATGGCGTTCGGATAAAAAGCGTAAAATTCTTTTTGCATCTGGCCTTGTAGGCGATAGCGGTATTGCATGCCGCCGCCAAAATGGAGGCTGAGGATTTTGAGATCGAGCCCGAGCGGAACGGTCAGTAGTTCGCCTGTGAGGGTTTTGTTGCAAAGCAGTAAAAAAGGAGCGCCGGCGGCATCGGTTGCCCATTCGGTACTTTGGTAAGCTTGATTTTGATGCCCGTAGCCTACACCGCTATACGCCGTCAGCACTTTCAATAGTGTGTAGCCAAACTGGACTTCACCCCCGGCAGTACTGCGCCAAAACGAAACTGGATCAAAAGGCTGTGAGGTCAATTGACTTGCCGTTTGGATTTCTTGTTTATTGGCGCCTACCTCTGCCTGAAGATACCAACGCCATTGGGCGCTGGTACTAAAGGTCAGAAAAGTAAAAAGACATAAAGAGACTACAGCACGCATGGCTTAGCCTAAAAATGGATAACGGTAATCGGCCGGCGGCACAAAGGTTTCTTTGATGGTGCGGGCTGAAGTCCAGCGCATGAGGTTCATGGCTGCACCTGCTTTGTCGTTGGTACCCGATCCGCGCGCGCCGCCAAAAGGCTGTTGGCCTACCACTGCACCTGTTGGTTTGTCGTTGATGTAGAAATTACCAGCTGCGTGCATGAGTTTTTCGTTGGCCAATTGGATCGCATAGCGGTCAGTAGCGATGATAGATCCGGTAAGTGCGTATTCCGAAGTTTGATCGAGGAGGTCGAGTGTTTCGGAGAATTGGGTATCTGGATACACGTAGATGGTGAGCACAGGTCCGAAGATTTCTTCTACCATGGTGCGGAATTTCGGATTGGTCGTGACCACGGTTGTTGGGGTGATGTAATATCCAACAGATTTGTCGTAGGTGCCGCCAGTGATGATTTCGGCATCTGGCTGCGCTTTCACGTAGTCGATATAGCCAGCAATTCTATCAAAAGCACGTTCACTGATCACGGCATTGACAAAATTGGAAGGATCTTCGGGGCTACCTTGCTTAAAGGAATTGACTTGCGTCACGAGGATTTCTTTAACGGCTGGCCAAAGGCTTTCTGGAATATAGGCTCTTGAAGCCGCCGAACATTTTTGACCTTGGAATTCAAAAGCTCCGCGAGAAAGTGCTGTGGCTACTTCAGCCGCATTGGCGCTGTTGTGAACCATCACGAAGTCTTTACCGCCGGTTTCGCCGACGATGCGCGGATAAGAACGGTAGTTTTCGATGTTGTTGGCGATGTTTTTCCAGAGTTGGCGGAATACATCTGTCGAACCTGTAAAATGGATGCCTGCAAATTCTTTGTGTGCAAAAATAACTTCACCAGCTGTTTGGCCACTTACAGTCACCATATTGATGACACCAGCGGGCAAACCTGCAGCTTCAAAAAGCTCCATAATGACTTGTGCCGAATAAATTTGTGTTTCGGCGGGTTTCCATACGACTACATTACCCATCATGGCAGGAGCCGCAGAAAGATTGGCGGCAATGGAAGTAAAGTTGAATGGCGTGAGCGCAAAGACAAAGCCTTCTAAGGGGCGGTATTCTAAGCGGTTCCACATGCCGGGCAGCGAATCTGGCTGCTCGCTGTAGATTTGGGTCATGTACTGGACATTGAAACGGAAAAAGTCGATGAGCTCACAGGCTGCATCGATTTCTGCTTGGAATACGTTTTTGGACTGCGCCAACATGGTGGCTGCATTGATGCGGTCGCGAAAAGGGCCCGCCAAAAGATCTGCTGCGCGCAAGAAAACGGCTGCGCGGTCTTGCCACGGGAGCGCCGCCCAAGCGGACTTCGCTGCCAAAGCTGCGTCGATAGCGGCCGCCACATGAGAGGCATCGCCTTGGTTGTAATGACCCAATACCTGTTGATGGTCGTGGGGCATGGTGAGTGGTTTCTTATTGGCAGTAGTAACCTTTTTGCCGCCAATGTACATTGGCACATCTATTGGGCTGCGGTCTTTAAATGCTTGGTATTTGGCCATTAAAGAGACGCGCTCTGAAGAGCCTGGTGCGTAAGATTTAACGGGTTCATTGATGGCCGCCGGGACCTTAAAAAATGCGTTTGACATATGAATGATGAATTAGTGAAACAAATTTACAAAAACTTGGCGTGCAAGAAGGTAACGCAGGTCACCAACTTAACTGAACCAGATGTCGCGGATGAGTTCTTCGCCTACAAACTGGTTGCAGCGCCCAATAATGATTTGCTTGCCGTGAAAGAGTTCGTCTCGCATGACACTCGAATCAATTTTGAGATAAAGAGTATTGTTCTCGATGCGGATATCGGTGGTGCGCTTCGCTACAGCTGGGCCCATGAGTTCGGGCCAAGCGGCAATGAGGTCATAGGCCTTCATTTTGTCTTGTAAGCCGTAGGCCTTCATGATCCGGCTCACGAGCGTGGAGAGCGGCTTTTCTTCTTGTTCGCGTTTGTTGTCGGGGTTCATAGGGCGAGTGCTTGTTGGTCTTTGATTTGGAAAAGTTTGGTTTCGCCAGGCAATTGGGCAAATAGTGCTTGCATGCGCTCGGGGTCGGTATCGGTGATGAGCACCTGACCAAAGTAGTCGGCACTCACGAGCGCAATGAGGCGGGCCACGCGTTCGTTGTCTAGTTTATCGAAGATGTCGTCTAGGAGGAGCACCGGTTTTTGGCCTTTGTGCTGCTTGAGCCAGTCGAATTGCGAAAGGCGCAGCGCAATAATAAAGGATTTTTGCTGACCCTGTGAGCCGAATTTTTTAACGGGATGACCTTTGATGCTAAACAGTAAGTCGTCTTTGTGTATGCCTACGTTTGTATATTGCGTGAGCGCGTCTTTTTTGGCCGAAGCCTGCAGTAAGTCGGCAAAAGCACCGTCTGAGAGCTGGGAGCGATAAGCGATGTCGACGTCTTCGGCATTTTGACCAATTTCTTGGTAAAAGCGCTTGAAAACCGGAATGAATTCTGACAAAAAGGCCTTGCGCTGGGCATGAATGTAGTTGCCGCTCGGTATGAGTTGGGCATCCCAGACTTCAATGGCATCGGGGTCGAACAAGCGGTGCTCGTGCATATTGCGCAAAACGGCGTGTCTTTGCTCCAATAAACGTGCGTAGCGCTGGATTTCTTCTAAATAGGTTTTGTCGAGTTGGGCTAAGATGCCGTCCATCCATTTGCGGCGCAGCTCAGAACCTTCGGCAATGAGGTCGCCATCGTAAGGAGATATGAAAACAACAGGCAGTTTGCCGATGTGGGCCGTGAGCTTTTCGTAGGCTTTTTTGTTCCACTTCACTTGTTTTTTGACACCTGCCTTATAGGCAATTTGCACCTCACAGGCTTTTTGATCGAGCTCCCAATGGCTGGAAATGGCAAAAAAGGCTTGATCGAAGCGCAAATTGTGGCGGTCATTGACATTGAGATAGCTTTTGCACATGCTCAGGTAGTAGACTGCATCTAGGATGTTGGTCTTGCCGGCGCCGTTGGGGCCAACAATGCCGTTGATACCCTGCACGAAGTCGAGTTCGAGATCGGGGTAGTTCTTGTAATTGACCAGATGCAAGTGCGAAAGGTGCATGAAACAAAGATACGGAATAACTACCTTTGCCTCATGACGCGGTCCCAAATAATCCGAGCGCATTTAGCGTTGCTGGTAGTGAATCTCCTTTATGGAGCCAACCACGTTTTGGCAAAGGGCGTGATGCCGCAGTACCTCGACCCGAATACCTTCATTTTATTGCGCGTGAGCGGAGCCGTTTTACTGTTCTGGATCTTGCTTTTGGCGCAAAAAAGAAAGCCCGTAGACCGCACCGACTACTGGCGTTTTGTAGTAGCTGGTTTGTTTGGCGTGGCCATCAATCAGCTCTTTTTCTTTCACGGGCTCAATTTGTCTTCGGCGCTCAATGCGGGTATTATTATGGCACTCAACCCCATTATGGTTGTGGTCCTTGCCGCATTTGTCACGAGAGAGAAATTCACCGTTCCGAAATACACTGGTATCGCAATTGGTGCAGTTGGCGCTATTTTACTCACCTTGAGTTCGGGCAATTTACCAGGCGCGTCTTCTTTGGGCGACCTCTACTTATTGATCAATGCACTCAGTTATGCACTGTATTTAGTGCTCTCCAAACCGCTCTTGCTCAAGTACAGCCCCATCCAAGTGATCACGTATGTGTTTACCATTGGCCTGATTTTACTTTTGCTCTTCCCGCCTACTTGGTCCAACCTCGCTAGTGTCGATTTCAAACTCATTCCAGCGAGTGCCTGGTACAAAATCACTTACGTCATCATCGGCGTGACCTTCCTCACGTATTTACTCACCATTTTTGGACTCAAGTACGTGAGCGCAACAGTTTCTGCCGCTTATATTTATACGCAACCGGTCATGGTAATGGGCTTTGCGGTCTTGTTTTCAGCGCTTGGTTGGGCAGCAGACTACACCCATACCATCACGGCCGAACGATTGTTGTATATGTTGTTTATTTTTACGGGTGTTTATTTAGTTTCTTTTTACAAAGCCAAAAAATGAAAATCGCTTTTCTACTGTTCTTGCTCGCGTCTACCCACGTACTTTTTGCCCAAAAACCAGCCCTTGACTTCAAGGCTTACGACACCTGGAAACGCCTCGAAAAGGCACAAATATCCAAAAACGGAAACCTCATTACTTACGAATTGACCTTTTTAAGGGCGAATCCTATCCTGCATTTTTACAATCAAAATACCCAAAAACACGATTCGATTTCAAGAGCAAACAACGCACTCATTGCATCAGATGAATCTTATATTGCCTGGAAAATGAGCCCAGATTACGACTCGCTGCGTCAGCAAGAACTCGCTAAACTCGACAAAAAGAAGTGGGACAAAGATTCGCTTTTTATCCAGCATTTTACACAAGACACCATTTACAAATTCGCCAAACTCAAGCAAGTGCAACAGGCCGAAAACGCTCCAGTACTCGCATTTTTACATGAAGTGAGCCCTAAAAAAGTGGAGCCCATCGCCGTCAAGAAATATGAAAAATATTTATTCTGGAAAAAACCTGCACCCGCGCCTAAAGTGAATCCTTTTAAAACCGATGGCCAACGTTTAGTTGTTTATACATCGGGTGAAAGCACCTTCCCCTTTTTGGACAGCATCACTTCCTTTAGCTTGAGCCCGGATGGTTCAAAACTGGCCGTCATCAAGCAGCGCAAAGTCAAGCTAGACTCCATGCAGGTGCGTATTTACGCCACCAAAGACCTGCTCTTACTCAAAGAATTTGAAGCCCAACCGAATGCCTCTGAACTCACTTGGAGCCCCAATAGCCAAGTGCTGACTTATTTATACAGCCCAGACACCGCCACCGTTAAAAATTTCCACCTCACCATATTTGACCTCAATTCGCTGCAACAACAAGATTTCGGCGACTCCACAGATTTCGATAAAAGCGCAAATGGTGTGTCTCAGGCTGTAGCCAATGGCCGCAAACCGCAATTCAGCGACGACAGCCGCTACCTTTATTTTGGCCTTCGCGAACGTCAAATTTTCCAGAAAGACACCCTGCTCGAGCGCGAAAAGGTGAACATAGACATCTGGCACTACCAAGACCTTCAAATTCAGCCAAAGCAACTACTGCAAAAAGACCAAGTCTTGAAAAGAGGTTTGCTCTGCGTGTATGACCTGCAAAATGACAGACTCACGCCACTTGAAAACGACACACTCAAGGTATTGCTAGACCTACACATGACGGCACCGTATTTAGTGGCAATCAATTCCGATCCGTATGCGATCCAAGCCCAATGGGAGGCTCCATCCAAAGCAGATTACTACAGAATTGCATTGGAGACAGGGCAAAAAGTCTTATTGGGCAAAGGCTTGAGCTACACTGGTGAGCTTTCTGCCGACGGGCGCTTTTTCACTTATTTTGTTTCGGACAAGCAACAATGGCTGCTCCTGGATGTGGCGCGCGAAAACACTACCTGCATGAACTGTAGCCGCAAAGATATCCGCTGGGCAGAAGACTTGAATGGCCAACCCATGTCGGCAGGTCCTGTGGGTTTTGTGGGTTATACCAAAGATGCCAAAGCAGTTTGTTTTCAGTCTGAATATGATATCTGGACTTATGAGGTCGCTTCCAAAACACTTCAGAGTATTTCCAATGAAACGGCCACTAAAGATCAAATTGAACTGCGCTTTACGCGTTACAACCAAGATTCTGCCTGGCTCAATTTCCAGGAAGGCTACTTCATTGGCTTGCGCAAATCCAATAAAAATGAGTTGCTCTATTTCTATGACAAGGGGCAAATCCAACAAAAAATGGAAGTAGCGCAGCGCATCTCAGGGCTTCAAAAAGCGGAAAGCCAAGACCAATTTCTCTTGCGCAAAATGGACGTGCGCACCTACCCCGATGTTTGGTTGCATGGCTCAGATTTCAATAATGGCAAGCAAATTTCAGTCGCCAATCCGCAGCAGAGCGCGTATAATTGGGCCACGGTGGAAAGCGTCAAATGGAAAGCCTACGACGGGCAAATGCTCGAAGGACTGCTCTACAAACCCGAAAACTACGACCCCAGCCAAAAATATCCGCTTTTGTTTTACTACTACGAACTCAACTCAGACAACCTGCACAACTACCAAGCTCCAAAGCCTTCTGCGAGTATCATTAACCCAACTGAATACGCCAGCGGGGGTTACTTGGTTTTTGTGCCAGACATTCGCTACCAACCGGGCAAGCCCGCACAGGGCGCCTACAACAGCATCATGAGCGCGGCAGATTACCTCATCAAAAACTACCCCATAGACGACAAACGCATGGGCTTGCAGGGCCAAAGTTGGGGCGGCTACCAAAGCGCCATGCTCATTACCATGACCACGCGTTTTGCCGCAGCCATGGCCGGTGCTCCGGTGAGCAATATGTTTTCGGCTTACGGCGGCATTCGATGGGGCAGCGGGCTCAACCGCCAGTTTCAGTACGAAAGCACCCAAAGTCGGATTGGCGCCACTATCTGGCAAAAGCCGGACTTATACGTAGAAAACTCGCCCTTGTTTCATTTGCCAAAGGTACAAACACCACTTTTGATCATGGCCAACGACAAAGACGGCGCCGTGCCGTGGTACCAAGGCATCGAACTCTACAGCGGTCTACGCCGCTTGGGCAAACCTTGCTGGATGCTCAACTACAACGAAGACAACCACAACCTCACCAAACTCGCCAACAAATACGATCTCTCGATCCGCATGCGCCAGTTCTTTGACCACTACCTCATGAATGCACCCGCACCCACCTGGATGACCAATGGCCTTCCGGCCACCCAAAAAGGAAAAACACTAAGCTATGAGTAAGTTTTACCAACGCTTCACTTTGCTCTCCTTGCTTTTGGTCTGGATTGCCATTACCTATCTGTCACTAAAGAGCGCGAGCCATTCAAGTCCGATCCGCATCAATGACAAAATCGGACATTTTATCGCCTATGCCGTATTGAGCATCAACGCCTTGGCCTTTTTTCAGTTTCAGAAAAGAAAACAAATCATTGGGCTCGTCCTGACCTTAGTTGGCTATGGCCTGCTGATGGAAATTTTACAAGGATTTGTGCCGGGCAGAGAAGTTTCTGCTTATGACTTATTGGCCAACAGCATGGGCGTCGGCATTGGCTTGGGTTGTTTTACTTTATGGCGAAGATATCGTCGATACCGAACCAACGGTTGACGACAAAACCCTCGGCGTAGTTGTAGCCAGCAGGGCGGCCCATTTCGAGCATGCGGCCTTTCAAGAAATCAAAAAAGAGTTCTCCTGAGATGGGTGTGTTGGGTTCGGCTGAGTTCGGATCAAAAAACTGTGTGCGGTAGGCTTTAATGGCCGCAATTTTTTGATCGAGATAAGGCGAAACATCGTGGACAAACGAAGGCGTTTGAATGTAATCTTGGATGTAGTGCAAAACCAACTGAGGACGGTGCGCAGCTTGTGGGCTGCCGTTGTGCGACGTATGGATTTTGCGCAGGCCGGCTAAGAAGCAAGCCTCGGCAACCATGTGGCCAGCTCTGGCGTGGTCTGGATGGCGGTCTGAGAGCGCATTGGCCAATATAATTTGGGGTTGGTGCAAACGAATTTGCTCAATGATCTGGAGCTTAGCGGCTTGGTTGTTTTCAAAAAAGCCATCGGCCAAACGCAAATTGCAGCGGTGCTGAACACCCAATATAGCTGCGGCTGCGGCAGCCTCTTCATACCTGCTTTCTACGGTGCCACGCGTGCCGAGTTCCCCTTCGGTGAGGTCGACAATTCCGATGGTCTTGCCTTGGGCCGCATAATGCATTAGTGTGCCCGCCGCAGAGAGTTCGACGTCGTCTGGGTGGGCACCAAATGCAAGGATATCTAGTTTCATGAATTATTGAATGTGGGCATAGCTCTCCACGCTCGGGCAGCTGCAAACCAAGTTGCGGTCGCCGTAGGCGTTGTCTACGCGACGAACTGGCGCCCAGTATTTTGCCTCGAGCAAGTAAGGAAGCGGATAAGCTGCCTCTTGTGGAGAATATGGATAAGTCCAGTTCTTGTTGATGATGCAGTCGGCGGTGTGCGGCGCGTTTTTGAGCAAGTTATTGGCTTTGTCGGCATGACCATTTTCAATTTCGCGGATTTCTTCGCGGATTTTGATCATGGCGTCGCAGAAGCGGTCGAGCTCTTCTTTGTCTTCGGACTCAGTAGGCTCGATCATGAGCGTACCTGCAACTGGGAAAGAAACCGTTGGCGCGTGGAAACCGAAGTCGATGAGGCGCTTGGCCATGTCGGCAACTTCTACGTCGGCGGTTTTCTTGAAATCGCGGCAATCGAGGATCATTTCGTGTGCTACGGTACCATTTGCACCAGTATAAAGGGTATCGTAATGGCCTTTGAGGCGCGCTGCAATGTAGTTGGCATTGAGAATGGCCATTTCGGTAGAACGACGCAAACCTTCTGCACCCAACATTTTGATGTAGGCGTAAGAAATGGTCAAGATGAGTGCAGAACCGTAAGGCGCTGCAGAAATAGCGTGGATCGGCGACTCCCCTCCTGTTTTAATGAGCGGGTTGCTCGGCAAGAAAGGAGCGAGGTGGGCAACCACACCAATTGGACCCATTCCAGGGCCACCACCACCGTGTGGAATGGCGAATGTTTTGTGCAAGTTGAGGTGACAGACGTCGGCGCCGATGTTACCTGGGTTGGTAAGGCCAACCTGTGCGTTCATGTTGGCGCCGTCCATATAAACCTGACCACCGTTGTCGTGGATGATGCTCGTGATCTCAATGATGCCTTCTTCATAAACACCGTGCGTAGACGGATATGTTACCATGATACCAGCCAAAACATCTTTGAGCTCGATGGCTACTGTGCGCAATTCTTCGATGTCGATGTTGCCGTTTTCATCACAGCCTGTAACCACCACTTCAAAACCTGCCATCACAGCAGAGGCAGGGTTGGTACCGTGCGCAGAAGAAGGAATGATCATTTTTTTGCGTTGGAAATCGCCGCGAGATTCATGGTAAGCCTTGATCACCATGAGGCCAGCGTATTCACCTTGCGCACCCGAGTTGGGTTGTAAAGATACCGCTGCAAAACCGGTGGCTTCGCAAAGGTCTTGGGCGAGTTGTGCAAACATTTCGTGGTAACCCACCGCTTGTTCTAGCGGCGCAAACGGGTGCATGTTGGCAAATTGTGGATTGGTCACGGCCATCATTTCAGAGGCTGCATTGAGTTTCATGGTACAAGACCCAAGGGCAATCATGGAGTGCACCAAAGAAAGGTCTTTGTTTTCGAGACGCTTAAGGTAGCGCATCATGCGAGACTCAGAATGGTAGGAATTGAATACCGGATGAGAAAGCACAGCTTCCGTGCGCTCCAGACTTGCTGGAATAGCGCTTGTGCCACTTGCCATCTGCGCACCAAAAACACCTAAAATAGCTGCTACATCTGACATCAGGTGTGGCTCACCAAAGGAGATACTGAGTTCTGAATCTGAAATATAGTAGAAATTGAGGCCTGCTGCTTGCGCTTTGCTGCGGATTTCGGCACAATTGACACCTGCAACATGAATGGTGTCAAAGAAATGAGCTGATCCGATGGTAAGACCTGCGTTTTTGAGTGAGTTGGCCGTTGTGGTGGCTAAATCGTGAACGTGCTGAGCAATTTGCTTGATGCCATCTGGGCCGTGGTACACCGCATACATAGAAGCCATGACGGCCAATAAAGCTTGTGCGGTACAGATATTTGAAGTGGCTTTATCTCTTTTAATGTGTTGTTCGCGGGTTTGCAAAGCCATGCGGAGTGCTTGGTTGTCGTCGGCGTCTTTGGAAACACCAATGATGCGGCCCGGCAAGTTGCGTTTGTAGTCTTCTTTGGTGGCAAAGAAAGCGGCGTGTGGGCCACCGTAGCCCATCGGAACACCAAAGCGCTGCGCAGAACCGGTTACGACGTCGGCACCCATGCTGCCCGGTGACTTGAGCAAGACCAAAGAAAGGAGGTCGGCACCAACGGCAACTTGAATACCCTCAGCTTTCCAGCTGGCGATGGCGGCTGTCCAGTCTTGGATGTGGCCTTGGGCGTTCGGGTACTGTACAAAAATTCCGAAGTAAGTGGCGTCTGGGGCAAAGGTTTGGGCATCGCCAACGATGAATTCGATGCCGAGGTTGAGCGCGCGGCCTTTCATGACATCGATGCTTTGCGGCAAGGCATTTTGATCGACAAAAAATTTGTTGCGACCCGCTTGGATATCGGCACGGCTGCGCGAATTGTAGAACATAATGAGCGCCTCTGCTGCTGCTGTTGCTTCGTCGAGCAAAGAAGCGTTGGCGATGGTCATGCCGGTGAGTTCAATGACCATGGTTTGGAAATTGAGTAGCGCCTCTAAACGACCCTGTGCAATTTCCGCTTGATACGGTGTATAGGCAGTATACCATCCTGGATTTTCGAGCACATTTCTCAAAATAACCGATGGCACAATGGTTTCGTGGTAACCCAAACCAATAAAAGATTTATTGATTTTGTTTTTGGCGCCCAGCGCATTGATGTGATTTAAGTATGCTTGCTCGGAAAGCGCAGCATCGATGCGAAGCTCGCGGTTGAGGCGAATTTGCGCAGGGATGGTGCGGTCGATGAGCGTCGAAAGCGCATCTACGCCAACGGCTGCTAACATGTCTTGTTGTTCGGAAGCTCCGGGGCCAATGTGGCGTCTTTCAAATGGTGTCATGTGTTGTGTCGATTTTGGGTCTACAAAAGTACTTATTTTTCATTGAAATGCTGAACCCTCAGGCAGGCATTATCGTGCACATCTTGCCAAAAAAGATTGATGTCGCCGATGTGGTAATTGCGCATAGTGAGGCTCAAGAAAAAGAACTTGCCGCGTGGGCGCTCAATCCAGATGGCGCCGTCGATGAGGTGGGTCTCGAAAAGTTGCGGATAAACTTTGTTGTCAAAATACAAAAAACCTTTGTGCGCGGTCTTTTGAGCGGTGCTTTCGAGTGTCCAGGAGACCGGATTCACGACCGCTTTTCCTTTGTACCATTTTTCGTAACTCGACTGCTCTATTCTTTTTTTGAAGGTATTCCAAGATACATAGCCACCGGTTGCGCTTGGGGTAGTCAATAAGGGAATTTGCTTGAGCTCAGAGGTCGCAATGCCAATTCCGGGCAGATACGCCGCAATCAATTGGCTTTGAAGAGCCTTGCCATCGAAAAACTCTTGGAGCAACAAACCGCAGTGGGTACTGCCTTGGCTGTGGCCAGCTAAGATGATTGGCCTGCCGTTGTTGTGGTGTTCGAGGTAATACAAAAAAGCGGCGCGTACGTCTGCGTATGCGAGCTCAAGGGCTTCTTTACCTTGTGGATCAGCGACATAATAAGAACGCAAATGGGCAGAACGATAATAAGGCGCAAAAAAGCGACCTGCTTCGGCGAAGGCACTGCCTTGAAAAGCGAGCGCGGTCTGGAGTACTTTTGTTTGTTGTTCGGTATCGGAAAGGGGAACATTCCAGCGCTTGTCACTTTCTTTGGTATTGAGCGTTGGGTACACATAAAAGACATCTGCTTTGGCATGCAAACTGGTGTCTTTTAAATGTGCAGCAAGACCCGCAGGATACGCACCTGGGCGCGAGGCCCAATTTTGAGCTAAACTGTAGTCTGTAGGAGTTTGTGCATAGAGCCCTGTTGAAAGAAATGGCAGGTACACGAAAAGTAGAGTTAGAAAACGCATTATTTTTGTAGTCGAAATGTCCGGACACCAAAGAAACACATTATTTAGCCTATTGTTTATCCTTTTGGCCGCAAAAAGTGCTTGTGCGCAAGATTCAATTGTGTACTGGAAATTCAAGTCGCTTTACTCCTTGAGCGGTACCCAAACGTCTTTCGTCAATTGGAATGCGGGTGGGCGCAACAACATCTCGATCATTGGTTCGGGCAGCGCATCGGCCTACTACACCCGCGAAACCGTCAAATGGACCAACGACGCCACTTTTGCACTCGGTGGCATCAAGTATTTTGACAAAAAAGGTATTGGTGCACAAAAAACCGATGACCGCCTCGACCTCGCCAGTACCTTCGGTATGCAACTCTCCAAAGGCTTCTTTCTCACCTTTGCCTCAAGTTTCCGAACCCAAAGTATCAATGGTTACGCCTACCCCAACGACTCCGTTCCGGTTTCGCGCTTCATGGCACCTGGCTACATGAACCTCGCACTCGGCGCCGACTTTCGCAAATCCGACAACTTCAATATTTTCTTTTCCTCTATTGCCATCAAATCTACGTTTGTCCTAGACGACTCCCTCAGTGCCAAAGGCTCTTTTGGTGTAGAGCCGGGCATGCGCTACCGCCAAGAGTACGGTGCTTATCTCAAAATGAAATACAACCGACCAGTAGCCAAAAACATCGAGATGAAATCCAAGCTGGAATTATTCAGTAATTACCTCAACAACCCCGAAAACATAGATGTCAATGGCGAGCTCTTGCTGCTCTTTCGCGTCAACTCATTGGTGTCGGCCTCTGCCCAATGGAACCTCATCTACGACGACGACATCAAAATCACCGATATCAACGGCAATATTGGCCCCCGAACCCAATTTAAATCAGTTATTGGGATCGGTTTGTCTTACAAAATCGAAAGTTAATGCCCACCTGGCTGGCAGCACAAAGGCAAGGCTTTTTGCGCAGTTGGGTTCGCTTTTTTGTCGTCGGCTTGGTAACCTATATTCACCAATACTAATTGTAGTTGCGCTTTATCGGTCTTGGCAGGCTTGAATTTGACCTCCACTATTTTGGTTTCCAAATCCAACTCGGCATACACTACCCCCTTGGTTTGGTTGAGCGCCGTTTCGATGCGCTGCTTGCAATCGCCGCACTGTGCGGAAGTTTGAATTTGTGTGACGCTGGATTTTTGAGCAAAAAGTGGGGTTCCGAG
>JANQWC010000013.1 GCA_030730025.1 Crocinitomicaceae bacterium
AAAGGATTACAAATAAATACTGCGCAGTTCATCTCCTAATTGATGTAGCGCTTTTTCTATTTTTAGTCTTTGTGCTTTTCGCGGCTTTTTCAAGCCAGTCGCATAATGACTCATTTGCAGCTGATTGATGCCAGTCAGCCTTTCAAACGCTGCATTGGTAAGAATACCCTTGAAATAGTTCAGTAAACTAACCACATCAAAATGATAGTCAAAAGCAATTTGTTGAGAAGGCAGATTTCCTAACTCTTGTTGAAGGCAGAGTCCTTCTAGCATCGATTGTTTTGCCTCTTGAACAGTCACTCCAACACCGCTCACGCCTTCAAGTTCTGGAATATATGCCCAATAGGCATCTTTGCTTCGTTCAATGATTGCTTTGTAGGATTCTAAATGGTTTGATTTCATGACTCAAGCGAATTACTTTCAAAAGTATTACTTTTAATACTTTTAAGCAAGATAAATGGTCCATATTTTTTTAACCAAATAACCTTATTATTTCCCTACTTTTATTCCATGATATTACGGACAAGCCTGCTCATTTTTTCTATCATCTTCACTTTTGAAGTATATGCACAAACTTTTGCCATCGAATTCACCCAAGGCGGACAAGCCATAAAGGTGGAAAACGGGTCGGTTCATCTCCGTAAGGAACCGTTTGTAATTCATACTACCCTTAACAAGCTCGACGGCGTTTTTGTGAACTGTGCTTTTGACTCGGTGGTCTATAATGGCGCCATGCAGCGAAACTTACCAGATTTTCAAAGCGTAGGTTGGAAAGTGAGTGTGGAAACTGAATTCAATAAAGACCAGGAATTATTGATTCAGGATCAAGAAAGCTATTGTTATTGGTTCTATGATCCAAAAGCATATGATTGGCATCGCTTTGATTCGGTTACGGTGAGAAAGGGTAATTCGGTTATTGGGACAAAAACCATTCGACAATTTTATGTCATTGAGAACAAGCAAACGATTTCCATTCGAGACATACAGCAAGCACCGCTTTATTTGAGCTTTTTTTCGGTGAGCGGCTCATTCAATAAAGAAAATGCTCAGCTTGAGCAGGTCCAGTGTTTTAGGCTTTATTTCGAAGACTAGGATAATCTTCTTGCACGCAACGTGCTACAATCTTGGCACTGTTAATGGCTAAAGGAATACCACCACCTGGATGTACGGTTACACCGGCAAAATACAAGCCTTTGAGTTTTTTGGAAAAATTCGGGTGCCTGAGAAACGCAGCGAAAGCATTGTTGGATGCGTTGCCATAGATGGATCCTTGCTTGCCGCTGTAGCGCGCGTCGATCAAGCGCGGTTCATTGATTTGCTCAACTTCAATGAGTGGTTCGATATCGGTGTTTAACGCTTTGGACAACTTCTCTAAAATGCGGGCTCTGAGCAATTGAATTTCGGCATCCCAATCTTGGCCAACGTTGATAGGCGCATTGACCATTACAAACCAATTTTCTTTGCCCGCTGGCGCGTCTGCAGTTTCTACCTTGGAAGAGATGTGCACATAAACCGTGGGGTCGGGATGCAGCGTTTTGGATTCAAAAATAGCCTTGAACTCTGCTTGATAATCTTCGGTAAAGAAAATATTATGGACACCGAGCGCTGGGAACGCACGGCTGATCCCCCAATAAAAGACCACTGCAGAACTAGACTTTTCTTGTTTGAGTAAAAATCGCGGAGACTTTACGCTGGGCAATAAACGCTCATAGGTATAATGGATGTCCATGTTGGAGACCACTAAGTCAAAGTCATATGAACCTTTTGTGGTTTTCAGGCCATGAATGGTACTGTTTTGATGCAAAATCTCGAGCACGCGTTCATTGGTGTGGAACTTGACGTCGTGTTGCGCAGCGAGCTGATGAGCCCTGCGCGTAATTTGCACCATACCGCCTTCAGGCATGGCCGGACCTTCGTTGAACTCTAATTGCGAAATGATATTGAGCATGGCTGGCGCCAAATAAGGTGAGCTGCCGTTATAGGTTGCCATTCGGTCAAAGATTTGGACGGTTTTCGGATTTTTGAAGAACTGGCGGTTTTGTTGGTTCATGGTGAGGTGTAAGCCGTACTTGAACAATCTTTTGAGCGCTGTCCATAAGGGAAAGCCCACGAGGTGCTTCCATCTATGAAGGGAAATTTCAATAAAAACAGGATAAATGGCGCGGTAGTTGGCTTCCATCTTGTTGAGGTAGGCTTTAGATTTGGAAGCGTCTTCACCAAAATGATCTTTTAAGGTCTGAACGACCTCATGTTTGTGAACGGGCAAGACCACTTGTTGGCCATCGTTGAAAAAATAGCGACAAGATTCTGGCAACTCGCGATAAGGAAAGTTGGCATTCGGGTCGAGACGTGTTAATAGCGTTTGCATGAGTTCGGGCTCTGTGAACACCGACGGGCCCATGTCAAAGCGAAACCCATTTAGGTGCTGCTCAACGATTTTACCGCCAATCACGGCATTGGCTTCAAAAACAGTGACGTCGAGGCCTAATTTTTTGAGCTCAATGGCGCTTGCCAATGCACCTATACCTGAACCGATGATTCCTACTTTCATTTGCATAGTACAAAATTCCGCCAAAAAAGTTCTCAAAACCCAATACTGACGGGCATTTTGGCCTGCTTTATCAACAAAATGGTCGTTTTTTCAACATTTTTGCACTTTTTTTGACCTGAATCCTTTGATGGCATTGATATTCCGATATATTTGTTTCGATAATTAATTACTAACTGATTAAAACTAATTCATTATGAACAAAGCAGAATTGATCGACGCAATGGCAGCGTCTGCAGGATTATCTAAGGCTGATGCAAAACGTGCACTAGATGGTTTCGTAAGCGCAACAACTGGCGCATTATCTAAAGGAGAAACTATCTCATTGGTAGGTTTTGGTTCTTTTGGTATTTCTAAAAGAAACGCTCGCAATGGTCGCAACCCAAAAACAGGTGCTGTGATCCAAATTGCTGCTAAAAACACAGTTCGTTTCAAGGCAGGTGCAGACCTTTCTAAAAACGTAAACTAATTCAGATTTTCTGAAATAAAAAAGGGCTGTCTCGGTGAGACAGCCCTTTTTTTATGCCTTTACTTTGGCAAAATTTTAGGTAGCACTTTGCTTGGGGATGATTTTCCAAAACAAACGCGGCAAGAAGCGCTTCATGTAAACGGCAAGTAATTCTTTGCCGCCAATCAAGACCTCTCTTTTGCCTTTGGCCATAGCTTCAAGCATTTGTTGCACGCATTCTTCAACGGGCATGCCAGTTGCTTGGTTGCGGTCCATGGCGCCGTGGGCTTGGCCACTAGCGGTGAGTGCACTTTTTGAGATCGGTGTATTGATTTTACCAGGATAAGCGAGCGTGACTTTGATGCCGTTTGGTGCTTCTTCCATGGCCAAGCTTTCATAGTAACCCACCAACGCCGCTTTTGACGCGCTGTAAATGGAGCGCAGGTGAAAGCCAAATTTGCCAGCAATACTGCTCACCACCAAAAACTGACCGCTTTGTTGGGCTCTGAAAATGGGCAAAACAGCTTTGGCTAAGGCGATGTTACCAAAAAAGTTCACCTCCATTAATTGTCGATTCACTTCCATGGAAGTTTCGTTCGCGCTTGCTCTTTGCGACACACCTCCATTATTGATGAGGATATCTATGCGCTGATAAATTCCCAAGATTTCTGAGCTTATTTCACTTAAATTGGACAGGTTGGCTAAATCAAGAGGTACGACACGGTGCTGGTTATGATTCTCTAATTTTTCCTGAAGGTCGTGAAGTTTCTCTTCATTTCGTGCGGACAAGATGAGTTTGGCACCTGCTCTTGCCAATTGCAAGGCAAGTTCTTCGCCTATACCAGAAGAAGCACCTGTGATCCAGATGACTTTATTTTGAAAATAAGACGTGTGATTCATTGCTCAAAGATAAAAGATTCGTTGGGCGCGTGGGTGCGTTTTCTTACTTTTGACAAAAAAAGCGATGAATCCAGCCCAATTAAGCCAAGAATTTCAAGAAGCGCAGCAAATATTGACCCAGTTCAATACGATTGAAAACATGGAGAAAATTGCGCAAGCCATCGCTATGATGCACGGCGCATTAGCAAACGGACACAAAATCATGAGTTGTGGCAACGGTGGCTCAATGTGCGATGCCATGCATTTTGCCGAAGAACTCTCCGGACGTTACCGCAACGACCGCCCTGCACTTGCTGCACTTTCTATTTCCGACCCCTCACACCTTTCTTGCGTGGCCAATGACTATGGTTACGTGCACGTTTTTGAACGTTACGTGCAAGGCTTGGGCCAAAGCGGAGATGTGTTGTTGGGGATTTCTACTTCTGGAAATTCAAAAAATGTCATCTTAGCAGTTGAAGCAGCCAAAGCCAAAGGCATCAAGACGATTGTACTGACGGGCAAAGACGGCGGCGAATTGGCCAAAATTGCAGACTTAGAAATCAGGGCACCATTCAGCCCCTTTGCAGACCGCGCACAAGAAATCCACATCAAAGTGATCCATGCCTTTATTCTAGGCATCGAGAAAAGCTTCGCTTATTAATTTAGGTATTCGAAGGATTTAACTTAGAGTGTTTTCTACTATAAGTAAAGTAGATGACCAAGCCGATCAGTAACCAAATACCGAAGTAAATCCAGTTTTGCAGCGGGATCTCACTCATCATGTACAGGCAAGAAAGTAAACCCAATGAAGGAATCAAGGACAACTTTTTGGGTATACTGACCACCGTTAAAAAGAGGGTGAATATCCAGAAAATAAGCGACGGAATTTTTTGACCGAAATCAGACCAAGATTTCATTTGGAAATAGTGCAGCAAATCACCGGTTGAAGCAAAATAAATCAAGGCACCTAATAGCAAAACAGGAAGCACATAGCCGGCATTGACATATGGTGTGCGAAAAGAACCGCGCTCTACATCTGGTTTGTTTTGCAAGACCAATACGCCACCACAGACCAAAACAAAAGCAAATAAAGTACCGATAGAACACAGGTCTGTGACCATAGTGAGGTTCATGAAGAGCGCTGGAATAGCCACTACAAAACCAACAACAATTGTTGCAAACGACGGTGTTTTGTATTTGGGATGGATTTTAGAGAAGCGCTTCGGCAACAAACCATCGCGGCTCATGCTCAGCCAAATGCGCGGCTGCCCCATCTGAAAAACAAGCAAAACAGATGCCATTGCAACAACGGCCGATATCGAAATAATGAAGGTCATTTTGGGCATATTGATTTGGGCAAATACAAACGCCAACGGCTCGCCAACGGCTAATTGATCATAAGGAACAATACCCGTGAGAATCAGTGCGATGATGATGTACAAGACCGTACAAATGATAATGGCCCACATCATGCCGCGCGGTAAATCGCGCTGTGGATTTTCGCATTCTTCAGCGGTAGTGGAAATGGCATCAAAACCAATATAGGCAAAAAATACGGCCGACACCCCTTTGAGCACACCGCTGATGCCTTCTGGTGCAAAGGGTGTCCAGTTTTTCATGTCGATGTAAAACACCCCAACTGCGATGACCAAAAGAATGACCGCCAATTTGATGATGACCATGGCATTGGATGCGTTGCGGCTTTCTTTGATGCCGCGATACACCAACCAAGTGATCAAAACGATGATAAATAAGGCAGGTAAATCGAGGACCAAATGAAAAGAACCGATGCGCGGTGCATCTATCCAAGCTTGATATGTTTTTAAAAGTGAAGGGTCTAAATCAGACACGGCCGCTCCTTTTTCTTTTAAGAAATGAAGGGCTTCTTGGTATCCGTTGGAAGCGGTTAAATAATCCATTTGCATCCAGCTTGGAAGGTGTATTCCTTTTAAACCAATTGCTTCAATATGAATCTGTTCGAGCATTGTAGTTAAATAATCACTCCAAGATATTGCGACGGTAATATTGCCGATCGCGTACTCCATAATGAGCGCCCAACCGATGATCCAGGCAATGAGTTCTCCGAAGGCTACGTAAGAATATGTGTAGGCCGAACCAGCCACCGGCACCATTGAAGCAAACTCGGCATAAGCGAAAGCTGCAAAACCACTGGCGAGGGCCGTAAAGAGAAAGAGGAAGATAACTGCCGGGCCACCCTGAGCAGATGCTTGCCCGATGGTTGAAAAGATACCTGCTCCAATAATAGCCGCTATGCCAAAGGCAATTAAGTCACGGATCTTTAAGTGTTTATTTAAGGTTTGACCTTCGGCACTGGCTTCGTTGGCACGCACCTGAGCCATAATGGAGGCTACGGTTTTCTTTCGGAATAAAGAGTTTTGGGACATTCGCTTGTTTTTAAAGCACTAAAAGTAAAGAAATTTTACCTTTGCATATGGAAAAATTTATCACGGTAAAGGGCGCGCGCGAACACAACCTCAAAGGCTTGGATGTGCGCATTGCACATGGCAAACTCACCGTGATCACCGGCGTCTCCGGATCGGGCAAATCGAGCTTGGCTTTTGACACCATCTTTGCAGAAGGCCAGCGCCGCTTTATTGAAAGCATGTCTGCATACGCAAGGCAATTCCTTGGTCGCCTAGACAAACCCGCCATCGACGACATCAAAGGCTTGTCTCCGGCCATCGCTATTCAACAAAAGGTGAGCTCTGGCAACCCTAGATCAACCATTGGAACGAGCACCGAAATCTACGACTACCTCAAATTATTTTTCGCCAGAATTGGCACCACCTACTCACCTGGCTCAGGTGCAATAGTTCAAAAACACCAAACAAAAGACGTCATTAAATTCTTGGATACCAACTGGCCAGACGCGCCTTTTGCCATTCTTTACGCGCTCAAATTTGATTCAATTGATCATTTAAATAAAAAAATACAACTTCTTAACAAAGAAGGTTTTACACGTTTATTTTACGACGAATCTTTTGTGTTAATCGACGACATCATTCCTTTCGAAACAGCACCCTCCAATCTTTGGGTAGTAGTCGATCGGCTCAAAAACGAAGCCCGAGAACTCCCCCAACAAAGCCGTCTTTCAGAAGGCATCGAACGCGCTTTCATTGAAGGCAAAGGTGAATGCAGCCTTTACAACGCAAGCACCAAAGAATATGTAGATTTTAACGCGCGCTTTGAGGCAGACGGCCTGCGCTTTGAAGAACCTACCCCTCCATTTTTTGCATTCAACAACCCCTACGGTGCCTGCAAAAAATGTGAAGGTTACGGCATGACACTCGGCATCGACGAAGAACTCGTGATACCAGACCGCAGCAAAAGTGTCTACGAGGGCGCTATTGCAGCCTGGAAAGGCGACAACATGCAAGAGTACCTGCAAACACTGCTCTATCAAGCCAGTAAATTTGACTTCCCGATACACCGGCCTATACAGGAACTCAGCCCAGCACAATACGAATTGCTCTGGACCGGAAACAAGTACTTTATCGGTTTAAATGAGTTCTTTAAACAGATTGAAAGTCAGACTTATAAAATTCAATACCGCGTGCTATTGTCGCGCTACCGCGGCAAGACGATTTGCCCTGATTGCCAGGGAACGCGCTTGCGCAAAGACGCCTCTTACGTCAAAATTGCCGACAAAAGCATCCAAGATGTGGTACTCATGAGCATAGACGACGCCTTGCGCTATTTTCAAGACCTCGAACTGAACACGCACGAAAGCAAAGTCTGCAAACATATCTTACCCGAAATCGAACAGCGCTTGTCTTATCTTCAAAAAGTTGGACTCGGATACTTAACGCTCAACCGCAATTCCAACACCTTATCTGGAGGAGAAGCACAGCGCATCCAGCTCGCCACTTCTATCGGCTCCAGCCTTGTAGGTTCACTTTACATTCTAGACGAACCTTCTATCGGCCTGCACCCCAGAGACACCAAAAAACTAATCGAAGTACTGACCGCGCTCAAAAACCAAGGCAATACCGTTATTGTAGTCGAGCACGAAGAAGAAATCATGCGAGCCGCCGATGAAATCATAGACATCGGGCCCCTCGCCGGAAGCCAAGGTGGCAATTTGGTGTTTCAAGGTGAATTCAAAGCCTTGCAAAAAAGCGACTCACTCACCGCGCAATACCTCACCGGTAGAAAGCAAATTGCCTTACCACAGCGCACGCGCACCGCACTCGGACACCTGACCATTCACAACGCGCGTCAAAACAACCTTAAAAACATAGACGTAGCCATTCCGCTGGGGCAACTTGTCTGCGTTACTGGCGTATCGGGCTCAGGAAAATCTACCCTCATCAAAAGATTGCTGTATCCACTCGTGCGCAAAGAACTCGGCCTGAGCAGCGAACTCATCGGCAAGTGCAATGGCCTGAGTGGCGATTTCAAAAAACTTGGGCACGTCGAATTCATCGATCAGAACCCAATCGGCAAATCTTCGCGCAGCAACCCCATTACCTACGTCAAAGCTTTTGACGACATCAGAGAAATCTATGCCCGCCAACCTTTGGCAAAATTGCGCGGCTATAAACCGGGTTTTTTCTCTTTCAATGTAGCAGGCGGCCGCTGTGAAATTTGCGAAGGCGAAGGCAACATTACGGTTTCCATGCAATTTATGGCCGACGTTCAGCTGCCTTGCAAGCACTGCAAAGCCAAGCGCTACAAAACAGAAACATTAGAAATCCTATACCGAGAAAAATCCATCGCAGATTTACTCGCACTCACGCTACAAGAAGCGCTGGATTTCTTCAGTGCAGACCCCGATAAGCTCGCTCAGCGCGTAGCCGAAAAAATACAGCCACTCATCGATGTAGGATTGGGTTACCTCACCGTGGGGCAGTCTTCGAGCACGATGTCTGGCGGCGAAGCGCAGCGCATCAAATTGGCTTCGTTTCTGAGTAAGGGCAACCAACAAACCCCCACCCTCTTTATTTTTGACGAACCCACTACCGGCCTACATTTTTACGACATCGAAAAACTCTTGATTGCATTCAATGCTTTACTCGACAAAGGGCATTCGCTCGTCGTGATCGAACACAACATGGAAGTCATCAAGTGTGCAGACCACATTATTGACCTCGGCCCCGATGGTGGCGAAAACGGTGGACACCTCCTTTTTAGTGGTCATCCTAAGGACTTTATACAGCTCAAAGACAACACAACAGCGCAGTATTTAAGTGAAAAGCTTGTTGAAAACTAAAGGCTTGTTCATTTGTTATCATTTATATTATCTTAACTTTGCAGAAAAATAGCAGCATGTCAGCAGATCTCTTCGAAAAAATCAAGGCAAACCGCGGACCACTCGGAATGCATGCCAAAGAATCTCATGGGTACTTCACCTTCCCCAAATTAGAAGGCGAAATTGGCCCACACATGAACTTCCGTGGCAAAGAGAAGCTCAATTGGTCACTCAACAACTATCTTGGACTCGCTAACCACCCTGAGGTGCGCAAAGCGGATACCGACGCAGCAGCCATTTATGGTTTTGGCTCCCCAATGGGCGCACGCATGATGTCAGGTAACTCCAATCACCACGAACAACTCGAAAACGAACTCTCTGCTTTTGTAAGCAAGGAAGAAACCATTTTATGCAACTTCGGCTATCAAGCCGTTGTTTCAGCCATTGATTGCTTGGTAGACCGCCACGACGTCATCGTTTACGACGCAGAGTCACACGCGTGTATCCTAGACGGCGTTCGTTTGCACATGGGCAAGCGCTTTGTGTTCAAGCACAACGAAGTCGACGATTGCGAAAAGCAACTCCAACGCGCCACAAAACTTGCTGCCGAAACCGGCGGAGCCATCCTCGTGATCACTGAAGGTGTTTTCGGAATGCGCGGAGACCAAGGAAAACTCAAAGAAATTGTTGCCCTCAAAGAAAAATACAACTTCCGTTTGTTCGTCGACGACGCACACGGTATTGGTGTGTTGGGTGCAACCGGAGCCGGAACTGGAGAAGAGCAAGGTTGCCAAGATGGCATCGATATCTACTTCGGTACTTTTGCCAAGTCTTTTGCACTCATCGGAGGTTTCATTTCATCTGATGCACAGGTTGTGGAATACCTCCGCTACAACATGCGTTCACAAATTTTTGCCAAAGCCATGCCAGCTGCGCTTGTACTTGGCTTGCTCAAGCGCTTGGAACTCATGCGTACGCATCCTGAACTCAAAGACAAACTCTGGGAAAACACCAATGCGCTTCAAAATGGTCTCAAAACTGCTGGTTTTGAAATCGGCCCAACCGATAGCTGCGTCACACCAGTCTACCTCAGCGGTTCTATCCCTGAAGCAACAAACCTTATCTTTGACCTCCGCGAGAACTACAACGTTTTCTGTTCAATGGTCGTTTACCCAGTGGTTCCAAAAGGCATGATCATCTTGCGCCTCATCCCTACTGCGGTTCACACCCTAGAAGACGTCAGCTACACCATCGATTGTTTCTCTAAAATCGTTGGTAAATTGAAAGCCGGCGAATATATGTCAAATAAAATAGCCGCGATCTAAACGAACGCGGCTTCTCTTCAAAATAAAGCAAAAAAAATACGGGTCATTCGACCCGTATTTTTTTTGCGATGAGTTTTTCAATCGCTTTGAAGTATTTATGATCTTCTGGCTCGCAGAAGATAACCGATCTGCCTTCGCGGCCAGCTCGGCCCGTTCGGCCAATGCGGTGCACGTAGGTTTCGGCTACAGTTGGTACATCCGTATTGATGACCAAATCTAGACCTGAAATATCGATTCCTCTGGCAGCGATATCTGTAGCTACCAAAATGCGGATCTTGCCTTCTTTGAAATGGTTGAGCGCCATTTGACGCGCGTTTTGAGATTTATTGCCGTGAATAGCGAGCGCCTCCAACTTGTTTTTACCCAACATGCGCACGAGTTTGTCGGCGCCGTGTTTGGTGCGCGAAAACACCAAGACACTTTCTGCTGGATCTTTTTTAAGTAAGTCTACCAAAGAAGATTCTTTGTGCTTGCGGTCTGCAACGTGATACATACATTGGTCTATGCGCTCAACCGTAGAAGAAACCGGCGTAACCGTGACTTCAATGGGATCTTGCAACAAGCCTTGCGCTAAGCTCTTGACTTCATTTGGCATGGTAGCCGAAAAAAGTAAAGTTTGACGTTCTCTAGGTAGGAGTTTCACAATGCGCTTGACGTCGTGGATAAAACCCATATCGAGCATGCGGTCTGCTTCGTCTAAAACAAAAATAGACAGCTGCTTGAGGTTAACAAAACCTTGTTGGTGTAAATCGAGTAAACGACCAGGCGTAGCGATCAGAATAGCCGGCTTTTGCTTGAGCGTCTGAATTTGCGCATGCGCTTTGACGCCGCCAAAAATGACCAACGAACGCAAACCGAGGTGTCTGCCATATTCCTTGAAGTTGTCGGCAATTTGAATCGCGAGTTCGCGAGTAGGCGTTACGATCAGCGCTTGAATACCACCGTCGAGTGGTTTCTTAGCGTGTAGTAATTGCAGAATGGGAATGGCAAAAGCTGCAGTTTTTCCTGTTCCGGTTTGGGCTAGACCGATGAGGTCGCGTTGTTCTAGAATAGGTGGAATGGCTTTTTCTTGGATCGGGGTTGCATTTGTATAGCCTTTTTCAGCGATGGCTTGAAGGAGCTTTGGCTCCAGGGGTAATTCATTAAATAACATGTAAGCTTCAATTTCGATCGGGGTAAACAACATTTTTTACCCGACGAAGTTGTGCAAAGGTACGCAAATATATCGGAGCTACCTCAAATTGACGCAAGTATGCGCTTGAGTCGGTTTTCGTTGACCTTCAAAATAGTCTCTGAAAAAGCAGAATCTTCGTCTAACAGCTCCTTTTGAGTAGCAGAAAAGTGAATAGCTGCCAACTGCTCAATTTGGGCCAACTTTCGGATGTTTCCGGCATTGACGCCACCGCCCGCCATGATTTCAATGCGCCCATTGGCGTACTGACTCATTTGGGTTAAAATAGGCATGCCGAGCTCGACGTTTGTGGCAAAACCTGAGCTCAAGACTCTTTTGAAACCGAGCTCAATGAGGACGTCGAGTGAGCGTTTCCAGTCGACACTTTCGTCGAAGGCGCGGTGAAAGGTCCAATCTAATTGAGGTGCTGTTTGCACGAGTTCTTGAAGCAGCTGTTTGTCTAACTCGAAATTGGCCTTAAGTAAGCCAACTACCACTCCTTGCACGCCCAGCTGAACGCAATTTTGAACTTCGCGGCGAATCAATTGTACTTCTTCTTCAGTGTAATGAAAGCCCCCGGCTCTAGGACGAATCAGGACATGGGTATTCAAGCCGAGTTCCAAAGCAGTTTGAATGAGGCCAGCCGAAGGCGTTGTACCACCTTGTTCTAGATTCTGACAAAGTTCTATGCGGGCAAAAGCATGTGTCTTTGCCAGCTGTAGTGCCTCTAGAGAGGCTGCGCATAATTCGAGTTCTACGGGATTCATCAAGGGCAAAATTGCACATTTTAGGACAAAAATGAGGTCTATTATCCGTATATTTGTCTGCAATCAACAAAAAATGGCCAAAGACAAAGCGACCCCAACAAGCGAGCAACTCGACTTCAACACCTTCAAGCAACAAGTCCTGCTCGATTACCAACTTGCCTGCGAATCCAGAGAAGCCTCGCTTCTGGGCCGAAAAGAGGTCCTTACTGGCAAAGCAAAATTTGGCATTTTTGGCGACGGTAAAGAGCTCGCGCAAATTGCACTCGCCAAGCAGTTTCAAAACGGAGACTTCCGCTCTGGCTACTACCGCGACCAAACGCTCATGATGGCAATTTCAGCCCTCACCATAGAACAATATTTTGCGGGCTTGTATGCCCATACTGACGTCACAATTGAGCCGCAATCGGCAGGCCGACAAATGGGCGGACACTACGCCACCCGCAACCTCGACCAAAACGGCCAATGGAAAGACCTCATGTCACAGAAAAACAGCTCTGCCGACATCTCTCCTACCGCTGGCCAAATGCCGCGCTTACTTGGCCTCGCACAGGCCTCCAAAGTATACCGCGAGCATCCGACACTCAAAGAACTCGAAGCTTTCAAAAAATTCACCAACGGTGGCAATGAAGTCGCTTTTGGCACCATCGGCGACGCCTCCACCTCCGAAGGACCTTTCTGGGAAACCATGAATGCTGCTGGCGTCTTGCAAGTGCCAATGGTGATGTCCGTCTGGGACGACGGCTACGGCATTTCTGTACCGCGCGAACTCCAAACCACCAAAAGCAGCATCTCAGATGCCCTCGCCGGATTTCAGCGCACTACAGACAAAAAAGGCTTTGAAATTTTCACAACCAAAGGCTGGGATTACGCCCACCTCTGCGAAACCTACGAAAAGGCCGTGCAAATAGCGCGCACCGAACACATTCCGGTATTGGTTCATGTCAAAGAAGTAAACCAACCGCAAGGGCACTCTACTTCTGGTTCTCACGAGCGCTACAAATCTGAAGAGCGCCTCACCTGGGAAACCGAATTCGATTGCATTGCCAAATTCAAAGAATGGATCCTTTCTTTTGCACAAAAAGGGCTCGTACTCGCTACTGAAGAAGAACTCGAGTCCATTTCAAGCGCAGCCAAAGAACGCATCAGAGCAGCCAAAAATAGCGCTTGGCAAGCCTTCACCGATGACATTCTACAAGACAAACAAGAGTTGCTCGATATCTTGAACAGATTCGATGCCAACCACTCTCTTCATGCACGCGCTACAGCCTTGCACCAACAACTCAGCAAAGAAAAAGACAGCATCCGCCGAGACCTCCTTTCGGCCGCTCGCCTTCTTTTGCGCCAAAGTTTACAAGACCAAAGCCCAGAGCGCTACGCTTTGGCCAATTGGGTAGGTCGTCTTCAGCTCAAGGCCCAAGACCGCTACAGCTCTTACTTGTATTCTGCATCTGCGCAAAATATTGCGAGCATCAGCAAAGTTCCTGTTGCCTATGCTACTGAAAACCAAATGGAAGATGGGCGCATCATTTTGCGTGAAAACTACCGCAAGATCCTAGAAACGCGCCCAGAAGTGCTCGTTTTTGGCGAAGATGCAGGTAAAATTGGTGGCGTAAACCAGAGTTTAGAAGGTTTGCAAGAACAATTTGGCAACTTGCGCGTCTCCGATACCGGTATCCGCGAATGCACCATTATCGGGCAAGGTATCGGTTTGGCCATGCGTGGTTTGCGCCCGATTGCCGAAATCCAATACCTAGATTATTTGCTTTATGGCATTCAAATTATGTCTGACGACCTCGCTACGGTTCAGTACCGCACTAAGGGCGGCCAAAAAGCACCCCTCATTATTTCAACCCGCGGCCACCGCTTAGAAGGGATTTGGCACAGCGGATCACCTATGGGCATGATCATCAATTCGCTGCGCGGTGTGCACGTGTGTGTTCCTCGCAACATGACCAAAGCCGCAGCTTTTTACAACACACTACTTCAGACCGACGAACCTGCATTGGTCATTGAACCACTCAACGGTTACCGCAGCAAAGAGCGCATGCCGCTCAATTTTGGCGAATTTACAGAGCCACTAGGTGTGCCAGAGATTGTCAAAGAAGGCACCGACCTCACCTTGGTCTCCTATGGATCCACGTTTAACATCTGCGAACAAGCTGTTGCTCAACTCGCAGACTTCGGTATTTCTGTTGAACTCATTGATGCGCAAACCTTGCTTCCGTTTGATATCCATCACCTGATTGGTCAATCTTTGGCCAAAACCAACGCTTTGCTCATCGTAGACGAAGACGTCAGCAGTGGCGCCAGCGCATTTATGCTCGATCAAATTTTAGTGAAGCAAAACGGCTACCAACACCTCGACCTCGCGCCACAAACCATGGCTGCCAAAGACCACCGCCCTGCCTACGGCTCCGACGGCGATTACTTCAGCAAGCCCAACCTCGACGACATCATCGAAAAGGTCCTGGACATGATGCACGACCTCGACCCGCAAAGTTTTCCGAAGGTTTATTAATACACCTCTTTCAAACCTTTTTTAAGGGACTTATAAAAAAAAATGAATCACAAAAAAAGGGGAGCCGAAGCTCCCCTTTTCAATTTTGGGTAATGGGTAATGATTATGCTTTAGAATCAGATTTAGCCAAAGCGTAGATCACCAAACCGAAACCGATTTTGTTAACGGCGTCACCGATGTTGTAAACAACATCCATCCAAGGGTTTGGACCAGCGCTACCGAAAGCACCGAACAATCCACCTGGTGTACCGATGATGTAACCTAATGGATAGATAGCCCATCCAACAAGTACGAACCAAGCCAAGATGCGTGTTGCCTTTGCAACTGCAGGACCTGCAGATTCAGCCAATTTAGCCACTTCGCCAAACCATACAAGGTAAGCGATGTAGAAGTAAGCTGCACCTGAAAGAACACCCCACATTACGCTGTTGTCGCGGTCTACTGACTCACCGAAGTAACCAGTAACGAGCATCACTACAGAAGCGAAGATGAGTTTCCAAAGTAAGCTGGTTTTAGCACCTGCTTTTTTGGTGATCAAATAGAATTCTACACACATAAGTGGAACTGTGAGCATCCAGTCTACATAACGGAAAAACGTTGGTGATGTAGAGGTTGCTGTGAAGTAATCACGCATGTAGTAATAATGGACCGCGGCGATGAAGGTGATGAGACCGGAAACTAAAATGGATGTTCTCCATTTTTCTTCCATGTTGCGCATTTCCATAAAGAAAAATGCTGCTGCAGCCATCATGGCCATCGTTCCAATGAAGAAGGTAAACGCTGTGTAAGTATACACGTCACCCTTTTCAAAAAGTGCTTGCACGTTAAGTGCATTAGATAAAGAAAATAACATAAATAGATAGGTTTAGTTTTTCCTACTCTTTTGTGGCTTTTCGGATACCGCCAATAACATTTTGAATAACAATGATAAACAATTATTGTTTAATAATTGATAAAATTTATTCAACAAAATGACAAAAACCTATCTAATTATTTGTCAATATCTTACGGAAACCCAAGTAAAATCAATAGAAACGGTAGATAAACGGCAGGCGCATTTGAAGGCCTTTCATTTTTTTAATTTGTGCAAATTTTTGATAATAAGCTAAAAATTCTTCGGTAATCTGCACTTTTGAACTGCTTTTCTCGCCCTCTAATTCTTCGTCAAGTAGCGCTAAAAAGGTATTGAGGGTGTTGTCGTCTTTTTGTGGATAATAGACAACCTCTTTGACGCCGACCTGCTTGCGCAAGGCTTTGATACTGCTGTTGAGCCCACCTAAGACATCTACCAAACCAACTTGTTTGGCCGCGCTACCGGTCCATACCCTGCCGCGTGCCACGCGCTGTACTGCTTTTTTACTGAGTTTTCTGCCGGCTGTGACGCGTTCGATGAATTGTCCATATACGGCATCTACTTCTGTTTGCATGAATGCGTATTCTTCTGCAGATAGCTTGTGGGTAGGCGAGAGCGTGCCAAAACGATGCGTTCGAACTTCGTCTGTGGTGACGCCTATTTTGTTCTTGAGAAAATCACCCGCATACGGCACCACACCAAATACACCAATAGATCCGGTGATGGTCATGGGGCTGGCGAAAATTTTAAGGGCTGGCATCGCAATATAATAACCGCCAGATGCGGCGTAGTCTCCCATCGAAACATAAAGTGGCTTTTTGGCTGCCGTTAACGAGACTTCCTTCCAGATTTCTTCACTGGCCAAAGCAGAACCTCCTGGGCTATTGATGCGCAGCACCACGCCTTTGACGTCGTCGTCGTCGCGGACCTGACGCAGCATTTTGGCCATGCGCTCCGTACTGACCCCCTCGCCTTGCGTGGCGACATCTCCTTCGGCTAAAATAACGGCGATATGGCGCTCTTGTCTGGCGAGCAATTGGTTGTCATGATAGGTATCGCGGGCATATTTAGTGAAGGCTTGAAGGCGCAATGGTGTGTTTTCATCGATCCCGACTTTTTTCTTGAGCAGCGTAAGCACCTCGTGTCTGTAGTGGTTCTGATCGATCATTTTGTTGGCGGCTGCTTGCGTGAGGTTGCGCACTGTAAATGCATTAACCAGCGAATCGAGGGCGAGCGTATCCATAGACCTGCTTTGCGCAATATCATTGCGCGTTTGTTGCCAAAGCCCACCGAGTAAGGTTTGCATTTGCATGCGGCTCGAATCGGACATCTCGGTGCGGTAAAATGGCTCTACTGCGCTTTTGAAGTCGTTGTCTTTGCCACGTACGACCAGCACCCCTATTTGTAAGTCATCTAATAAATTCTTGAAAAAATAACTTTCGGCGTGCAGGCCGCTCCATAAAAACGAGGAGCCTTGCATCCCGTAAACTTCTTTACAGACGCTACTCACATAATAATCAGTTTGGCTGATCTCTTCACCCGCTAAATAAGCAACGACAAATTTGCCCGACTTCTGAAAATCCCGGATGGCTGTGCGCAGCTCCTCAGCGGTAGCCAAGCCCATACTCGGGCTTTTCATTTCCAAGAAAACCCCTTTGATTTTGATATCTCGGGCGGCTTCTTGCAAGCCCACTAAGATTTCTGGCAAACCCAAGGTGCGGTTCAGGCGAAGTGCAGTCGGATCGAAGGACTCTTCGGAGACGTCTTGAATAGTGCCCGATAACTTGAGGTGCAGCACGGTTCTATTTTGTAGTGCGAGCGGCGCTGGACCGAAATCACCAAAAGAGCCGATAATGCCACCAAGGATCAGGAAGAAAAATACCATGCCCACCAAACCGGCAACAAAGACAGCAAGGAAACTCGGCCAAAAGAGTTTACCAAAAGAAAGGCGATTTTCTGACATCTTAAGAATTTAAAAGTGTGTGCAAGCTCAGGCGATTGACTGGATTGATGCGCAAAGTAAAGCGAATGTTTTGTGCATAGTTTGTGAAGAGGTCTCCGGAGATATTATTGTTGCCGTATACCAATGGGAAATAAATGCCAAATACTTTTCCGAGACGCAGTGCCACACCCGCATTGTAATACATATCTACTGTCTGAAAGGTGCCACGCCCTGCTCCAAAATCGGCAAAAACCCCAATAATGTTAGGCTTGATAGGCAATTGTGCATAAACAGTGGCTGTAGTGAGCCAATTGATGTTACTTCCGGCTGCATTTCCAGTATGGAACTGTCCATGGCGATCCATGCGCTGCTGCGACCAAATACCAGAAACATCAGAGCGACCAAAGTTGTAGTCTTCTAAAAACAAATCTTGTTGCCCCTGCAATCCGTTTATGGACCAAAAATAACGATCTCCGCTTAGGTTGGAGATTTGATGATTGAATGTATAACCACCAAAAAGATTCAAAGTAACACTGCGGTCCAATTTACCCACTGAATAATTAAAGTTTTGGTTGAGATTGGTCCAGATGCGCGAAACGAATTCTTCTCCGGTTTTGAAATACTCATAACGATTGGTCCATTGCGCTTGATAAACTGGTTTCTTGTAATTTGTTGTGTGTTGTAAAAAAAGACCCTGGTCGTTGTAGGAGATATTGTTGCCAAGTATATTCTTTTTGTAAATTCCTTGGATCCTTACATCATGGTGAAATGCATGACGGGCTTTGCGATTGCCTAAATTGATGGAGACATAAGGATTGAAAGCAACGAAGTAGCTGTTGGCGGCATCGCGCTCTGTTCCGAAAGATTTGACCGACAATCCTAAGCGCATGAGTTCGATGGCTTTTGTTGGCAAGATTTGGTAAGAAAACTCAGCGATGCCAGCTGGGCGCAAACGGGCCGTGCTGAGCATTGGACTCACTAAATAAGTGAATTTCTTAGGCGCCAAACCGATATTGTGAAGGGTAACGCCGGCCATGAGGCCATCGTAGGCATTGCCACCTAACATTGGTGTCCAGAAAATTGTACTGTGGTTTTTTTCGTGGTCTCCGAACATGAATTCAAAACGCAAAGGCTCTACTTTCTTGAAAACTTGATCTTTGACCCAAAGGTTGTTTTGGCGATTGAGTTCAGGAATGTCGTTGTTGCGGTCGATCTCTACCTTTACAATGGAAGCATAAGGTGTTTTGGCAGGCACGGATGTCTGACCTGGTTCTGCCCATACGGTTTCTAATTGGTCATTTGGACCGTAGATATTCACTTCAATAGGGCCATTGACTTGACCCGGGTTGCCTAATTTAACAACACTTCCTGTTTTGGAAATTTGCACATCTTTGACTTTGTAGTCAATGTGCTTGGTAGTTTGGATGAGGTCCTTGAACAACCAATTGAGGTCTTTACCTGTTTGCGTTTCTAGTGTCTTTTGAAGATCTGCAGGTTGTGGATGCTTGAATTTCCATTGTTGGTAATAAGCAGACATCGCGGCATCGAATTTTTCTTCACCGAGGTAGTCCATGAGGTAGTAGAAAACCACGCCCGTTTTTTGATACATGATGGCGCCGTAATTCAGGCTAGAGAAGTCGTCGGAATGGGTTTCCAAAGGTTGGTCTAGGCCAAAGCTAGCTAAAGTGCGGTATGTGATGTCGCCGGAGTCGTGGTGATCGAGGTCATTGAGGTGAAAGCGGCCACCTGCAACCATGTCTGAAAAACGCGTGTTGTCTGGGTATTTGGTTTGGACGTAGCGCATTTCATTTAAAGTATTTAAACCTTCGTCCATCCAGCCATGTACACGCTCATTGGAACCGAGAATGCCATAAAACCAGTTGTGCCCTACTTCGTGAACAATCACTACTTCTAATTCTTCTTTCGAGCTGGAATTGCCAATGACGGTAATCATGGGGTATTCCATGCCGCCACCTGCACTGATCGTGCCGTCGATGGCTGTAACGTGCTTGTAAGGGTAATCACCGTTCCACAATGAGTAGTAATAGGTGCCATCGTGAAGGTATTCCAATGCATTGGACCAAAGCTTTGCGTTTTGCGGTGTAAACATGGCCCAAGTAGTGACGGTATCTTTGGAATGCGGCAACACAACCTCGCCTTTTAGGACCAAGAAGCGCTTGTCGGCAAACCAAGCGAAATCATGAACACGGTCTTGCTTATATTGAATGGTTTTCCATTCGCTAGCAGACTCCGGGAAAGTTTTAGAGCGCTCGGTTTCGGTATTGAGTAACTTCTCGAGTTTCTTTTTGCTCGCCTCTACTTTTTGATTTAAAAAAGAGATTTCAGAAGCGGTTTGCAGCTCGCCAGTTGCGCCTACAACGTAATTGGCAGGCACCGTGATTTTGACATCAAAATTGCCAAACTCCGAATAAAACTCGCCTTGATTTAAGTAAGGCATGGCATTCCAACCGTTTTGGTCGTAAACAGCCGGCTTCGGATACCATTGGGTAATTTGGTAGGACTGACCGATATGCCCCAAGCGAGAAAGGCTACCAGATGGGATTTGAACCTTGAAAGGCGTAGTTATATTGATGCTTGCGCCCGGTGCCAATTCTTCGTTGAGCTGGAGTACAACGATGTCTTGATGCGCCTCGCTATAGGCCCACTTGACGGCTTTGCCATTGACTTTAAAGTCAAGCGAATCAATGGAACCTAAATCTTTTGGGTCTGCCTTGGCAATTTTGTCGCCTTCATTGCGCTTGAGCTGCTGGGCAAGTGCGGTGTGCTTGTTTTTGTAGGCATTTGGCCAAACGTGCATATAAATGACATCTAGCGCTTGGGCTGAATTGTTCTTGTAACTTAGGCTTTCAAAACCGTGCAAGATGTGTTTTTTGTCGTCGAGCTTGACCTCAATTTGGTAACTGACATCTTGCTGAAAATATTGACTAAAAGCCGAAAAAGGAAGCAGTAGAAATAATAATTTTTTCATCAATAGAGATTTGAAATAAAAGTACAAAGAAATGGGCATAAAAAAGCCACCCGAAGGTGGCTTTATCTTTGTTGACGAAATGTCTGAGCAAATGTTACAAGTGCTTAGAACTTGACAATTCGCTGTGTGTTTTCATTGATTTGAACCAGGTAAGTACCCGGTTTTAAATTGCTGAGGTCTAGGGAATGACTTGCACCATTCACATTGGCTATTTGCAGTACTTTGCCATTCAGGTCGGTGAGGATTATGTTACCAACATAAACCTTACTCAAAGTAATGTGAAGTAAATCTGAAGTTGGGTTCGGCGCAATGGTAGCCGTCATTTCTAAAGAGGTGAGCCCAAGGACGCCGTCTACGCCGTCGCAGTTTTCATCGATGCCGTTTCCTTCGGTATCTACAGCACCAGGGTACGCGCTGTTGTTGCTGTCGTCGCAGTCGCCGGTTTGGGTAGCGTAGCCTGCAATTGGGGTACAAGAAACCGTTGGGTTACCAATTCCATAACCATCGCTGTCGCCATCAAAATAGTAGTTTAAGAAGGTAAGGCCTTCGTCTTCTTGACCATCGCAGTTGTTGTCAATGCCGTCACATACTTCAGAAGCGCCAGGGTTGACTGCATTGTTGTTGTCATCGCAGTCGCCGCCAATCGCAATCATGTTGACTGGTGCTTGGCAAAACAAAACACCTGTAGCGTCGTCGCCATAGCCGTCTTGGTCGTTGTCTGAGTAATACATCGTTGGTGCAATAATTGAGGCATTGGTATCGTCACAATCGCCACTGGCCAATACATAGCCTGCAGGCTGAACACATGCTGTTTGTGTCACGGCAGCATTTCCAACTTGATCGTTATCTAAATCTTGGTACCAAACCGTATTTGGATTGATCAACGCGTCGGCATCATTGCAATCGGTGTTATTAGCGACAAATCCTGCAGGTGCATTACAAAGCAGGGTATCCATCGCTGGGTCTCCGAATCCGTCGCCATCTGTATCCGCATAGTACAAAGTAGGTAAAACGGTAATGGCATTCCCCCAAAGAGAAACGTTGTCCATTCTAAGTGTAGAAGTATTTGTGGCCTGATTGATGACATAAAAGCGGAACGTAACTGTGCTGACGTTGGCAAAAGTTGCTGGTAAAAGTACGGTATCGGCCAACGCTACATTGCCATTCCAAGAAGAGGCAATTGTATCGATGTTTGCAGTAAAGTTATCGAGGCTCGAACGCACAAAAATTGTTGGCGTACCACCAGTAGAACTCGTGCGGTGATTGAGGGCCAATTTCGCTAAATTCAGGTTGCTACAGTTAGCACCAGTAATGGTGAACTCGTTGTATTGCGCTGCATCAAAAAGAGCCGTTTGATTCCAGCCACTGCGGTTGAAAACACCACCACCAGAGGCACAAGTAGAGCCTTGCGCAGTGAAATCAGAGAAAGTCCAGTTGGTGCTGGTATTGGTTGCCGCTACATCTTGGGTTGCACAATCTACTGTTGCAGCAAACTGATAAATACCTAATTGGAGTGGTGCATCGAAACCATTACAGTCTTCGTCAATACCATTGCCTGGCACGTCCACCGCACCTGGGTAAATAGCGTTGTTGTTGTCATCGCAGTCGGTGCTATTGGTGACATAACCGGTAATTGCCGCACAACCCGATTGTGAAACGGCAGCGTTACCAAAACCATCGTTGTCTAAATCTTGATAGTAAGTCAAGGAACCAACGACACTGAGGTTGAGTGTGATTGTGCTGTCGCAACCCGCTACGTTTTGAGTCAGTTGGGTATAAGTACCAGAAGCGCTATACGTTTGGTTGTTTAACGTATAAGGACCACAATTGGTGATGTTCAAGGTAGATGTATTCGCATTGTTGATGGTTAAGCTCAGGTTGATGATGGAGTCACAACCTGCTGCATTCGCGTTCGCTAGTGTTTGAACGTAGGTACCAGAGGTTGTATAGGTTTGGTTGTTGAGTGTGTATGTGTTACATGCTGAGGCAGTAATTGTATTGTAGCTCACGCAAGAAGCGGCTGCACCCGGCGTCACTGAAGCCCAGGTTTCACCTGCGCGAATTTCGTCGATTTCAAAAGTTCCAATGCCTCCTGCCTGACGCAAGGCTACTGATTGAATACCTGCGGCTGGCCATTGTGAACTCCCCTGAGAATTAGTGGCTCCGGCAACAGGCTCTGCTGCGCCAGCAACTGGATTGAGCCATAGACTTGCATCTATGCCACCAGAAGCATTTTGAACAGCTTTTGCTACGATAAAATAAGTGACATTTGGATTCAAGTCTTGACTAATAAATGAAGGAACGACAGTTCCGCCAGATGTATTCAAGATACCAATTTTAAATGTACCAGGTGTCGACCCTAATGCAGTATAAATTCTCGGGAAATAAATAGAGACAGAGGCGCCAGCTGTCCCGCCAAAAGCAATAAAATAGCTGCCGCTGGCCGTCATGTTGGATAAATCAGTTACATTCAACAAAAAGGAAAGATAACCAACTGTGCCAGTAGTAGTAAATGGTTTGTTGATATCTTGTGCAACGGAACCAGACATCGAGACCCGATTACCTAACGAAGCTTGTAATCCAGGATAAGAAAGACTATTACCGGAACCTGATGGGGTCGTTAGAGCTGTAATTGGTCCGGTGGTACCGCTGTGAACGGTCCAGCCGTTTGCAGAAGCCAAACCCGTAAAATTGAAGGATTCAAAAGCCTGCGCAAACACATTGAGGCTTAGGATGGTGAGGATAAATAGTAAACCTGTTTTCATAAAAATATTTTTGGTTCGGTAAATTTACAACTTTGTCCGTTAACTTACGGAAACTTCAGATGAACTCGCCGTTAAATTTAGGTCGTTGGACAAAAAAAGGCGAAGTTTCCCTCGCCTTTTCTGAATAATTGGATTAAAAATTATTCTGCAGCAGTTGGCTCAGTAGCCGGACGCTCAGGGCGTGGCAACAAAACTTTGCGAGATAATTTCCATTTTTTGGTTTTTGGATCTTTGCCAATCACTTTGAAAGTCAGCATTTCGCCTTCTTTCACGACATCTTCCATTTTTGCTGTTTTTTCCCAAGCAAATTCGGAGATGTGGATGAGTCCGTCTGTACCTGGAACGATTTCTACGAAGCAACCGAATTCTTTGACAGATTTCACTTTACCTTCGTAAGTTGCACCTTCGTCTACTTGAGGCGGGAATGCAATTTGACGGATCAAGCGGATCGCTTCAGCCATGTCGTTTCCGTTGTTAGAAAGAACTTGTACACGACCTTCACCATTTGGTAATTCTTCGATGGTGATGGTGGTTTTGGTTTCTTTCTGCAAACCTTGGATGATTTTTCCTCCAGGCCCGATGATCGCACCGATCATTTCGTTAGGCACGTTGAGTGCTTCCAAACGCGGTGTTTGTGGCTTGAGCTCCGGACGCGGCGCTGACATGGTTTCGGTGATTTTACCGAGGATGTGCAAACGACCTGCGCGAGATTGCTCTAGTGCTTGTGTCAAGACTTCGTATGGCAAGCCATCTACTTTGATGTCCATCTGGCAAGCAGTGATGCCGTTGGCGGTACCTGTAACTTTGAAGTCCATGTCGCCGAGGTGATCTTCATCTCCTAAGATATCAGACAAGACCGCAAATTTACCTTCGTCGGCAACCAAGCCCATAGCGATACCAGAAACTGGAGATTTGATCGGCACACCACCGTCCATAAGGGCGAGGGTTCCGGCACAAACTGTAGCCATTGAAGACGAACCGTTTGATTCTAAAATGTCAGAAACGATACGAACCGCGTATGGGTAGTCGTCTGGCATGACTGGCTTGAGTGCGCGAAGCGCCAAGTTTCCGTGACCGATTTCGCGACGTGAAGTGCCACGAAGTGGTTTGGCTTCACCTGTAGAGAATGGTGGGAAGTTGTAGTGTAGTAAGAATTTTTCGGTGCCTTGGAAAGTAGCGCCGTCGATCATTTGCTCGTCCATTTTACCACCGAGGGTAAGTGTGGTGAGTGATTGTGTTTCTCCGCGTGTAAATACTGCCGAACCGTGAACCATTGGAAGGTAATCTACCTCGGCCCAGATCGGACGGATTTCGTCGAACTGACGACCATCTAAGCGCGCGCGCTCATTGAGCATGACCCAACGAACTGCTTTTTTCTTCACTTCTGAGAAGTATACAGAAATAAATTTGGCAGCGTGCTCGAGTTCTTCTTCAGAAAAACCTGCTTTCACTTCTGCTTTAATGGCATCGAAGAGCTCGGTGCGTTTTGCCTTGTTGGCAAGACCCATGCGGGCTACGTCTTTACATTTTTCCATCGCCAATTCGAATACTTTGGCACGAACGTCAGCGTCGTGAGACTCGTGGGAGTATTCGCGTTTTGGATTGGCAGTAGGGATTTCTGCAGCGAGTGCTAATTGGAAGTTACATTGTTCGATAATTGCAGCGTGAGCAAGCTTGATCACCTCAACCAATTCGGCTTCGGAGATTTCTTGCATTTCGCCTTCAACCATGTTGACGTCTTTGGCCGTACCAGCAACCATGACATCGATGTCTGAAAGGGCAATTTCTGCCATTGTTGGGTTGATGATGAACTCGCCGTTGATGCGTCCGACGCGCACTTCAGACATTGGGCCGTTGAACGGAATGTTCGATACCGCAATTGCAGAAGATGCTGCCAAACCGCACAAAGCGTCTGGGTTGTGCACACCGTCGTAAGACATGAGTTGGATCATGACTTGTACTTCAGCATGGTAATCGTCTGGGAAAAGTGGACGCAAAGCGCGGTCTACTAAACGCATGACTAAAATTTCGGTTTCGGAAGGGCGTGCCTCACGACGGAAGAAACCGCCTGGAAAACGACCAGCTGCCGAATATTTTTCACGGTAATCTACCGTAAGTGGAAGAAAATCTACGCCTTCCTTTGCGTCTTGTGCTGCCACAACAGTAGCGAGCAACATGGTGTCGCCCATGCGCACCACAACAGAACCATCTGCCTGCTTTGCCAACTTCCCGGTCTCTACAAGGATTTCCTTGCCGCCGGTCATGATTGACTTTCTTGTTCCTATATTCATCTTTATTTATTTACAACTTTTAAAACAAAAGAAGGGGCTATCGATGTTATCGAAGCCCCCTCTCCCATAAAATTTTCCGAGCTGATCTCAGAATTAACGACGAAGTCCTAATTCTTTGATCAAGGCACGGTATTTCTCGATATCGTTTGCCTTTAGGTAATCAAGAAGGCTACGACGCTTACCAACTAACAACTGAAGTGCGCGTTGGGTACCGTAGTCTTTGCGGTTCTTTTTCAAGTGCTCAGTAAGGTGAGCAATGCGAAAAGTAAACAAGGCCACTTGGCCTTCTGTAGAACCGGTGTTGGTTTCTGAACCACCGTGTTTGGCGAAGATCTCTTTCTTCTTTGCTGAATCTAGATACATGCTAATATTTGTGTAAATGATTATTATGTAGACTGACCACCTTGGTCAATACGGCTGCAAAGATAAGAACTCTTTTTGATACGCACAAAAGCAAAACCGCTTTTATTGTTATCTTTGCAGTGTTCTTAGGTGTTCGCTCGTCGAACTTAATAAGGAATCCGGTTAGAATCCGGAGCTGTATCTGCAGCTGTAAGTGTCTAAAAAGTTGCTTTCACAAAGCCACTGCGCAAGCGGGAAGGCAAAGCAACAACAGGCATGAGCCAGAAGACTTGCCCTCGAACAGCGTGAAGACTTCAGATCAAGGTCGGTATCGCCAAGGGCTTCGTATACCCTTGCCGCTCCACTTTTTTCCGTGTCCTTGTTTAATTTATTTAAATGTTCAACACATGAAAAAAGGATTATTTATGTTTGCCGCACTCACCAGTGCGAGTTTGTACGCCCAACAGTACGTACACCAAGTGCTCATTGCCAACGAAGGTTTCTTTGACTTTCAAACCAACGCCATCATTGAGCCAGCCACCATCGGATCTTACAATCCGCAAACCCAAGCATATGTAGTTGTAGATACCCTTGACGGGCAGCGCTTCAGCTCAGATGTGCTCATCGACGGTGACTTTTATTTTGTAGCAGCCGATACCAAAATTTTCAAATACAACCTCAATACCCATCAAGAAGTGGGTAGCATTAGCCTTCCGGGTGTGCGCAACCTCGCCATCGCCGGCGACAAACTCATCGCAACGCGCGGCGAGTACCTGCAAACCTTCGACTCCTACCTTCAGATTTTCGACAAAAACTCGTTGCAACTCATCGCGGCACTCGACACCAACAACGGCCCTAAATGGGCGACGCAAAACATCGTTGTGGTCAATAACATCGCTTATATCGCTGTCAACAACGCGTATGAGTGGGGTAACGAGAAAGGCCTTATTGGTCAGCTAGACCTCAGCACGCTCCAATACGGTTCTGAAATTGACCTCGGCGCAGAGGGCAAAAACCCAGACAACATGTTCTTGTACAACAACGAACTCTATACCGTTAACAACAAAGACTGGTCTGGCGCTTCTGTTTCAAAAGTCAGCCTCAACGGCGCAGTGAATACACAAAACTTAGCCAACGCCGTCACAGGCTGTGGCACCTCTGCCCTACGCGACGACAAACTCGTTTACCAAATTTCCATGGAAAACACCCTCAACGACTACAGCTTGCTCAACATGACTTTAGTTGGGCCAGTTGCAGGCATCACCAACAACTTCTACGACCTCGCTCAAGAACCCATCAGCGGCAACCTTTATGCTTCAACAACAGACTTCTTTTCTACAGGAAGCGTGAGCATTTTTGACAACGCCAACAACCTCGTTGATCAATTTTCAGCTGGCGTATCTCCAGGCACTATTGTTTTTGATGTGCGCTCAAGCGTTGGCCTTACAGAACACAACACTACCATTGGTGTTTATCCCAACCCGTCAAACGGCGTTTTCCAAATTGCTGGCCTCACAACAGGCGAAACTTACCAAGTCTCGAACGCCACCGGTAAAGTCATTTTTGAAGGACAAACGAGTACTTTTGACTTGAGCGCTTTTGAAGCCGGTGTTTATTTGATCCAAACACCATCTGGTCAGGCAAGAGTCCTTAAATATTAATATTTCACAACCCCTTAAAAAAGGCTGTTCGTTTGAGCAGCCTTTTTTGTGTTTGCTTATCTTTGTTCTATGCAAACTATACTCAATCAGCTGCAAATTCAGCAAAAAATTACGCGTTTGGGGCATCAGCTCATCGAAGTAGCGTTTGATCAAGAGGTCATCTACTTAGGCGGCATTGTCGGAAACGGCTATGTACTGGCACAATTGCTCGCCGATGTCATTGCACAAAACAGCACCTTAAAAGTGGTTTGTTTTGAAATTCGACTCAATAAAGACGAACCCTGGAATGAAGCCATTTCGTTTTCAATTGACCAAAAAGACTTGAAAAACTCCTACATCGTACTCATCGACGACGTCGTGAACAGCGGTAAAACGATGCAATACGCATTGCTCAAATTTCTCGAGCAAGCCACCAAAGCCATCAAAACAGTGGCACTCATCGACCGCCAACACAGACGTTACCCCATCAAAACCGATTTTGCCGGGCTCAGCCTCTCCACTACCCTTAAAAACCACGTCGAGGTCGACCTCAGCCCCACCGACGGCAAAGTATTCCTGTACTAATGGAAAAAATCACCGAAGCCAGCTCAAATTACAACAATTTAGAGCAGTTCAGTACCCGAGCGCTACTCGAAGGCATCAATGCACAAGATCAACTAGTGCCGCAGGCCATCGCCCAAATTACCGACCAACTCGAAAACTTCATCGAGGCCTGTTTTGAACGCATGCAACAAGGCGGTAGGCTCATTTACATTGGCGCAGGTACCAGCGGGCGCTTGGGCATTGTAGATGCCAGCGAATGCCCGCCCACTTTTGGCGTAGATGCCGGGCGCGTTATTGGCCTCATTGCAGGCGGCGACAGCGCAATCCGCAAAGCGGTAGAATTTGCCGAAGACGACGCCCAACAAGGCTGGAATGACATTTTAGCACACCAACCAACAGCACTTGACACCATCGTAGGCATTGCCGCCTCTGGTACCACTCCCTATGTTTTGGGCGCCATTCAAGCTGCCAACGAAAACGGCTTGCTTACCGCTGGCTTGTCTTGCAACCCTGGCTCGCCGCTTTCTGCGCTTGCCCAGCACGCCCTCACACCTGTTGTTGGGCCCGAATTTGTAACGGGCAGCACGCGTATGAAATCAGGAACCGCCCAAAAATTGGTCTTGAACATGATTTCCACTAGCCTCATGATCAAGCTCGGGCATGTCAAGGGCAACCGCATGGTAGACATGCAGCTCTCCAACGAAAAATTAGTAGACCGCGGCGCCAAAATGGTAGCTGCCGAATTAAATATTGAAACCGAAGAAGCCCAAAAATGGCTCCTCCAATTTGGCTCGGTGCGCAAAGCCGTCGCAGCCTTTCAAAACCAGCACAAGCAATGAGTACATTTGATCCAAACGGCGTAGGTATCGCCAACGGCAATATTTTTGGCTTCCCTTACACAGAAGAAGAGGCAAACATCGTACTGATTCCCGTGCCCTGGGACGCTACGGCTTCTTACGGAAAAGGCACCAGCAATGGTCCTCAAGCCATTCTAGACGCCTCCACCCAACTCGACTTCTATCATCCAGCACTCGACCGTGCCTACGAAACCAAAATTTTCATGCCTGCGGTTTCTAGCGAATGGAAAGAAATCAATGATCGCCTGTGCGAAGCAGGCCAGCAATATATCGCGCACATAGAAGTTGCCGGAGAAGCAGAAGCGCAGCGTATTTATGGCACAACGCTTTCAGAAATCAATGAAGCGCACAACGCACTGCGCGCCAATCTCAAGGAGCGTTGCTTGCAATTACTGCAAGCTGGTAAAATGCCGTGTGTATTAGGCGGCGAACACTCTACCCCACTTGGCTTGCTACAAGCCCTTGACGCACATTACGATAATTTTGGCATTCTTCAGATCGATGCACATGCCGATTTACGCGATGCGTACGAAGGTTTTGAGCAGTCGCATGCGAGCATCATGTTCAATGCCCTCAAAGAGCTCAAAAACCTTCAAAAACTCACCCAAGTAGGCATACGAGATATTTCTGAAAAAGAAGTGCAGCTTTCCGCGCAAGATCCACGCGTACATACGTTTTACGACTGGGACCTTAAAAACGCGGCATACACCGGCACTAGCTGGTCTGAGCAGGTGCAGCAAATCATCGCCACGCTGCCACAAAAAGTCTATATTTCTTTTGACATCGACGGGCTCTTGCCGAGCTTGTGTCCGCATACAGGCACACCAGTTGCTGGCGGCTTCGAGCTACAAGAAATCGCATTTTTATTGTTTGCACTCGTTGAATCGGGTCGCCAAATCATTGGTTTTGACCTCAATGAAGTAGCACCGGGCCCAGAAGGAGACTGGGATGCCAATGTAGGAGCGCGTGCCCTTTGGCACCTCGTTTGCGCCACAGAACTTAGCCGCAGAAAACACGCATGAAAATCAAGCAAACACAAGTTTTATCGGGGCTCGCCATCAGTTTTGGCTTGCTGAGCTTATTTAGCATTTGGAATGTCTACAATTGGGATATCCTTGGTTGGGGAACCAAACTCTTCTTGTTCCCATTCTTGGCGGTCATTAGTTTTATGGCCAAACTCACACCCAACAAACCCCCTCTCTTTGTTCGCATTCAACTGGGAATCCTTGTATTACACACCGCACTTTATTTTTTGGTGTTCAACTTTCAGGATCCGCATGCGCCTAATTTATTGCTCTTATTACTCGGCTTTTTGTTGGCAAGTATCGTGTTGATTTTTGCAAAAGTGCACGCGCTAGAAACAGGAAAAAAACAAGGTAAGTCTGCTTCATTTCAAAAACAAAGCAAAGTGCTTTTGCTCATTGCTGCTGGCTTCTACCTCAGCATGGGCGTATTGGCACACGCCGATTTGTTGCTACCAGGTATCATTTTTGAACTCGCAGCCCTCATTCTATATTTCTATTATTTGATGCGGCCGTAGCCAACAACCTTTGGCTTCCAGTAGGCAGAGGTTTCGATTTCTACAATAGAGATACCGATAGATGAACTCGAATGGATCATTTGTTTGAGCGCACCTTTTTCAGAGATCAATATACCCACGTGATTGATTTGGGTGCCATTCGAAAAGAAAACTAAATCGCCCGCATGGGCTTCTTCCGGGTCTATCTTTTGGCAATAAGTATATTGCTCTGCGGCACGGCGCGGAAGGCTCACACCATTTTGCTCAAAAACATAACAAGTAAAACCACTGCAGTCAAAACCCGTTGGATCAAGACCTGCTTCTTTGTAAGGTACACCAAGATGTTTTTGCGCTTCATCGAGTAGTTTTTGGGTTTGCGCACTTCCTTTGACTACTTGCGCTGCAGGTTTTGAGGTAGCTGGTGACGACCATGACGACCACTCTCCTTCTTGCGCATGCCGCTTAGCCCAAATAGGATTTTTGGCAAGTTCTTGCGCGGCTAATTGACGGTATTTTGCGGGTATATTACTCTGGTCGTAGGCGGGGTTTTGGGCCAATCTTTTGGCCTTGCGGTAAACTAATTTATAGTAACCTTGCGAAAGTAGTACATCGAGTTTTTGCTCCATGGATTTTTGGGCCCGAAGAGAAAACGAAAGGCTTGAAATCAGCAAAAATAAAAGATAAAAGCGCTTAGTTGGCATAGAGTTTACCATTCATGAACACGACTGAGGTTTGGTTGGGTAACTTGACCAATACTTTAGAGCCATAGATCTCAAAATCAGCTTGTGGAAAGTTGGTAATCTCTTGCGAAACGCCATCAACGAGTGCACTGACGCCTCCGATGATATTGCGGTACACCAATACATTGTTCTTGAGTAAATAGGACTGCGGTTGATAGGTAGCAACCTGGATGCGTTGCCCATTGGTGTAAGCGAAAAAATAGGAGTTTTCCATCCAAACGCAGATGTCGTCTTTGACATCCCAAAGGTCAGAAGAAAAATTAGAAAGGGCCGTTTTTTGACCGTTTTGATAATGCCATAAATTGCCGTTCATGTCTTCGTAGACCACAAAGCCGCGTCCTGCTTTGTATTTTTTAATCGGAAAAGACTCTAACTCCAGAAAGTTGCCTTGGTCAAAAACATAAAATGATTGCGTATAGGGGTCTTTGAAACACATGACGTCGGTACCGAGCTGAAAATCCAGGACTTCTTCGTTATAGGTGCCGATTTCAAACTTTTGACCACGCCAGTACACAAAATAAGTATTGCTGTTGTCTTTGTAAACTACTAAGTTTTCACCGACACTGGCATTCATCGAGACGCCGTTGGTGATCGTGACCATACTCTCTACCTTTTGGTTCCAGTAGACGTTGAGTGCTTGGTAACGGATGTCTTCAAAAACGATGATGCTGTCTTTGACCACGAACTCGCGTCCAAAATTGGTGAGCACCGTGAATTTACCGGCGTCCCACATGCGCAAACCTTGTGCGATGCGATAAGCCATGAGGTGATCAGAAACTTGGTAATCGACGTTGAGGGTGGTGACGTCTATGCGCTCTTTGCCGTCGTATAATTTGAGGTTGCCGCGCGTGTCGATGTAGGCCACGATTTCGTCGCCGGCTTTGTAACTGACGATGGGTTGAATTTCGATGGGTCTGAAAAAACCGTCCTGAAAAGACACAAAGTAGTTATTGAAGTCTAAAGTGGGGACGATTCCTTGGGCCCCAGCACTGAGCGCAAACAAACCAAAAAACAGAAAGTAGGTGATTCTTTTGAACGACATTGTCCAAAGTTATCAAAATTTAGACCAATAAATGTATCTTCGTAGCGCTTATCCAATTGACTATGAAAAAAACTATTTTTTGCGGTCTTTTTTTGCTTGGCAGCACTTCTTTTTGGGCGCAGCAAAAAATCACCTATGAAGCTTATGACCTCCCAAATGGGCTGCACGTCATTTTGCATGAAGAACATGCCACTCCTATTGTAGCAGTCTCTGTACTCTACCATGTTGGCTCGAAAAACGAAAACCCTAACCGCACGGGTTTTGCACACTTTTTTGAGCACTTATTGTTTGAAGGTTCTGCCAACATTGGCCGCGGAGAATACAGCGAGCTCGTCGAAAAAAATGGCGGAACACTCAATGCAAACACTTCCCAAGACCGCACCTATTACTACGAAGTATTGCCTTCTAACCAACTCGAGTTAGGGCTCTGGCTCGAAAGCGAGCGCATGCTCCATGCCAAAGTAGACATCAAAGGCATCGAAACACAACGCAGCGTGGTCAAAGAAGAAAAAAGACAGCGCGTAGACAACCAACCATACGGGTCTTTCTTCACAGAGATTTTCAAGCGCGTTTTTGAAACGCATCCGTACAATTGGGCGCCAATTGGCAGCATGGAACACCTCGATGCAGCGCAAGAAGAAGACTACGTCAATTTCTATAAAACGTTCTACGTACCATCCAACGCAACGCTTTCTATTGCCGGCGATATCAACATCGAACAAACCAAAAAATGGATTGCGCAATATTTCGGTTCTATCCCGAAAGGCCAAGCCATCAACCTCTACCGCGATTTCATCAACCTGAGCGACGACGCTTTTCAAGCGAGATACAACATCTCCAAAAGCGAGTTTGACCAAAAGAATTTCATGGCTTCAAATTCACCTGCTGCCAAAAAAATCCTGAGCACCTACCTCAATCAGCCTTGTCAGATCGAAAGACCTGCCAAAGACAAGCAAGCGATTTCTGGCCTCATCAAAGACACCATCTACGACAACATCCAGTTGCCGGGTCTTTTCATTGGTTACAAAATGCCAGCGCAATTGCATCCTGATACCTACGCACTTGAATTCTTGAACGAAGTGTTGTCGAGCGGTAGCTCTTCGCGCATCAATAAAGAAATTGTCGAGAAACGTCAGTTGGCGCAATATGCTTTCTCATTCAACTACGGTCTTGAAGACGCCGGCATTGGTATCATGGCCGCAATTGCACCGCAAGAAGTTTCCTTAGACACCCTTTTGAACGCACTCGACGCGCAAATTGCAACCATCAAAAGCGAGCTCATTAGCGAAGAAGAATTTCAGAAAGTGCGCAATAAATTTGAAAACGATATTGCCTCTAGCAATTCAAGTATTGCAGGTATTGCCGAAAACTTGGCAGACAATCATGTGTACTTCGGAGACGCCAATCGTGTCAACACACTACTTTCTAACTACTTAAAAGTCACTAGAGAAGACATCTTAAGAGTAGCCAACACCTACCTTACCCAAGATGCGCGCGTGATCCTTTATTACTTACCTAAAGAAAAATAAGCCTCATGAAAAGTCTATATCTCCTCCTGATATTGATCCTGACCAACAGTGTTTTTGCACAGTTAGATCGATCCCAAAGACCAGCTGCGGCTGCGGCTCAAAAAATCAACATTCCAGCTTCACAGGTTTTCACGACCTCGAATGGCGTCACGGTTATTTTGTCTGAAAACCACAAAATCCCTAAGGTTTCTATTGAAATGAGCTTGGGTGCTACCCCGCGCTTGGAAGGCGAAAAAGCTGGCCTCTCAGATTTGGCCGGTTCTTTACTCATGTCTGGTACAAGCACCCGTTCCAAAGACCAACTAGACCGCGAAATCGATTTCATCGGTGCCAACCTTTCGGCAAGCGCTTCTAGCATGTATTTGAGCTGCCTCACCAAGCACCTCGACAAAGGCCTCGAGCTCATGACCGACGTCTTGTACAACGCGAGCTTTCCGGAAAGTGAAGTAGAGCGCATCCGCAAACAAAATTTATCTGGCCTACAATCTACAAAAGCTGATGCGGGCGAAATGGCAAGCAACGCCACCAGAGCTGTCAATTTCCCTGGGCATCCGCTGGGTGAAATCATGACAGAAGCCTCGCTGCAAAATATCACTCGAGAAGACCTCCTTCGTTATTACAAAACAACTTTTACACCGCAAGGCAGTTACTTGGTTGTTGTTGGCGACATCACAAGAGCGCAAACCGAAGCGTTGGTAACGCGTTATTTTTCAACTTGGCAAGGTGCGCCAGCGTATCAAAGTGAACTCGGCAAAGGGCAATTTGACAAAGGAAACCGCGTCATTTTTGTCAAAAAACCAGGGGCTGTACAATCTGTCGTTTACGTAACCTTCCCCATCGATATGCGCGCTGGCCACAAAGACCAACTGGCAATGAATGTCTTGAACGGCATTTTGGGTGGCGGTGGCTTTGGAACGCGCCTCATGCAAAACCTCAGAGAAGACAAAGCCTTTACGTATGGCTGTTATTCTTCTTTGAATATCACCGAAAACGGCTCATGGATGTCTGCGGGTGGTAATTTCAAAAACGCCGTTACGGATTCTGCCATCACGGAAATTCTCAAAGAGTTTGCAGGCATCATTAATGCGCAGGTTACCGACGAAGAACTCAGCCTCACCAAAAACAACATGGCTGGTGGTTTTGCGCGTTCATTGGAGCGTCCACAAACTGTTGCGCGTTTTGCATTGAATACCATCAAGCAGAAATTAGCACCAGATTACTATCAAAACTACCTCCAACAACTTGAAGCCATCACCAAAGAAGATGTCTTGCGTGTGGCCCAACAATATTTTACGGCTAAAAATTGCCACATCATTGTGGTGGGTAATGAAGAAATCCTACCCAAGCTTTTGGTTTTTGATACCGACGGAAAAATCGAGAAACTAGATGCTTTTGGTGCGCCAATCAAGGAAACAAAAAGCGCTGACATCACTGCAGATCAACTGATCGAAGCGTATGCAATGGCACTTACCGGCACTACCTCTCAAAAAGCGCTTTTGAAAAAATTAAAAACAGTCAAATCGTATTCGAGAGAATCAGAAATGAGCTCTGCTCAAATTCCGTTTGTGCTCACCTCAACAGACTACTTTTGGAATGGCGGCAACGAAGCCAGCAAGATGGAAATGCCGGGTATGGTTTTACAAAAATCATATTTTGACGGTAACTCAGGTTATACATTCAGCATGCAAGGCGGCCGCGAAGACCTCACTGCAGCAGAAATCGCCGCCAAACAAAAAGCGAGCGGTTTTATTCCAGAACTCAATTACAAAGCCAAAGGCATGGACTACGCCATCAAAGGCATCGAGCTCATCGATGGTCAAGAATGCTACGTGCTTTATACCAATGACGGCCTCGCTGAAAACTACGACTACTACTCGAAGCAAACGTTCATGAAGCTGCGTTCGACGAACATCCGCAAAATGGACGAAGAAATTGTAGAAACCACGACCAACTTCTCAGACTACAAAGTAGTTGATGGCTTTCAATTTGCCCACGCTTTTAGCATGAGTGTTGGTAAAATGACCTTAACTGGTGTGGTGAAAAACATCAGCGTGAATCCGAAGCTCGCGATTGGCGAAGACTTCTAAGTCACTTTTAACTTTCAAATCAAGCCACTTTCGAGTGGCTTTTTTTTGCCGCTTTAATTTATAATTTTGTGCTTATGCAACAGTTTCTATTTCTTTTTTTGAGCGCCTTTCTTTTCGGTAGTGTTCAGGCCCAAAACCTACTTGTTTCGAGTGGACAAATTTTTGAAGGCGAACCTTATTTGGCTGTCGACCCGCAAAACAGCAACCATTTAGTGGCGGCCTGGATGGGCTTTCAGCTCAATCAAAAAGTTGTGATCAAGAGTGTAGTTTCGACCGATGGCGGCAGCACCTGGACAGCCCCCGCATGGCAAGCACACCAGCAAGCGGGCAACAGCAGCGCCGACGTATCTTTGGGTTTTGACCTCAATGGCAATCTCTACATGGCTTACATCGATTACGATAACGTCAGTTTTACAAACGGTGCCGTAATTTGCCGAAAATCGATAGACGGCGGCTTGAGTTGGGGGCCAGCGGTTGTAGCCAGATCCATCGCTTCTTGCCCCAACAAACTTTGCATAGACCGCCCTTGGATTGCGGTCGATCCGCTCACGGGAAGTGTTGTGATCACCAGCACCAACGCCAACCAACCCGGAACCGTTCAAGCGCCCTTTCATCCTTACATGGCCATTTCATCCGATCAAGGTGCTAGTTTTAGTTTACAAGAACTCGACAGCGCACCTTATTTAGCTGGCAACGCCATCTCCCAACCAATGCCCTCACCGGCCTTTGCCAATGATGGCCTTTTCATGGCAATTTATCCGAGTTATGAGACCACGCAAAGTATTTTACCGCGCGTTGTGGAAGTCAGCAAAACGGTAGCCGCCTCTTTTTACAATTACCAAATTGCCTTTCAAGGCCTCGGATTTGGCACCCAAAACGACACACTCAAAAGTGGGCCTCATCTTTCCTTAGACCCTAGCAATTCCAATCGCGCTAATTACGCTTTTATAAGTGAGGTTTATGGAGATCCTGATATCATTTGTATTGAAAAAAATGGGGGTGCGTGGTCTGCGCCAATGCGAGTCAATCAAGACATTCAGGGCAACGGCGTGATCCAAGATCTCATTTGGTCCGATTACGACACCGATGGAGACTTAGCTGTTTGTTGGCGAGACCGCCGCAATGGCGTACCCGGAACCTACCAAAGCCCGAGTCAGATTTTCTGTCGCATCCAGAGCAACCAGACGTGGGGCACTGAGTTTTTGATCAGTCCGTTGGTCGCGCATGACTCTATTTTGCTTGAGAACGGCAATGACTTTTTAAATGTGCAATTCAGCAACAACCAGCTTTATACCATTTGGGGCGATGTGCGCCAAGGAAGCTTGAAAATCTTTTTGAATCATTTTGACCAGTTGAGCAATTCGAGCAGCACCAATCCCATCCCGACGCTAGCACCTATTTTCCCGAATCCGAGCAATGGAATGTTCAATATTCCTCTAGATTTAGTGGGTTTACCTTTTATTCTGCATACGATGGAAGGTCATATCCTGAGAAAAGGTACACTTCTAAATGATTTGGACCTTTCTCAATATGGAGTAGGAACTTATTTTTTGAAGGTTGAACAATATACATTTCCACTCATCAAAAATTAGACTTTCTGTTGATATCTTAGCGGTGTATTTTTAAAAATAAGCGGTATCTTTGAAACATGAGTGAATTTGTTGTATCGGCTCGCAAATACCGCCCGCAAACCTTTGATACGGTTGTGGGGCAACAATCTATTACCAACACACTCAAAAATGCGATCCAAAACCAACACCTTGCGCAGGCTTTTTTATTCTGCGGTTCAAGAGGTGTCGGCAAAACAACCACGGCGCGTATTTTAGCCAAAACCATCAACTGTTTCAATCCTACATCGGCAATTGAAGCCTGCGACCAATGCGACTCCTGCCTTTCCTTTCACACCGGAAACTCACTCAATATCTATGAGCTAGATGCCGCTTCCAACAACTCCGTTGACGACATCCGCAACCTCATCGATCAAGTGCGCATTGCTCCGCAACTTGGCAGCCACAAGGTCTACATCATCGATGAGGTCCACATGCTCTCGGCCAACGCCTTCAACGCCTTTCTCAAGACTTTAGAAGAGCCGCCAAAGCACGCCATCTTTATTTTAGCGACCACCGAAAAGCATAAAATCATCCCGACTATTCTTTCTAGGTGTCAGATTTTCGACTTCCAAAGAATCCGCGTTAAAGACATCGCCGATCACCTCAGCACCATTGCCACCAAAGAAGGCGTTTCCGCCGACCCAGAAGCACTGCACCAAATCGCTTTGAAAGCAGACGGAGCCTTGCGCGACGCACTCTCTATCTTTGATCAATTGGTCACCTTTGCTGGCAATACACTCACCTACAAAGACGTCCTCGAGAACCTACATATACTCGACTACGAATATTATTTCAAAGTCATTGAGGCAACCGAAAAGGAAGACATCCCATCTGCCCTACTCATCCTCAACGACATCTACGAAAAAGGCTTTGACGGCCATCAGTTCGTCATCGGCCTGGCCGAACACCTCCGCAATATCTTGGTCTGCAAAGACCCCAGAACCGCGAGTTTATTAGAGGCGCCCGACACCGTCAAGCAGCGCTTTACGCAGCAAGCCAGCGAAATTGAAGCCCAGCGTTTATTGCGCGGCCTCCAAGTACTCTCCAAAACAGACGTCGAGTACAAAGCCTCCAAAAACCAACGCCTGCTCATCGAGGTTGCCCTCATGCAGCTCTGCTCACTCAAGCAAGAGCAAGAAAAAAAAAAGGCCTAACTGAGCGCATCGACATCCTGCCGTCGCCCAAACAAACCCTGCGCAAAACCAACACCAACAAACCTGTAGCTACCCAAGAAGCCGCTGCTCCGAGCGCAGCACCTGCATTACCTGTCAAAGAACCAGCCGCCCAACTTAGCCAACCACAGGGCAACGTCAAGGCCAACATCATCTCCATCCGCGAGACCCTCGAAAAAGACAAAGCCAGCAATCAACAGGTGCGCCAAGAAGACCTCCCACGCGAAGGCTTCCACCTCGATCACGTCAAAATGTATTGGAAACAATTTGCGTTTCAGGTCAAGGAAGACGGAATGGAAACCTTCTACAATGCACTGATCAAGCGCGACCCTGTTTTAAAAGGCGACGAAATCCTCGAGCTCACCGTAGACAACCTCGTGCAGCAGAACTACATCCAAACACACTTGCTCACCTTCAAAGAGTTCATGCGCAAGCAACTCAACAACTTCTATTTAGACATCGTTTTGGTGCAAGCTGCGCCAGACGAAGAAGAGGTTAAATTCCTGACGGGCAAAGACAAATTTGCGGCGTTGGCGCGTAAAAACCCCAATCTTCATACGCTCAAAAACCGCTTCAATCTCGACATTGACTACTGATGCAAGCCAAGTGGTTTTTCATTGACTCAGACGCAGAACTACAAGCAGCTGCCGCGCGCTTTCTGGAAAGCTGGAACACCAATGCGCCTTTTCAAATCAAAAGTTCTGGCACCACCGGCCAGCCACAACTTCAACACTTCAACAAAGCACAATTAAGTTACTCCGCCCAAGCGAGCATTGAAGCGCTCGGGCTCAATGAAAAAACGCAGGCGCTACTTTGTCTTCCACTTTCTAGTGTGGGTGGGCTCATGCTATTGGCCCGTTCTATCGTCGGTAATTTTGAAGTACAACTGCAGCTACCAAGTGCCAGACCACTGCAAAACCTGCGTCAAAAAATAGACTTTGTAGCCATGGTGCCCACCCAACTACAACAAAGCCTGCAGCACGACCTTCATCAACTCAAAGGAATTGCACAAATTTTAGTGGGTGGCGGCCAAATGAGCAGCGATCTCGTTGCGGCTTGCCAGCGAGCCCAGCTAGAAGTTTGGCATAGTTACGGCATGACCGAAACACTTTCTCATGTGGCCTTGCGCAAAGTAAGCCCCGTAGAAGAACCGTTTTTTCACGCGCTGCCTGGTATCCATTTTTCGAGCGAAAACGGCTGTTTAGTGATCCATTATCCACAGCTTCAAGAGCAAACAATAGTCACCAAAGATTTGGTCGCGTTGCAAAGCGCCAGCGCTTTTACATGGCTGGGACGTGCAGACAACGCCATTAATTCGGGCGGTTTCAAGATCATCCCAGAAATATTAGAACGACAACTCGAAATGCACATCGCTGCGCCTTTTTTCATCACTTCGCTACCCGATGACAAATGGGGCCAAATAGTCGCTATTGCGATTGAAGGACAGCAAGCACCTGTATTTCCAGACTTTCAACAATTAGGATTAAAAACCGCAGAAATTCCTAAAAAATATGCGCTAGTATCTACATTTGAACGCACCGCAACTCAAAAAATAAAGCGCCAAGAAGTACTCAAATCACTTGCCAATGCAGACTGGAGATCCATATAAAATACTCGGATTAAAAGTTGGTGCCACTTCAGAAGAAATCAGGAGCGCATATCGCCGCTTGGCCAAAAAATACCACCCCGACCGCAATCCATCCGCCTCCGCTGCCGCCAAATTCATTGAAATTCAGGCAGCTTATGAACAACTCAACAGCGGCCAAACGGCTTCAAAACCCGATGCCGTAGAGCAACAATACCGCGCCCAACAAGCGCAATACGACCAAGACCTCGAAGCCTACAAGAAACAACGCGCGGCGGCCCGAGAAAAATTAAGGCAACAAAAACAACAAGAAGAAAATTACAAAATCGCTTATCTGCAACAATTGAAGAGCGGTAAAATCGGCCGCTGGCACCGCGCCGTAGCTGTTGCAGGCGCTTTATTATTTTTGGTACTTTGGATTGATTTTTTCTTGCCCAAAAAGCAAGTACCGATTCGCGTTTCAGCCTACGGGCTGCATGCTTACAGCAGCGTAGATGGCCACCTGGTACAGTTGTTCAAAAGCACCGATGAACGCGCTTTTTGGGTAGCCGACTACCTGAGCCAAAACCTGCCCAAAACTCAAAATTTACGCAGCATAGAAACCCCGTGGTTGCATCAAGTCAAGGCACTGAACTTTCACGACGGGCTTTACGAACTCAGCGTGCCCATTCATTTTAGCTTTTATTGGGCGCAAATCTGGGTCAGCTTACTCTTTTTAATCCCGGTACTTTCTTGGTATTTGGCAAGCGCAGACATCATTTTTGTAGCGGGTTCTTTTGTATCGAGATATGCCATATTAGGTTTCATGCTGTGGTTTTTAGTCAGCGAAAACCGTTTTATTCACTTGCTAAGTTTCGGGCAATTATGAGCACAAAAAAAGAAAAATCAAAATACATCATCGAGACACTAGAAGCGCTTTATCCAGAGACGCCCATCCCGCTCGATCACAAAGACCCCTACACACTTCTGGTGGCAGTTTTGCTCTCTGCGCAATGCACTGATGCGCGGGTCAATACGGTTACACCAAGTTTGTTTGCACTGGCCGACAATCCGTTTGAAATGGCTGCGCAACCCGTCGAAAAGATCCAACAAATTATTAGGCCTTGTGGGCTTTCTCCCAAAAAAGCAGCTGCTATTTCGCAGTTATCTCAAATATTGGTTGAAAAATATAACGGTGAAGTTCCGCAAAGCTTTGCTGCGCTAGAAGAATTGCCAGGCGTCGGACACAAAACGGCGTCGGTTGTGATGTCTCAGGCTTTTGGCTTTGCCGCCTTTCCTGTCGATACGCACATCCATCGTTTGCTCACGCGCTGGGGCCTTACGAGCGGAAAAAACGTGGAGCAAACAGAGCGCGATGCCAAAAAATTGTTTCCGGAAGCCTCTTGGAACAAACTACATTTACAAATCATCTTTTACGGTCGGGAGTACTCCCCTGCGCGTTCGCCAAAGCGCGAAAAGGATTTCATTACCCAGCAAATTGGCACCGCCAAGGCCCTCAAAGAACTTTGTTGATTTCAACAATTGTTGATAACCATCCTTTACAACTTTTTCATAACTAAGAGAGCGAAGCTTTTCGCTTTGAGGTAGCCTTTAGCTATATTTGTTCAATGGACGCACCTGACAACAATCGCAAACCTATTGCACGCATCAAAACCCAAGCCCAGCCTTTTGCTGAATTGGGTAGAATACCACCTCAAGCAATTGACATTGAACAAGTTGTGCTTGGCGCCATGATGCTAGAAAGCAGAGCCATCAACGACACCATCGATATTCTTTCTGAAAAGACTTTCTACGATGTGCGTCACCAATATATTTTCAAATCCATCCGCGCACTTTTCGCCGCCACCAACCCCATCGACTTGGTAACGGTTACTTCGCACCTTCAAAAAAGTGGCGAACTCGAACTTGCAGGCGGTGCAAGCTATATAAGCTCCCTGACCACCCGCGTAGCGAGTGCGGCTCACGTTCAGCACCACGCGCGTATCTTGGCAGAAAAATTTATCAAAAGAGAGCTCATCAATGTGAGTTCAAAAATCATCCGCGACGCCTACGACGACACCCGCGATGTCTTTGATTTACTCAACGACGCCGAGTCTGACCTCTTCAGCATTGCCGAAAACAATATGTCTAAGCAAGTGGGCTCGATGTCCTATATCGTACAAGAAGCCATCCACGAAATCGAACTCGCCTCCAAAAACACCGACGGCGTTTCGGGAATTCCTACTGGTTTTCACGACCTCGACAAAGTCACTTCTGGTTGGCAACGCTCCGACATGATCGTACTCGCCGCCCGCCCAGGTATGGGTAAAACGGCTTTTGTCCTTTCAATGGCACGCAACACCGCCGTAGATTACGGCAAAGGCGTAGCAGTTTTCTCGCTCGAGATGTCTTCGGTGCAGTTGGTCAAGCGTCTGATTGCCTCTGAATCGCGCATTTCTGCCGAAAAACTCAGAAAAGGAGACCTCAAAGAGCACGAATTTCAACAACTACACTCCCGCATCGGTAAGTTGGCCGAAGCACCTATCTTTATCGACGACACCCCGGGGATCAATATTTTTGACTTCAGGGCAAAATGCCGCAGGCTCAAGGCGCAGCACAATATCGAGCTGATCATCATCGACTACTTGCAGCTGATGAGCGCCAAAGACTCCAAAAGTGGCGGTAACCGCGAGCAAGAAATCTCAACTATTTCGCGCTCGATCAAAGAAATCGCCAAAGAACTCAATGTCCCGATCATTGCGCTCTCTCAGTTGAGCCGTTCGGTAGAGACGCGCGGCGGAGACAAACGCCCGATGCTCTCCGACTTGCGTGAATCAGGAGCCATTGAGCAAGATGCCGATATCGTGTCGTTCATCTATCGCCCAGAATACTACGACCTCACCCAAGATGCCGACGGTAATTCTACACTCGGCATCGGCGAGATCATCATCGCCAAACACCGTAACGGTGCGCTCAAAAATGTCAGGTTGCGCTTTGTTCCAGAATTTGCGCGTTTTGAAAACATCGATGAAGTAGAAGCCCTAGACCTTTCTGGCACCACCAACACGGGCCTCAATCAATTCAACCAAGAATTCAACACCTACACCATTAAAAGTAAAATGGACGATAGCAATGAAGATATTTTCAGCAAAGAAAACAATGACGAAGATCCCTTCTAAACTGCTCCTCATCTTTTTTAGTCTCCTGTTCAGTTTCCAGAGTTGGAGCACGCAAATTCTCGTGCCCATGGACGACGCACAGCGCGATCACCTAAAGGCCTATGGCTTGGCCTACTGGACACTCGAGAACCAAATCACCATCGAATGGCTGCTCAATTACCGCGGCGGCAGCTTTTTGATTCCGCACCTGCAACGCATTGAAGAAGAATTGCTCTTGCGCAACATCAGCTATCAAGTTTTGGCCGATGGTCAGGTCAACAAAATCAAGAGCGACATTGCCGACCCTGAGGTCAATATGGAAGTGGTGCAATTGGAAAAAGCCCCAAAAATTGCAGTATACACGCCGCCCAACAAACTCCCCTGGGACGACGCCGTTACGCTCGTCTTGACTTACGCAGAGATAAAATACGACAAAATCTACGACTCCGCCATTGTCAATGGCATCTTGCCCAAATACGATTGGCTGCACCTGCACCACGAAGATTTCACTGGGCAATACGGCAAGTTCTACAGCTCTGCTCGCATGCAAAGTTGGTACCAGCAAGAGGTGCAGCGCTCGGAAGCCGCCGCCGCCAAACTCGGTTTTGCCTCTACGGCCGCATTGAAAAGAGCTGTTGCCCTTAATATCCGCAATTTTGTAATTGGAGGCGGCTTCTTGTTTACGATGTGTTCGGGAACCGATTCTTTTGACATTGCCCTGGCAGCTCAAGGCGTAGACATCCAAGAAGCGATTTTTGATGGCACACCATCAGATCCGCGCGCCCAAGAAAAGCTGGACTTCAACCAGACCTTTGCGTTTCAAGATTTCCACATCATCAAAGACCCTATGGTCTATGAATACAGCGACATCGATGGCACCGACTTGCGCACCCAGCGCCAAATCACCGAAAAATCAGACCAATTTACGCTCTTTGACTTTTCAGCCAAATGGGATGTCGTACCCACTATGCTCACGCAATGCCATGTAGATGTCATCAATGGTTTCATGGGGCAAACTACCGACTTCCACAAAGAGTTCATCAAGCCGAATGTCCTCGTTTTGGGTGAAAACAAAGCGGCCAATACCGCAAAATACGTGCATGGCTCTTACGGACAAGGCACCTGGACTTTCTATGGTGGCCACGACCCCGAAGATTACCAACACCTCGTCGGCGATCCGCCAACCGACCTCAATCTGCACCCTAATTCACCAGGTTATCGTCTGATTCTCAACAACATTCTCTTTCCAGCAGCTAAAAAACAAAAACGCAAGACATAGTTTTTCAAAAGAAGCGTTTGATTTCGCATTTTTTTACTTAAACTTGCATCGAATTTCCAATCGCCCATTTCAGGGCCAGCTCCAAATTCAGCTTATAACTTACCATTGATGGATTTAAAGACCTTAGAGAGTAAAAAAATCTCGGACTTACGTGTTATTGCACAAAGCCTTGGCATTGACGCCGGCAGTCTCAAGAAAAACGAACTCATCACCGCAATTAGCGGTAAAACCGTTGCAGCCGAAGCTACAGCTCCTTCTGGCGACGATACCCCAAGCCCTGCCCGCAAGCGCGGACGCAAGCCTAAAAACCCAGATGCTCAATTAAATATCCCTTTAGAAGCGACAGCCACTGAAGCCACACCAATTGAAGCAAAAGAAACGGAACAAAAAAGCGCTCCTGAGCCGCGTCAGCGCCAACCGCAACAGCAGCAACAGCGCTTTGAAAACCGCGAGCGCCAACCAAGACCAAATCAAGATCAACCGCGTTCAACTCAAGACCAACCGCGACCACAGCACAATCAGCAGCGCTCCAATCAAGATCAGGCGCGTACCAATCAAGATCAAGGCAATCAGCAAGATCAAAACAGACCGCAACACAAACATGTGCCTGCAGCTGATGTGACCGAAGAGGTACTCAGAGAAGAGCATTTCGACCTCGTTGGTATTGTTTCTGCCGAAGGCGTTTTAGAAGTGATCCAAGATGGCTATGGTTTCTTGCGTTCTTCAGACTACAACTACCTGCCTTCTCCAGACGATATCTACGTTTCTCAAAACCAAATCAAACTTTTTGGTCTCAAAACAGGCGATACCGTCAAGGGCACCATTCGCCCGCCAAGAGAAGGTGAAAAATTCTTCCCGCTTGTTAAAGTAGAATCCATCAACGGTCGCGACCCGTCTTACATCCGTGACCGCGTGCCGTTTCAATACCTCACACCTTTATTCCCTTCGGAAAAATTCAAATTGACCGGACACGCCCAAGAAACACTTTCGACGCGCGTCATGGATCTCTTTGCCCCCATCGGAAAGGGCCAGCGCGGCATGATCGTCGCTCAGCCTAAAACGGGTAAAACCATGCTCCTCAAAGATGTGGCCAACGCTATTGCCGCCAACCACCCCGAAACCTACCTCATCGTTTTGCTCATCGACGAACGTCCTGAGGAGGTAACAGACATGGCCCGTTCTGTGAAGGCAGAAGTCATTGCGTCCACCTTTGACGAACCAGCAGACCGCCACGTGAAAGTTGCCAACATGGTACTTGAAAAAGCGAAACGCATGGTAGAATGCGGACACGACGTCTGTATCTTACTCGACTCCATTACGCGTTTGGCGCGTGCCTACAACACCGTTTCGCCAGCATCCGGCAAAGTCCTTTCTGGCGGTGTAGACGCCAATGCACTCCACAAACCAAAACGATTCTTTGGTTCTGCTCGCAAAATCGAAAACGGCGGATCCCTTTCCATTTTGGCTACAGCACTCACCGAAACCGGCTCCAAAATGGATGAAGTCATCTTTGAGGAATTCAAAGGAACGGGCAACATGGAGCTCCAACTCGACAGAAAAATATCGAATCGCCGCATTTATCCGGCAATTGACATCACTGCATCTGGTACGCGTCGCGAAGACCTACTCGTGGGCAAAGATGTATTGCAACGCGTATGGCTCTTGCGCAAATTTATTGCCGACATGAACCCTGTTGAAGCGATGGAATTCATGAAATCTCACATGGAAAACACCCTCTCGAACGAGGAATTTTTGGTCTCAATGAATAGCTAATGAAAAAAGGTTGGCTTTATGGTTTGGTTTTTGGCAGTTTTTGGATTGCATTCAAAATGTTGGCCTTTCTACTCGATTTCCAGCTCGATCAAATTCAGCCCTTCGTTTTACTGAACATGGCCTTACTGACTGCCGCCATTGCTTTTTTCATGTATCGCAAAAAAAGATTTGGCAGTCCAGAAAGCAACATTTTAACAGATATCAAAGCGGGGCTGAGCGTGGGCCTACCCTATACGCTTGTTGTCAGTTTTTTCTTGTTCTTTTATTACCAAGATATCTACCCAGAGTTCAACGAAAAGAAAAGAGCCGCTTATGAAAAGCGCATGGACAGCCCCGAAGAAATCGCTGCCATTCGCAAAGCAAATAGTGCCTTAGAAAACAAAAGCGACGGCGAAATAGTAGAAATGGCGCGCAAAAACACCGCTATGATGTACGACCCGCAATTTACCTTGAGCGTGAGCTTACTGGCACTTTTGGTATATAGTACGCTAAACAGCTTGCTCATTGCGGTCATTTACCGCAGGGTGGTCTTTAGAGACTAGCACACAACTGCGCACCGAGCGCATCGTAGTCTATCCCATCAAAATTACCGCTAGACATCATTAGTAGCACTTTATTGTGCCAATCTTGCTGGGTAATGAAATCAAGTACCGCTTGTGTTTCTGTACAAATCTGAACCGTTCCGCCAAAACCTGCTTTTACTTCTGCTGGATCGAGCGCCGGCAATTTTTTGTGTGCAACAACCTCCGGACTAAAGTAAACGAGCGCATGATCTGCGGCAGCCATTGCGCCATCGTACTGCGGTAAAAATGCCTTTTGCAAGGAACTAAAGGTGTGGAGTTCCATACAGGCAATTACTTCTCGGTCGGGGTATTGTTGCTTGACAGCCGAAGTGGTGGCTTTGAGTTTTGAGGGTGAGTGTGCAAAATCTTTGTAGAGTACAAAACTTCCTTGCGAAACCACCTTTTGCAAGCGCTTACCGGCACCGGTAAAATCAGCCATAGCCTGCAAGAAATCGGCTGCTGCAATACCCATTTGCCCTGCCACATACATGGCCCCCATTAAATTTTGTAAGTTGTGTGCGCCAAATACTTGCAAGGGATATTGCTGACCTTGATAAGTCAGTAAAGTACCGTTTTCTGTTGGCTGAAAATCTGGTGTTGTATAAGGAACCAATTGAAGATCAGTTGCTGCCGTTGCTAGTTTTCGGATTTCGGCATCTTCAGTATTGTAGACCAAAGCGCCATTTGGCTCAATGAGGGATACAAATGTTTCAAATTGGGAGACGTAGTTTTCAAAAGTCGGAAAGACGTTGATGTGGTCCCAGGCGATACCCGAAAGCAAGGCAATATGCGGCTTGTAGAGGTGAAACTTGGGGCGGCGATCTATGGGTGAGCTCAGGTATTCGTCACCCTCTAAAATGATGAACTTGGCTTCTTTGGTGAGCTTCACCATGCAATCATAACCATCGAGTTGCGCACCAACCATATAATCGACATCGATATGCAATTTGGCCACCGCATGCAGCAACATAGAGGTAATGGTGGTTTTGCCGTGGCTGCCGCCAATTACGACCCTGATCTGCTCCTTGCTTTGCTCATAGAGGTATTCTGGATAGCTATAAATAGGTAGTCCGAGCGCTTTTGCGGCCAATAACTCGGGGTTATCTGCTCTGGCGTGCATGCCTAAAATAACAGCCGAAAGCCCTTCGTGAATGCGCGCGGCATCCCAGCCGAGTTGCGCGGGTAGAATGCCTTGTTTTTGTAATCTGGTGCGGGAAGGCTCAAAGATTTCGTCGTCGGAACCACTCACCTCGAATCCTTTTCTAGATAGGGCAATGGCGAGATTGTGCATTGCGCTGCCACCGATGGCAATAAAATGTACTTGCATAAACTTATTTGATCAAAACGTTGGCGCCGGTTGATTCATTGAACCAAATATACTCCGTACTCACTTGCCCGTCTCTTGTGAAATAAGTTTTACCGTTTTCGTCAGTGGTTTGTTCGAAAACAACGCCGTGTCCGTTGGGGTCTACCACTACTCTACGGATGATGACTTTGGTGACATAGCCTTCTTTGTTTTTCAATTGGTAGGTCTTTTCGGTAAATGTATTGGCGGCAAAGAGCACGCCATTTTCATCGCGCAGGTAGTTGGGCGTAGTTTTGAGCTGTAAGGTAGACGATGCTGTCTTTTGAATTTGTTCGTATTGGGCTAAGCCACCGTTTGTGGCGTTGTCTTGCTGTACTTGTTTGGTATAAGCTACATTTTGACTGCGTTGATCGAGTTCTGTCTTTACCTTTTCATCGGTAGCTGCTTGTTGCTTGAGTTGGAGGTCTTTTTGATTTTGGATCACGTTCAGACGGTCTAGTTCGCTTTGCTGACGAACTTCTGCAGCTTGTTTTTCAGTCTGAGATTGTTGGTCTTTGGCATCTTTCCAAACGGTGAGATTGGTACTGTTTTCTTGCTGACGAACTGCTGTGGCAGCATCCCGAGAAGTGACAGCAACTTCATGCGCTTGATTGGCCTGCGCTTGATTGGCCTGCAGAGTGTTTTGCGTTGTGCTGTTTTGCTTGGCATTGAGTTCGCGCTGAGCACGCGTCATTTCGAGCTGGGCGGTGGTTTCAAAAGAACCCACTTGAGCGTTTTGTTGCGAGAAGTAATTTTGGTACTCTACCTCGGTGCGGATTTGCTGCTGTGTGCGATACGGTGTTTCTTGCTTGGCATCTCGGCTGACTTGCAGGTCATTAAAAGCCATTGAGTTTTCGCCGCTTACTGCCTCACCTGGAGCAGTAAGTCGAATGCCCGCTGGTTCGATGGCAACATCTTCTTTAGGAGCTGTAGGTTTGATCGGCGTGAGGATGATTCTTAGGGAATCTGCGCTTTTTTGAATTCTTGACACTTCGCCTTGGCTCAAGTATTGTTGTTGGGCCTGCGCGCTAAGCTGAAGTTTTTCTAAGGCTTTTAGCGCAGCAGCGTTGTCTTTTACTTTCACTAATTGATACGCACTTTTGCGCGCTGCGTAATAGGCCTCCATGGCGGCAATTTTCTCTTTCAGTTCTATGACGCCGGGCTCATTTTGACGGCTTTTCATGGGGTCTGAATTGAGAATAGATTTGGCTGTACCGTAAAACTGTGGTCCTTTATTGAAGTTTTCATTGGCTTTGGCCAATTGGTTTTGGTAGACCTGAGACATCGAGTTGATCCCTTCAGTAACGCGCTTCATGCCCGCTTGTAGGTCTTTGGAATAAGTATCTATAAGGGCTTGTTTGTGAAACAGCGCGATTTGCTTGTCGGCCTTTTTGTAGGTTTCTAAAGCGAGGTCGTATTTCTTTTGGAGGTATTGGTCGTTGGCCAATTTCATGGTTTTTTTGAGTTCGGCCTCATTTTGGATGTCAAATCGGAGGTCTTTCAAAAGTGTTAACTGCGTATTGACCGATTCTTTTTCGGTGGGCTTAATTTGCTGCGCTTCTTTGTATTTGGCTTCGGCTTCGTCGTATTTTTTGGCGGTCACCAATGCGGCTGCAGCCTGCATGGCCTTTTGAAAAGCCTGCGTTTTGGCTTGTGCATCAGCTGTTTCGTTGCGCATTTGAGTAATTTGTTGGCGCTCGGCTGTTACTTTGGGCTGATTGGGGATCAGGGCATCGGCGGCTTTGAGTTTGGTCTCGGCTAAATTAAGATCACCGCTATTTTTAGCGGTAATGGCTTCATCGAGCAACTGTGCGACTTGCGCTTCGTCTTGGCTGCGTTTGAGCGCCGCTGCTTTTTGGTCGGTGATTTGCTTTTTTTGTTGACTCGCAGCTACGTAGTTGGGGCGAATCATCAGAATGGTGTCTAGGTAGAAAACCGCTTTGTCTGGCTGATTGAGCGCAATTTGCTGATTGGCGAGTTGTTGGAGGCGTGCAATTGATTTTTCATCGATGGCAAACTGGTAAGCCTCTGATGCTTTTGCATCGGCATCTGATTTCACCAAAGGCACCTGAACCACCGCACCACCAGACCATACATATTTGTCGGTGACTTGGTTTTTAGCAAAATTGAGGTCAACGTCGGGCTTTAATTCATAAAGTTCGCAACTCAGGTTGCGCGAAAGTTGCAAGCCGCTGGCACTGCTGGTCTGACCTTGAAGGGTGGTGAGGTCAAACAAAATGTACTTGGTGAGGAAACCTCCCTTAGTAAGGCGAAGTTGAATGGGCACGCCCTGCGAGATTTTTGCCGAGACATAGAATTGTCCGCTTTGGTTGCTCAGGACTTTAGTCAGGACAGCATCTTGCTGCATGAGATCGATACTCACCCCATAAAGATCTTTGTGGTCGAGTAAGTTAGTCGCGCGGCCTTCAATGACGACAAGCAGATCGCGCTGTGCTAATGAACCAATGGGCAAAAGCAAGAAAGCAAAAACGAGTAATTTGATCATGGCAAACAACAGTTAGTCAAGTGAACCAATTCAACGCAATTTGGTACATTTGTTTCGAACACAAATTTGCTAAAAATCAACGAGTAAAACAAATGCTGCGCTTTGATCAATTGAGTTACTGGGAACGCGAGCAATATCTCGTCGGAAATACCTTCGTCATTGTGGGCGCAGGGCTCGTCGGGATGTCTACGGCACTCTCTTTACACGAGCGCTTTCCTAATGAAAAAATTACCGTCCTAGAGCGCGCTTATTTACCCACGGGTGCGAGCACCAAAAACGCAGGTTTCACTTGTTTTGGCAGCCCCTCAGAACTCCAAGACGACCTCCAACACATCCCGGCAGAAAAGGTATGGCAAACCATTGAACTGCGGCTCAGCGGTCTCGAACTACTCAGAAAACGGATTGGAGCGCCTGCCATGCACTACCGCAATTGTGGTTCTTGGGATTTAATTGGCACACAAGAACCCCCAATTGATTCGGGATTCATCGCCGAGTTGAACGCGCAATTCAAAATGCGCTTTGACTTAGATGAAGTCTATCAAGAAGACCCTCATTTTCAGCAAAAATTTGGTTTCAATGGCTACCAAGCTGCCTACTTCAATCGCCACGAAGGCAGTATTGATACCGGAAAAATGATTGCGCAACTTTACCAACAATGCGTTGCGGCCGGCATTCAATTTCTTTTTGCCACCGAAGTGATCCAATGGATGGCCAGTGCAAACGATGTAATTGTGGAAACCACGCACGGCGAGCTCACCGCTCAGCACCTCTTTTTGTGTACCAATGGCTTTGCCCAAGCACATTTTCCAGATGAGCTCAGGCCTGCTCGGGCGCAAGTATTGGTCACCAAACCCTTGGCGCACCGCATCAAAGGCACCTTTCACAGCGACCGCGGCTATTATTATTTCAGGGATGTCGGCCAACGCATTTTATTGGGCGGCGGGCGTCACCTCGACTTCCAAACCGAAACCAGCACCGCCTTTGAAAAAAATGAACGCATCCGCGCGGCACTGCTCCATAAACTCAAAGAAGAGATCTTGCCAGGGCAAGCTTTTGAAATCGACTACGAGTGGTCGGGAATCATGTGTGTAGGGGCCGAAAAAAAACCAATTATTCGCTCCCTGAACAAAAACGTGCACGCAGGTGTTCGAATGGGAGGAATGGGCGTCGCGATTGGATCTGCAGTCGGGGCAGCCTTAAGTAAATTGGTTTAACATGAAGCAAGCAAAAGCAGCAAAAGAAGCGTTTATCAATCCGATTGACCCCGATAAAATTGCAGAAAATCCGCATTTGCTTCCGTATGCCCACACAGTAGGTGGTGCGGTTATTAAGCCAGAAGACACCGGCAAACTCAAAGGCCGCGCACTCAGCGCCATGAACCAGCAAACCGATATGCAGCTCTCCCAAATTTATGAGCAAATGCAATTATTAGCGGCCCAAGCCCAAAAAATACAAGTCAGAAAGTCCATTTCAGACTACATCTACCAGACAGAACTCCGCTTTGAACCCTTGATCAACCACACGTATCACCTCTACCGCAAAGCAGATCAAAAACTCATGCTCTCGCTCATCGGGCCGCAGTCTTGGGGCAGATCAGGTGAAACGCTCAGTTATTTAGCAAGTGTCAAACTACTCGCCGACCACACCTGGGAGGTACTCGAACAAAACCCCGATTTCGACTTTAACGGATAAAGTACCAATTGCAATCGTCGGAATGCGCTGCGCTAAACACATAGCCCATTTCGCTGTAGGATTTCACATCGGCAATGGATTCAATTGATTTTGCTGCGCACCAACTTGCCATGGAACCGCGGGCTTGTTTGGAAAAAACCGACACCGACTTCAATTGGCCATTTTTAAGCTCGACAAAATGAGGCGTTACAAAGCGTGCGCGCAAACGCTCGTCTTGCACGACATCGCTGTATTCTGAACTGGCCAAATTGAGGATCATTTCATTCTTATTGAGCTGCTTGAGCAAGCATTTTTCGATAGGCACACGCCAAAAAGCATACAAAGATTGCCCATTTGGAGCCGCTCCGCGTTGCGCCATTTCTAAACGATAGGGTTCAATGAGGTCAAACGGACGCAATAGCCCGTGGAGTCCTGATAAAATCAATAAGTTTGCTTGTAAATAATCCAATTCTTGCGCGCTCAATTGTTCCGCATCTAAGGCCTTGAAGGCTTCACCGATATATGCAAATAAGGCTGGAGCGGCATTGGTTTGATTGCCTTTTTTACCCCATTGTTGAAACTGAACGTAGGTTTCCGTGGCTTTATCTTGGGAAAGTTTCATCCGAACGGCAAAGTCTGAAGATGCCCAGTGCTTGAGTTCTTGGATCAGTAATTTCGTCTCTTTTTTAAAGAGTAGCGAGCCTTGGATATTTCCAGGAAAAGCGCGCTGTAACTTGGCCGGTGACAAGAGTATTTTCATTGGATGTAAATTTAGTTGGAAAGCGCTTATTTTGTAAAGAAAAATTCATAATTTCAGCGTGCTAAACTCAAAACTACCCTATGAAACTACGCTACCTCATTGGCCTACTCTGCCTCTCTAGTCTCGCATTTGGCCAAGAAGCTACCTTTTACGGCTATGTAAGCCCCACCACAGCTGCTTTGGTGCCCGCACAAAGCGCCAACCCGAAGCAAGATATCGTTATTCCCAACTTCAAGGGAAGAGAGCTCCCCGTGCAGTTGAGCAGCAATGCGCATCAGCCCGATTGGGTCTGGCAGCAACACGGCAGCAACAACAATCAAAAAACAACTTCGGCCAGCTTACTTTGGCAAGTACAAGGCATCGGAAATGGCATTTCACCGCCAGACCCCTCTGGCGAAGCTGACTCCACAGTATACATTCAAGGAACCAACGCGGGTAGTGGAGGCTCGTACAAAATATTCAACAAAACGACCGGAGCAGCCGTTAGCGGTACGCTCGTGATGGCTTCGCTCAGCAGCCCTACTGTCACTGGTTTGGGCGACCCCGTAATCTTATACTACAAAAGTGCCAAGCGCTGGATCATTACCCAATTTTCCACACAAGCACAAAAGAAGTTATTGGTTTATGTATCGCAAACCAGCAATCCGCAGGGCGCTTACTATTTTTACCAGTTTACTTGCCCGAACTTTCCGGATTACCCCAAATGGAGTATTTCTGAAAGCTCAGATGCCTTACTCGCTTCTACCAACGAAGGCGGCCCTCCGCGCGTGTACGCCATGAAACTCAGTGCACTCGTTACGGGCGCCACTTCGCCGTTTATTGGCGTGGCAATTGGCTACACCCTTAATGGTTTTGGTTTTCAATCCATTACACCTGTTGACCTCGAAGGCGACTTTCCCGCCCCTGCTGGCCAAAAACCCTTATTTGTGCGCCACCGAGACGACGAAAAACACAGCAATGGTTCTCCAGACAGCCCGACCAACGACTGGATTGAAATTTGGGAAATGACCATCAACTGGACCAACAACACCGGTAGCGTTGCCAAAATTCAAGATGTTCCGATCACCGAAATCGATTCTGACCTATGTGGCCTCACCAGTTTTTCTTGCATTGCCCAACCCGGCACCACCGTTAAACTCGACCCGCTGCGCGAGTGCGTCATGTACAAAGCACCTATGCGTGTTTTCAATGACCACCAAGCGATGGCACTCTGCTTAGCGACCGATGTCAATGGCAACAACCGCGCTGGCGTGCGCTGGCTAGAACTCCGCCGCCCAACGGGAAGTACGGGTTCTTGGAGTTTGTATCAAGAAGGTACTTACGCCCCCGGCACCACCCTCAACCGCTGGATGCCCGCCATCAATATCGATAAATACGGCAACATTATGTTGGCCTACTCAACGTCTGGAACCACCGCCCCAGACTACCCCTCTATCCAAATGACGGGGAGAAAAGCCTGCGATCCGCTCGGCCAAATGACACTCCCCGAAATGGTCATTAAACAGGGAATGTCTGCGCGCACCTCCAACACCCGCTGGGGCGACTACCACCATATGTGCGTAGACGACTTCGATGGCCTTACTTTTTATTACACGGGCGTGGTCATGAACTCCAATAACAACATCGTGACCAACGTATCTGCGTTCAAAATGAACCCGGATAGCCTCGATTTAGCCATTCTCAGCGCATTTACCACGCAAACAGGTGGCATTTGTGGTGCGAGCACACAAATTGCGGTTGTGGTAGAAAATAGAGGCGTCAATACAGTCAATTCATTCAACCTCTCCGGACAAGTCGGCACTGGCAATCCAACCAATCAGTCGTACACTAGCACGAGCCTCACTGGGTATCAACTCATCGATACGGTGTACTTTACCGCAGCAGGCCTACAACCCGGTTTAAATACCCTCCAACTGCAATTGAGCAACATCAACGGCCTGGGTAACGACGAAAACACTTGCAACGACGCTTACAATCTGGAGCTCACGGTCATCGGTTCAACTTCAGTTGCGGTCAATGCTACCATTACGCAACAACCAAGTTGTAATGCAAGCAATGGTACAGTTCAACTGCAAACAACAGGCAGCAGTGGCCCCTACACCTACTCACTAGACAACGCCACACCTCAAAGCAGCAATACCTTTACAAATCTTGGTGCTGGCAACTACACCTACACTGTTTTTGACAATCAAGGTTGTGCTGTGTCTGGTACGTTCAGTATTACTGCCACCACAACTATCGCGGCAAATATTGTGCAGACGACTACCATCGCTTGTGCAGGGTCGCAAACAGCTAATTTAGTGGTCACGCCATCTGGCGGCACCGCACCGTACAGCTATTCTATCGACAATGGCGCCGACCAAGCGAGCAATACCTTCAATAATTTAGGAGCCGGCACCTACACAATTGGTGTGATTGATGCGAATGGCTGTTTCACCACCCTGACTTATATCGTTACCCAGCCAAGTCCGTTGAGCGTCAACATGATTCCAACGATGATCAGCTGCAACGGCGCAAACGATGGCGCACTCAACTGCCAGGTTAGCGGCGGAACAAGCCCTTATCTGTACGCCATTAATGGTGGTGCTGTAACCAGTAGTGCTGTATTTTCAAATTTACCTGCCGGATCTTACACCCTCACGGCCATTGACGCAAATGGTTGCCAACAAGGCTTTACAAGCACCATCACAGAACCCACGGCAATCAGCCTCACGGCTAGTACAACGGTGTCAAACGGCAACGACGGTACCATTTCGCTTTCAGCCAGCGGAGGTAATTCGCCTTACACCTACTCTATGGACGGGCAAACGTATTATTCAGGATCTTTCTTCGCGAGCTTGGCGATTGGTACTTACACTTGTTATGTCAAGGATAACAACGGCTGCGTCACCACCATTGAAGTCACTGTCAATAGTTCGAGCCTTTCTGAATTATCTTTTGAACTCATGACACTCTACCCAAATCCGAATTCAGGTGTATTCGAAGTTCAAATCGAGGGAGTTATTGGCGCAACACTAGACGCCAAACTTTTCAATAGTTTGGGTCAGCAAATTTCGAGCTTCACAATGAAGGCTGTCGATGGCAAAGCCAAAGAAACCATCACACTGAGCCCAAAAATTGCGGCAGGCAGTTACTTTTTAGGCATTTACGACGAAGGAAAAGGCGCTGTTCTGCAGTTTATCAAAGAATAACATCAATCGAATTCAAAAGTAGCGAGGTCGAGCTCTTCATCGACAGAAGCTAAGCGCCTCGTTACTTCTCTTTTGACCTCATAAGGAGTGCCATAGTTTTGGTAGAACTGTACCGTAAGTATGGCTTTGCCACTCAAAGATGGCCGGTGGTTCCCGTAGTAATGTGCCTGAATGCGGTAAGTTCCTTTTGGTGCTTTGCGAATCAAGTATTCCTCTGGTCCATAGCCTTGGGTGAAGTCATTGGAAATGCGCCCGCCATTGGAGGTGAGTTTGTAATTGTACATGCATTTTTCTTCATTGGGTTCCGTGACCCATAAATCGACATCGGTGTTGTCGGCATCCCAATTGAGTACAATTCGGATGTCCATGGGCAACTGCACCAAGAAATCCTTAGGAATTGCTTTGGTGTCAATTTCCTTCGGATGCTGTGCAATCAAGTGATTGATTTCGTTGAGCGCGATCAGGTGAATGCCTTCAAAACGACCATCGTAGTCTTTTTTCACCACTTTATACAGTTGCTGTACGGCCTCCTTATATTTGCCTATTTCTGCCAAGGCCAAACCGTAATCTCGGTAAGATTGTGGTTCTTCAGGACGCAAATCGATAACCGACTTCAAAACCTCAATGGCCAACTTCTCTGCTTTCAATTGCAGCAGCTTTTGGGCAAAAACGCGAAGTAAAGCTGCATCTTTGAGCTGCATTTCAGCCAAGTTACTCAAAATGCGAACGGCAACTTTGGGCTGCTTCTTTTGTAGAAAATAATCGCAAACATCGATGAAGAACGAAGGTTGACTGGCGTACTTCTCGCGCAGCTCAAGGTAGCGCGCGTAAGCATGTTTGGTAGGTACCGACCTCAGGCTTTTGAGATATGGTGTCTTTGGATTCCAACCAGCTACTTTAATCCTTGGACCTGCGGCCACTTGACCAACAGTATTTGTGGTGTTCGCATTTGCAGCAACCAACGTATGATAAGTGCCCCCAGTAGTTGTTGCCAAAGCATCAAAACCCTGCACAGTTGATGTGCTAGATGGCGACCAATTGTACGACGTAGCTCCTGTAGTTGAAAGACTCACTTGCACATTTTCATTTTGAGTAACTTGAGCGACTTGCGCTGTAGCTGGTGGTGGTGGTGGCGCCTCTTGTAGGTCATCCGTCACCTCAACGGAACCAAATGCAAAGTTTGATTCTTCCTTTCGATCTTGTTTTTTAGGTTTTTTCCAGTACCAATTCTGGTAAGCCTTCCATTCCTTTTTGATGCGCTTGAGGTGTTGTTTGTTGGCTTTTTCTTGATCGTATTCCACCTTGGACAAGGCTTTAAAATAGGCCTTTCTCATGGATGCTGGAGGCGTAATGCGGTAAGTGAGGTAATCTGAAAGAGAGTCTAGAACCAGCAAAGAACTAGCCGAACTCACGAGATTGTATTTGAGCCCCAGCGCACAAATCTCTTTTTGATAAACCTGAGGCTGCTCTTCAAGTTGTTGGAGCTTGGCCAAAGCCCAGCGCTTTGCTTGCGCCGGCGCACTTTTTGAAAGTTGTTTGGCATCCCAAACCAGCGCTTGCTCAGCCAACACCTTTTTGGAAGAAAGTCCGAATTGCGCAGTAAGTTGCTTGATCGCAAGTGGCGCTTTTATACTGAGCATGATGCGCTCGCTATTGGCTGAAAGTGGTGTGCAATAATATTCAAGCGCTGCATTTTTTTCTTTGAAACCCAAAAATTGGAGGTAAGAACGCTTCAAGTACTTCAGTGCATTCGGCACACTTTGGTTATTTAAGTCTATCATTTCCCCGTTTGATTCTTCTGCCAATTGCCTGAGCAGTCCTTTATCGGTGAGCTGACTGCTGACCACAGGGTAGATTGGGGCCATTCCCCTACTTTTCACTTGCTCCCCTAGGGTATGCAAGCCGTCGCTAAAAAGTAAGATTTCATCGCCGTGAAAGCGGCCAAAAGAAAGACAAGAGAGTGAAGTGGCGCCATCGAAGTGTTGTTGCTTCAACACTTGCCTCAGCGCAGTTGCCTTGCCATTTACGATTGGCATTTGCTTTCGTTCCAACACTTGGTGCGCAAAACAAATCAGTTCGAGCTTGCCGTTCTTGATCCATTTGAGATAGGACTCCAAAAGCGCCAACTCTTTGTCTAGTTGGGCTTGTTTCCGAGACGCAGAGATATCCCAACACACCGTGAGGCATTTAGGCGCTTTTTTACGCGCATATTTACGCGGTAAGACCAAATTGGTATGCAAGTAATGATGTGCACCCACAAGACCCCCAGAAACTACTGTGGCCGCATTGAGCGCTTGTTTGATCTCTATATTTGCCCTCACCACTTCTTTGCGGCTCCTCAACTTTTTGAGCACTTGTACCTGCCCTTGGCGATAGGTAAGTGCCTTGAAGCTAAAGGATGTTACCGGCTGATCGTGACGCAATGGCAGCTTAAAATAGGCCGCATGCGCATCTTGAGGCAAAACCGAACTCACTTCAAATGTGACGCGCTTAGTGGTTTTGGGCAATAAAGGATAAACACGCATTTTAAACAAGTTCCCGGATACTTTTTCTAGCAAACCAGGGTCTACACCTTTTCTAACCGTTGCTTCATAGGCAATGCGCGCCTGCTGTTTTTCTACCCCAACCGCCGGACGCATTTCACCATTGACCTCCAACTGAAAAGAAGTGATCGTTTGGTTGTCTTGCACGGGAAATTCAAATTCGGATTCCAGCACACGCTCAAACTGATTGTAAAAAACAAGGTCGTAACGCGTGCGCGCAAAACCATTTTCGAGGTAAGACGTGATGTGCAAAGAATGGATTTGAATCTGCTCTTTTTCTTCACCTTTGCTTTTTAAGCTCGGGATTTGAGAAGGGAGGGGCGCGCGGTTATCAAGATGGGTCACTTTTGAATGATCTGTGAGCAGACGGCGGTAAGGATCAGCAACGCTTTTATTGGGTATGATGGTCCACCAAATGCCAATTGCCATAACGGCCAAAAAGATGAGAGAAAGGTAAATCCGATTTTTCATAAGCGCCTAAAAATGTAGTAACGCAATCTAGACGTAAAACAAACAAAAAAGCCGCTCCTAGGAGCGGCTTTTTACAAAATTTTATTTGAAGTCTTAGGCGCGTAGACGCTTAGAGAAGTCTAATAAGATTGGCGTGGCTACACACAATGAAGAGTATGTTCCGATCAAGACGCCAACAAGCAAGGCGAACAAGAAGCCTTTGATGGCAGGGCCACCGAAGATGAACATGATCAAGACAACAACGAAGAGGATCATTGAGGTATTGAATGTTCTAGAAAGCGTTCTGTTCAAAGAGCTGTTGATGATGTCTCCGTGGTTGTCTTCTGGCTTGCTTTTGCGCAGGTTCTCACGGATACGGTCAAAGACAATGACGGTATCGTTCATGGAATAACCGATGACCGTAAGGATGGCCGCAATAAACGCTTGGTTGACATCTAGAGTAAACGGTAAGTAACCATGTAGCAAGGAGAAGATAGAGATCACAAAGAATGCATCGTGAACCAAACCAACGATTGCACCTAAAGAGTACTGCCAATGTCCAAAACGAATGAAGATGTAGGCAAAAATAGCCAACAAAGCAAGGGTAATGGCGATGGTAGAGGATGTCCAGAGCTCGCTAGAAATAGATGCAGAAATGGCACGAGACTCAAGGACTTCGTAGCTGCCCATTTTGTCTTTGCATGCGTCTAGACCCAATTCGAGTTGAGCGTTGACTTGGTCGGTAGCGCCGTCGTTGTTAAGCAAGTAGTTCGTCACGATTTCTACGTTGAAGTCGTTGGATTTGGTTTTGAGGTCAACAGAAGCTGGCTCGCCATTTTCTACAAAAACTTTAGTGAGTTCTTTGCGAATGGATTCGATATCTGCTTTCTTTTCAAATTTAACCGCAAAAGTACGGCCACCTGTAAACTCAACGCTTTGTTTCAAACCGCGTGTACTGAGTGAAATGACTCCTGCAATGGTTACGATGATAGAGAATACGTAGAAGTATTTTCTTTTGCCCATCCAGTCAAAGTTGAAGTTTTGGAATAAGCCTTTTGAGTATTTGGTGTTGAACTCTACTTTTTTACCTTTTGCCAACCAAGTATGGATAGCAAGCTCGGCAATCACCATTGCTGAGAACATAGAGGTAAAGATACCGATGATGAGGGTTGTAGCGAAAGATTCGATTTCACCTGTACCAAAAATCTTAAGGATGATCGCAACAAGTAAGTGGGTTACGTTCGCATCGATGATTGAAGGCAATGCTTTGCGGAAACCGATGTTAATGGCTGTTTCGGTATCGGCGCCCATGGCTTGTTCTTCTCGAACGCGCTCAAAGATGAGGATGTTGGCATCGACTGCCGTACCAATTGTAAGAACGATACCTGCAATACCTGCAAGGGTAAGGACCGCACCAAAAGAGGCGAGTGATCCGAAGATGAACACAACGTTGACGATAAGTGCGATGTTGGCTGCTTGACCTGCTTTACCGTAGTAGAACATCATGTAAAGCAATACGGCGATAAACGCAACGCCGAAAGAGATAAGACCTGCTTGCGAGTTCTCGGCACCAATTGTTGGCCCTACTTTTTGTAAGTCTTTGATGACACAAGGCACCGGAAGCGCACCGCCATTGAGTAGACCTGCGAGGTCTTCTGCTTCTTGGAAAGTAAAGCTACCAGAGATTTGAGTGTTACCGTTGGTAATGGCGTTGATGACGCGCGGTGCGCTATAAACAACACTATCCATTGAAATGGCAATAATGCGGTCTTTGTTTTCGGTTGTCATGCGGCCCCACTCGTTTGCACCTTCGTCTGTCATGGAAAGACTTACGATGATAGAACCGTTTGTTTGGTCGTAGTCAACTTTTGCGTTGCTCACGTGCTCTCCGCGAACGCGCGCTTTACCTGTATCGGGAATGCGGCAAGCGTAAAGGAAGTAAGCTGTTTTCTTGGATTTGTTGTCAACGCTTTCTGGCTTCGCTGACCACATGAATTTGAGGTCTTGTGGGAAGGCGCTTTGAACGTCTTTGCGACGCAAGATGGCATCTACTGTTGCTTTTTCGTTTGCGTTTACGTAACCCATGGCGTAACCACCTACAGGAACAACCAACTCAGCAAGGCCTTTTTTGGCTGCATTCGCGATGGTAGTTTGGGTGGCGGCTTCAGATTTTACGGTGTCGTTTTGAACCGCTGTGGTATCTGAGGTAGTGTCTGCTTCTAAAGCGAGCTCGTCGCTCAAGACTTCGTTTTGTTTGCTCAAACGAGACGCTTCTTGCCATTGCATTTGAAGTTGGTCTGGCATATAAGTTTCGTAGAACTCGAGGTTTGCTGTAGAGCGAATTTTGCGCGATACGGTTTCTTCGTCTTGCACACCTGGAAGCTCGATGTAGAGGCGGTTGGTAGCGAGGTCGCGTTGGATGTTGGGTTGTGCTACACCAAATTGGTTGATGCGGCGACCGATGATGTCTTCAATGCCTTTCATGGAAGAAGCAACGAGGTCGCGGAGGTAGTTTTCAACTTCTGCGTCAGTAGTTTTGATACCGATTGACTCTCCTTTGATGACGTAGCTCAACGGTAAAGAACCGTTTGCTTTTTTGTAGGCTGAGATAAACGTAGCAATGAAATCACCACCTTGTTGATTGTAAGTTGCTACAGCGCGGTTGAACGGCTTCGTGAATTTAGGATCATTTACACTTTTGACGTGGCCGCGAATGAGGTCGGGGTAAGAAATTTCTACGGTTACGCTCATACCACCTACGAGGTCAAGACCAAAGGCAAGCGACATTTTTTTCACTTGACCAAAAGTAGAACCCAATACTGGATAAACTGGCTTCTCACCTTTATCTCGAAGGATTTCATTGATAAAAGCTGCACGGGCAAGCTCTACCGCTTCGGGATCGTTGAAATTGACTTCAGTACTGTTGGGGAGCACGGCAATACCACCGTTGTTCTTGGCTTCGTCGCGAAGCATTTTCACTTTAAGATCTGCTTCTTTCGCCGCTTTGTTTTCAACGTTGCTCGCTACCCACGTGAAGGAGAGCTGGTAAACGCAAACCGCGGTAAGAAGAATGGACAAGAACCAAAAAAATCCTTTTAAACGCATTTCTTGAATATTTGAATTTGAATTAAGGTTGCAAATATAGGATTTTGGATCCTTAAATTCAAATAAAAAATCTAGGCTTCTTCTGCTATTGCAATTAAGCCTTGGGCAAAAGATTGCCAAGCTTGCGTTAGATCCAAATGCATAGCGGCTAAGCGCTGGTTACATTTTTCGATATCTCCCTGATTAAAAAGGATTTGCACACTTGAAGCAAATGCTTGTGGCGCCAGTGAAGGAAGTTCAAATCCGTGGCCTTGTGCGTGCAGACCTTCTGCCAATCCGCCGACATTTGTGCACAAAACAGCACGTTTTTGGCTCAGGGCCATGGCACGGATGCCCGATTGGGTCGCAGTTAGGTAAGGCAAAACCACTAAGTCGGCCGCTGCAAAATAGGTATCCACCTCAGCATCGGGAAGATAACGATTGACAAATTTCCAGTTTGCGAAGGGCAATTCTTGGAGCGCCTGTTCGTAAATTTGCGCGTCGCCATAAACCTCACCAGCGATGAGTAATTGATACGAATCATCTAAAAGACTAAAAGCGGCTATCAATTCAGAAAGTCCTTTGTAGGGCCGAATGAGTCCGAAGAAAAGCAAGGTTTTTTTCTCGGGATCAAGACCTAGTTGCAGCCGCGCTGCTTGGGTATCCATCGCATTGGCCTCCCCTTCATAAGGCGGATGCGCAATGAGCGCAATCTTTGCATCGGGCTTCAGTTCGAGGACATCTTTTTTGACGGCGGCAGAAAGCACCACAAAAGCATCGTAGGCATTCAAAAAAAGGCGATTGAAATAAGCGTCAAAAAAGCGCTTTTCATGCGGATTGAGGTTGTGGATAATGGCTACTTTTTTGGTTTTGCGAGGCAAAAAATAGGTCCAAAAAACCATCATGGGCGCCATGAAGGTCATCCAGTAACTCGTGACAAAAACGGTGGGTTGCGAGCGCTTGAAAAGCAGTGCTGAACGCAGATAAGTGAAAGGATTAAAAGTAGAAACAACGCGTTCAAATTGTTGTTTCTCTGTATTCTCTTCAAACTGAGAGCTGCCCGGAAACAGAAAGTCGGGGTACTGTTTTTTGAAGGTATAGGCTTTTACATTTTTGCTTTTAGACAAAGCGTCTAGCGTGCGCAAACTGAATTTGGCAATCCCGCCCCTAAACGGAGGCAAGGCCGAGAAAAAAAGCCACTTTTGTTGTTGCGCACTCATTGATTTGGGTCGAGGTTTTTGGCCTTGCAGCGCTCCAAAAAGGCCTTGAGTTCTTTATCGGTGAGTTCGTAGCCATCGCGATACATCACGCGCTTTTTGATGTTGCTTAGTTTGTCGTAAACGGTGGTCCAGCCGTGCGGAAGGTCGTTGAGGTAGTTCACTTTGGACAGCACCTCCCCAGTATTGTAAAATTCGGTCCACAAGCCCATTCTCATGCCATTTTGGTAGGTTCCCTTCAGTTTGGGTTTTCCGTTGTAGAAGTTTTCCTGATATAACCCATTGAGTTTGCCGTTGGTATAATAGACCACCTTTTGAATTTGAAGTTTTTGTTCGAGCAGTTGACCTTCTGAAAAGTAGAAAACACTTTTGCCGTGCAGCACATCTAGTTGATAGTTCACGGCACTGATCAGTTCGCCGTTTTGGGCGTAATTATACCATAAGGAGTCTTTCTTTTCTCCTTTGTAAAAACCATCGGCTAAGAGTTGTCCGTCTTCGTAAAAAAGCAAAACGGAAGAACAGCCCCCCGGCAAACCATGCACCAACTCTGCTTTCTTTTGACCACTTTCAAAATTGTAAATAAACTTACCAACTGGCTTGTCATTGAGAAAAGCGCCTTTGTATTGCAAAACGGAAGTACCTGGGTAGTTTTTCTGCCAAAGCCCTTGTTTGCGGCCTTTTGCATCGGTCTGATTCAACTGCGCAAAAGAATGCGTGCAGCAAATGAGGAGTATAATAAAGCTAGCTATTTTCATAAATATCGAATGAGTTCTGACAAATGTGCAATTTTTAAATCGGGTGCCTCTTTTACTTTTTCGATGGACTCGACCAAGACCGTGTACATACCAAGTTTCTTGCCAAATAAAATGTCTGTATTGGTGTCGCCTACCATGATTGATTTTTGAAAATCGATGTTCGGAAATGCGGCCTGCGCTTCAAAAGCCATTTTGGTATTTGGTTTTCGACGCTGCGCTTGACCATTTTTAAATTCGGTAGCGGCCAATACGATATCGATGTGCAAACCTGCATTTTGTAAGGCGTCACACATGTTATGATGAATGGCGTCTAAAGCTTGCTCACTCAACAAACCTTTTGCAATGCATTGTTGGTTGGTCACGACAACAATATGTTCAAATGCGGCACCAATTTGGGCGGAGTTCTCTAGCAAACCTTCTGTAAAGCGAAAAGCAGCCCAATCCATGACGTAATTGTCAAAAATACGTTCATTGATGACGCCGTCTCGGTCTAAAAAGAGGGTCCAGCCCGGACCTATTTCAGGAAAGGCCGTCATTCACCTAAACGACTCGAAATGAGGTAGTGATTGCGCGTACTGGAGTTGCGGCCAATGAGTTCGGCAATAAAACCTGCCGTGAAAAACTGCACGCCAATGATCATTGCGACTAGCGCCACGTAAAAATCGGTGCGCGTAGACAAGCGCTCGGCTATTGGGTGGATCAATAGTTTGTCAATGCCCATGTAGGCAAACAAGCCAAAGCCGAGCAAAAACATAAAGACGCCAATGGCTCCAAAAAAGTGCATTGGTTTTTTGGCGAACTTGCCCATAAAAGCAACCGTCATGAGGTCGAGTGGACCATTTAGAAAACGGTTGAGGCCAAATTTGGTGACGCCGTATTGTCTGGCGCGGTGCTCGACAACCTTTTCGCCAATTTTTTGAAAACCAGCATATTTGGCAAGTGCGGGAATATAGCGGTGCATGTCGCCATACAACTCAATGCTCTTGACAACTTCAACTTTATATGCTTTGAGACCACAATTGAAATCGTGGAGGTAAATACCGGTGATCCGACGAGCAGCCCAATTGTAGAGCTTCGTGGGAATGGTCTTGGAAAGTGGGTCGTGGCGCACTTTTTTCCAGCCCGACACCACATCGAGGTCGTCTTGGGTAATCATGCGGTAGAGTTCCGGGATTTCGTCAGGAGAGTCTTGTAGATCGGCATCCATGGTAATGACGACATCGCCTTTTGCAGCTTCAAAACCCACTTGTAATGCGGCAGATTTGCCGTAATTTCTTTGAAAACGCAGGCCTCTGACCGCGGAATTTTTGTCGCGGAGCGCAGCGATGGTTTGCCAAGAAGCGTCTTTGCTGCCGTCGTCTATAAAAAGAAGTTCGTAGCTGAAACCATGGCTATCCATGACCCGAACCAGCCAGTCGTGGAGTTCTGGCAAAGATTCTGCTTCGTTGTAAAGTGGAATGACGATCGAAAGTTGCATGGGCGAAAACTGAGAATCAAAGATACATTTTTTATTGGCCCAATTTGATCCATGAAAAGCGTTGGCCTGCAATTTCGACAATATATGCGCCCTCTGGCAAGGATTGCACATTGATTGTCGTTTGGCCGGGCGCAATACTTGCGCTTAAAGTTAGTTTGCCGTCGAGCTGAAAAAAGCGCACCAACAGCTCTTCTTGAACCGTACCAAAAGACACCTGATCTTGACCAGGATTCGGATACATTTTGAAAGTTTTAGCCGTGCTCAATTCCTCCGTGCCAATAATGGATTCATTGGTAATGCGCCAGTGATCAAATGCCGCCTCTGTAATATTCGGGTTCGACGGGTAATCTGCCGTGCGCACAAATAATTGCATGTTATTGGTAAAAGGCAAGAGGCCATTGAGCGCAAAACTCTTGTATTCCCAGCTCATGGCTTGCCCTTGGGGAGCAATGATTTCTTCCAACACCACCTGATCTAGTCCATTGCTGAGGACGACCAGCAAGGTGTCGTCAAAGTTACCTGGGCCATGATAACAGTAGAACGAGCGCGCATAACTGAGGTGTGGCGTGCTCAGGCCATTCAAATTAAATGTGGGTGAAATCAGGGTCGTAAAACCTTTGTCTACATCGTTCTGATCCGGATTGGGTGTCGAGCCATTGCCTGTCACCATGGAAAGCGCACCGCAATCTAGGTTGCTGTCGTTGCCAAACATCGTGTTGGTGGTTGGGTTGGGTACAGCGCGCTCCCACATACCTGTTTCTGCATCACCCGCGACTGACCAGCCAAAATCAAAAGTGAAATCGTCGTAAAAACCTTTGGGTAGTTCGATTAAAAGTGTTTGCGTGCTTGCCGTAATAAGCGGCGTACTGCAAACTGTTTGGTAACCCCACTTGCCTAAAATCAGTTCGTAGGTATCTTGGTAGAAAAGTGTAAAATCTTCTTCGCCCAATCCATTGGTTTGCCCCTCATGCGTAATTTGTGGATGACGCAAACGAATTTGAACGTTTGAAAGCGGCAGCATACTCCCCTGTTCAACTACTTTAATTTGGAGGTTGAAAGGTGGAATGGGCAGCAAATTGAAATTCAAGGTGGTGGTTTGACCTGCGGTGAGGTTTACTTGCATGGTCTGCGGATAATAGCCCGGTTTGTTGACGTTGATCACGTAGCTTCCGCTGCCAGGCATACCTGTTTTGTAGACACCTTGCACATTTGTTTTTTCGGTCATGGCAGCGCCGCTCAGTGCGACACTTACTTGCTCGAGTAGTTGGCCTGTAATCAAGTCCTTGACCTCACCTACCAAACTTGCTGCGGGCGCATAATTGATTTGCAGTACAAAAAGCCCTTCGGTGATGTCTGCGGCAACCGCTTTGTTGGATCCAAAAAATGGATAAACGCCCCAACAACCGTCAAAACCAGGTGTTTGCCCCGGGTAGGTATCAAAACTACCGAGCTTGATCAGGTTTTGCGGGTCATGAGCGTCGTGCACCACAATGCCATCGCTGTAATAACTCGTGACCAAATACGCGCCCTTGACATGCACGTTGTGCGGAACAACTGAAGTGCCCTGCTCGTTTTGCACGCGGTCGATCTCTTGAATTTGCTGCAAATTAGAGATGTCGTAAGCTGCTACATAAGCACCCGAAATTTCGTCGGTGGTGTACACCACGCTGCCATCTGCACTCGGCCAAATGTTGTGGGTAAATAAATTGGGTGTGGGATGCGTTGCCAAAAGTACCGGATTGGCATGATCCGAGACATCCACGATACAAAAATAACCGTCGTAAATATGACCAGTGTAGAGCGTGTCGTTGCGCTCAAAACCATCGTGGACATACGACATATCGAAAACGCCCACCTCAACTGGCTGCATTGGATTGGTGTTGAGATCCAGGATAATGACGCCGCCGTTTCCGCGATTGGCACCAAAAATATAAGCATAACCGCTCTCTGAAGTATAACAGGTGTGTGCGCTTTGCCAAGGATTCGCCGCCGGCCCTGTATAAAGTGCCGTACTCAAATTGACAGATTGCGGCAACGGACTAAGGTCAATGATGAGCAAGCCGTCTTCGGCTTCGGTGGTGACGTAAGCGTAGTCGCCATAGACACACGGGTCGCGCCAGATGGATTCTGAACCTGGCAACCAAAAAACTTCTTGTGGCTGCGCACCGTTCGTGATATCGACAATTGAGGTGCCTTTAGACGTGCCAACAATGGCGTATTCGTTGCCGAGCTCATCGGTGTAACCCCAGACATCGTTGAGATTGGCGTCGTGCAGCGCTTGGTAATCGATGTGAGAAAGTGAATCTATAGCAAATTGAGCAAAGGTGGAACTACCAACGAGCGATAACAGAAAAAACAAAACATATTTCATAAATCTTTACTTAGGTAGTTGACTTGCTTATTGACGGATGAATTTTTGTGCATAAGTACCACTTGCGGTCTGTATTTCAATGAGGTAGGTTCCGGCCGGATACCCGCTGAAATCGATGAAACTTTCGGCAAAATTGGCAGTGGCGTTCATTTTTTCTCGGTGTAATTCCCTTCCCATGAGGTCTCGGACGCGCAATTGTGCTGCACCTTGGATGTCGCCTTCCATTTCGATGGTCACCATTCCCGCCCCCGGATTGGGATAAACCGCAACTCTAGGGTCGAGTGTTATTTGTGGCGCATCTAGTGTAAAGCCAACAGTGAAATCATAGCGGTGGTAATGGCCGAAATCGCCAGGGAAAAACTCGATGTAACTGCCGCCCACCTGACGCAAACGCATCTGGCCAGAGGTTTCACCTTCTACTTGTGCAGAATACCAAAAGGCCAAGCCGTCGTGATCGGTGTCTTCAATAATGATGGAATAACAACCCGGTGCGAGGTCAAAAGTATCTTTATACTGAGTCGTGTTTTGAAGGTTGCTGCGCTCAAAAAGAACGGTGCCCGCATGGTCTAGCAATTGGTAGCTGTTTTCGCTGGCTTTGTTGTTGGTGGTGAGCCAGATAAAGAAGGGGCCGTCGATGCGTTCTGGTGCGTCGTACTTGACGGTCATGAGGCTGTTTTGGTTGTAGTCGTCTGGACCGATTTGGCCATTGACATCGGCTACCCAGGCTGTAAATGTATACGAGCTGTCTTGCTCATACCACCAGTTCATGTCGGTGACAGGAATTTCGACAGTTGTTTGCTCTAAAAAGCCGAGGTTGCCAGTCCAGTCAAAAACCAAATTCGAACCGTAATCTAGCCAACAGAAAATGCGACAAGAGGTGAGTGCCTGCGCACCCGTGTTCTTGAGTACAATTCGCGGATTCTGACAAGATGGATTCCACTTGGAATAATACTCGTAGTTGTTCGGATTGAGCACATCGATGATAGCGGCGTCGTTTTGGAAATTTGGAGCAGAATATGAAATGAGGTCATAGGCCGCAATGTAGTTACCGCCTGCTTGCCCTGGGTCTGTAGTCGGGACCGCATTGATGGCGTAATCCAAAGAAACGGTGTCTCCGGGTGTGACGTACGGGGTGAGTTCAAACTCGAACTCCTTGACTAAGTCTCCTGGGCACCAACCTTCGCGGGCATAAGGCCAAGTACCTCCTTGACTGATGTTGGGGTTGTCGCCGCAAACCATGGCATCCCAAATGCTCCAATTGAAGCGCGGTACGCCGTCTACTTTGATTTGATGGCTGTTGTTGACCCACTCGCAGCAAGCGTAGTCACCGACTTGGCCGTGGCCAGACATGCGGGTCTTGATTTTGAACATTTCAGCAGTATCACTGAGCACAACTGGCTTGGCCTGCAGCACGGCATCCGCTGCCATCTGACCAAAATTATACGATCTGAAATCAGCCCAAATAGGCTCGCGCTTCACGACGTCGCGCGGCGGAATACCTTTTATAAATGCAAATTTGAGGTCGATGAGTTCTTGGGTGTTGTGCGCCGCGAGATCGACCAAACCGTGTAGGTATTGCTGGTAGTCGGTAACATCGTAAATCCAGGTAAAACCATTGGGGCCGAGGTCGAACTGAATGCCATAAGGGGTGATGTAGCGTGCAATTTCGACATCGTGAATGATTTCGTAAGGCGGGTTGTAAACCGTGATGGCCTGATTTTGCAATGTTTGGGTGGTCTGGATTGGCGTAGAGTTGATGAGCAGGCCGTTGAGGTCGTAGACGTTGGTATTTCCTTCTAAGGCGCCAATGTAAGTCTGAACGAGTTCGAAATGACGGTGCATTGGCGTTTGTTCAAAAATCACAACTGGCTCTTTGAGCTGAAGTTGGGTCAGTACGTTTATGTTCGCATTTGGAGGGACGTTGCCCTGTCCTATTTGCAATAAAGGCCTTTGATTTTGAATGTTTTGCCCAACGAATTTGGTGTCATTGGCTTTGATCATACCCAACTCAGAGGGCATCAGAACGTGGTCATTAGGACCCAAGTCTCGGGCATATTTCACGTTGTCGAAGTCGTGATAGAGCACTAAACTTGGCCAATTCGGATGCGTGGCATCAATTTTTTGCGCGTAGTACGCAGCAATTGTAGCAGGGCTCAGCGCCGCTTTATAAATGCGCAATTCATCAAGGCTACCCTTCCAAGAAAGTGATTGATTGCCGCCACTTGCACCGATGACGAGGCGGTGGAAATAGCCCATTTCACGGTTCTTGTTGTTGCCAGACAACCAAAGCTGCCCGTTTTTGTAAATATACATCTGACCCGTCGGTTGGTCTTTGACAAACGCCCAGTGGTTCCATTCGCTGTCGATTTCGGGAGCAGTGGCCGCCTGATTGATGCGGTCGTAGCCCGTTTCGTCGCCGGCGTCAAAATAAATATTGTTGTTGCTCCAAGGCATGTGGATATTGAAAATGCGACGGCCCGCGGTGTCGAGGGCTTCCATGAAGGTGGTGTTTTGGGCTGTATTTCCGTTGCCTTTGGCCCAGAATTCAATTGTGAACTGATCGCCGATTTCTTCATCGGCAAAAGAAGAGAGTGTGTGGTTACTGCCACTGAGTTCCAACTGCCCATTGCGGCCCACATAACTGGCTGCCATTGGCGCGGTGTTGGCGTCCATGATAAAATCGATGGCTGGTACGGGAAAATCATTGCTGATGGTAAATTCGATCAGCAAGTTGCTGACGCCGTCCCAGATAAAATCTTGGTAAAAAACAAAGTTGTTCCAACCTGGAATCAAAGGTGGCATGGACATGCCGGGCGCGTGCGATGCCCGATAAACTTCTGTAAATACTGGATTTAGAAATTGAGAAATGGTATTTTCTTGCGTACTTGCGATGCGGATCACAGGATGCCAAAGCAGACCGCCAGAAGGCGTGTTCAAACGCAAAGAGCTCAAGGCGCCGGGCTGAATCCCTGCCGTTAAAAGCTCTGCTGCATGCACTAAAAATTGGTATTTGCTGCCTTGTTGGTTGGTCAAAAACGGTAAAGTCGAAAAAGCGCCAGGGCTATTGACGGGGTAATGCGTAAGGGCCGACCCATTTCTGACAAACTCTTGAATTTGGTACTGATCGGCTTCTTGGTAAGGAAGCGGCTTGAAATTGATTTGAGCGGGAGTGGCCCAGTTCATCATGAACTGCATGCCGTTGATGTCAGTGGAGTCTAGCTGACCGGTGTGATCAAAGACGCGGGTGTAAGTGAGGTAATCCCACTCGCCGCAGTTGTATTGATCCCAGGTGGTAAGGGGCGAACACTTGAGCTTGTAATACATTTGTACTTTCTCAAAGCGCTCTGTGTCCAAAGATGCTGGAAACTGAAAATCAGCTCTTCTTGTCGTGATGGAATCAAAGGTGAAAGTCTGTACCCAGGTGGTATCTTGGGCAAAAGAAGCTAAACTCGAGACAAAAAAGCAGGCAAATAAAAGGTATTTCATAGCAAGGACTTATAGTAGTCCTCTAAAATACAAACAATTTGAGATTAATTGAAAAACAATTTGAGCGAAAGCCCAAGCGTTTGGCGCAGTTCAGTGCGTTCAATGATGTAATCTAGAAAACCGTGTTCGAGTAAAAATTCGCTGGTCTGAAAGCCTTCAGGGAGGTCTCTTCCGATGGTTTCCTTAACCACGCGCGGGCCTGCAAAAGCGATGAGTGCGCCGGGCTCAGCAATATTGATGTCGCCGAGCATGGCAAATGAGGCCGTTACGCCACCGGTTGTTGGGTCGGTGAGATAAGAAATATAAGGAAGCTTGGCCTCGGAGAGCTGACCGAGCTTGCCCGAAACTTTTGCCATCTGCATTAAAGAATAACCCGCTTCCATCATGCGCGCGCCACCCGATTTAGAGATGATCATGAAAGCAGCTTTTTCTGCAATTGCCAAATCTATCGCGCGGGCGATTTTTTCTCCCATCACAGAACCCATAGAACCGCCAATGAAATTGAAATCCATGGCGGCAATGACTAACGGCTGCCCCTCGAGCGTGCCCTTCGCCGTGCGAATAGCGTCTTTGAGGCCAGTTGCTTCTTGAGTCGCCGAAACGCGATCGGTGTATTTCTTGGTATCGGTAAAGCCCAATGGGTCGCCAGATTGTAAATCTGAATTGAGCTCTTCAAATTTTTGCTCGTCGAAAATGAGCTCAAAATACGCTGCGGCGCCGATGCGCTCGTGGTGCGAGCAGCGGTCACAAACGTAGTTGTTGCGCATGAGGTCATCGCTGGTGTAGAGTGTTTTGCAATTAGAGCAGCGTACCCATAGCCCTTCTGGCACTTCCATTTTGTCGCTTGTGGAAGTAGTGATGCCTTCTTTATTTCTTTTAAACCATGCCATAATTTCAATTCAGCGTGTTGATGTTATTTAAGTCCGCAAAAGACTGCTCCAGGCGCTGAACGAAAGTCAGTTCGCCTTCGCGCAACCATTTGCGAGGATCGTAGTATTTTTTGTTGGGCTCATCGGCACCATTTGGATTGCCAATTTGGGTACGAAGGTAAGCCAAATTGGTTTCAATGTAATCGCGCACACCTTCGGTGAAGGCAAATTGCATATCGGTATCGATGTTCATCTTGACCACGCCGTAGCCAATTGCTTCTCTGATTTCTTCGAGACTAGAGCCCGAACCACCATGAAAGACAAAATCGACAGGATTGGGCTCCGTGTTGTATTTTTCTTGAATGTATGCTTGTGAATTCTTCAAAATAACAGGCGTCAGCTGAACATTCCCTGGCTTATAAACACCGTGTACATTGCCAAAAGAAGCGGCAATTGTGAAGCGCGGCGAAATTTGTAAAAGTGCTTCATAGGCTTCGGCTACTTCTTCAGGTTGGGTATATAACTTGGCGTTGTCTACGTCGGTGTTGTCTACGCCGTCTTCTTCGCCGCCAGTGATGCCCAATTCAATCTCGAGGGTCATGCCCATTTTGGACATGCGACGCAAGTAGTTTTGACAGATTTCGAGGTTTTCGGCCAATGGTTCTTCACTGAGGTCGATCATGTGCGAACTGTATAAAGGCTTGCCTGTTTCTGCATAAAATACCTCGCCAGCGTCTAGTAAAGCGTCTATCCAAGGCAGGAGTTTTTTGGCGCAGTGGTCGGTGTGTAAAATGACAGTAGCGCCATAGGCTTCGGCAAGGGCATGTACGTGACGTGCACCTGCGATTGAACCTAAAATGGCCGCTTTTTCTTCGGCGTTTGAGAGTCCTTTTCCTGCAAAAAACTGGCCGCCTCCGTTTGAAAATTGAATGATGACGGGTGCGTTGAGTTTGGCAGCTGTTTCCATCACGGCATTGACCGTACTGCTGCTCGTGACATTCACGGCAGGCAGGGCAAAACCTTTTTGTTTGGCGAGCTGAAAAATAGCTTGTACTTGATCGCCTGTGGCGACTCCGGGCTTGATCATTGTCGAATGCTTTTGTTGTTGATTGATGTCACAAAATTAGAAATTATCTGCGATATAATATTTGACAGTTTTTCGCGTTAATGATTCAAACCTTTAAAACAGCCTATGATTAAAAACACTTACCCAGCACAACCCTCTCCAAGTACCACCCTTCTACCCGACTCGCGCGTCCTTCACTTTCTGAAGATGTACAGCCAGTCTATAGAAGTGGTCAAAGGCAAACAGGGAAACATCATTATTGGAAAAAACTAATTGAGCGCCTTCGGGCGCTTTTTTTATGCCTTGTTTTGAAGGTAAACGAGGATGTCTTGAACCAAGTCTAGTGGGAGTTCTGCTTTGAGCGGGAATTGCACAGCTCCTTTGGAATATTGATAACCTCTTGATTCAAATTCAGCAGCAAATGCAGCAATGCCTTTGGCTCCTGGATACAAGCCAATATGCTTCGAGTAGCCCGCATAATGAATGAGGTTTTTACCATTGACTTGAAAAGTCGGGATACCGTAGGCCATTTTTTGTGTAGGCTCTGGTAGGTTTTGCTCGATAAATGCGTGCAAAACATTCAGTTTTTCCTGGATATGGATCGGAAAACGCGCGATGTGTGCGGCAATTTCGGGGTGCATTATTCGCAATAACTTTTGAACTGATTGAGGATGGCCTGCCAACCTTGTTGCTGTAGTGCTAGGGTGTTTTCGGTTTCGGGCTGAAAACGCTGTTGCAATAACACGGCATTTTCGCCAGCGATGAATTTCACTTCCACCTTTCTGCCGTCTTCAAGCTCGGAGGCAATAAAAGACAACACTTCAATAGCTAAAAATGTGGCTTTCAGGTCAAAACCAAAACTGCCGTCTCTGGCCTCCATGCGGTAAACAGAAGATCCGCCTACGCTAAAATCTACTTCGGCTTTTGGGCAGTACCAAGATTCGTGGGCGAAGTTCCAATTGACAACATGCTCGGCTTGGGTCCATTTCTCCCAAACTTGGTCTAGGGGCGCGTGAATGGTAGCGCTGACCTCTAAAAATTCTCCGTTTGACATGGAACAAAATTAGTGAATGTCACTCAATTAATTGGTAATTTTAACCCATGCTATTTGAGCTTGTATCGGACTACCAACCCACCGGCGACCAACCTGAGGCCATCCGTCAGTTGGTGAGCGGCTTAAATAATGGCATCCATCAACAAACCCTTCTGGGCGTAACAGGTAGCGGCAAAACCTTTACGGTGGCCAACGTCATCAAAGAGGTGCAGCGCCCCACACTCATTCTCTCTCACAACAAAACACTCGCCGCCCAATTATACGGTGAGTTCAAGCAATTTTTTCCGAACAACGCCGTCGAATACTTCGTCTCTTACTACGACTACTACCAACCCGAGGCGTATATTCCATCTACAGGTACCTTCATTGAAAAGGACTTACAAATCAATGACGAAATCGAGAAGTTGCGCTTGGCTGCCACTTCTGCCTTGCTTTCGGGAAGACGAGACGTCATTGTAGTGGCTTCTGTGAGTTGTATTTACGGCATCGGTAACCCAACAGAGTTCAAGAACAGCATCTTGCATTTGCAAAAAGGCGATATCGTGGTGCGCAATCAATTTTTGTTTCGCCTCGTTGAAAACCTTTACCAACGGGCTGGCACCGACTTTCAGCGCGGCCAATTCAGGGTTTCCGGCGACACCGTAGACATCTACTTAGCCTATGCCGACTACGCCCTGCGCATTGGCTTTTGGGGAGACGAAATCGAAACCATCTCAGCCATCGATCCAGAAAGTGGCAAAACCATCGAAAAATACGAGCAAATTGATATTTTTCCGGCCAATTTGTTTGTCTCGAGCCCAGACAACACGCGCCAAGCCATCACCCAAATCCAAGACGACCTCATTCCACAAGTTGCCGCATTCAAGGAAGAAGGCAAATTAGAAGAAGCAAAGCGCTTAGAAGAACGCGTCAATTACGACCTCGAAATGATCCGCGAGCTCGGGTATTGTTCGGGTATCGAAAACTACTCGCGTTATTTTGACCGCCGCGAACCCGGCGAGCGTCCCTTCTGCCTTCTCGACTACTTTCCAGAAGATTTCCTGATGGTCATCGACGAAAGTCACGTCACGCTGCCGCAAGTGCGCGGTATGTACGGAGGCGACCGCTCGCGCAAAATCAACCTCATCGACTACGGCTTTCGCTTGCAGGCTGCCATAGACAACCGCCCACTCAAGTTCGACGAATTTGAGGGTTTCCTCTCAAATGTTATTTACGTTTCTGCCACACCAGCCGACTACGAAATGCTGCAATCAGATGGCGTGGTGGTCGAACAACTCATTCGGCCTACTGGCTTGCTAGATCCTGTCATTGAAGTGCATCCGTCCAAAAACCAGATCGATCACCTCATCGAACAAATCCAAGAACGAAGAGCCAAAGACGAGCGCATCCTCGTGACCACCCTCACCAAAAGAATGGCCGAAGAGCTCCAAAAATACCTCGACCGCTTGGGCATACCTTGTCGGTATATCCACTCCGAAATCGATACCATAGAACGCGTCGAAATTCTAAGGCAATTGCGCCTCGGCGATTTTGATGTTTTGATCGGCGTCAATTTATTGCGCGAAGGTTTGGACCTCCCAGAAGTATCGCTTGTGGCTATTCTCGACGCCGACAAAGAAGGATTTTTGCGCAACGTGCGTTCATTGGTGCAAACCGTTGGCCGTGCCGCCCGCAACGTGAACGGAAAAGTGCTCATGTACGCCGACAAAATGACCGACTCCATGCAGCGCACCATCGAAGAAACGGCCCGCAGGCGCCTCAACCAAGAAGCTTACAATTTAGCACACAACCAAGTGCCCACCGCGCTTGTCAAGTCCAAGGATAAAATCATGGAGTCGACAAAAGTGGCCGACGGCGATCAAAATACAAGACAGGTCAAACTCTTGCAAAATGAAAAAGATTTGCAACAGGCTATCCAACACGACGCCCAGTTTCAGAATCCAGAAGAGCGCGCCAAAGAAATAAAAGCCCTCAAAAAAGCCATGGAAAGCGCTGCCAAAGAATTGGATTTCATCGAGGCGGCGCGCATCCGCGACATCATCAAAGCAATCGAAAAATCATAAAAACCATCCATATGTCTACCAACAAAGCACTCAAACAATTCAGGATCATGGCCATCGCCGAAGGTTTCTCTTGGCTCGGTTTACTCGTCACCATGTACCTCAAGTATGCTCAAGCCATGCCAGAGCCCAACAAATGGGTCGGCATGATCCACGGAGTTCTATTTATTGGCTATTGTTTATACATCGCCTATTTTTATTTCGAAGAAAAATGGAACATCACAAAATGCCTCGTTCTGTTTCTCACGGCATTTCTTCCATTTGGCACCTTTTGGGCAGAGAAGAAATATTTGAGGTAAAAGTTGTTAACTTTGTTTAAAATTGAAGCACATGTCAAATCATTTACTCAAAGGAAAAAGAGGCATCATCTTTGGTGCATTGAACAATCAAAGTATCGCTTGGAAAGTAGCGCAAAGAGCCCATGAAGAAGGCGCAACTTTCGTACTGACCAACGCGCCTATCGCTATGCGCATGGGTGAAATCAACGCTCTTGCAGCCGAGACAGGCAGCCAAGTGATCCCGGCCGATGCGACCAAAATCGAAGACCTCGAAAACCTCGTTACCCAAGCACAAGAAATTTTAGGTGGCAAAATTGACTTTGTTTTGCACTCTATCGGGATGTCTCCAAACGTTCGCAAAGGCAAACACTACACCGAAAACGACTACAACTATTACGGGCAAACCATGGACGTCTCTGCGATGTCTTTGCACAAAACCCTCGCTACGCTTTACAAGCATGACGCCATGAACGAATGGGGTTCTGTTGTTGCGCTTTCTTATATCGCTGCACAACGCATCTTCCCTGACTACAACGACATGGCCGATGCCAAGTCTTTGCTCGAGTCTATCGCACGTTCTTTTGGTTACCACTACGGCATCAAAAAGAAAGTACGCGTCAACACTATCTCGCAGTCGCCAACTGTTACAACTGCAGGCCAAGGCATCAAAGGCTTCACCGAATTCATCAACTTCTCTGAACAAATGTCGCCACTTGGCAACGCGAGCGCTATTGCTTGTGCAGACTACTGCATCAGCATGTTCTCAGACCTTACCAAATACGTCACGATGCAGAACCTCTTCCACGACGGAGGCTTCTCCAACACAGGCGTTACCCAAGAAGTCATCGAACGCTTCGGCGACGAGTAAGATGCAAAGCAATTTGAAAAAAAAAGGCCGCTCATTGAGTGGCCTTTTTTTTTGAACTGTGTTTAATCTTCCTTCCAGTCAAGTCTAGACTTCGTGTACGGAATTTTAGCTTTTTCCAATGCGCTGTGCAAAGCAACGACGCGTTCTTGGTAAGCCTTCAGACTAGTTTTAAACGTGGTGTATTCCTGAACCACCATCGCATAGTTGGCGCGGTGATTTTTACTGACACCAGTAGTGTTTTCTGCAAGTTGGTATTCGAGCATACCCAAACGACTCGTGAAGCTTGGCGCCGTTTCAAACTCGTGCTTGGCGCGCAGTTCGTCGCCGGAGAGTTGGAAGCGAAGATCGGCTTTGAGTAGTTTGAGGGCCCTGATTTCTTTCAATAATTCGAGGTCCGTGTTCGGGTAGTTGAGTACGGCCTTCTCTACAATAGTCAGTTCTTCATTGAGTTCTTCGAAGCGCTTTTCGGCGCCACTCACTTGGCGGTTGAGTTCGGCAACCTCGGCTCTAAAGGCATTGAGTTCGGTTTGATCTTTGGCCAAAAGTGTTTGGTTGTTGAGTCCTTTGACCACAAAGGTGGTGTTGGCGACGAGTTCTTCGGTCTGCCCGTTGTGCAGCATGACCACTTTGAGTTGGTAAGTGCCAGGCACGACAAGTGGCCCTCTGCCCCAGCCGCCAACCGGATTGGTGGTGGCTTTTCGGAGGTCCCACTGCTGGCGAACAATTCCCTTTTGTGGGCTTGAAGTGAGGCGTCTGATTTCGGTACCTTGCGCATCGGAGATGATCCAAATGAGTTTGGCCGCTTCGTCGAGGGCCTCTGCTCTGAGCGTTTCAAAACTCGGATAACTCACATCTTTCTTTTCTTTTTCGAGTTCCTTTTCTTTTTGCTGACGCTTACTCACTAAAGTACTGGGCACGTCTTTGATATGGAGCGTAAAAGTGGCACCAAAGCTTGGGTTTTGGGCCGCCCACATGTTGTGACCTTGAAATCCGGTGCCTTCCAAACCAAGCGGATCGGCTTGAATGTAAAGCAAAGCATCCTTGACAGGGAAGAGATGCGCTTTTTGACTTAAATTTTCTTTGGAAAGCGTGCGCAAAGGTGTGTAGTTGTCTAGGACATAAAAGCCGCGGCCAAAGGTTGCTGCTACTAAATCTACCTCGCGCTCTTGAATGTCGAGGTCATAAACGGCAATTGTCGGCAAGCCTGCGAGTTTGGTCCAGTTGAGGCCGCCGTCGGTGGTGAAATACGCGCCAAATTCGGTACCGACAAAAAGTAGGTTTTCTACAACCGGGTCTTGCTTGAGGCAATAAACCGTGCCGCGCACGGGTAGGTTTCCTACAATGTTCACCCACGTTTTGCCTTTGTCGGAAGACTTCAATAAATACGGCTTGAAATCGCCTTGGCGCTGCGCATTGAAACACGCATACACTACATTTTCTTGGTGTACGGAAGCCGTGAGCATATTGACCCTTGTATTCAAAGGAACGCCCGGGAACGTTTGGTATTTGGTCCAAGTTTGGCCGTCGTTTTCTGAAACTTGTACCAAGCCGTCGTCTGTACCGACATACAATAAGCCTTTTTTCTTCGGCGACTCATCGAGGGCCACGATGTTGCCATACACAGTAGTGGAGGCGTTTTTCATGACGGCGTCGATGGTCCAGACTTGGCCCATGACTTCGATTTCATTGCGGTCTATTTGCTGCGTGAGGTCGGGGCTAATGGTTTGCCAGTCGTCGCCTTTGTTGGTGGATTTGAAGAGTTTGTTGGCGGCAAAATAAAGTGTGCTGGCGTCGTGTTTGGACACAATCAGGGGTGCATCCCAGTTCCAGCGGTAACCCGGCTCGCCTACAGCCGGCATGGGCTGAATTGGCACTTTCTCGCCAGAAGCGCGGTCATAGCGCACGAGCCAACCGTATTGTGCTTGTGCGTAAGTAATGTTTGGATTGGACCAATCGGTAGCCGACTCAAAGCCATCGCCGCCGTTGGTAATGAACCAATCTGTATTGAGAATTCCTGACACATTTTGGGTAGCTGCAGGGCCGCCCATGGAATTGTTGTCTTGGGTGCCGCCGTAAATGTTGTAAAAAGGCGTGGCGTTGTCGGTCACGACCTTGTAGAATTGAATGATCGGCAAATTGCCAAAAAAGCTCCATTCTTTGGCGTGCGTATAGGTTTCATACAAACCGCCATCGCAACCCACTAGCCAGTGGTTGGTATTGCTTGGGTCTATCCAAATGCAGTGGTTGTCTACGTGCTTGTTTTTTTCGCCGGTTGGCACAAAGTTTTTGCCGCCGTCGGTGCTGTGGCGCATGTAGGTGTCCATAGCAAAGATTTTATTGACGTCTTTGGGATCACAGATGATTTCTTGGTAGTAGTTACCGCTGGTAGAGAAAGATCCTTGCTTGGACCATGTTTCGCCTTTATTGCTCGAGCGGAATACGCCGCCTTTGTTGTAGCGGGCTTCTACGATAGCATAAACAACATTGGCATCGGCAGGCGAAACCGCTAGGCCCACGCGGCCCATGTCGCCTTTAGGCAAACCACTATTGATTTCTTTCCAGGTTGTTCCCCCATCGGTTGATTTGTATAGGCCTGATTCGGGCCCGCCACCAATGTAAGTGTACTCGTGGCGGCGGCGCTGATGTGCCGAAGCGTATAAGATGTCTGGATTGTTCGGATCAATTGCAATTTCGGCTATTCCGGTGTGTTCTGAAACAAAAAGTGTGCGCGTCCAGGTGAGGCCACCGTCGGTACTTTTGTAGACACCGCGCTCGCCGCCGCTGCTCCAAAGTGGGCCGTAAGCCGCCACCCAAATGATATTTTCGTTGGCCGGGTGCACCATAATTTTGCCGATGTGTTCTGTGTTTTTGAGGCCCATGTTGGTAAATGACTTGCCGCCATCTACAGATTTGTAAACGCCGTCGCCGTAAGAAACCGAGCGCTGGTTGTTGTTCTCACCGGAGCCCACCCAAACGGTATTTGGATTGCTTGGCGCAAGTGTAACACAACCAATTGAATAAGAACCATAGCCATCAAAAATTGGATCGAAAGTGATGCCGTGATTTTGCGTCAACCAAACACCGCCAGCTGCTGCTGCCACATACCAAGTGTCTTTGTTGATGGGGTGAACAGCGATGTCTATGACTCGGCCCGAGGTAAGAGCTGGGCCAACCATTCTAAAAGATAAAGCACCTACCGAACCTGCGTCAAAAGGCGGTTTTTCTACAGGTGTGGTGGTTTTCTTTTGCGCAAAAGTAACACTCGCTAATAAGAGGGAAAACCCTAGAAGTAATCTCATATCCTAAATTTTTGCTAAAAATACATTAAATTCGTGCAACCTCAAACTCGAAATTTACGTCCTCAGCGTTTGGTTTAAGTCCTGCTTCTATGTTAAAAATGTTACGTTTATCCGTTATTTTATTTTTGTTTCAGCAAGTGAATGCACAAGTCCTTGTCGATTCTCCACTTTACCAACAACTCAAAGGTTCGGGACAACTAGGAACAGTCAATACAGAAGCAAATTCCTCCATTCAGTTGCCAGTTGCGGGGGTCAAGCCAGCGAGCTACAACAAAGCCAATGCCTGCGATTGCTACATTGCGCCAGATTCTAGCTATACCCTCGCCATGCAGCCCAACGACGACGGTTCTACAGGCCTGATTCCGATTCCTTTTACTTTCAATCTTTACGGGCAGGCTTACAATTCTTTGTATATCAACAACAACGGCAACGTCACTTTTACGGGGCCCTTATCTACTTTTTCCGCTACGGCTTTCCCTTCCGTGGGCAATGCAATTGTGGCGCCTTTCTGGGCAGATGTCGATACGCGCAATGGCAACGGCCAAGTGCTGTATAAAATTACCCCAACGGCTGTTTATGTCAACTGGGTTGATGTAGGATATTATGCTTTTCACGGCGACAAACTCAATACCTTTCAACTGATCATCACCAATGGCTCTGACCCCGTGATCGACGGCGGAAACGTCGCATTTTGCTACCAAAACATGGACTGGACCACCGGCGATGCCTCACAGGGCGTCAACGGCTTTGGCGGCGTTCCAGCTACCTGTGGTGCCAACAAAGGAGACGGCTTGGCCTACTTCCTCATCTCTCGTTTTGACCACCCAGGCAACGATTTCGACGGCGCACTCGGCAACCCCGACGGCATCGATTGGCTAGATTATAAAAGCTTTGCGTTTGACGCCTCCAACGGCGGTAACATTCCGCCGATCCCCGAAGGCATTGCCTCTTGCGACACCTTTAAAATCTGCGCCCTCGGCGACTCCGCCGATTTCAGCATCAACTTCTTGTCCCCTGAAACCAACCAAAGCACCACCATTACCTACTCCAATGGCGGACTCACCACCTTACAGCAAATATCCAATACGCCTGGCAATACGGCCAATATTGTCTTGCGCGCCGTTGGTTCTTTGGCCACCATGGGCACATACAACATCACCGTAACCGCCACCGACGACAACCTCCCTACCCCAGGCGTTACAGCCCTCACTTTTGTGGTGGTGATCGATACAATAGTCAACAACCTCGACTCGGCGGTGCTGGTCATTGCCAATTCCTGCGGCGCAATTGACCTCAGCGTCTCTAGCGGCCCTTACGACAGCTACCTCTGGGACGACTTCACCGTCATGCCCACAAGCGGTATCACCACCGACCAAATTTACGGTGTCACCGTCAGCAAAAACGGCTGTTACAAGCACATTTCAGATACTTTTGATGTCGTGAACCCCATGCCAGTTAACCTTCAAGGCCCAATGGCATTTTGCCCACCAGATACTGCAGTGACTTTAACCATTCCTAATGCACCGGCCTACTCTACAGTAAGTTGGGGTTTATTGGATCCTTTACTCAACGCACAATACAGCAATATTTTGGTAGCGGGCACGTATACGATCAACTTGCTTGACTCAGCAGGTTTGTGCAGCACCGACACCACATTTACAGTCTTTGGCACAGCGGCATCTACTATTTTTAATGACTCCACCATTTGTCAGAACACCTATCAAGTTGCCGGCACCAATTCACCGGGCGGAACCTGGACGTCATCTTCGCCAAACTTGACATTTAGTTCAAACACCGCACTAGACCCTCTCATCTCGATCAGTACGCCGGGGGTTTACACAGTTTCTTTCACAGACAACGTTTGTCAGCAGACGCTCAGCGCAGTGCTCACCCTCCCGATCAATCCGGGTATTTTTGACGATACCGCGCTTTGCCAACTCAATTTCCAGGTCAGCGGAACGCTCAGCGACGCACTTGGCGGGCTTTGGACCTACACGAGCAATAATCCGAACGCAAGTTTGACCTTTACGCCAGGTAATGCTGCATTAAACCCTAGCATTAACGCGTCAGAATCTGGTATTTTTACACTCACTTTTACCGACGAAGTCTGTAGCCATACTGCCACTACAACCCTTGAGCTCTATGCGCAACCCTACATCAATTTGGATAGTTTAGGTTGCAACTACCAAGAGCAAATCCAAGGAACGCTTTCGGCACTTGGCGGCGTTTGGTCTTGTCCAGACACCTCCATTACCTTCTCCAACCCGACTTCAGAGAACCCGCTCATCATTTGCAACTACGCCGGTGTGTTCCCGATCAGCTACACCGACAACGCTTGTGGCGTCACGCTGACCGAATTCATTGAGTTTCCGCCGTATGTTTACGTCCAACTCCTCGATACCAATATTTGCCAAGGATCTAGTTTTGCAATAGACCCTTACACGCTGAACGTACCCAAAGACAGCACCCTCACCGAATGGACCCTCCAAAGCAACTACAACCCACTCACGCTTGGTACTTGGCAAGATGGCTCCACCGAAGATCCGCGCGTGATCAGTGCGGTGGGCAATTACATCTACACAATCAGCAATGCCTGCTATACTTACACAGATACCGCCTCAATTGGCTTCAAGCCCTGCGATATCATTGCACCGAACGTCATTGTGCTGTCTTCTACAAATGGCAACGCTGCGTTTTTTGTTCAATACAGCGGTATTTCTGAATTTGAATGTATTATCCTCAACCGTTGGGGCAACACCGTGTATAGCTACACAGACCCCGCCAGTTCTTGGAACGGTCAAACCACCAGCGGCGACAAAGTAGAGGAAGGAACTTACTTTTATGTGATCAAAGCGCTCTACGAAGGCGGAATACCTATCGAGAAACACGGATTTGTCGAGGTGAAGTATTAACTTTGCCCCATGAAAACTGCAAGTGTTCGTTATTTAGGAGAACTCCGCACCGAGTGTACACACTTGGGCTCCGGCACTAAAATCATCACCGATGCGCCCCTAGACAACCACGGCAAAGCAGAAGCGTTTTCACCAACTGATTTGGTGGCCACCTCCTTGGCCTCTTGCGTCATGACCATCATGGGTATTTATTGCCAAAGCCACAACATCCCTTTTGTTGCAGCCGAAGCAAGCATTGAAAAACACATGGCCTCCGATCCCCGACGCATTGCAAAAATTGTCCTCGATCTAGATTTGAGCGGCAACAACTGGGACGAAACCACCAAAAAGAAAGTTATCGCAGCTGGCAAAGCTTGTCCAGTGGCGCGCACCCTCGAGGGCAATGTAAGCCTCGAACTTAATATCCACTAATGGAAGAAAAACAATACAACAACGAGCGCCCAGCGCGCAGAGAACACAAAGAAACAAAAGAACGCAGCTACCAGCGCAAAGAACGCACCGACATCATTTTTGGTGTGCACTCCGTATTAGAAGCCATTCACGCTGGCCGCGAACTCAATAAAATCCTGATCCAAAAAGGAATTAACAAGACGCTTTTTGAGGAATTAAGAGCCGCGCTATCAGGTAAGAATTACTTCTTGCAGTATGTGCCCAATCAAAAACTCGATTCACTCACAGAAGGTAACCACCAAGGCGTCATTGCAATGGTACCGCCAATTACCTATCAAGAAATTGAACCCCTCGTCGATAAATGGCTAGAAGAAGGCAAGAAACCAAGCGTGCTTGTATTGGACCGCATTACCGACGTGCGCAACTTCGGTGCAATCATCAGAAGTGCGGAGTGCATGGGTATTGACGCCGTACTCATACCGAGCAAAGGCTCTGCATTGGCTACTTCAGACGCCATGAAGGCATCGGCCGGCGCCCTCAACCGCATTCCGATTTGTAAAACCGAACAACTCAAACAATCATTGTTTTATTTACAGCAATCTGGCCTGCGCATTGTAGCCTGTACCGAAAAAGCACTCGTTCCCCTACAAGAAACCAACTTGCGCGGCAGCGTTGCCATTATTATGGGTTCAGAAGAATCTGGCATCACCCAAGACCTCATCAATTTGGCAGACATCAGCTGTAAAATCCCGATGAAAGGCGCTATTTCTTCTCTAAATGTGGGTGTGGCCACCGGAATGGTGCTCTATGAGAAAATTCGTCAAGAATTAGTAGGTTAAGAGTAGCTTCGGCAAGATTTCAGGTATTACAGCAAGTTCCGATATACAATAATCAAAATTATATTGGTTTTGCGCGCTTGGGTCAAACCAAATGGCTTGCATGCCTGCGCGCAAAGCACCCGCCACATCGACGTGGTAGTCGTCGCCGATCATGACTGATTTTTCGGCTTTGGCCCCAGCCTGATTGAGTGCATACTTAAAAATTGCGGGGTCGGGCTTGTTCTTGCCAACAAACTCTGAGCACACCACCACATCAAAAAAGGCACGCATGCCGCAATTTTCGAGCTTTACAAATTGTACTTCTTGAAATCCGTTGGTAATGATGTGCAGCTTGAAATCCATTTGCTTGAGTGCCTCTAGCGTTTCTATCGCTTGTGGAAACAGCGCCGTTTGCAGCGGTGAGATGGCTACGTAGGCATCTGATAAGCGCCGGACCAATGGTTCGTCCTGAATTTTAAAATGCTTGAGCGTGACCCGAAAGCGCTCGAAGCGCAACTCCTCTTTTTTGATAATGCCTTTACCGTAGAGCTTCCAGAGATGTGCGTTTTGGTAAACGTACTGCTTGTGGAAGTGCTCAAAACCGCCAATTTGGGCCGCTAATTCTTCGGTCTCAAAAAGCGAGCGCAGCGCAATTTCAGAGTTTTTATCGAAATCCCAGAGCGTGCGGTCGAGGTCAAAGAAGAGGTGGTGATCAGTAAATGGCATAGGCAATAGCGGTGAGTAGCAAGCCATTGAGGGCCAAGCCAATCAGTACAAACAAGAAGGTTGTTGACTCCTTTCCGTAAAATTTGGCAGCTACAAAACTACCAATGGGCACCGAAAACAACAAGGGCGCAAACAGCGTGATGCCATAAAACCCAAAGCGTCTTTTGATTTGCACGATGATTTTTTTGGTGCGCGTGACCTTGTAATAATTGATCGGCTCTTTCCCTGCTGCAATGGCCGCGGCTCTCTTATTCGCGCGCTTGCGCTGAGAAATGCGCAGCACCAACTCGCTGCCAAAATAAAAAATGGCAGAAGCCGTGGCAGCGCCAAACACCGATGCCATCCAGGTATGGTGAAAAGCCATTTGAAAGCCAGGTCCGGGCAAGGAAGAAACCATGAACTTGATCATGGCCAAAAAATAAATACTCCAAAAACCTACCCAATTCATTGTGCGCTTTTTTAAATTTTAATGCCGTAAGCTAGATCGCCGGCATCGCCTAGGCCCGGAACGATATAAGACTTAGCGGTGAGTTCGTTGTCAATAGCGGCAACCCAAATTTGGGTATTGGCCGGGAAGTTGCGCGCTACAAACGCGAGTGCTTCTGGCGTGGCAATGGCGCTCAGGATATGAATTTGTTTGGGCGTGCCGTGGTTCAGAAGCGCCTTGTAAACGGCTACCATGGAACTGCCCGTTGCTAACATCGGATCTGAGATAAGCCAGATTTTGTTGTCGAGGTCCGGAACAGCCATGTATTCGACTTCTATTTCAAATACTTCGGGGCTGCTGTGCTTGCGATAAGCAGAAATATATGCGCTGTCGGCGTGGTCAAAAGTGCGCAAAACACCTTCGTGCATGGCCAAACCAGCGCGCAAAATGGTGAGCAAAACCGGGTTTTCTGAAGGCTGCAGTACTTGCGCCTCGGCAAGTGGTGTTTGCACGGCAATGGTGTGGCTCGGCAACTGCTTAGAAACCTCGTAAGCTAAGATTTCGGCAATGCGCGAGAGGTTGTGTCTGAAGCGCAGCCGATCGGTCTGAACGCCAACGGTTCTGATTTCGGCGAGGTACTGACCGAGAATAGAGCTTTGAAGACCGATGTGGTGAACCATCTTTATTTTTCTTTAAAATTACGTATTATTGGGCATTCAAAACTTAAAATTATCCTTTTGATGAAAGATCAACGCAAGGTCCTGTTTCTCATTACGGTAGCCGCACTTGGCTATTTTGTAGACATCTATGATTTGGTGCTCTTTGGGGTCGTAAAGGCCGAAAGCCTCGCGCACATCCTGCCCAACGCTAGCGACCTCGAACGCGCCGCACAGGGCAAATTTCTTTTCAATGTGCAAATGTTCGGCATGCTGTTGGGCGGAATATTGTGGGGCATCTTAGGCGACAAAAAAGGCCGACTCAAGGTGCTTTTTGGCTCGATCCTCCTCTACTCGCTGGCCAATATTGCCAACGCATTTGTAACGGATATCCCGAGTTATGTGGTCATTCGTTTGTTGGCTGGTATTGGTCTAGCCGGCGAGCTGGGCGCAGGCATTACGCTCATCAGCGAACTGATGCCCAAAGAAACGCGCGGTTACGGCACCATGATTGTCGTGACTTTTGGCGCCCTCGGAGCTGTCGCGGCTTCTTTGATCGGCGCCGAAGGCCAAGCCGTTGCAGCCTTCATTGAAAGCATCTGCGGTTGGAAACCCGCCAATTGGCAAGTGGTGTATCTCATTGGCGGCGCCATGGGCATGGTTTTGCTGCTACTGCGCGTCGGGGCACTCGAATCAGGTTTTTTTCAGCAAATGGACCAAGACACACAAATTCAAAAAGGCAACCTGAAACTGATTTTCGGCAACAAACAAAACCTCATCAAATACTTGCATTGCATCAGCATTGGCATTCCGATTTGGTATACGGTAGGTCTACTCGTCATGAACTCTGCAGATAATTTTGGCCCCTGGCTAGGCGTCTACGACATCAGCAATGGCAAAGCGGTCATGTATTGTTATTTAGGCCTGAGCGCCGGCGATTTATTAGCAGGTTTTCTGAGCCAGTGGTGGAAGAGCAGAAAGAAGGTCGTGCGCCTTTATTTGTTGTTTTCCTTGAGTGTCACCATTGTTTTTTTGGTCGTGATGCACCAATACAACATCACAGGCAGCACCTACTATTTCTTGTGTTTTTTACTCGGGGCCGGCACGGGTTATTGGGCAATTTTCGTCACAATTGCCGCAGAGCAGTTTGGCACGAATATCCGCTCGACAGCCGCCAATACCATCCCTAATTTTGTGCGGGGCTCGGTCAATATTGTCGTCATGCTTTTCGGACTCTTCTTGAGTATGGGCATCAACGAAGGAGTATCGGCAGTGGTAGTTGGGGTAATGTTCATTTCCTTGGCCCTCTACAGTTTGAGCCAACTTAAAGAAACCTTCGGTAAGGACTTAGACTATTTCGAACTTTCTTAAATCTTCTGAGAATAATCTTCGAAGTCTTCGATGAGCTCTTGGTCTACCTGATTGGCCACCGTAATCGGAATGTAATCCACGACTACATTAGTTTTGTCTAGGCCGAAGTCTTCCGCTGGTTTCAGACCTGTTGACTTTACAAAGCGGTAAGTCTTTACGCACAATTTTTGGAATGGCGTCAGGTGGTTGTCCATGGCTACCCTTGAGTTGAGTACAATAAACTTGAAGTCGACCTGATCTAATTTGCCGCGCACGCTTTCAAAGATACTCTCGCCGCTAAATTCACCCTTCTCGATCATCTTGCAGTATATCTTGCGCATCATGTATTCAATGCGGTGCTCTTCTTTGAAGCCCATCTGAAGGGTCACGTAATAACAGCGCTTGTCGATGATTTGATGCACAGAATAATGCACGCCCCAAGGCTCATTGAGGATATCGAGGTGTAAAAACCAAATGGTACCCGCCTTGCGCGGTTTTTTGTAAAACAGGGAATGATAAACTGTTAAATCGAGCTTGTTGGCCGAGTTGGAACGTGTCGGAAAAACCAAGTTGGTGGCTTCAAAATCGATATCGTTGTCTTCGCGGACTGCGTTTAACAATGGGATGACGGTATTCATCGGTAGGTATTCAGTAATACTCGTACGCAATTGTTTGGCTCTGAAATACAAGTAAAGCACTGCAAAAAATGTAGAGGCTAGTATCAAAGTAAACCAACCACCAGAAACTACTTTACCGAGATTTGACAACAAGAAAACCCCCTCGATGGCTAAGAAAACAATAAAAATAAGTGCATAAAATGCCTTGGCTTTTGGGTACTTGAGCATCAATAAGAAGCCAAGTAAAATGGATGTCATGACCATATCAATAGTGATGGCCAAGCCGTAGGTATGTTCCATCGCACTAGACTCCTTGAATATGGCGATCACAACCAAACAACCTACCATCAAAAACCAATTGATAAAAGGAATGTAAATCTGACCTTGGTGCTCGGAAGGATATTTCACCTTGAGGTTTGTCCACAACTTGAGTTTAATCGCCTCATTCATGAGGGTAAATACACCTGTAATGAGCGCTTGAGATGCAATAATGGTGGCTGCAGTTGCCAAAACAATTGCCATTGGAAGAATATGCTTAGGAACCATACTATAAAAAATAGTTTGGTTATCTACCGCATGGAAATCTGGCGCCAAACACAATGCCGCCTGTCCGAGGTAATTGATCACCAATAAACTAGATACAAATAACCAACTCAAGCGGATGTTCCCTTTACCGCAGTGACCTAAATCAGAATACAAAGCCTCGGCCCCTGTTGTACACAAGAAAACTGATCCGAGTACCGCAAAACCACCGTCTACATTAGCCACTAAATTGTAAGCCCAATAGGGATTAAAGGCGTTCAACACTACAGGATTGTCAAAAATATGAATGGCGCCTAGATATCCTAAAAACAAAAACCAAACGCCCATTACCGGGCCAAACATTTTGCCAATTGCCGCCGTACCAAACTGCTGGATCATAAACAAAAGCACAATAATCGTCACCACAATTGGAATGACTGGCACATCTGGATTAATCGCATTGATTCCCTCAACTGCAGAGGATATTGAGATGGCAGGGGTAATGAAACCGTCGGCCATGAGTGTCGCACAACCAATGAGTGCCGGTATAATGATCCATTTATACCTTCTTTTTTTCAAAAGCGCAAACAAGGCAAAAATCCCACCCTCGCCTTTATTGTCAGCGTTGAGCGCAAAAAAGATGTACTTGATGGTGGCCAACAAGATCAAAGTCCAGATGACACTTGAAAGCGCACCTAAAATAAAAGGCTCTGAAATGTGCTTTCCTCCGCCCGTAATAGCTTGAAAAACATATAGCGGCGAAGTTCCGATATCCCCAAAAACTATTCCTGTTGTGATCAATAAACCTGCTATTGAAATCTTTTGGGTGGAGACGTGTGACATGGTAAAACAAAAAAATTTCGTCGAAGTTATGTCTTTCTTACATTTCTACGCAAACATTTCACGAAAATATTTATCTTTGCATCCCGATTCCAAATCGGATAGTCTGCTGCCCACGTGGTGAAATTGGTAGACACGCCATCTTGAGGGGGTGGTGCCAACAGGTGTGCTGGTTCGAATCCAGTCGTGGGCACAAGGAAAAGTCCTTCCGTTTCGGAAGGACTTTTTTTATGTACTTGACGTCCGTAATTCCCCTTACCCAAGCCCATATTTACGTCTAGAACCCTTCCGCGTGATAAGAGAAAATAGCACTTTTGTAAGTTAGTTTTTTGTAATTTTGTTAAGATGAACTATCTGATTGAAAATCAACTAGAAAAAATTCGTGAACTCTGTTTTGAACACAAGGTATCGACCTTGCACGTCTTTGGTTCTGCAGTCACTGATGCATTCTCAGAAGAAAGCGATATTGATATTTTGATTCAATTTCAAGAGCTGTCTCATGAAGAATATGCAACGAATTATTTTTCATTACATGACAAGCTGGAGCACTTATTCGGCAGAAAAGTAGACTTGATTACACAAAGATCGCTTTCAAATCCATATTTCATCGCCAAAGTAGAGCGCACTAAAAAACTGCTCTATGCAGCCTGAATCGCTGAAATATCTCTATGATGTTCAAACATCGATTCAATCAATTAACGACTTCATCCTCTCTATAAATTCATTTCAAGATTTCGAGAACAATAAACTGATCAAGCGAGCAGTTGAAAGGGAATTAGAAATTATAGGCGAGGCTATTAATCGCCTTCTAAAAATTGACCCAGCAATTCAAATTTCAAACGCAAGAAAAATTGTAAATCTCAGAAATTGGGTCATTCATTCTTATGACAATGTCGATTCCGTCATCATTTGGGTGATTTTACAAAAAGATCTACCCTTACTTCAAAAAGAAGTAGCCAAATTATTGAACTGATCATTTCTGATTCACTAAATTTATCTCCACAAAAAGCATTCAACATGAAACTGAAATTTTTTCTCATTTCCGCGCTCTTTCTAACGCTCCAATCTTGCGACAACAAACCGGCTACCAAAGCGCCCGAACCCACCTCTATTGTAGCGACTGACGAAAACACCAAAGAACTCAAGGAGAGTCTTAAAGAGGTGGAAGAAGAAGAAAAGCGCTTGGCTGAAGAAGCGAAGGCCAACATGACCACCATGCGCTTCAATTTGCTCAGCCACGAGTTTGGAACGGTCAAGGAAGATACCAAAAACCTCTATAATTTTATCGTGACCAACACCGGTAAAAAACCATTATTCATTCAGGATGTCAAGGCTTCTTGTGGTTGCACCACCCCAAAAAAACCAGAAAAAGCAATTGCACCGGGCAAGTCTGATGTCATTGCGGTAGAGTTCCATCCGAAAGTAGGCCAATTGGGGCGTCAGGACAAAACTGTAACGGTCATGGCCAATACCAATCCTGGGATGGTCGTCTTGAAAATTGGGGCCGACGTCATCAAGAACCCAGCTACCGAACAACGCATTTCAAACAACTAACATGAAACTACACGTTCTCAATACAGGTTTCTTTCAACTGGATGGCGGTGCCATGTTTGGAGTTGTACCCAAAACCATTTGGCAAAAAACAAATCCAGCCGACGCCAACAACATGTGCAATTGGGCCATGCGCTCCTTGCTCATCGAAGACGGCAAAAGGCTCATCTTGGTCGACACCGGCATCGGCGACAAACAATCCGAGAAGTTTTTTTCACATTACCATTTACACGGCACAGACAGCCTGCATGGCAACTTGGCTCAGCTCGGTTTTCATGCCTCAGATATCACTGATGTCATTTTAACCCACCTGCATTTTGACCACTGCGGCGGTGCCATTGCTTACGATACCCAAAAAGAAGCCTACCGCACTGTATTTGAGAATGCCACCTACTGGAGTTCTGAGAACCATTGGCGCTGGGCCACCCAACCCAACCCGCGCGAGAAAGCTTCCTTTTTATCCGAAAACATTCTGCCGATCCAAGAAAGCGGCCAACTCCAATTTGTTGAACGCAACGGCCTACTGACCCAAAACGCGCTACCCGGCATCGATCTCTCCTTTTTTGATGGCCACACCGAAAGCATGATGCTGCCCCAAATCCAATACAAAGGCAAAACGGTCGTCTTCATGGCCGACTTATTGCCGAGTACCGGACATATTCCGCTGCCTTACGTAATGGGTTACGACACCCGGCCTTTGCTGACGCTCACCGAAAAAGAACGTTTCTTGAACGAAGCCGCCGACAACGAATATGTGTTATTCTTGGAGCACGACGCCGTCAATGAGTGTTGCACCGTACAGCATACTGAAAAGGGCATCCGCTTGAAGGACACTTTTTCCTTTGCTGATTTATAAAACCATGAAAAGCCCCAAAGAAATCGTTCAGGGCATGCTCCACAACGACGCCTTCAGCCAGCTGCTCGACATGCAGATCATTGCCTTAGAACTGGGCACCTGCACCCTTAGCTGCCCCGTCACGAAAGCGTCGACCAACGGTTTTGGCATTGCTCACGGCGGCCTCACCTACTCGCTCGCCGACTCCGCACTCGCTTTTGCAGCCAACACCCGAGGCCAACAGTGCGTCAGCATCGATACCCAAATCTCGCACCTCGCGAAAGTCCAACTGGGCGATACCCTCACTGCACACTGCACAGAAATTCACCGGGGCAAGCGCACCGGCACTTATCAAGTAAGCATTGAAAACCAAGACCATAGACTCGTCGCGTTTTTCAAAGGCACCGTTTTTGTCTCCGACCAAAATTGGTAAGCACGATTTTTTTCGATTTTTTCTCACTTCCGCTTGCTTATTATCAAAAAATGCGTACTTTTGTATCCGCTTTAACGTAAGCATTACACAATTCTCAAGCAACTGTTGTTGCTCACGCAAGTGAAAGAAATTGGTTTGGTAGTTCAGTTGGTTAGAATACCTGCCTGTCACGCAGGGGGTCGCGGGTTCGAGTCCCGTCCAGACCGCAAAACGCTTCGTTAAAGACAAGTCCTATATGGCTGTAGGAATTAGAAAACCCTAAGATGTATCAAATGTCTTAGGGTTTTTGCTTTCATAGAGTTTTTGGTCCAATTTTAAAACCGTGGACGGATTTCTAAAATTTTTCTTTCGTTTTCGGAAAAATCAATTGTTAATAACTTTTCGTTTTGCAGTTCGGGTAGGACCGCAAAAATGGGGGTGAAAATGGGTCTTATTTTTGACCTCATTTTAATCGTAAAAATCCCTCTCCAAATACCTCAAAATTTCTTCTCTTGCTACTTTACCG
>JANQWC010000014.1 GCA_030730025.1 Crocinitomicaceae bacterium
CAAACAAGCTTTGCGCAGCGTGAAAAGTTTGAGTTTGGTGAAGGATTATGTACCTACACTGGTATATTTTCGGCAGATCAATTTACTGCTCTCGAGCTGCAAAATACCTTTGAAAATTTGTGTTTTTCAATCTTGTCGGTGACAACGCCGAGTACCGCTTGGAACTTTGCGGAGATAGAGAAGTTGGATGTGGAGGCACTCGAAGCTGAATGTTCTGCCGTATTGACAAAATATGAGCAGTTGGACATTGTCAATTCCGCTTTTTGGGAAGAGGCTAGAGCAAATAAAATCCGTGCAATAACAGAAAGCTGCGCATTGCAGAAGCTCACAATTATTGCTTATGAATTTCCAGATACGCTAAACAGTTTCGGCAAGTCGGATTCGCTCACAGACTATTATAGAGCGGCATTGATTGCCGGAGGTGCTGATTTACTTGCCGCATGGCAGACTTTAAACGAAATGCAAAAAGCGAGAAATGGCAATCCGCAACGTCTGCAAAATATTTTTGAGCAACGTTACAATTCTCCCTTGCAATTGGAATACGCCCGGCTTGAAGTGATGATGTTTGGTTGGTGGAATCATGCCAATCACCTCATTTATCATGACGAACAAAATGATTACTGGACTGAATTTGAAAAACTATTTATTAAATTAGACAGTGAATGTGAGGAACCTTAACTACTTGCAAATACACTCAAAGCCCTCGCATGAAATCATTCTTACTTTTTTATACCCTCATTTTCGCCTCCATCAGCTTTGCGCAAAAAGGCAAAACACCGTATCCTGACATCGCTGATTTCAATCAGAAGTTTGAACTTGCCAGATGGCTTTATGCCTATGATATGGTGGCTTGGCAAACGTCTGATAGCGTCATGAAGCAAGACAAAAGTGAGCTCGCAAGGTTGGGTAGCGAATGGTTTTGTTTTCAGCAAAATGATACCTGGCATGCGGTTTATGGAAAGTACCAAGCGCAACATTTTGATTTGGTATTTCATTTCGTGATGGACAACGGCCAGGCTCAGCGCACTACAGCAGCTGTGGATACTTCTTTACTCAATAGCTATTCGCGTGCGCTGCAAACGGCCAATAAACAGATTGAAACCTTGAAAGACACGACAGGCTTGCGGTTCAATCAGTTCATTAGGGCTAACCCTGATAGCACACTCAGTGTATGGATTTTTCCGGCCTTTCAGCCCAATAGTGTGGCGGTTTACGGTGGAGAATTTGGCTACACGCTCGACGCCACAGGAACGCGAATTCTCAAAGAAGACATCTACTTTTCTGGCACTTTTAGAGGTTTTAAAGTAGACCAACCCCGAGAAATCTGGATCAATTACAGAGATACCACAACGCCAACTTTAGGCGCAGTATTCTTTGCCTGGTACTACAAGGCTTATTTCACAAAAATTGTCATCGACAACGCCAATAGCATTAGTACACCAATCAAAACCAATGACGGCAGCTGGATGTGGATCCATGCAGAAAAGCAGCCAGAAAAGCGAAAAAAGAATTAACAATGGCCTTCGGATTTTCACCACAATACGCAGAAGATTACCAGCTAGAGGGCTTGGATCGCGAACACTTTTTAGCCATTGCCATAGAGGCGATTGAAAGGCTAGAATTGAAACTCAGTAAGGTCACGAGTTCAGGAATTTTGGTGTATACCAAGATGTCTGCTTATTCATGGGCAGAAGAAATTACGCTTACTTTTGGCATCGACAAAGTGACGGTTCGCAGCCAGTGTACAGGCAACCAACTTTTTGATTGGGGCAAAAACAGGCGCAATGTGCAGGATCTTATTCTTGAAATCAAGCATGTCCGCCGCATTTTAAAAGAGGAAAAGCTCGCTGCTAAATTGCAGGCTTTAAGTGAAATGGAGACGCTCAATGAGGAACTGCCCCCTAGTGCGCCAGCGTCTAGTGCCAAAGATAAAATTTCACATTTCTTTTCGATTTTTAGATCAACTGAGGGTTATCGCATTACGCCTATTTTGGTCAATTTGAATTTGGTGGTTTTTGTAGTCATGCTTTTTGCGGGCGTCAGTTGGATCAGTCCGACAGCAGAAGAGCTCCTGAAATGGGGCGCAAATTTCAGAGAATTCACGCTGAAGGATCAGGGTTGGCGTTTGCTTACCGCTTGTTTTTTACATGCGGGTATTTTTCATTTGCTGTTCAATATGTATGCGTTGGTCTACATTGGTTTGTTATTAGAACCGCACATCGGTAGTTTGCGCTTTTTGCTCATTTATTTACTGGCAGGAATTGGCGGCAGTTTGGCCAGTTTGTGGTGGAACGACTACATGGTTGCCGTAGGTGCTTCAGGCGCAATTTTTGGCCTTTACGGCGTCTTTCTCGCATTGCTTTTGAGCAAGGTGCTCGACAAAAACATCCAGCGCGCATTTCTGACGAGTACACTTGTATTTGTCATTTATATGGTACTCAATGCGCTGAAGAAACAGACAAACATTGACAACGCAGCGCATTTTGGTGGCTTTTTTACCGGATTCCTATTTGGTTTTGCGCTTATCCCAAGTCTGAAAAGACCCAAAAATCAACTCTTGAATGCTTCCATTCTGAGTCTTTTCAGCGTACTACTACTGACTGTCTGTGTCAGTGTATATCATTCCATCCCGAATGAAACCGCGAAATATAGTCAGTTTATGAGGCGTTTTGCAGTCATTGAAAAAGCGGCCTTGAAGGTATACAGACTGCCTAAAAATAGCACGAAACTGACCATATACAATGAAGTGAATTTACACGGACTACCCAAATGGCATCGCATGCTCGCACTTGTAAAAGAACAATATCAACTTGAACTACCAGTGCAATTGCTGCGCCGCAATCGCATCATGGAGAGATACTGTAAGGCCAGGATCAAGTCCTATGAACTGATTCGAACTGTGCTGCTCTATCCAAACCATAATTTCGATTACGCAGTGAACTATTACAATAATAGCATCATGTCTTTGCTTGAAGAAATGAAGGCCTTAAATCAGCAATAAATTCCTAAAATTACAGATGACGCCAACGCCCGAACACAATGCCAAAATTGCCAAACTGACTTTTGCAGGGG
>JANQWC010000015.1:0-43171 GCA_030730025.1 Crocinitomicaceae bacterium
CGGCAATAATTTGATAAAGTGCTGTGTAATCGCAAGGCAACCCACCGATATCTACTGGCATGATTACTTTTGTGCGCGGTGTGATGGCCGCCTGCACAGCCGCCAACGACAAATTGAAATCTGTGGGGTCAGAATCGACAAATACGGGCGTAGCTCCGGTGTGCAGTACCACATTGGCACTTGCGCAATATGTGTAGGCAGGTAAGATCACTTCATCGCCAGGCCCAACTCCCCACCAGCGCAACAATACTTCCATTCCGGTGGTCCAGGAACTCACTGCAATAGTGGTTTTGGCGCCGCAATACGCCGTAATTTCTTTTTCAAATTGCTTGGTGCGTGGCCCGGTGGTGATCCAGCCACTTTGCAGTGCGGCCGTTACTTCGTCTATGACAGCTTGGTCTATGCGTGGAGGAGAAAAAGGAATCATGAGAGTGAGGTTAAGCGTTTGTACAAAGATGCGGCAATTTGGTCTCTATTGAAGTGTTCGGCAACATATTTTCGGCCGTTTTGACCAGCTGTTTCAATACTTTTTGGATTTTCCATGAGCGATCTGATCACGCTTGCTAATGCCGTGGCATTTTCTGGTTCAAAATACCAACCCGCTTCAGCATTTTCGATAAAATGACGCCTGGCCTCGCCATCTACACCTAAAAGCAAAGGAACTTCCATGGCAAGCGCTTCAAACACTTTTGACGGAATGGCACCTTGAAAGAGGGGCAAGTTTTTCAATGGCACGAGTGCGACGTCAATGGCTTGCAAAATTGCGGGCATTTCGGCTTTGGCAACGGGCTCCAGAAAATGAATGTTTGTCAGCTGAAGTTCAGCTTTGAGCGCTTGTAATTTTTCTTTTTCGGGGCCAGATCCCTGCAAGATAAAATGAACGTGCTGGCAGTCGCGGAGTTGTTGGGCTGCGTATAAAATCACTTCAAGCCCTTGGGCATGGCCGATAATTCCACCGTAAAAAAACAGTAAATCAGTTGGTTCAAAGCCGTTTTGCTCCCGAAATGGACTGTGTAAGGATATAGACGGATTATAGAATTCAACATTGACTCCGTTGGGCAACCAATAGACTTCGCTAGAGGGGAAGCGCTGGGAGATATCTGCCACAATCCCTTCAGTCTGACCCGTGACGAGTGCTGCGCGTAGGTAACACCTGGCCTCGAGTTTGTAGGCCATTTTCAGTAAGTAAGGATTGTTTACTATTCCTAGTTTTTCTGCACTTTCGGGCCAGAGGTCGCTGACATTAAAAATGAGTTTTGCGCCTAATTTTTTAGACAAAGCCATGGCGCTATATCCTAAAAACAGTGGTGGGCTTTCGACGAGTAGAAAATCAAATTGATCGAGTTTTCTGCCGCGCCAATAAGAGGTCCAGACAAAACTGAAATAATTGAGCAAGCGCGCCACGATACTTTTGGAAGTCGACACGTATATCGCAGCCCGGTGCACGGCAATGCCGTCGATTTGCTCTTCGCGCTTCTGGCCATTTTCATAACCCTCCTGGATTTTCATTTTCGGGTAATTGGGCAGGGCAGTGAGCACCTCTACCTCCACACCATAAGCCTTGAGCCGTATAGCAAGTTCGTGTAGGCGGTTTTGTGGCGCGCCTATTTCGGGAGGGTAGTATTGTGTCAGAATGAGGATCCTCATTTTGTAGCGTTTTTGGGCCAATAACAAAGTGCAGTGAACCAGCACAAGAAAAAAACGATGCCAGACTCCCGTTGTAAGATGCTTTCAAACAAACAGAAAATCACAAACACGGCACTCAGAAGCAAGCCGCTCAAACGTTGATTTTTGTAGAAATGGCCTGTGATCACTACCATAATTCCTGTAAATATTGCCAATCCTAGATAACCGAGTTCGTTCCAAATTTGAAGAAATTGATTGTGCGGATTGAATTCTTTTTTCGCTTGTTGAGGGTAGCCCCAAGCGATGAGTTGTTTGGAAAGTGCAGGCTCCAAACCGCCTAAACCAAGCCCAAACGGATGCGCAATACCTAGTTGCACACTGGCCGTCCAAAGGATGAGTCGTACTTCATTGCCCTGCAATGGTTCTATTCTGCCCCGAACAAACCCCTCTGGATTGGCTACATAACTGCGCGTAAATGCACCTGCATTTTGGGCATCAGCTCTGATTTCTGCGCTCTGCAACGCCAGTCCAATACCCAGTGCCAAGATCAATAAACCAATCAATCCGCTCTTTGCGCGCCCAAGGTAGTCCGTTAGGCGATGCACGGCAAAGAACATCAAAACACTCAAAAGCGCGACAATCCCCGCAAGGGTGCCTAAGTGCACGTGCATTGCGGCAAAAAGCACAATAACCAACCAACTGATCCAACGGGCCTTGACGCGAAACCAGGCCACTTTGCCAAGGAGTAAGCCAATAATGGAAAAAATCAAAAAGGCCGAAAAATACGACGGATGGTGCACCTGTGAAAAATAAGTGGTACTGAAGCAACGCACGCTATTGCCAAGTGTGAGCTGACACATGATGGCATCATAGTAGGCAATGACAATCAAAACCAAGCAGGCAATTGTATGCGCAAACCACATTTGCGCTATTGGCAATGGCTCTTTCCATTTGAAGGAAAAGAGCAGTGGGAAGGCCAATAAAGCTAATTTTCTCTCCAACGCGGGAAAGTCAGGTTGCGCAGACCAAACGAGTGAAAGCAAAAAATATCCAAAGAGGACAGCCCACAGCCACAGCGATTTTTGAAACTGAAAAACATTCTCCTTTTTCAAATGACCTACAAATGCAATACCCAGTAGCACAATCAATAAGGGACCAGATAAACCTTTCGATAGCAACCACGTGCCGCAAAATGCGATCAGGACGAAATTGAACAAACGTTGAGTATATGGCATTTATAATGAAAGATAAAATTCGCGAAGTTGTCGGGCTTCTTTTTCCCAATTGTACTTTTCCTCAAAAAGGCTGCGGGCGAGTTGGCCCATTTTGGCCGTTTTCTCGGCTTGAGTTGCCAATTCAGAGAGTGCCAATGAGATTTCTGCCTCGTTCTGAGGGTCTACAAAAACGCCGCAATCGGCACCGTGCAACAGTGTCCGATATAGCGGAAAGTCGCTGGCCAGCACCGCACAACCAGCTGCGAGGTATTCAAACATTTTGATCGGATACGCTTCCTTATAGCTAGGTGTCGGATGGAGTGTCACGATACCAACGGTGCATTGCTGCAAAATTTCCTGAATTTGTTCGCGCCCTACTTGCCCATAAAAATGAACTTTCTGCCAGCCTTTTGTGCTTTCTAATTCGGCTTGTAAGAGGGGGTCGTCAAAAGTACCCGCAAGATGCAAGACCCCATCTACATGCTCCATGGCCAAAACCACTTCCCGAATGCCCCTCGACTCATAAAGTCCACCGATGTAACAAAAATGAGTACTGTTTTTCAGACCCCAATCGGGAATCGGGAATTCTGCTTGCAGCGGAAAATTGCGCACAAGGGCAACTTTGGAGTGGTGTTGTTCAAATCTGGCACAAATACCAGGCGTTACGGAAATGATCCCCGCTAATTTTTTGGTGACGCGTCGTTCATAGTACTTGTAGAACAGTGAAATCAGTTTTCTAAAAACCCACGGAATCCAGAATTTATCCATGATTTGTTTGGGGACGTCTTCGTGAGAGTCAAAAATGACTTTAGCTCCTGCTTGCTGCAGTTTTGGGGCTATTCTGAGTAGTTCGGGGTCGTGGAGTTGGTAGATATCTGCTTGGATGGCTAAACCAACTTTGAGAACTTCATTCACGGTATGCTTCATCCGTTTGCTCCGAACTTGTGTCTCGGCAGTGAAGCTATGAATGTGCACGCCGTCTTGCTGGCGCGTTGTGGTATTAGGCACCACCAAATGCACCTCAAAATCTTGGGCCATGGTTTTGGCCATCTTGTGTAAGATGCGGATATCGCCATCGAGGTGAACGCTGGTCAGGTGACAAATACGCAATTGTTTAGGCATGAGTGCTCTCCTTAGTTGGGCTTGATAATAAAAGCAGTAAGATCAGGCCCCAACCACCACTAAAAAGCAAGGTGAGTAAGGATCCAGAACTGAGCAAAAGTAGCGGGAAAATCTGCAAGCTAAATGCCAGTACTGCATTGGTTTTCCTGTGTACAATGTTCAAAAACTGAAAGAAAAAGGCGAGTAGTGCTGCAGCAAACGGCAGGCCCCACCAGCCAAAATTGGCGTAAGTACGCATGAAATGTGCTGTATTGACGCTCCCTTGAACGCCTTGTTTGGCGTAGTCAGGATAGAAAAGCGCATAGAGTTCGAGGTTGTAGTCTGCCGTTTTTTGTCCGGTCAGTTTGGCGTAAGGGCCAAAATCTCTGCCGTACAGATAGGGTTTGTCTTTGGGCACATGCGCAAACCACATGCTCATGGTTTTGCCAGGTATAATAAATATCCGTTTGAATATACCTTCAGATACGACATTGGCGCGGCCTTTTTTTGCTAAAGTTGGTTGGAGGTCGTGCTGACCGCCGTGCAATTGCGGATTGTTCGCAAATACGGCCACAACAAACAAAACGCCCATCACAACCGTACTCAAAACGCCAGCCCACCATTTTCTATTCAAGAAAAAGTAAACAAGTACGGGGAACCCAAGCCAAAAGATCAAACTTTTTTGCAGTAAGGCAAGTCCATAAAAACTGCCCACACAAATGCTCAAGAAAAATCCGATGTAATTTTTTCGATAGAGAAAGAACAATGCGCTGGCAGGCAGCAAAGCTCGAATAGACCACGTACTGGCATAATGCAACCATTTGGGCAGACCTGCAGAACTGAGTTTGCGGATGGAATTGGCATCTGAAAGTTTAGAGGCTTGCCAGGCTTCTACAAATGGAATTTTCCCCAACCAAAAGAGGTGAATGACAACCATTAGCAGTGCAAAAAGGAAAATAGAGCGTTCTAAATACTTGAAGTTTCGCTCCGGAAAGGAAAACGGAAAGTTCAAATTAGAAATGGCAATATAAATAGTCAAAAAGGGAACGAAAAACAAAAAGAAGAGGGGCGTTGCGTAGGTGAGGCCCGAAGTGTAGAGGAGCCCGACTTGCAACAAAGCATATACAAACAAATAAGTCGTCAAATAGGGGTGGGCTTTCACCAAAGCGCTCAATTGTTTCATGCGCGCAGTTTTTCGTAGTGTTTGACGCGGTTGTAGATTAGGCCGTAATAACAGCTGTACGCAATGAGGTCAACAAGGCAGTAACGCCAGACAAATGCTTGAATATCCTGACCCGGATTCAAGTAAAGCCAAAGCATGGATGCAAAATAAAGAATTTGCCATACGGCACTAAAGCGCACTTCTTGAAGCGCAACCAAAGTGGAGCTCAAGGGTGAAACCACAAATTTGAGTGTCTGACCAAAAATAAGTACACCGGTAAGTTGGCCCGCGAGCCGCCATTCTGGTCCGAAAACAAAGGCAAAGAGCGGCGAGGCAAAAAATAACAAAAAGACCGCGAGTGGCAAACTCAAGAGCAGTAGGGTCAGGCTCACTTTTTTGAAGTCGGGCACAATTGCTTCTTGTTTGCGAATGCGCTCGGCTTGGTGCTGCAAATAAACTTGAGAAAGCGAAATGGAAATAAGGGCCATGGGCAAGGAAAGCACCATTCTACTGAGGTCAAATTGCCCGGTTTGTGCTTTGCCAAAAGCGGCATTCACGATAAATACGGGAAGGGTGAGGCTGATGGTGTTGAGCAAAGAGGGAAAGGCGTGGTAAATCGGAAAGCGCCAATACTTTTTGAGGGTCGGGATGGTATTTCGGAGTCGAAAAGCAAAATTCAGCCCGATTTTTTTGGCCTGCCAAAATCCACCAAAAAAATTGATGACATCGCCTACGAGGTTGCCGAAAAGTAAACCAGTGCTGTTTCCAAAATAGCCACTTGCGCTCTGTGCAGCAGCTTCCGTTGTTCTGCGATACACTTTGTTTTTTGCGGCATCTTTAAACGCTTTTTTTCGGATCAGGTATATATTAAAGCACTGAAAACTGCTCACCAAAAAGACACTTATAGGCAATAAATGCAGGTACCAAGATTCTTGCTCGTTCAGAGAAAACCGTCTGACAATCCAGGCTTCATTTAAAAACAAAACAATCCAAATGAGCAAGGCCATAACAGCCGTAATCAAGACGCCTCCTGCTACCAAATGATCGGCCTCTCGGTCCTCTTCTGGCAAAACAATAGCGCTCTCATACTTCAGATTGGCAATGGCCACGAGCATGCCAACAGCAGTGACATAAAGTGCGGCAGTTCCAAATGCTTCGGCGCTGAACATTCTGCGGAGCACAGGCTGAAATAGGATGGGAATGAGTTGTGCGAGCACCGTGCCCACAATCAGTGTAGCCGAATTGCGTAGCAGTCCAGAGTTGGTAAAATATTGTCGGATGCGTTGGTACATAAATGAGTTAACACTACAAAGATAATCAAATCAAAATGCATTCATTTTTAGCGCAAATTACTTAGGAGCACTATATTTGTGCAAACTTTCAACAAAATGAAAAACGTAGCAGTAATTGGTGCAGGCACCATGGGAAATGGCATCGCACACGTCTTTGCTCAATTTGGATACAACGTCAACCTAATCGATGTTTCAGAAGCCGCCCTAGAGCGCGCCATCGGAACCATTTCTAAAAACTTAGACCGTCAGGTAGCCAAAGGCAGCCTTACCGAGGAGCAGAAAGCCCAAACACTTCAAAACCTGACTACTTTTTCCAATATGTCAGAAGGTGTCAAAGGCGTAGAATTAGTGGTTGAAGCCGCTACTGAAAACGTCGATCTCAAACTCAAAATATTCAAAGACCTCGATGCCTTTACAGCTCCTGAAGTCATCCTCGCCACAAATACATCGTCAATCTCAATCACCAAAATTGCGGCCGTAACCAATCGCCCAGATAAGGTCATTGGCATGCACTTCATGAATCCTGTTCCGGTCATGAAATTAGTCGAGATCATTCGTGGTTATTCTACTTCTGACGAGGTTACAGCACTCATTATGGAAACCTCGCGCAGTTTGTCTAAAGTGCCGGTTGAGGTCAATGACTACCCTGGTTTTGTAGCCAATCGCATCCTGATGCCGATGATCAACGAAGCCATTTACACTTTGTTTGAAGGTGTGGCTGGCGTTGAAGAAATCGACACCGTTATGAAACTCGGTATGGCGCATCCAATGGGCCCACTTCAGCTCGCTGACTTCATTGGTTTAGATGTTTGCTTGGCTATTCTAGAAGTGTTGCACGACGGTTTTGGCAATCCAAAATACGCACCGTGTCCGTTGCTCGTCAATATGGTGATGGCAGGTAAAAAAGGCGTGAAGTCTGGTGAAGGTTTTTATTCTTGGACGCACGGCACTAAAGATTTAGTGGTGGCAGCTAATTTCAAGAAATAGAAAAACGCGCCCCGTCGCTTTCTTTTAATTTTTCTAAAACGATTCGATCAATCGGAAAGGTCAGTGCACTGGCTTCTAATTCTGAAAGGGGTACCCAGCGCTGCTTTTCTAGTTCCTCGCTAAAGGGAATCGTATATTTTTCGCAAAAAGGTAGTTCGCTGCGCTGTACGTGAATGGTGTAATAAAACGCCACTAAATTGCTTTGGTCGAAAGCCGAAAGCTGATGAAATTCATTGACGTAAAAGAAGTTGGCATCTGTGGGTACCCATACTAGTTCTTCTTGGAGTTCTCTCAATAAGGCGTCTTTGATGCCTTCGCCATGCTCTACACCTCCGCCAGGAAACTTAGTGAAAAAAGCACCAAAACGACATTCGTCGGCCAGAAGAATTTCGCCAAATTCATTGATAATTAAAGCGTAAACACGCAGGTTGAAACGACCCAATTAACGAATGAACTTGAAGTTTCTTCCTGGATAGACGGCTGCTTCTTCGAGTTCTTCCTCAATGCGCAACAATTGATTGTACTTAGCCATGCGGTCTGAGCGAGAAGCAGAGCCCGTTTTGATTTGGCCACAATTGAGCGCCACAGCAAGATCTGCGATGGTGTTGTCTTCGGTTTCACCACTGCGGTGACTCATGACCGAAGAATAACCGTTGCGCGTCGCTAAATTAACGGCCTCGATGGTTTCGGTGAGCGTACCAATTTGGTTTACTTTCACAAGAATCGAATTGGCAACACCTTGCTCGATGCCTTGTTGGAGTCTTTTGGAATTGGTTACAAAGAGATCATCGCCCACTAATTGGATTTTGTGGCCTAATTTTTCTGTAGCGAGTTTCCAACCTGCCCAGTCGTCTTCGGCTAAGCCGTCTTCGATGGAGATGATGGGGTAGCGCTCGCACCAATCTGCCCAGAATGCGACCATTTCTTCTGAAGTTCTGGATTCACCTGTTGAGGCAAAATTATATTTACCAGTGGCTTCATCATAAAATTCAGAAGCTGCGGCGTCTAGTGCAATATACATATCGACACCTGGCTTGAAGCCTGCTTTTTCGATGGCTTCCATTACTACTTGCAACGCTTCTTCATTGGAACCTAAGCTAGGTGCAAATCCACCCTCGTCTCCTACGTTGGTCGACATCCCTCTGGATTTAAGGACTGCTTTTAAATGGTGAAATACCTCTGTTCCCCAGCGCAAGCCTTCCGAAAAACTTTTGGCGCCAAAAGGCATGACCATAAATTCTTGGATATCGATGAGGTTATCGGCGTGTGAACCACCATTGAGGATGTTCATCATGGGAACAGGCATGGTAACTGCGCCTACACCACCAATATATTGAAACAAACTTAAGCCAGCTTCTGCTGCTGCAGCTTTGGCAATGGCTAGAGAAGTACCGAGAATGGCGTTGGCGCCTAAATTTGATTTATTGGGTGTGTTGTCTAAGGCGAGTAGGAGGTAATCGATTTTTTTTTGTTCAAAGATGTCCATGCCAAGCAAGGCATTTTGAATGGTGGTGTTGACGTTTTCAACTGCATTGAGCACACCTTTACCGAGGTAGAGGGACTTGTCGCCATCGCGGAGCTCTACGGCCTCATGAATACCTGTAGAGGCACCAGAAGGTACAGCCGCGCGTCCGAGCACGCCATTTTCTGTAAGTACATCGACTTCAATGGTGGGGTTGCCGCGTGAATCTAGGATTTGACGGGCGTGGATGCTAGCGATAAAACTCATTTGGCTTGGTGTTGTTGCATGTGTTGAATAAAGTTATCAAAGAGGTAGCGGGAGTCGTGCGGCCCAGCCGATGCTTCTGGATGGTATTGTACTGAGAAGATAGGCTTGTTTTTGATGGCAATACCTGCTACGGTATGATCGTTGAGGTGTTCGTGGGTGACTTCAATTTGAGGATTCAAAGCGATGCTTTCCTTGGTGATCACAAATCCGTGGTTTTGAGAGGTGATTTCTCCTTTGCCCGTCTTTAAATTCAAAATTGGGTGGTTGATCCCGCGGTGTCCGTTGAACATTTTCTCGGTTTTGAGCCCTTGGCTGAGTCCGAGAATTTGGTGACCTAAGCAAATGCCGAATACAGGTGTGTTGCCGGCAGCAATTTCTTTGACAAGTGCAATGCTTTGCGTCATAACCGATGGGTCGCCAGGGCCGTTTGAAAGCATATAGCCATCTGGTTCAAAAGCGTCCAGCTCTGCTTTTGTCGCATGCATTGGGAATACCTTGACATGACAACCGCGCTCTACTAAGCAGCGCACAATATTTTTCTTGACACCGAAGTCTAGTAAGGATACACGGTATTGTGGATTTTCAGGACATACCTCGTAAGCTGTAGGTGTGCTCACGCGGGAAGAAAGTTCAAGACCATCCATAGATGGAATTTCTTTGAGCTTTTCTTGAAGGATCGCGATATCGTGAATTTCTGAGGAAATGATGGCGTTCATGGCGCCTTTGTTGCGGATATGACGCACAAGTGCACGCGTGTCAATATCTGAGATACCTACTGTGCCATTGTTTTCCATGAGCTCTTGTAGCGAGCCTTCTGCGGCACTGCGAGAATAGCCGTTGGAAAACTTTTTGGTAATGAGACCAGCTATTTTGATTGAATCAGATTCGATTTCGGCGGTATGCACACCGTAATTGCCAATATGGGAAGTCGTCATGATCAAAAGCTGACCGAGGTAAGAAGGATCAGTAAAAACTTCTTGATAGCCGGTCATGCCTGTATTAAAGGCGATTTCACCGCCAGTGGTTCCTATTTTGCCGATGGCAATGCCTTTGAATACTGTGCCATCTTCTAGAAGGAGAATAGCTGCGTGATTTTGCTGCATTTATAAATTTTCTCCAAAATTACGGACTTTGTTAAAATAGGAGGGGTATAAAAACAAAAAAGGCGGACATTGTCCGCCTTTTTTATCAACATATTGTCAATTTATTCTTCAGTCTTCTCTTCTTCAGTAGCAGTATCTGCTTCCTCAGTTGATTCTGCAGCTGGTGCTTCTTCAACAACTTCTGCAACTGGTGTTTCTTCAACAACTTCTGCAGCTGGTGTTTCTTCAACTACTTCTGCAGTTGTGGCAGCAACACCTTCGCTTGCTTTACCTCCACGACGTGAACGACGTGTGGTTTTCTTACTTTCGTTGTTGTTGTATAATTCGTTGAAGTCAACGATTTCGATCATACACATTTCTGCGTTGTCACCTAAACGGTAACCAGTGCGGATGATGCGTGTATAACCACCTTCGCGGTTTGCAATTTTTGGCGCAACCTCTCTAAATAATTCGGTGACGGCTTCTTTACTTTGTAGGTAAGAGAAGACAACACGACGAGAGTGTGTAGAATCGGTTTTTGATTTGGTGAGCAATGGCTCAACAAATACGCGCAATGATTTTGCTTTTGCAATGGTAGTAGTGATGCGCTTGTGTTCGATCAAAGAACAAGCCATGTTTTGAAGCATTGCTTTGCGGTGGCCAGTCTTTCTTCCTAAGTGATTTACTTTATTTCCGTGTCTCATGACTTAAAATCTTAATCTCTGTCTAATTTATATTTTGCGACATTCATCCCGAAAGTCAAGCCTTTGCTATCGACGAGGTCTTCTAGCTCAGTAAGTGATTTCTTGCCGAAGTTTCTGAATTTCAATAAGTCAGATTTGGCATAGGATACGAGGTCTCCAAGTGTTTCTACGTCTGCAGCTTTCAAGCAATTGAGGGCACGAACTGAAAGGTCCATGTCTACCAATTTCGTCTTGAGTAACTGACGCATGTGTAGTGATGTTTCGTCGAATTCTTCTGATTCAGCTTTGATTTCACTATCTAATGTGATGCGCTCATCAGAGAACAACATGAAGTGGTGGATCAAAATCTTAGCAGCTTCTTTCAAGGCATCTTTTGGATGAATTGAACCATCTGTTTTGATGTGGAATACCAATTTCTCGTAGTCGGTTTTTTGCTCAACACGGTAGTTTTCGATACTGTATTGTACGTTGACAATTGGTGTAAAAATAGAGTCAATGCTAATGGTTCCGAATGGTGCATTCGCAGATTTGTTTTCATCGGCTGGTACATAACCACGACCTTTAACAATCGTAAGTTCCATTTCGAATTTAACTGAAGACTCCATGTTACAAATAACGAGGTCAGGGTTTAAAACCTGGAACGCACTTGTAAATTTACCAAGATCACCGGCAGTGAGTTGTTGTTGGTTGCTTACTGAAACAATAACGGTTTCAGAGTCTGTTCCTTCGATTTGACGCTTGAAGCGCACTTGCTTGAGGTTCAAGACAATTTCTGTAACGTCTTCTACAATACCTTTGAGGGTAGTGAATTCATGGTCTGCACCTTGAATTTTAATAGACGAAATTGCAAAACCTTCTAAGGAAGAAAGCAAAATTCGACGGAGGGAGTTACCAATGGTAATTCCGTAGCCCGGTTCTAGCGGACGAAACTCGAATTCTCCGTTGAAATCATCGGAGTTGAGCATGATAACCTTGTCAGGTTTTTGAAAATCCAATATTGCCATTTTCTATCGCTTAGGGTTATTTAGAATACAATTCGACGATCAATTGCTCGCGAATATTTTCTGGGATCATTTCTCTTGCTGGTAAGCTTAAAAGTTTACCGCTCATGCTTGATGAATCCCAATCAAGCCAATCATATGTTTTATTGCTAGCAGTAAGGGAACCTGTAATCGCTTCTAAAGACTTTGATTTCTCGCGAACGCCAACGACGTCACCGATGCGCAAAGTGTAAGATGGGATGTTTACAACTTCTCCGTTTACTGTAATGTGTTTGTGAGAAACAAGCTGACGAGCCCCACGACGAGTAGGAGAGATACCTAAGCGGTAAACTGTATTGTCTAAGCGGGCTTCGCAAAGTTGCAATAACACTTCACCGGTAATACCTTTCATGCGTGATGCTTTCTCAAACATGTTTGCAAACTGACGCTCAAGAATTCCGTAAGTGTACTTCGCTTTTTGCTTTTCACCTAACTGAACTGCGTATTCAGATTGCTTGCCACCTCTTCTTTTGGATGGACCGTGTTGTCCTGGACCGTAATTTCTTCTTTCCAAGGATTTGTCTGGGCCAAAAATTGGATCGCGGAAGCGACGCGCAATTTTTGATTTGGGACCTCTGTATCTTGCCATTATAAATAAAATTGTGCAGGCGTCATGAATTAAGGCATTCCTTCGATGACAATAAGCCCGCAGGTTAAAAAAAAACTATACTCTTCTTCTTTTTGGAGGACGACAACCGTTGTGTGGCATTGGAGTCACGTCAACGATTTCTGTTACTTCAATACCTGAATTGTGAAGGGCACGGATGGCAGACTCGCGTCCAGCACCTGGGCCTTTTACAAAAACACGCACTCTACGTAGTCCGAAGTCATGTGCTTCTTTTGATGCGTCTTCTGCTGCGATTTGTGCAGCATAAGGCGTGTTCTTTTTAGAACCTTTGAAGCCCATCTTGCCTGCAGATGACCAAGAGATCACTTGTCCGGCATTGTTCGTTAAAGAAATGATGATGTTATTGAAACTCGCTTGGATATGCGCTTCTCCGGCAGCATCAACTTTAACGTTCTTCTTCTTTTTTTGATTTGCTTTTGCCATTTTATTGGGAACTAGTTATTATTTAGTTGCTTTTTTCTTGTTCGCAACAGTCTTACGTTTTCCTTTACGTGTGCGAGAGTTGTTTTTGGTTCTTTGACCACGAAGCGGTAAGCCTAAACGGTGACGAATTCCGCGCTGACATCCGATGTCCATGAGACGCTTGATGTTCAACTGAACTTCTGAGCGCAACTGACCTTCCGTTTTGATTTCGTTAACGGTGTTACGAATAGCGGCTAATTGGTCATCGTTCCATTCCTGGACTTTGATGTTTTCATCAATACCGTTAGTGTTCAAAATCATCTTAGCTTTACTTCTACCGATTCCGTAGATGTAAGTTAAGCCAATGACTCCTCTTTTGTTTTTTGGTAAATCTATACCTGCAATACGTGCCATATACTTATAATTATCCTTGACGTTGTTTTAATTTCGGATTCTTCTTGTTGATCACGTAAATTTTACCTTTACGCTTCACAATCTTGCAATCTGCAGTTCTCTTTTTAACTGATGCTCTGACTTTCATAATTCTAGTTATTTGTATCTAAAAGATATTCTACCTTTTGTTAAATCATAAGGAGACATTTCTACTTTAACGCGGTCTCCAGGAAGTATTTTAATGTAAAACATGCGCATTTTGCCAGAAATATGAGCAGTAATGACATGTCCGTTTTCGAGTTCTACTCTAAACATTGCGTTTGGCAATGCTTCGAGTATCGTGCCGTCTTGTTCTATGGATGTTTGTTTTGCCATATAAATTACATTCCAGATAATTCGTTAGCACCTCTACGACCTCTTACACGTGTACCGTCCATGAGTGAATCCATGTTGCGGTTGAGTTGGTAAGTTTCGATTTGTTGAAGCGTGTCTAGAACAACACCAACCATGATCAAGATGGATGTACCACCAAAGAACATCGCAAAGCTGTCATTGACTCCTGCTAGTTTGGCAATTGAAGGCAAAATAGCGATCATTGCAAGGAATAGAGATCCTGGGAATGTAATGCGCGAAACAACTTGATCGACGTGTTCTGCCGTTTCTTCACCTGGACGAACCCCTGGGATAAAACCACCACTCTTTTTGAGGTCATCGGCGATTTTACTTGGGTTGATCATGATAGCGGTGTAGAAGTAGGTGAACACTACAATTAAAATAACCAAAAGAAGGTTGTAGCTAAAACCGTACGGGTCTCCGAGGGTTTTGGTCAACCAGCCTCCGTTTTGCTCTTGCGTCACACCTTGGTAAACCATCATTGGGATGGTCATGATCGCTTGCGCGAAGATGATCGGCATGACACCACTTGCGTTGATTTTGATAGGCAAGTAGTTTCGTGCTCCATTTACGTCTTCCATTGCTCTGGCGCCGGCAACGCGTTTCGCTGTGTTCAGCGGTATGCGTCGGACCCCTTGTACAATGAGAATGGTAATGAGGATGATCAAAAAGAACATAACGATTTCCAATACCAAACGGATCAAGTTTCCAGCTTCAACAGACTTACCGAATTCTGCAAAGAATGCACCTGGTAAGCGTGAAAGGATTCCGACTGTAATGAGTAAGGAAATACCGTTGCCAATACCGCGCTCGGTAATGCGTTCGCCAAGCCATACTGCAAACATAGACCCTGCAATTAATAACATAATGGTTTGTGTCCACCAAAATGTATCAGGGTTGTCTGGCATTGCATTTTTGTTACTTACGTAGAGTGTAAGGTAACTTGGGGCTTGCAAAGCACAAATAACGATTGTCAAAAGACGGGTATAGTTATTGATTTGCTTTCTGCCTGATTCTCCTTCATTTTGCATTTTCTGAACCGCTGGAACAGCCATTCCTAACAATTGCATGATGATGGAGGCACTGATGTAAGGCATGATGCCAAGTGCCATGATCGAAGCATTGGTGAATCCTCCACCGGAAAATACGGAGAGGATACTTTCTAGAAAGTTTTGGTCTGTAGCCGTGCTTGTTAAGGCATCGTACTTGACGCCAGGCAAAATCACGAAGGATCCTACTCGGTAAGTAAGAATAAGGCCAAGTGTCAAGAGAATGCGCTTGCGCAGCTCTTCAACTTTCCAGATATTTTGCAGGTTGGTTATTAATCGTTTCATCTAAAAGCGTGCAAAGATAGTTAGATTTTTGTACATGTACCACCTAAAGCTTCAATTGCAGCAATTGCTGTCGTTGAAAAACCGTTAGCAGTAATGTTTACTTTTGCTTTTAAGTCACCGCGACCAAGTACTTTGACGAGTTCGTTGTTAGATAAAAGACCGTTCTCACGCATGACTTCTGGAGTGATATCCAAGATGCCTTTAACGCTGGCGAGGTTTTCGATGATATCGAGGTTAATGGCTTTATATTCAACACGGTTGATGTTTTTAAAACCAAATTTAGGGACGCGACGCTGCAAAGGCATTTGTCCACCTTCAAAACCAATTTTAGTTTTGTAACCAGAACGAGATTTTGCACCCTTGTGTCCACGTGTGGAGGTACCACCACGTCCTGATCCTTGACCACGACCGATACGCTTTTCTGCTTTGATCGAGCCTGCTGCTGGTGTAAGATTATGTAATTCCATTTCTTTCTTAGTCTATTGTTCCACTACTTGAATAAGGTGTTTGACCTTATTCACCATTCCCATAATTTGAGGAGTAACCTCTTTTTCTACAACTTGGTTCAAGCGACGAAAACCTAAAGCTTGGATTGTAGCTTTTTGATCAGCTGGACGCTTGATCGCACTTTTCACGAGTTTGATTTTGATTGAGCTCATTGCTGAATATTTTAACCGTTGAATACTTTATCAAGGGAAATTCCACGTTGACGAGCAACTGCAACTGCATCGCGCATGTTAGCAAGTGCGTCCATTGTTGCTTTCACAACGTTGTGTGGGTTAGATGATCCTTGAGATTTTGCCAATACATTGTGTACGCCAACGCTTTCGAGTACGGCGCGCATTGCACCACCGGCGATAACACCAGTACCTTCTGTAGCTGGCTTGAGGAATACCTCAGCACCACCAAATTTACCTTTTTGTTCGTGCGGGACAGTACCTCTAAGAATTGGAACTTTGATCAAGTTTTTCTTAGCGTCGTCGATGCCTTTAGTAATGGCTTCGGTAACTTCTTTTGCTTTACCAAGACCATGACCTACAACACCGTGTTCGTCACCAACTACAACAATAGCTGAGAAACTGAACGTACGACCACCTTTAGTTACTTTGGTAACACGGTTTACAGCTACGAGTTTGTCTTTTAACTCGATGTCCGCTGATTTCACTCTGTTTACGATTTGTGCTGCCATTTTTCTTAAAATTTGAGTCCTCCTTCACGTGCTGAATCAGCCAAGGATTTAATTCTACCATGATACAAGTAACCATTGCGGTCAAAAACTACGCGTTCTACACCTGCTTTTTGAGCAACTTCTGCGATTTTCTTTCCGACAACTACTGCCTGATTAACTTTGTTGATTTTTTGCGCATCATCCATTTTGAGTGAACCAGCAGAGGCAAGTGTACGACCAGTGTTGTCGTCGATGATTTGCGCATAAATTTGCTTGTTACTTCTGAATACAGTAAGACGCGGAATAGCTGAAGTACCGAAAATTTTCTTTCTAATTCTTCGCTTGATTTTTGCTCTTCTTAAAACTTTATTTAGTGCCATAATTCTTTCGATTATTTTTTACCTGCTGACTTACCAGCTTTTCTACGAATTTCTTCACCTACAAAGCGGATACCTTTTCCTTTGTATGGTTCAGGTTTTCTGAAAGAGCGAATCTTGGCTGCAACTTGTCCGAGTAATTGCTTGTCAAATGACTCGAGAGTCACGACAGGCGCCTTACCTTTTTCAGTTACAGTGGTAACGTTCACTTCTTTCGGGATTTCCAAAATAATGGCATGTGAAAATCCGAGGGCTAATTCGAGTTGTTGACCAACTGCATTTGCACGGTAACCAACTCCAATGACTTCCATTTCTTTTTTGAATCCTTCTGATACACCATGGATCATATTGAAAACCAAAGCGCGGTATAAACCATGCTTAGATCGGTGATCTGGTGCGTCAGTGGCACGCGCAAAAGTAATGACGTTGTCTTCAATGCTTACGTTTACCGAAGCATCAATGTGTTGTGTTAATTCGCCTTTTTTCCCTTTAACCGTAACCACGGAATCTTTCAACGTCACTTCGACGCCGCTAGGGATTGTTATAGGTGCTTTTCCAATTCTTGACATTGCTCTTAATTTTTAGTAAACGTAACAAAGAACTTCACCACCAATTTTTTGGTGACGTGCTTCTTTATCTGTAATCACACCACGAGACGTAGAAACGATGGCAATACCTAAACCATTCAAAACGCGTGGCATTTCTTCGGCACTGCTGTATTTTCTAAGTCCTGGACGTGAAGCACGTTGCAATTTAGTAATGGCTGGTACACGCGTAGACATATTGTATTTCAAGGCGATTTTGATCGTACCTTGTTTGTTGTCTTCCTCAAATTTGTAGTTGAGGATATACCCTTGATCAAACAAAATCTGTGTCATTGCACGTTTAATGTTTGAACCTGGGATATCTACGGTCTTCAAGCCTGCTGCACTCGCATTTCTGATGCGGGTGAGGAAATCTGCTATTGGATCTGTATTCATTTCTTTAGTTTTATCTTAATTACCAACTTGCTTTCTTAACTCCGGGGATTTTACCAGCCAAAGCCATCTCGCGGAAAGTAACCCTTGAGATACCAAATTGACGCATGTAACCTCTCGGACGACCAGTCAAGCCACAACGATTGTGTTTTCTGATTTTAGCGGAGTTTGCTGGTAATTTTTGCAATTGCATCATTGCATCCCATTTTTGAGACTGAATTTCTTCAGATGCATCTGTTGACTTCAAAATTTTGGTGAGTTCTGCACGTTTCTTTTCGTAACGGTTTACTAACCTTTCTCTTTTGCGCTCACGCGCTTTCATTGATTCTTTAGCCATTTCTATTACTTTTTAATAAATGGAAAACCAAATGCATCCAACAATGCTTTTGCCTCTTCGTCGCTCGCTGCTGAAGTCACGAAGGTGATGTCCATACCGAGGATTCGATTTACTTTATCAATATCAATTTCCGGGAAAATGATGTGTTCTTTGATACCGAGGTTGAAGTTACCACGACCGTCAAATCCTTTTGGGTTGATCCCGCGGAAGTCACGTGTTCTAGGCAAAGCCACAGCAAGTAAACGATCTAGGAAGTCGTACATGCGGTCACCGCGAAGGGTAACTTTTGTACCAATTGGCATCCCTTTACGCAACTTAAAGTTGGAGATATCTTTCTTAGAAATGGTGGTAATTGCTTTTTGACCAGCGATACGAGATAAGTCAGCAGCTGCGCTATCGATCAATTTCTTGTCGGCAACTGCATCACCCATACCTTGGCTGAGTACAATTTTTTCTAACTTAGGAACGCTCATTACAGATTTGTAATTGAAACGCTCTTGGAGCGTTTGCTTGATTTCGTTCCTGTACTTTTCTTTTAATCTTGGCGTGTAACTCATTACTTAATCACCTCCCCTGATTTTTTGGAATAACGTACTAATTTACCTTCTACCTCTTTTCTTCCGATACGGCTAGCAACACCGTTGCTCATGACCATAAGGTTAGAAATGTGAATCGAACCTTCTTTTTCTTCGATACCACCTTGAGGATTTGTTGCGCTTGGCTTGTTGTGTTTCTTAACCATGTTAACACCTTCAACAGTTGCACGCATTTTTTCGCGATCGATGGTGGCAACTTTGCCCTCACGACCTTTGGATTCACCAGAAATAACCTTCACGGTGTCACCAATCTTGATGTGTAATTTCTTTTGCATTACTCAATGATTTATAACACCTCAGGTGCTAGTGAAACAATTTTCATGTAGTTGCTTTCACGCAATTCACGAGCTACTGGCCCGAAAATACGCGTGCCACGCATTTCACCACCTTGGTTGAGGATCACACAAGCGTTGTCGTCGAAGCGAATGTAAGAACCGTCTGCACGACGAATTTCTTTTTTCGTTCTTACCACAACTGCTTTCGCTACTGAACCTTTTTTGACGGCTGCGTTTGGCATTGCACTTTTAACGGCAACAACAATTTTGTCACCAACTGAAGCATAGCGTCGTCTTGTACCGCCTAAAACGCGGATGACCAATACTTCCTTTGCTCCTGAGTTGTCAGCTACTGATAGTCTGGATTCTGTTTGTATCATTTTATCCGATTATTTAGCGCGTTCTACAATTTCTACCATTCTCCAGTTCTTTGATTTACTCAAAGGACGTGTTTCCATGATGCGAACGGTGTCACCGATATGACAATCGTTGTTCTCGTCGTGAGCAACAAATCTGGTAGTTTTCTTAACGAACTTACCATATTTAGGGTGCTTCACTTTACGCTCAACAGAAACGACAATGGATTTCTCCATTTTGTCACTGGTTACGACACCAATTCTTTCTTTTCTTAAATTTCGTTTTTCCATGTTCATTTTTTTATCTCAGGATTAAGCCTGATTTGAACGTTTAGTTAACTCTGTACTCAATCTTGCTACCAGCTTGCGCATATGATGAATGCGCAAAGGATTTTCAATTGGAGCCAATTTGTGCGTCAACTTCAAGTTAGCCAATTGACCTTTGAAGTCGTCCAAACGGCCTTGTAAATCCGCTGTAGAAAGTTTTGTGATTTCTGTTTGTTTCATCTTTATCGATTAAACTGGTAAAACATAATCATTGCGAACAATGAACTTGCATTTCACAGGCAACTTCTGTGCGGCAAGGCGCATTGCTTCTTTTGCAATGTCGTAAGCGACACCATCTGCTTCGAACATGATCGTTCCTGGTTTGATCACGGCAACCCAGTGGCTAGGTGCACCCTTACCTTTACCCATACGTACTTCAGCTGGTTTTGAGGTAACCGGCTTGTCTGGGAATATTCGGATCCAAACTTTTCCTTCACGCTTCATGTATCGAGTAACGGCGATACGAGAAGCTTCAATCTGACGTGAAGTAATCCATCCTGGTTCCAAAGCCTTTAATCCGAAAGATCCGAACGCGATCGTTGATCCACGATGGGCCAAACCACGGTTTCTTCCTTTCTGTACTCTTCTAAATTTTGTTCTTTTAGGCTGTAACATTTCCTGTCAATTTAACTGTCTTATTACTTCTTCTTTCTTTTGAACGACGCAGGTTTGCGATCGCCTCCTTGGTTGTTCCCTGCACCGGTATTCATGCCGATGTTAGGAGCGAGGTCGCGCTTACCATATACTTCACCGCGGCAAATCCACACTTTAACACCAATACGACCGTATGTAGTGTGTGCTTCAGAGACTGCGTAGTCGATGTCGGCACGGAATGTATGCAATGGTGTACGTCCGTCTTTGTACATTTCTGTACGAGCCATTTCAGCTCCGTTCAAACGGCCAGAGATTTTAACTTTAATCCCTTCAGCACCCATGCGCATAGATCCTGCGATTGCCATTTTAATGGCACGACGGAAAGAAATACGTGCTTCTAATTGACGAGAAATTCCATCAGCAACCAAGCGAGCGTCTAATTCAGGACGTTTTACTTCGAAGATGTTGATTTGAATTTCTTTTTTCGTCAACTTTTTCAATTCTTCTTTTAGTTTGTCAACTTCTTGACCACCTTTTCCGATGATGACACCAGGACGAGCAGTGTTGATTGTAACAGTAACTAGTTTGAGGGTGCGCTCGATAATGATTTTAGCAATACTTGCTTTTGCCAAACGAGCGTTTAGGTAACGACGGATTTGATCGTCTTCTACGATTTTATCTTTGTAGTCGTTGCCACCGTACCAATTTGATTCCCATCCGTGGATGTAACCAAGTCTATTTCCAATTGGATTCGTTTTTTGTCCCATTTCTTCTAGTTATTTAGTACCATCAACTACGATCGTCACGTGGTTCGATCTTTTTCTAATTCTGTGTGCACGACCTTGTGGTGCTGGTTGAATGCGTTTAAGCATTGTTCCACAACCTACCTCAATACGACTCACTACGAGTGTTTCTTGGCTGATGTCAGCACCTTCGTTTTTTTGTTCCCAGTTTGCAATTGCAGAACGGAGAAGTTTACCAAGGCTTGTAGATGCATCTTTACTATTGAAGTGGAGGATGTTCAAAGCTTTATTGACTTCAACACCACGAATCAAATCAGCAACCAATCTCATCTTGCGAGGAGAAATAGGTGAATCATTCAAGCGCGCGATGGCCATTGACTTTTTATTCTCTTTTAGCTCTTCAGCTCTTAAGCGTTTTCTAGCTCCCATGACTGTAATAATTCTTAACGTTTCTTATCTTTTTTATTACCGGCGTGGCCACGGAAGTTTCGAGTAGGGGAAAATTCTCCTAGTTTGTGACCTACCATATTTTCCGTAACGAATACAGGAATGAACTTGTTACCGTTGTGAACGGCGAAGGTCAAACCAACAAATTCCGGAGTAATTGTGGACGCTCGTGACCATGTTTTGATAACAGCCTTGCTGCTAGACTCTTGAGCATCGTCAACTCGTTTCATCAACTTATAGTGAACAAACGGTGGTTTCTTTAATGAACGACTCATACCTTAATTATTTCTTTCTTCTTTCTACAATTAACTTATCGGAATACTTGGTCTTGGATCTTGTTTTGAATCCTTTCGCAGGCATACCATTTCTAGAGCGTGGGTGACCACCAGAGTTACGGCCTTCACCACCACCCATCGGGTGATCAACTGGGTTCATCACAACACCACGTACACGTGGGCGGCGACCTAACCAGCGAGAGCGTCCTGCTTTACCAGAGACAACTAGATTGTGTTCTGCGTTAGAAACAGAACCAATTGTAGCAAGACAAGTTGTAAGAATCATACGTGTTTCACCAGAAGGCATTTTAACGATAGCGTATTTACCATCGCGTGCATTCAATTGTGCGTAAGTACCTGCACCGCGTGCAATGATACCACCAGCACCTGGCTTCAATTCGATGTTGTGAATGACAGTACCTAGTGGAATGTCAGAAAGGAACATGGCATGACCAACGTTTGGCAATGCTGTTTTTCCTGAAAGCACTACGTCACCAACTTTTAATCCGTTAGGAGCAATGATGTAGCGTTTTTCACCATCTGCGTAAAACAACAATGCGATGTTAGCAGTACGGTTAGGGTCATATTCAATAGACTTAACAGTAGCAGGGATATCAAACTTTTCACGTTTGAAATCAATGATACGATATCTTTGCTTGTGACCTCCACCAAGGTAGCGCATGGTCATGCGACCATCGTTGTTACGACCACCTGATTTTTTCATCGGTGCCAACAAACTCTTCTCTGGCGTCGCTTTAGTAAGCTCTGCAAAGTCAGTCGCTACTTTATGGCGTTGACCTGGAGTTGTTGGTTTAAATTTTTTCAAACTCATGGTTAAACATTAATAATTGTTAAATAAATCAATGGTTTCACCATCTGCTATCGTTACTACAGCCTTCTTCCATTGTTTGCTTTTTTGCTCAACAATGCCTTTATTCGTGTACTTCACAGAGGATACCCCACCACCATAGTTTAATGTATGAACATCTGTGACATGTACTCCATACATCTTTTCGATGGCATTTTTAATTTCGATCTTGTTGGACTTACGGTCGACTTCAAAAGTAAAGCGGTTTGAAAGCTCGCTTAGTTTTGTCGCTTTTTCCGTAATGACCGGCTTCTTGATAATAGTTTGCATAACGCTTAGTTAAGAATCGTTTGAATTTTCTCAATAGAGCTTTCTGCCAATATCACTTTTGATGCGTTGAGCACGTCGTAAGTGTTAAAGGAATCAGCTGTTACGACTTTTACACGTCCAAGGTTACGTGAAGCGAGGTAAACGCTATCCGTTTTGTCACCGAGGATAAAAAGTACTTTTTGGTTCTCAAGGTTGAGCGTAGACAAAAGCGCTTTGAAGTCTTTTGTTTTTGCTTCCATGTTGAGGTCTTGAATGACCATTAGAGAGTCGCTTTTCGCTTTGAAAGCAAAAGCAGACTTGCGTGCCAAACGCTTCAACTTCACGTTTAATTTGAAGTGGTAGTTGCGTGGGCGTGGTCCGAAGATACGGCCTCCACCAACACGAGTACCTGATTTAGCAGAACCTGCACGTGCACCACCAGTTCCTTTTTGACGCTTGAGTTTTTTGGTAGAACCAGCAATCTCGTTGCGCTCTTTGGATTTGTGAGTACCTTGACGTTTGTTCGCTAAATGTTGTTTGACATCCAAGTAAATTGCGTGGTTGTTTGGTTCAATTCCAAACACCTCGTCTGCAAGGGTTACTGACTGAGCAGTAGCTGCACCTTTTGAATCGTAGATCTTCAGTTTCATTACTTGACAATTGTTACGGTTGAACCATTTGCACCTGGAATCGATCCTTTAATGATCACAAGATTCTTGTCTGCAATTACCTTTAAAATTTGTAGGTTGGCCTGCTTGCGTCTTTTGTTACCCATTTGACCTGCCATGCGCATTCCTTTGAATACACGTGCAGGATAGGAACAAGCACCGATAGAACCCGGTGCACGTAGACGGTTGTGCTGACCGTGTGTAGCTTGTCCAACTCCACCAAATCCGTGGCGACGAACAACCCCTTGGAAACCTTTACCTTTTGTGGTGCCGGTTACATCGACGAACTCACCTTCTTCGAAAAGGTTAACGTCAATGGTGTCTCCTAAATTAGCTGAGTCGAATCCTTTGAATTCAACCAACTTGGCTTTAGGAGCCGTGTTTGATTTTTTGAAATGACCTTTTAATGCATTGGGGGTGTTTTTCTCTTTGCGAGCACCGAATCCCAACTGAACTGCATCGTAACCATCCCTGTCTTGTGTTTTGACTTGCGTCACAACACAAGGACCAGCTTCTATAACTGTGCATGGCATTGATTTGCCCTCAGCACTGAAGATGCTAGTCATCCCGATTTTGCGTCCAATAATTCCTGGCATATACTAGTTGTTAAAAATTACACTTTGATTTCTACGTCAACTCCACTAGGAAGCTCCAACTTCATGAGGGCATCTACTGTCTTAGAAGAACTGCTGTAGATATCCATCAAACGCTTGTAGGCACACAATTCGAATTGCTCACGCGCCTTTTTGTTCACGTGTGGTGAACGAAGTACGGTGTAAATTCTTTTGTGTGTTGGAAGTGGAATAGGACCACTTACCACAGCACCTGTAGATTTAACTGTTTTTACGATTTTCTCTGCTGATTTATCGAGCAAATTGTGATCGTAAGATTTTAATTTTATTCTGATTTTTTGGCTCATCTGCTTAACTTTTTATGCTTTGACTTAACCTTTTGATTTTGCTACTACGTCTTCGGAGATGTTTCTTGGCGCTTCAGCATAGTGTGAAAACTCCATAGAAGAACTTGCGCGACCTGATGTGATGGTACGCAATTGTGTCACGTAACCAAACATTTCAGATAATGGAACGTCAGCTTTTAAAACTTTCGCACCATTGCGGTCATCCATGCCTTTCATCATTCCGCGGCGACGGTTGAGGTCACCTACGACGTCACCCATGTTTTCTTCTGGGGTAACGACTTCTAGTTTCATGATTGGTTCGAGGAGAATCGGGCTACATGATTTCAAAGCAGCACGGTAGGCCATTTTCGCACACAATTCGAATGATAGAGAGTCGGAGTCGACGTTGTGGTAAGAACCATCGAGTAATTCTACAACCATTGCTTCAATAGGGAAACCTGCTAAGACACCATTTTTCATGGAATCTTTGAAGCCTTTTTCAACTGAAGGAATAAATTCACGTGGAATGTTACCACCCTTGATGCTGTTGACGAATTCAAGACCGGTTTTTTCTTCGTTCGTTTGCGCTGAAATTTTAACGTAGATGTCGGCAAATTTACCGCGACCACCAGATTGTTTTTTGTAAACTTCGCGGTGTTCTGTTTGGCCAGTGATGGCCTCACGGTAAGCTACCTGTGGAGCACCTTGGTTCACTTCAACTTTAAACTCACGCTTCAAACGGTCGATGATGATTTCGAGGTGAAGCTCACCCATCCCAGAGATGATAGTTTGACCAGTTTCTTCGTCGGTATTGACGCGGAAAGTTGGATCTTCTTCAGAAAGTTTAGATAAACCAATTGAAAGACGGTCGGTATCAGCTTGTGTTTTAGGCTCAATTGCCAAACCGATTACTGGATCTGGGAAGTCCATAGACTCGAGAATGATTGGTGCGTTTTCTGCACAAAGGGTATCTCCAGTTTTGATGTCTTTAAATCCTACAACCGCACCGATATCACCAGCTCCTAATTCAGGAATTTGGTTTTGTTTGTTGGCGTGCATTTGGAAGATACGAGAAATACGCTCTTTGTTGTCTGAACGCGTGTTCAAAACATAAGAACCTGCTTCAAGTTTACCAGAATAAGCACGAACGAAACACAAACGACCTACAAATGGGTCAGTTGCAATTTTGAATGCGAGTGCAGAGAAAGGCTCGTCGTAAGATGGCTTACGCGTTACTTCTTGATCTGTTTTAGGGTTGATACCTACGATGCCTTCAACATCCATTGGCGAAGGAAGGATTTCCATTACCATGTCTAGCATGGCTTGTACACCTTTGTTTTTGAATGAAGAACCACACATCATTGGTACTACTTTTCCAGCGATAGTAGCTTGGCGCAAAGCGTCGAGGATTTCGCGTTCTGTCAAAGAGTTTTCGTCTTCGAAGAATTTCTCCATGAGGCTTTCGTCGAATTCAGCTACTGCTTCGAGTAATTCTGAACGCAACTGACGTGCTTCGTCGATGATGTCAGCAGGAATTTCTACTTCTTGGAAAGTCATTCCCATGTCGTGCTCATTCCAAACGATACCTCTCCAGTTGATCAAGTCGACCACACCTTTGAAGTTATCTTCTTCACCGATATTGATTTGAAGTGGAAGCGCGTGGCTTCCTAACATTTCTTTTACTTGGCGACAGACCATAAGGAAGTCTGCACCTTGGCGGTCCATTTTGTTAACGAAACCAATACGTGGCACATTGTAGTTGTTAGCCAAACGCCAGTTCGTTTCAGATTGTGGCTCAACACCATCAACTGCTGAAAACAAGAATACCAAACCATCTAATACGCGAAGGGAACGGTTTACCTCTACGGTAAAGTCAACGTGTCCTGGGGTATCGATGATGTTAACGTGGTATTTCTGACCGCGGTAGTTCCAATCTAGGGTAGTAGCAGCAGAAGTAATGGTGATACCACGCTCTTGCTCTTGCTCCATCCAGTCCATAGTGGCAGCACCGTCGTGAACTTCACCAATTTTGTGGCTTACACCGCCATAATAGAGGATGCGTTCAGTAGTAGTGGTTTTACCAGCGTCAATGTGAGCTGCAATACCAATATTTCTTGTGAATTTTAAATCTCTTGACATTGCTTAGAATCTGAAGTGTGAGAATGCTTTGTTAGCTTCAGCCATGCGAAGCGTATCTTCTTTCTTCTTGAAAGCAGCACCTTCTTCTTTAGAAGCGGCGATGATTTCAGAGGCCAAACGTTGAGCCATAGTTTTCTCGTTGCGTTTGCGTGAGTAGCCAATTAACCATTTCATAGCCAATGATGCCTTGCGCTCTTCGCGAACTGGAGTAGGGATTTGGAAGGTAGCACCACCAACACGACGCGAGCGTACTTCTACACTTGGCGTAACGTTTTCGACTGCTTTTTTCCATGTTTCGAGACCATTTGCGTCTTCGATTTTCTTTTCTACGATTTCTAATGCTTCGTAAAAAATACGGAATGCTAAACTTTTCTTACCGTCTAGCATGAGGTTGTTGACAAATTTAGTGACAACTACTTCTTGAAATTTAGGATCTGGTAGGATCGCAATTTTTTTCGCTTTTCTTCTTCTCATGATGTCTAGCTTTTAATTATTTCTGCTTAGGACGTTTTGTACCATACTTGGAACGACGTTGGCTACGGCCTTGTACTCCGGCTGTATCCTCTGCACCACGAACAATGTGGTAACGGACCCCAGGTAAATCTTTTACCCTTCCTCCGCGTACAAGTACTAATGAGTGTTCTTGAAGATTGTGGCCTTCACCACCGATGTAAGCGTTGACTTCTTTTCCATTGGTCAAACGTACACGCGCTACCTTTCGCATGGCCGAGTTCGGCTTTTTAGGAGTTGTCGTGTACACACGAACGCAAACACCTTTGCGTTGTGGACATGAATCAAGCGCAGCAGACTTACTTTTCTTCACTACCGCAGTTCTTCCTTTGCGAACTAATTGTTGAATAGTTGGCATAAAATACTCTTGTTTTTAATAATAAATAATAACCCCCAAACGCACTTTGAGGGGTGCAAAGATAACTATATATTTTTATAAACCAAGACCGTTTGAAAAATATTCGGCTATTTATCGCCTGATTTTCAAAAATAAAGCGAATCGTTTAGCGATCCTCGGTTTTTATTTTGCTTGGTTATTTGAGTTGATAATAAGAATGTGGTTGTAGATTTCCACCAAATTCTAAATGCAGCCCTGGATAATAATTCCCATTTGATTTTTGGTATTTACTTAACCTTTTTTGGAAGTTGAGTTCACGGGCCCAAGTTGTGAGCGCGTCGTATTCTTTACCTTTTAGGTTGTATGTTTCAATCGTATTGAGGCACAATATGATTTGTTTGACTTGATTGGCGTAGCAATCGGCTATATCTTGTTCTTTGATGAGTTTGATGCAGTCGCTTACTTGCGCATCGAACTCAGCTTGCGTGACGGTTGGTGATTGATCGTTAGCGGTCATGCGCGTTAGAAAATCAAATCCACGCTCGCTTTTCTTCAATATAAAGTTCTTCCAAAAGAAATCGTCTTGGATCACGTCTGCTTCGCCATCCCAGTTGCTGATTTTGTTGAGGTGGGAATGTGCACAAGAGAGTAGCGAATAATACTCTTTGTAAGGCAAGGCACTGAAATAATGCCAGTCATATAGGTCAAACGTTCCGGCTTCATTTTTCATGAGTACATAGAAGCGGAAGTCCTCGTTGGTGTAATAATAAGTGCGTTCTGGATCGATGCGGTAATTGAAAAGAACAGGATAGATAAAAATGGTTTGTTCGGGGTTAGAAAGCAGATAGTCCTTCAGAATGATAGGTTCTTCATACTGCCCGTAGTAGTCGTTGAGGTCTTCTGGCGTCAGGCGTTGGTAGAAGTTGTTGTATTGGCTCGAGTCGTTTTGCAGTACCTGATTCAATAAGGGCTGTATGTAGGTTTGGATCAGTTGTGTGCTCGTTTTTGATTGGCTTTCGCGGCGCAAGATACTTCTTGAGTTGTCTCGTTCTAGGTCGTCTTCATTGAAAAAGAAAGTCAACCAGCGCTCTTCGCTGTAGGCCAGTTCTGGCAATGGAGAAAACGCAGAGGCGTAAAAGTTATTTTTATAATGGGCTAATGTTTCAATGGGCACCGTTCTTTCGCTTACTTGTGTTACGAGAATTTCTCCGTTTGAGTTGAATTGTAGGCCCCAAATTTGAATTGAATGCGTTTGGATCGCTGGGTAGTCTTCAGGGTTTTCGACATCTGGAATATAATAATCATCTATTTCTTGTGTGTAGACCACAAATTGGGTTTGGTTTTGATTGGCTAAAATGCCTTGAATAGTTGCAATTGAAAAATCTAGGGGCAAACCAATTACTTTTTGTTTCAATTGGTCAACGCGCTCTTGCACATAGCGCTCTGTATCCATGCCGAGCGCAGCCAGCTTTGTTTCAATGAGCTGATAGAATTGCTTCTCAGACACGAGGTTTTTATTCAAATTATAGAGGGCTTCATTGAGCCAATCTTCCATATTGACTTCGTCGTAAAAACGCTGCCAAAAGAAAAACCATTGAGCCTCTTCTTGTTGTTCTTCTAAAATGCGACCTGTTGCACAGGAGAAGTGCTTGGTTTGCTTTGGCGCCCCTGGCATAGTTAAATCGATAATATCCAAATCTATGGATGTTGTAGAGGGGCTGACCACTAAATTGCGCAGGGTAATTTGAATTTTTGCCGCGCCGAGTTCTTTTAAACTGCTTTCTTGAAGACTTGCATAAATTTGCACATTTTCAAGGCCACGGTAAGCTATGAAAAGGCGAGTAAGCGGTACATAAATGGGGAAATATTCTTGGGGTTTTTCTGCCAACTTGATGAATAAGTTGAGTCTTGCTTGTTTTTCTAGATTCAAATCTTTTGATTTGAATTCGCTATTTCTTTGCGCTTCTCGGATATTTTTCATTTCCTTTTGCATCAGGCGTTCAGCTTCATCGAGCATTCCTGCGCAAAGCGGTTCTGTAATTTGCTGTTTGCCTTCTGTTGTAAACAAAATATGAATGGCGTCTTGCGAGTAGCTGAAAGTAGTAGCAAGAATGGAGAGCAGAAATAGGATGTGTTTCATTTTTATAGTCTGAGGTATAAAAAAAGGAATCCTTATTGGATTCCTTTTCATAAATGTTTATTTCAATTGTTTGGCTGGTATTATCTGTATAGTGTCGCTTTTACGGCCTTCACGATGCGCTCTACGTTAGGCAAAGCTTCGTCGATGAGCGTTGGTGAGAAAGCAAATGGGGTATCGGTTTGGGTAACGCGTTGTACTGGTGCATCTAGGTAATCAAATGCATAGCGTTGGAGGTGGTAAGCGATTTCGGAAGAAATACTTGCCAAAGGCCAAGATTCTTCTACAACTACACAACGGTTGGTTTTCTTGATCGATTCAACGATGGTGCCGTAGTCGAGTGGGCGAATGGTGCGCAAATCGATGATTTCTACACTGATGTTTTCTTTGGCGAGTACATCGGCAGCTTCTTGGGCTACTTTGATGATTTTACCAAAGGTAACTAAAGTGATGTCGGTACCCTTGCGTTTGATGTCTGCAACGCCGATTGGAATGATGTATTCGCCTTCAGGTACTTCGCCTTTGTCGCCGTACATTTTTTCTGATTCGAGGAATACAACTGGGTCGTTGTCGCGGATGGCGGCTTTTAGAAGACCTTTTGCGTCGGCTGGGTTGGATGGTGTAATGACTTTCAAGCCAGGAACGTGTGCATAGAATGCTTCGAAACTTTGTGAGTGCGTAGCGGCTAATTGGCCAGCAGTACCGTTTCCGCCGCGGAACACGATAGGGCAACCGTATTGACCACCCGACATCTGGAGCATTTTAGCTGCAGAGTTGATGATTTGGTCGGCTGCAAGAATGGCAAAGTTCCAGGTCATGAACTCTACAATAGGGCGCAAGCCGTTCATGGCGGCACCTACTGCAATACCTGAAAAACCAAGCTCGGCAATAGGTGTGTCGATAATGCGTTTTGCACCAAATTCGTCGAGCATCCCTTGAGATACTTTGTAAGCACCATTGTATTCGGCAACTTCTTCTCCGAGCAAAAATACGCTTTCATCTCTGCGCATTTCTTCGGACATGGCTTCTCTAAGGGCTTCTCTGAACTGTAGGGTTTTCATAGTGTCATTTTTACAATTAGCAAAATTACAAATAAGTCAGAAACTATAAATGCTTATGCTACTTTAAGTGTTGCAATTTTTGATTTGCCAAATTGTTGGGTGGCGTAGTCTAGATTGACAGATAAGGATTTTTTGGATGAACTTGGCAGTTCGAACATAGCGTCAGTGAGGATGGCTTCGCAAATAGAGCGCAAGCCACGCGCACCCAACCCAAATTCCATGGCTTTTGTAACGATGAAATCGAGTACTTCTTGATCGAAATCTAGTTTGACGCCGTCGATGTCAAAGAGCTTGGTATATTGCTTGACCAATGCGTTTTTGGGTTCGGTCAGAATGCGTTTGAGGTCGGCTTCTTTGAGTGGCTCTAGGTAGGTGAGCACAGGGAAGCGACCTATGAGCTCTGGAATGAGACCAAAGTTTCGGATGTCGGTAGGGGTGATGTATTTGAGCAGGGAATCTTGCTCTATACTTTGCTCATCTGCGGATGAAAACCCAATGGTTTGACGGTTGACCCGATTGGCAATGAGTCTTTCGATGCCGTCAAAGGCGCCACCGCATATAAACAAGATGTTTTTGGTATCAATGGAAATCATTTTTTGCTCTGGGTGCTTGCGTCCGCCTTGTGGTGGTACGTTGACGGTTGCACCTTCTAGTAATTTGAGCAAAGCTTGCTGTACGCCTTCGCCAGATACATCGCGGGTGATGCTTGGATTGTCGTTTTTACGGGCAATTTTATCGACTTCATCGATGAAAACAATACCCATTTGAGCGTTTTCTACGTTGTAATCTGCCGCTTGCAGGAGGCGAGACAAAATGCTTTCGACGTCTTCACCTACATAGCCCGCCTCGGTGAGAACAGTGGCATCTGCAATGCAAAATGGCACATTGAGCAACTTCGCTATCGACTTGGCAAGTAACGTTTTGCCTGTACCGGTTCGGCCAACGAGAATGACATTCGATTTTTCAATCTCTACTTCATTTTCGGTAGTTTTTTGCTTGAGTCTTTTGAAGTGATTATAGACCGCTACCGCCAATACTTTTTTGGCGTCTTGTTGGCCAATGACGTATTGGTCGAGGTGCGCTTTGATTTCTTGTGGTTTGAGCAAGTTGAGCCCTTGGAAAGCAGCGCTAGTGGCGATTGGCGAAAGGGTAAGTTCTTCTTGTACTATTTTGCTGGCTTGGTTGGCGCAGGAATCGCAGATATGACCGTTGATACCGGCAATCAGCATATTGACGCCAGAGCGCGGCGAACCACAAAATGAACACGTTGTTTCTTTTTTAGCCATGTGTTATTTTGGATTGCGCAATAAGACTTCATCAACCATTCCGTAGGCTTTCGCTTCTTCGGAGGTCATCCAGTAATCGCGGTCGGAGTCGGCCCAGACTTTGTCGTAGTCTTGTTTAGAGTGTGTAGCGATGATGTCGTAAAGTTCTTTTTTCAACTTTTGAATTTCACGAGCTGTGATTTCGATATCTGAAGCCTGACCTTGTGCACCGCCTAGTGGTTGGTGGATCATGACGCGCGAGTGCTTGAGCGCACTGCGTTTGCCTTCAGCGCCTGCACAAAGCAGAACGGCACCCATAGAAGCGGCCATTCCTGTACAAATTGTGGCTACATCGGGGCGGATGTATTGCATGGTATCGTAAATACCCAAACCTGCGTATACAGAACCACCAGGAGAGTTGAGGTAAATTTGAATGTCTTTTTTGGCGTCAACTGACTCTAAAAACAAGAGCTGTGCGTTGATGATGTTGGCTACTTGGTCATTGATGCCGGTGCCGAGGAAAATGATGCGGTCCATCATGAGTCGCGAAAAAACATCCATTTGGGTCATGTTCAAAGGGCGCTCTTCAATGATGTAGGGAGTCATGGAAGACTCGATATAGTGGTCCACGTTCATGCTGCTGATGCCCATGTGTTTGGTGGCGTATTTGCGAAATTCGTTGCTGTCCATTTTTGTTTATTTTAGAGTCTCAAATTTAGTGATAATGGTTGGCTTTCTGCCTTACTTTTTTTCAAAAAAAAATCCTGAACGAATTCAGGATTTCAATAGGGTTAGAAGGATGAGCTTATTTCACTAATTCGATGAAAGAAGCGTCGTTCATTAATTTGATAAACTCGCGGTCTTTACTCGCTTTTTCTTTGAGATCAGCATTTTTAGCAATTGCTGTTTTCAATTTCGCAACTACAGCGTCTGCGCTCGCGCCGCTTCTGGCTTCGATGATGGCTTTGAGGTAAGCTAGTTCAGCTGTCTCAGGTAGGCCAGCGCTTGCTTTTTTAGCTGCGTCAAGTTTGTTGTTCAAGATCAGTACAAGTACTTTGTTGTAGGAGTCTTGTGAAAGGTTTTTCTCAGCAGCTGCGTAGTTGCCATCCATGATGTCTAGTACAGCTTGGTTGTAGTTGTATACGCTTGTTTTGGCAGCACCTAAGAGTTTTTTGGTAGCTGCGCGGTTGCCTTCTAGAATAAGGCTTGCTGCCAAGTTGTTTTTGGTAACCGGAACATCTTTGAGCTCGTTGGCTTTTTTGAAAGCGCTAGCAGCATCTTTGGTGTTGCCGAGTTCAAAAAGTGTAGCGCCAAGGTTGGTGTGGGCACGGTGGTCAGTGGCGAAGTTGGCCGCTGCGATACCGTAGATGCGCGCTTTTTCGTTTTGGTCAGTTGTGAGTTTGCCTGCGGTGAACAATAATTCTTCAATAGAAAGTGCGTTCGGGTTTTGAACGCTTGCTGCACGTAGTTCGTCGTCGGTAAGGCCGAATTCGGTATACTTCACAACGATAACTGCACGGCGGATCATTGGGAATACATCGCGCTCAAGTTCTGTGTAGGCCTTGCCGAGGTTGACCATGTCTTTTTCGCGTTGTTCTGCGTCTTTGGTCATTTCGAGGATGCGGATGAATAGGTTTTTGTCTGCCTCAGGTATTGTTGTGGTAGCGGCGAGTTGGCTTTTGAAACCTTCGAAGTCTTCGCCAAACTTTGCTAATGCATAAGCGTTGGTGTCCGCGTAGGCAGCAAGATTTGCTTTTTTCATGAGGGCGATGAGCGCTGTGCGTGCAGCAACTGTGCGGTCGGCAGAAAGGTTGTCGTTTTTAGCAACTTCACCGTCTGGAGAAGCATAACCGTTGATTTCGATACCTGTAATTTTGATTTTTGGGTTGGTTTGTGCCGCCTGCATCCAAGCCATTAAATCGATGATGTCTTGGTCTTTGGCTTCGGTAGCACGAACGTCTGACTTGCCTTTTTCAAAGTTGAATGTAGCTGTCGTGGTTTTGTCAAACTGACGAACCAAAGCGTCTTGCTCAGTAAGTACTTTAAACGTTTTGTCGACGAGGTAAGGTGTGATGATGGTAGCGTCGGCAATTTTGGTTTCAGGTAAAGCACCTTTTTCTTTGGTTTGCTTGTACAATTTACCAGTGATGATCAAATCAGCGGCTTCCATTGAAGGATCATAAGCCAAAGTTTGTTCGAAAGTTGCGGTGCCGCCGGTTTTGAAATCGATGGTGGTGCCGTTGCCAGTAACTTTAGAACCGTTTACGTACCAAGTTCCTACTGCTGTAGAACCGATTTTTGGTGTGATTTCAGCTTTCGCCTTTTTTTGAATGCCTTTTTCAGGAACATTGACGGTAATGCTTACTTTCACGGAGTCGCCGTGCATTTCTAGTGGATTGGGGTTCACTGTGTAAGTGATGTCTTTAACCAGGTCGCAAGATGCAACAAAAAACGCCGCTGTTCCGATGAGTAAGGTTCCGTTTAAGCGAGTGAAATTCATGATTTTAATTTTTATGATTCCTTGCAAAATTAGGGAATAAATTTAACTTGTCTATTTTTTGGCTTCAAATCTTGAATTTTTGAAAAAAAACAGATCTTTTTTAGAGCGGATGGAAGTCTAAATTCAATGCTTGAAGAGGAATGAGCACAAAGTCTCTGTCTTGGTAATGGGGATGGGGTATTTGTAAATCAGGCGTTTGGATACAAAGGCTTTCGTAGAAAATAATGTCTAAATCAATGCAGCGGTCTTCGTAGTGCGTACCCTGCTTGACCCGTCCCAGGGCTGTTTCTATGGCCTTTATTTCCTTTAACAACGCGTATGGATTCAAGTCTGTGAGCAAGAGCAAACAACCATTCACAAATTCATTGTCGGAAACAAAACCCTCCGGAGCACTGCGGTAGTAAGGCGAGACCTGGACCACCTTTCCGCAGCTTTTAGAAAGTGCGTCGATGGCTTTTTGGATGTTCGCTTCTCTGTCGCCCAAATTAGAGCCAAAAGCGATGACTACTCTGTTGTTGCCGCTTATTTCCATTTAAAACTGTGCACGAGTTCTTGTAAATCTGACTTCAGGTATTGCAAAGTGGGCCGCAGTGAATCGTAATTGGGCCTGCAATTGAGTAGGATTTCTCCGCGCAGAAAATGTTGGGTAGAGTCGGTGAGGTAAAACTGAAAGTTGGTAGCGACATTTCCTTTGAGTTCGAAAAAGGTGCCAAATACGCGTTTTTGAGGTTCTATGATTTGTTCAAAGTCAATTTTGTCGGCCATAATTTTGTGCTCGTCTACTTTATCGTTGGCAAAATTGATGATTTCGGGCAAGGAATCTCTGGAAGGAAAGCGCAAGTAATACAAAAATAGGGTGCCGTTGAGTGGGCCTAAATCGATTTCTTGCACGCTGTAGTTATTTTTGGATTGCGAAAATTTCTTGGGCATAAATAGGTTAGCCAACTTGAAGTGAAAATTGTTGGGGCTGGTATAGTTGCGGTAGGCATGAGCCGGAAATTCAGTGCGCAAAAATGTACTAGGTTTAGGGACGGGCTTGTCTTCTCCACAGGCCGTGAGGAGCAACAAACTCAAGGAAAAGAGGAGGAACTTAGTTTTCATCGATGCAAACTTTTACAGATTTAACGCGTTTTTTGTCGGAAGATTCGACAATGAGTTTGAGCGGCCCCAACACGATGTATTCATTGTTTTTGAGGATCCTGCCGGCAACTTCAATGACCAGCCCTCCTAGGGTTTCGGCCTCACCGCGTGCGTCTTCAATGGTGTTTTCGTACTGTTCGCCAATGATTTTGAGCAGGTCGTTGAGCGAGGTGCGGCCTTCGAACAAAAAGATGTTGTCTGCTTGTTTGGTGTACTGAATTTCGGTGTCGTCAAATTCATCGGTGATGTCGCCAACAATTTCTTCTAGGATATCTTCTAGGGTAATGATGCCACTCGCACCGCCGTATTCGTCTACAACCACCGCCATGTGCATTTTCATGTTGCGAAATTCTTGCAAAAGGTCATTGATTTTTTTGTTTTCTGGAACGAAATACGGTTTTCTCAAGACCTGAGCCCAGTCAAAATTGGCGGGCTGCTCCAAATGATGCAACAAATCTTTGATGTAGAGAATGCCAATGATGTTGTCGGGGCTCTCGCTAAAAACTGGAATTCGGGAGTAGCCAACCTCGATGATTTTGTTCAAAACCATTGCAAAATCGTCTTCAGCATCGATGTCTTCTACTTCTACGCGCGGCGTCATGATTTCTGAGGCTTCAGTTTTGCCAAAGCGCACAATGCCCTCTAGAATTTTGTGTTCTTCAAGAGAGCCACCATCCGTTTTGGTGAGGGCAACGGCTTGTTCGAGTTCGTTTTGGTTAATTGTTGTGCCTTTGTTGCCCAGTTTTTGAATGAAGTTCGTGCCCCAAACCAAAATGTGCTTGAGCCAAGACACCGGTGGCATTTTACTGATGAAGCGCAGTGGATAGGCGGCGAGCAAACTGACTTTTAAAGCATTGCGATTGGCAAAAATCTTAGGAATGACTTCCCCAAACAACAACAATAAAAGCGTAATACCAATGACCTCAATGACAAAACGCCACGGTGCAAATTGGCCCTGCGGCGGAAAGAGGTCGTTGAGGACAAAAGACGATAAAATGACCACGCCAACATTGACAAAATTGTTGAAAATAAGAATGGTCGCCAAGAGTTCTTGCGGCTTGGACAACAGCGTCAAAATGAGTTTGGCTCGTGCCGACGGATTGGCTTTGATCGCGGCGTTGTCTTTGGGTTTGAGCGAAAAGTAAGCGCTTTCTGAGCCCGAAGTAAAAGCGGACAGCAAGAGCAGCAAAAGAATAATCAAGAGGTAAAGATAGCTTGCATCGCTAATTTGGAAATGAAAATCAAAAAGCGACGCTTCGAGACTCGGAGGTTCTATAGCTGAGTTCATGGTTTAAAAGGGGAGGTCGTCGGCTGTGTCTGAGGCCAAGCCGCTCATGGGTGTAGGGTTATTGGGTTTTCCTTCGTTGCCGTAGTTGCTCGGGCGTTCTGATTGTTCGGCGCGGGTCAGGATCGTGAGCTCGTCGCCAACTACTTCTGTTGCATAGCGCATTTGCCCTTCTTTGTCTGTCCAAGATCTTTTTTTGAGTTTGCCCTCGACATAAATTTTGCTGCCTTTGCGCAGGTATTTATCTGCAACTTCGGCAAGGCCGCGCCACAGAACGATGTCGTGCCAATCGGTGATTTCTTTCTTCTCACCGCTTTGTTTGTCGGTGTAATTTTCTGAGGTAGCCAGTGGAAATGACGCCACTACAGCACCATTTTCCAAGCGTCGGACGTCGGGGTCTTTGCCCAGGTTTCCGATTAAAATAACTTTGTTGACACTGCCGTTCATTTGATATTTTTCAATCAATAATAGTTATTTTTTTCGAATCGGACGTTTTTTCGCACTTTTTGCTGGCTGATTCGCTGCAATTTCCATGCACTCGGCCAAACTCAAAGTTTCTGGTTTGCAGTCTTTTGGTAGCTTGAAATTGTCTTTACCAATCTTGAGGTAAGCGCCATAGCGGCCATTGAGCAACTGTACGTCCGGGTTTTCGTCAAAGGTTTTGATGAGTGCTTTTGCGGCTTCCTCTTGCTTGAGCGCATCTAGTTCAATAGCGCGTTCAAAGCTCATAGACATCGGGTCTTCTTCTTTCGGGATCGAGCTAAAACGCTTGCCTACTTGCACGTAAGGACCAAAACGACCAATGTTGACGCGCACTACTTCGCCGTTGTGTTCGCCGAGTACTTTTGGCATTTCAAAAAGTTTGAGCGCTTCTTCTAGCGTGATGTTGTTGATCGATTGGTTGCCCTGAAGCGAGGCAAATTGAGGTTTGAGGCCGTCCGATTTTTCGTCGCCAATTTGGATCATTGGTCCAAAACGACCAATGCGGGCAATGATTTTGCGTCCGCTTTTTGGGTCTGTCCCTAGTTCGCGTTCGCCAGTGGCACGCTCTGAGTGCTCGAGTGTGTTTTCTACAGTCGAGTGAAAAGGACCGTAAAACGACTGCAACATGTCTGTCCAGTTGAGTTGGCCATTGGCAATTTCATCGAAAGAAGCCTCTACCTTGGCCGTGAACTGATAATCGAGGATTTGTTCAAAATTTTCCACCAAAAAATCGGTAACCACGATGCCGATATCGGTAGGGGAGAGCTTGTTTTTCTCTTTGCCGGTGGTTTCAGATTTTTCTAATTCTTGGATGCCGTTCGGATCCAAAACAAGTTGAGCATATTTGCGAATAGCACCTTCGCGCTCTTGTTTTTCAACGTAGTTGCGCTTTTGAATGGTCGAGATGGTCGGCGCGTAAGTGGAAGGTCGGCCAATTCCTAATTCTTCGAGTTTTTTGACCAAAGAAGCCTCAACGTAGCGCGATGGCGGACGGCTGAAACGCTCTGTTGCGGTGCTTTGTTGTAACGTCAAAGCTGCGCCAGCTGTCACTTTAGGCAAAAGGCCTTCGGTTTCGTTGTTTTCTTCGAGTTCATCGTCTAGGCTTGCCGCTAGATAAACTTTCAAAAAGCCGTCGAAAATCAAGACTTCGCCTTTGGCTTGAAAATAATACGGACTGCTGAGTCCTTTGATTTTGATGGTCGTTCTTTCGAGTTGCGCATGGGTCATCTGACTGGCGATGCCACGTTTCCAAATGAGTTCATACAAACGTTCTTCGTCGCGTTCAGCTTGGATGTTTGGGCGTGTAAAGTCGGTGGGGCGTATGGCTTCGTGGGCTTCTTGTGCACCTGCACTTTTGGTGCTGTATTTGGTGGGTTTGGAGTAAGCCTCGCCGTAAGCACTGATAATTGCGCTTTTTGCCGCGTCAATTGCGGTTTGCGATAAATTGACGGAGTCGGTACGCATGTAGGTGATGTGCCCTGCTTCGTAAAGTCTTTGGGCCACGCTCATTGTTTTGCTCACCGAAAAACCGAGTTTCAAGCTGGCCTCTTGTTGGAGGGTAGAAGTGGTAAAGGGCGCTGCCGGGCTTTTTGTAGCGGGTTTCTGCTGAACGTCTTCAACGGTAAATTTAGCGGTCTGTGCTTCGGTTAAGAGTTGCAGCGCCGCTTTTTTATCGGAAAGTTGTTGGTTGAGCTCCGCATTGAGTACGCCGTTTTCCGACAAAAACTGTCCTTGCACTCGGTAAAATCCTTCGGTATTGAACTGATTGATTTCGCGTTCGCGCTCCACAATAAGTCGCACAGCGACAGACTGTACGCGGCCAGCCGACAGACTTGGGCGCACTTTTTTCCAGAGTACCGGAGAGAGTTCAAAACCTACGATACGGTCTAGCACGCGGCGCGCTTGTTGCGCATCGACGAGTTCTTGATTGATTTGTCTTGGGTTTTCAATGGCGCGGGTTACGGCCGTTTTGGTGATCTCATTGAAAGTGATGCGCTTGGTATCTTTTTTCTTGAGGTCTAGGGTTTCGTATAAGTGCCAAGAAATGGCCTCTCCTTCGCGGTCTTCATCGGTCGCGAGCCATACAGTGTCTGCAGCTTTGGCTAATTTCTTGAGCTCGGCAACGATTTGTTTTTTGTCTGGGCTCACTTCGTATTGGGGTGCAAAATGTGCATCGATGTCAATGGCGATGCCTTTTTTGGCGAGGTCTCTGACGTGGCCATAACTCGACTTCACAATGTAGTCTTTGCCGAGGTAGCCCTCGATGGTTTTTGCTTTTGCAGGAGACTCGACGATAACAAGATTTTTAGCCATAAGGAGAATTTGGGGACAAATGTAAAAGGAAAACAGTTCATAGCTCAACTTGTTTGTTGCATTTTTCTGCGGATTTTTCCTTAACCTATGGTTATATTTTTTTTGGGTTTCGAAACTTCCTGTGCTGCCAATTTGTCAGTAGTTTGAATTTGCCCTATTTTTGCAGTTCAAGAAAGACGATGGAATACGAAAACAAAGTAATAGACGAAGCACTTCAAGGCACCGCCCTCGATTTGCCAGCTCAGGCCAATTCAGACGCTAAAAAATTATATTTAGAAAGTTACGGCTGCCAGATGAATTTCTCGGACAGCGAGGTGGTGGCTTCCATCCTTTCAGATCAAGGTTACCAAACTACCCGCAACATCGACGACGCCGATGTCATTTTGCTCAACACCTGCTCCATTCGCGAAAACGCTGAGCAGCGCGTGCGCAACCGCCTCACTGAGTTCAAAATCAAAAAAGAACGCAATCCGGAGTTAGTAGTTGGCATTCTAGGCTGTATGGCCGAGCGCCTCAAAAAGAATTTACTCGAAGAAGAAAAATTAGTTGATTTAGTGGCAGGCCCAGACGCCTATCGCGACCTCCCCAACCTCATCGACGAAGTCGGGACGGGTCAAAAAGCGGTCAATGTTTTGCTTTCTCGCGACGAAACCTATGCCGATATCTCACCAGTGCGCCTAGATTTAGGCGGTATTGCTGCGTTTGTGACCATCATGCGCGGCTGCGACAACATGTGTTCGTTTTGCGTGGTGCCTTTTACCCGAGGCAGAGAGCGCTCTCGCGATCCGCAAACAATTGTAGCGGAGTGTCAGGACCTATTTGACAAAGGTTACCGCGAAGTGACTTTATTGGGTCAAAACGTAGATTCTTACCGTTGGAACATCAGCTCAAAAGGCGAAATCAAAAACCCCGACGAACCCACTACCAATTTTGCTCAGCTCATGGAAATGGTTGCGCATGTGTCTCCATTGCTGCGCGTTCGCTTCAGTACTTCACATCCCAAAGACATGACCGATGAGGTGCTAGAAGTTATGTCTCAATACGAAAACATTTGCCCATACATTCACCTGCCTGTGCAGTCGGGCCATACCGACGTGCTCTACCGCATGAACCGCGGTTATTCTCGCGAATGGTACCTCGAACGCATTGCAGCCATCAAACGCATCATTCCGGGCTGCGCCATTTCTACGGATATCATCACCGGTTTTTGTGGCGAAACCGAAGAAGAGCACCAAGACACTCTCAGCTTAATGGACTTAGTGCAATACGATTTTGCCTACATGTTCAAGTATTCTGAGCGTCCAAAAACATTAGCAGAGCGCCGCTTTGCCGACGACGTTCCGGAAGAAGTCAAGGGTCGCCGCCTCAACGAAATCATCGAGAAGCAATTAGCTCATTCCTTGGCTTCCAATCAGCGCATGCTAGGCACGGTCCAAAAAGTACTGATCGAAGGCAAATCCAAAAGATCAGAGGAGCAACTCTGCGGGCGCACCGGCAGCAATGTCATGGTCGTTTTCCCGAAGCTTCATTTTGAAAAAGGAGACTATGTCAATGTCCGCATCAAAGACTGCACCTCCGCTACGCTCATCGGCGAAATAGAATTATAAACCCTAGTTTGATCATATGGATGTTCAGCAAATCAAACAGAGATTCGGCATCATTGGCTCAGCACCTTTGCTCAACCGCGCCTTGGAAATCGCCATGCAAGTGGCGCCTACCGATATCTCCGTACTCGTTACGGGCGAGAGTGGAACCGGTAAAGAAATCATTCCGCAGGTAATCCATCAGCTCAGTGCGCGCAAACACGGCGAATACATCGCGGTCAACTGCGGTGCAATCCCGGAGGGAACAATAGACTCCGAATTATTTGGCCACGAAAAAGGATCCTTCACCGGCGCGCAAGGCAGTCGACAAGGCTATTTTGAAGTCGCGAACGGCGGCACCATCTTTTTGGATGAGGTGGCCGAACTTCCCATGCAGACCCAAGTGCGCTTGCTGCGTGTCCTAGAAACCGGCGAATACATCCGCGTGGGTTCTTCCAAGCCGCTCAAAACCAATGTGCGCGTGGTGGCTGCCACCAACGAAAACATGCAAAAAGCAATTGCTTCGGGTAAATTCCGCGAAGATTTATATTACCGCCTGAGCACCGTTCCTATTCCGCTGCCGGCCTTGCGTCAACGCGCCGAAGACATCCATTTGCTTTTTAGAAAATTTGCCAACGACTTTGCCGACAAATACCGCATGCCGGCGATCAAACTCACCGAGGCCGCAGTCGAACTCTTGCTCAGCTATCCTTGGCCAGGGAATATCCGCCAGCTTAAAAATTTAGTTGAGCAGCTTTCCGTTATTGAAACGTCGCGCCAAATTGATCCGCTTACGCTCAATGCCTACCTGACGCCCATCACCGAAAAGAGCAGTGGCCTACAAATCAACGACCAAAGCCAAGATTCGATATCAGAAAGAGAACTCATGTACAAATTTCTTTTTGACATGAAAAAAGACCTCACCGAGCTCAAAAAATTAGTCATCGACATTGCAAGCGGCACCCAAAATATCAATTTAAGTGCAGATCAGTCTGCTGCTGTTTCTAGACTATATCAAGAAGTTTACGAAGAGCCGAGCAACCCAACGCGCATCTTACCAGCACCAAGTGTTCATGTTGAGTTGCCTACTGTGTCTCGAACACCCGACCTCGACGAATACGAGGCTCACATAGAACTCGAAGAATCTTTGAGCCTAGAAGACCGCGAGCGCGAGCTCATTCAAAAAGCACTCGAGAAGCACCGCGGCAAGCGCAAATATGCGGCTCAAGAACTCGGCATCTCTGAGCGCACGCTCTATCGCAAAATCAAAGAATTTCAATTAGCCGAATGAAGCGCTGGATCTCCTTTATTCTAGTCGCCCTTACCCTGAGCGCCTGCTGGCCCGAGAGTTTTTCCTTTCGAGACAGTGGCGGTATGGCACCGGAGTGGGTGAGTTTCACCATTCAAAATCTAGAGAACACCGCACCCAATTGCCCGCTTTCATTTGCGCCCTTACTCACCGAACAACTCAAAGATGGCGTGCAAAACAACACGCGTCTTGTGCTCAACACCAAGCAAGGAGCGGGGGAGGTGAATATCGAAGGCGCCATCACTGGCTATCAGGTACAACCCGTTGCCATTCAAGGCGCAGACAACGCCAGTAGCAATCGGCTCACCATGACACTCGCGCTCAAAATCAAAATCAAAGCGCCCAAGGAAGAAGAATGGCAACTAGTGAGCACGCGTTTTGCCGATTTCTCCTCTTCGAGTAATTTGGCCGATGTCGAGCAAAAACTATTTGCAGAGATCTCCGATCAAATGGTACAAGACCTCATCAACAAGTTATATAGTAATTGGTAATTTAGCACCGTGTTAAGTAAAGAACAACTTCATTCGCAAATTGCCAATCCATCCCTGTGTTCGGGTACATATCTATCTGACCTAGAAGATCTACAGGCCACATACCCCTACGCCACTAGCTTTTCCATTCTCTATCTCAAAACCCTCGCCAAAGAACAAGATGTTCGGCTTGCCAAAGCCCTCGATCAAAAAGCTTTCGCCATTCAAAACCGGATGGTCCTCTACGAATTGCTCAACGAACGCATGCAGCAAGAGGTTCTTGAGGTCAAAATGCCCGTGGAAGAAGAAATTGTTCTTGAGGAGGAACCGGTGGTAGAAGAGGAAATTGTTCTTGAGGAGGAACCGGTGGTAGAAGAGGAAATTGTTTCTGAAGAGG
>JANQWC010000015.1:43271-91820 GCA_030730025.1 Crocinitomicaceae bacterium
GAAATTGTTCTTGAGGAGGAACCGGTGGTAGAAGAGGAAATTGTTTCTGAAGAGGAACCGGTGGTCGAGCAAGAAGAAGTGCTTGAAGAGCAATCGATTCCAAACGAAAACACCGCTCCCGACGAGCTCGATCAATTATTGAGAGCCAGCCTCATCAATTCGGCTTATGTCGACATTACCTATACCGAGGAGCTCAAAACACTCGACCAACAAGAACAGGAGCCCACAATACCACCTGTGGTTGAGCAAGAAGCGCCAACTCAGGTGCCGCCTCAAGAAGAACGCTTTACTTTTTCGCAATGGCTGCACCTTGCTCAAGACCAAAATGAAGCGCAGCAAAAGCAATACCTCAGCATCGAGAAACCCAAACAAGATTTTTACTCGCCTGCCAAAAAAGCAAAAGAGAGTTTGAGCGCCGATCAAATACCTGTTTCGGAAACCTTAGCTAAAATTTACGTGATGCAAGGCGCAGTAGCCAAAGCAATTGGGGTTTATGAGCAATTAATTTTGCTTAATCCGGAAAAAAAGAGTTTCTTTGCAAATCAAATTAAAGTACTTAAGAAAAACCTCAACGCTTAATCATGACAGGAATACTTTCTTTTTTAATCATCGTAGCCAGCGCATTGCTGATTCTCGTTGTTTATGTTCAAAACCCAAAAGGTGGGGGCCTAAGTGCTGATTTCGGTGGAGCTTCGCAATTAGGGGGCGTACAACGCACCAACGAACTCATCGACAAACTTACTTGGGGCTTAGCTGCCGCTATCGTTGTTTTTAGCCTTGGTATCTCATTGAGCCAACCAAAGCCACCTAAACAAGTAGCTCCACAAACCCAACAACAAGCACCAAATCAAGGTCAGGGTCAAAACCAAGGTCAGAGCCAAGGACAATAACCCGATTTTGTTACCACATAAAATGTCAGTATGTCACGCATACTGACATTTTTTTTTGTCCTTTATGCAATTTTGACGCAAAACAGCAATTGGCATGTTTTTCGAAGGAGTGCACGCAACTAAAAATATTTTTTATGTCAGTAAATTTCAAACCTTTGGCAGACAGAGTTCTGGTAGAACCTGCGCCAGCAGAGCAAAAAACAGCAAGCGGAATCATCATTCCTGATACCGCAAAAGAAAAACCTTTGCGCGGTACTGTTGTAGCGGCGGGGTCTGGCAAGCAAGATGAACCCATGTCGGTAAAAGTTGGCGACTCCATTCTTTATGGTCAGTACGCCGGAACCGAAATCAAAATTGATGGGCAAAACTTCCTCATCATGCGCGAATCAGACATTTACGGTATTTTTTAATCTTAATTTTTAAATCAAAATGGCAAAAGAAATTTTCTTTGACGTCGAGGCGCGTGAAAAACTCAAAAAAGGAGTTGACGCTTTGGCAAATGCAGTAAAAGTGACACTTGGGCCAAAAGGTCGCAACGTGGTCATCGGCAAAAAATTTGGCGCACCGCACGTCACCAAAGACGGCGTAACAGTCGCTAAAGAAATCGAGCTCAAAGACCCTATCGAAAACATGGGCGCACAAATGGTCAAAGAAGTGGCCTCCAAAACTGCAGATATCGCAGGTGATGGTACCACAACTGCAACCGTATTGGCACAAGCCATTGTCACTGCAGGTTTGAAGAACGTCGCGGCAGGCGCCAACCCAATGGACCTCAAGCGCGGTATCGATAAAGCGGTAACCGAAGTGGTTGCAAACCTTCGCAAAATCTCTAAGGAAGTTGGTAACGACAACAGCAAAATCGAGCAAATTGCTACTATTTCTGCCAACAACGACGAAACAATTGGCAAACTCATCGCCGAAGCCATGAAAGTGGTCGGCAACGACGGCGTCATCACCGTTGAAGAAGCCAAAGGCACAGAAACGGAAGTGAAAACAGTAGAAGGTATGCAGTTTGACCGCGGTTACCTTTCTCCGTACTTCGTTACCAATGCCGAAAAAATGATCACCGAGATGGAAAATCCGTTGATCCTCATTTCTGAAAAGAAAATCTCCAGCATGAAAGAATTGCTTCCGATTTTGGAACCAGTTGTTCAGGCAGGTAAGTCGCTACTTATCATCGCCGAAGATGTCGACGGTGAAGCATTGGGTACCCTAGTTGTCAATCGCTTGCGCGGGTCTTTGAAAGTTGCTGCTGTGAAAGCGCCAGGTTTTGGAGATCGCAGAAAAGCCATGCTCGAAGACATCGCTATTTTGACAGGAAGTGTAGTGGTTTCCGAAGACCGCGGCATGACCCTCGAAAACGTCACCTTAGATATGTTGGGTTCTGCTCAAAAAATCGAAATAGACAAAGACAACACCACAATTATCAACGGAAAAGGCGCTAAAGCAGATATCCAATCAAGAGTGGGGCAAATCCGTGCGCAAATCGAGCAAACAACCTCAGATTACGACCGCGAGAAACTCCAAGAGCGCTTGGCCAAACTAGCTGGTGGTGTAGCTGTACTTTATGTTGGTGCACCAACTGAAGTCGAAATGAAAGAAAAGAAAGACCGCGTAGACGACGCTCTTTCTGCAACACGCGCTGCGGTTGAAGAAGGAATTGTACCGGGTGGAGGCGTGGCCTTGATCCGTGCAATCGAAACATTGGATAACCTCAAAGGTGCCAATGAAGACGAAATGACCGGTATTCAAATCGTGAAACGCGCAGCTGAAGAGCCATTGCGTCAAATCATTGCCAATGCAGGTGGCGAAGGTGCTATTGTCGTGCAACGCGTCCGCGAGGGCAAAGGCGATTTCGGCTACAACGCACGCACCGACAAATTTGAAGAGCTTTACGCTTCGGGTGTCATCGATCCTACAAAAGTGACGCGCATTGCCATTGAAAACGCATCTTCAATTGCCGCAATGCTCCTCACTACAGAATGTGTCATTGCCGACGAGCCAGAAGACTCCAACGCTGCTGCTGCCATGGGTGGCATGGGCGGAGGTATGCCAGGCATGATGTAATGATCATAAGAGCCCTCGGGCTCTTTTTCATTTCTTTCTTCCCGTTTTGACGGATAGCGAGAAATGTCTATATAGAGCCACCTTCGGGTGGCTTTCTTTTTTGCTTAAATTTGAGTGATGTGCTATAGTAATTCGTCTACTTCAACAACCCAGCAGCTCGCAGAGCGCTACAGTAAATTAGTGCCTGGTAAGCCTATCGAATTGAATTATTATTTTGCATCGGGTTTTCAATTTCCAAATTGGCATGTGGTTACAAATGATGCCGTGCTCCAGCAAATGCGTTGGGGTTTGCTGCCCAATTGGTACAGGGGCTCAAATTGGCTGGATTTCGCCGCCAAAACCCTCAATGCGAGACTTGAAACTTGCACCGAAAAAGCTTCTTTTCGTCACTTAGTACAATCCAATCGTTGTCTCATTCCTTCAACAGGATTTTTTGAATGGCAATCCAAAGGTAAACTCAAGATTCCTTATTTCATTAAAGCTATAAATCAACCTGTTTTTTCCATCGCAGGTCTATATGACACTTGGTTTAACACATCCACCGGAGCACAAGAAAAAACTTTTACGATTTTAACTACGGAGGCTATTGCCCTTATGGCTGAAATCCACAATACCAAGCAGCGTATGCCACTCGTTTTGGCGCCAAATGAAGAAAGCGGTTGGCTGAACGGAGCGCTCGCCTTACAAGACGTTTCAAACAGAGCAAACATCGAATTAGAGGCCTGGGAAGTTGAAAAAAAATTGATTTTGGGCCCCTCGGCAAATTCGCTGCAGGTGAGCCAAAGATATTGCAACAATTTGGCGGTGCAAAAGGGCTTATTTGACTAACTTTGGCACCACAATTGCATAGCGCCAACACATGAAATATATTCTTGTTTTTTTATTGATCGGACTGCTCTCAGCGTGCATCGAAATTTCCGATGACCTTACCCTCAACAACGACGGTTCAGGTACGCTGCGCTACAAGATCAATTTAAGTGCAAGCAAGGTCAAGGTCAATTCAATTTTAGCCTTAGACAGCCTAGGCGGAAAGCCCGTTCCGAGCAAGACCCAAATCAGCGCTAAAATCAATGAGTTTGTGCGCATTTTAGACGCGCAAGTGGGCATTTCAAATGTGCTGGTAGAAGAAAGCTACACCGATTTTATCTTTAAGTTTTCCTGTGATTTCAGCAGCATACGCAACCTCCAAGATGGCATCAAAGTGAGCATCGCCCAAATTACCAATGACAAGGTAACAACCGCAGCCGATCAATATTGGCTCAGTTGGGATGGCAACACCTTAGTGCGCAGCATTCCGTCTTACGTGACCCAGCAAATAAAAAACTATAAATTGGAAGATGCCGAGCAGCTCAAAGTAGGTGTATACACTTCCATCGCGCGCTTTGAGCGCCCTGTTGCCTCCTTCGAAAATAAGCTCGGAACGCTGAGTAAAAATCAAATGGCGGTAATGGTCAGAACCAACACCTTCGAGCTCAAAGAAAACCAACACCTGCTCGACAACACAATTGTATTAACTCCGAGATGATAATCGCGGATTATGCTTAACTTCGTTCTATAATTTCTATCGCGTGAGTCAACATTTCAAGATGGTCCTGGGTTTGGTAATGGCCTTGCTCTTTGGCACCACTGCCCAAGCCCAAATACAGCAAATCCAATCTGAGCAATTGCTGCCCAAAGATGCCGTAACGGTTTTCAGCATCAATAACATCAGCTTGTTGCAGAAAATTTCCATGGATGAACTCGTGAACTACGAATTCATGTCTGAGGTGCACCAAGAACTCTTCGACGGCTCTACTGCTGGCAAAACACTTAAAGACGCAGGCCTAGACTTCAATCAACGCCTGAATTTATTTTACGGTAAATCCAACACCCACGAGCTCACCGGCTTTACATTTGGCATCTCTGATAAAAAGGCTTTGTTCGAAGTTTTTGACGATTTTCAGGTTGTTGAGAGCCCATTAGCAGGCTTAGAAATCTACGGCACTTTCTTCAATCAATTATTGATCAAAGACAACAAAGCCATCCTCATCCGCATCGAGCCTACTATGGAACACATCGATGCCGTGACCGACTCCATTTGGTATGCACGCGGCAACGAAATGCCCTTTGACTTTTTTGAAGAGGCCCCGCAAGAAGAGCAAATTCTCGATGAACAAACCTACGAAGACAACCCCAACACCAATGTTTTTCCGGAGGCTACTGAAAATCCAGCGGTTAAAAATTACTACGAGCTCCGCGACAGCGTGCAAGTGATGCTCCAACAAGCCGAGTTGGCGCGCGTCATCGACGAAATCTTTGTGCAAGGTATCAATCTCTACAATCTCGACCCGCGTTTTGCCGCGCAACTTACCCACAACGCAGAAGGTGTATTTTACCTAGACAACGCCCGTAATTTAGATAAATCGGAGGGCTTGTGGTATTTTCAGACAGTTTTACCTACGCTTTACAAGGATATTCAAGAACTCTACGCCGGAAATGTCATTTTAGGCGACCTCTTTTTACGAGATAACAAAGTTGATTTTGAAGTAGAAGCACAATATGGAGCTGCTTTGGGTAGCATTTACGCCCAAATGAATGATGCCAAATTTGACAAAAATGTCTTGGCGTATATCCCGGCACAAAGCCCCGCGTATTTTACTTATAACATCAACCTAGAGCAGGCCTACGAGCAAGCTTACAAGGTGTTGCTTCCTTTGCTTACCGACGAGAAAAACGCGCAAATTGCCATGAACGTGCTCACCCTAGAGCTCCTCAATGAATTCATCAACAAAGAAGCGCTGTTTGACACCTACAAGGGCAGTATGTTTGGCACTTTCAACGGGATCAAAAAGGTTAAAACCAAAAAAATCGAATTTAGCTACGACGAAGAAACCTTCGCTTATCAAGAAACGGAGACCGAAACCGAAGCAGAAATGCCCATTTTTACGTTGGGCTTCACTACTGCGCGTGCAGATATTCCAGAGATGGTACTCAAGCACATGGCGCGCTTGAGCTCTCGCATTCAGCGTTTTGAAAATTACTGGCGCATCGACAACGCCATTCTAGATGCGGCGCCGCTGTATATTCTCAATACGGGCAAGTTGCTTATTTTCACCAACGACGAAGACCTCGCTAGAATGCATCCAAAAGGCTACGGCAAAGGTGCTTTGGCTAAAAAAGAGCGCAACGCTGCTCGCCAAAGTGGCTTTATGTACGGTTCGGTAGACATTCCTAAAACACTAGATCGCTTCCCAACCGAGGTGCTCACCCCACGCAACGCCGAAATAGTATCGTCATTAAAAGGCAAGTCAGGTCAACTCATCCTGACCTCATCGGAAACCAATACCGAGCACACCACCTTTAAATTAAGTTACTCCTATGTAGGTGCAGAATCTACAGGTAAGCATTTGCTCGACCTCGTGAATTCACTCTATCTCATCTACACGCTGAACCCTTAAAAATGTATCGCAAGTTCCTGACACTCGTCTTGATTGCCGGCAGTTTGGGTTTGGTCTTGTTTGTCAAATCTTTCTTGTTTGAGCAACCCAAAACACCTCGTTTGCTCGACCGGATACCGAGTGCCGATTTTTTAGCTAAAGCCAATATTTTAGAGCTCGCCAAAGAAACCAATTCGCTGCTGCAGTATAACAAACTCTCCATGCGCGACTTCACCACCTATGAGTTTCTCTTGGGGCAAGGCAAGCAGTACGGCATCGATTTGGAATCTAATCTCTATCTTTTCGCCAATGAAAATGGCAATTGGGGTGCGCTCATTCGACTCACCGATTCTTCAAAAATTCAACTCGGAATAGAACGCTTATCAAAATATACAGCATTACAAGATTCTGTGGTTGGAGGTAATAAATTTTACTACATACAGAAAGAAAAATCTTTCCTGCATTACGGTAAAGATTATGCGCTGATTTATCAGGGAACAGACTTTATCAAAACCTTGAACCACGTTGTTTCGGCACATTATGGTGCGCAGCAAAAAGTCTGGAGGCAGTTTCTCAAGCAAAAGCAGTTCAAAAACGAACACCTCGTGATTTATGCCAATTGGCCAAAATTGAAGCGTTTTGATGTCCAGACCGCTATGTTTGCCCACGACAGCGATTCACTGGGTTTTCGCCTCAAAAGCTATATCAAAAAACGCACTCCTTTGTATTTTTCGCTCAAGCGCTCGGGCTTGAGTTATAAAGGCGACCTACAAACCGACCGCTTCATCGACATTCACTTAGATGTCAGGGAGTTTAAGCAGCAAAAACAAGATTCTGTCTATGTGCAACTCGCACAGTTGAGCCGAAAAGTTGGTTTCCCCTTTGAGCGTTTTATAGCTGCCTGGAACGGTGACCTCGTTTATCAAGAAGGTGGAAAGCAAATCCAGGAAGTGCGCTTTATTGAAACTATTCTAGATGACGACTTCAACGAGACAGAAGTAGAGCGTTTGCGCTACGACACCGTTGCTGGTTTTGCGGTGCTGGCTTCCTTGAATCGCTCAGGACCTCAATTTATCGGAAAATTAGCTCAAAAAGGCCTACTGCGCGAAGACGAAAATGGCTATCGCTTTCTGTTTTCGCCCTTGCTGCATTTCCAAAAATCTGGCCCATATTACCAATATTTTTCTATAGCTACTTCGCCGCGTGTGGTGCGCAGCAAACAAAACCAAGTGCTCTGGAAATACAAAGGCACGAAATACTACTTTAAAATCGATAAACTCACGCGTTACGAAATCTTTGGGAGCCTTCAGGTGCCGGTAAGATCTATCCTCAGACGCAACAAACTCATTTAGTCAGGTCGGAATCCGTCTGAATCAAGCGAAAATAAACTCGTCTTGGTGTGCTTCGATGTAGGAAAGGATGCCTAAGATTTCATCGAGTTCTGCAGTGGTGACCAAACGGGTGCGGTAATCCTTGAAATGCGAAATGCCTTTGAAATAATTGGTGTAGTGGCGCTTCATTTCGGCGATGCCAAGTTTGGGGCCTTTCCACTTGATACTCATCAGTAAATGTTCTCTGCAGGCCAAAACGCGTTCGGCGAGCGTTGGGCCGGCCAATTGTTCACCGGTGGCCACGAAATGCTTGATTTCTCTGAAAATCCAGGGATAGCCAATAGAAGCGCGACCAATCATGACGCCATCTACGCCGTAGCGGTTTTTGTAAGTGAGTGCTTTTTCTGGGCTATCGATGTCACCGTTGCCAAATACCGGAATGCGCATGCGCGGATTGTTCTTGACCTCGGCAATTAAAGACCAATCAGCTTCACCTTTATACATTTGTTTGCGGGTTCGGCCGTGAATAGAGATGGCTTCAATGCCGATATCTTGTAGCCTTTCTGCGGCATCGACTACATTTTTGGTGTCGTCGTCCCAGCCAAGGCGGGTTTTGACGGTAACCGGCAGACTTGTGGCATTCACAATTTCTTTGGTGAGTCTAACCATTTTGGGGATGTCTTGCAATAGACCTGCGCCAGCACCTTTACAAGTGACTTTTTTAACTGGGCAACCGTAATTGATGTCGATGAGGTCGGGCTGAACGGCTTCAATAATTTGTGCCGATTGCACCATGCTTTCGGTTTCTGAACCAAAAATTTGGATGCCGATAGGGCGTTCGTATTCAAAAATATCGAGCTTTTGACGGCTTTTGGCCGCGTCGCGGATGAGTCCTTCCGAAGAGATGAATTCGGTGTACATGAGGTCTGCGCCGTATTGCTTGCAAAGCGCACGGAAAGGCGGGTCAGAGACGTCTTCCATAGGAGCCAAGAGCAACGGGAAATCGCCGAGTTCGATATTGCGAATTTTTACCATCTTTTGCTACAATTTAAAGCCCCATTGCTTTGAGGTATTCTTTGAGCTTTTGCTCGTTGCTGAGCTTGAGCACCATTAATTTATCGGCGGTGTCTACAACGATGTAATCTTGTAGGCCATCTAGCAACACTGTTTTTTCTTTTGGCACATTGACCAAGCAGTTGCTCGAATCAAAGGCAAAAACGTTAGTGCCAATAATAGAATTTTGTTGTTCGTCTTTATTGAGGTGGGTGGTTAGGCTGCCCCAAGTACCGAGGTCGCTCCAGTCAAAATCAGCCAAAACCATACTGACGTTTTGCGCTTTTTCCATAACGGCAAAATCGATGGAAATATCGGTGCAAGCGTCAAAAGCATCTTTTAAGAAAGCGATTTCTTGGGTGCTGCCATATACAGAAGGCTGCGCGGTAAAGATGTCGTAAATATCTTTTTGATGCTGTGCGAGCGCCTCGAGAATGACAGTTGCTTTCCAAACAAAAATACCGGCATTCCAGTAGAAATTGCCTGCGCGAAGAAATTCTTCGGCGGTGGCCAAGTTTGGTTTCTCTCTAAATTGTAAGACAGGGCAAGCGCTACCTTTGGTAGTATGCGCTGTTTGTTCGAATTCTATGTAGCCATAGCCGGTGTCGGGACGCGTTGGTTCGATGCCGAGCGTAACGAGTTTGTCGTCTTGGGCGGTGTGCCAGGCCGTGCGGATAATTTCTTCGAAGCGCGCCTCATTGATGATGAGGTGATCAGCAGGAGAAATGAGCAAGGTGGCGGCGGGGTCTAGGGCGTGAATTTTTGCCGCGGCATAAGCAATGCAAGGCGCTGTGTTTTTGCGCGCTGGCTCGCACAATACTTGGCTGCTGGTGAGCTCGGGTAGTTGCTCGAGCACCAATGCTTCATAGGCGGTATTGGTGAGGATGTAGATGTTTTCTGCAGGAATGAATTTTTGCAAGCGCTCAAACGTGAGTCTGAGTAAAGACTTACCGATGCCGAGGACATCTAAAAATTGCTTCGGGTTTTCGGCAGTAGAAAGTGGCCAAAAACGGCTTCCGACGCCGCCAGCCATAATGAGGCCATAAGTATGTTTGCTATTCATGTGTGATGGGTGTGATGGCAGCCAGTGCATGGATCAAAAAAATGCGCTGGGTGTCAAATTCGGTACAAAGATAACGAGTTCTGCGGAGTTCACCTTTAATGAAGTGCTTGTTGTTCAAGAGAAAATGCGTGTGCTTCGGCAGTGATTCTAGCGTGATTTCTGTGGTTTGGTCAAATGTCTTTAAAACCCGGCTCAGCTGTACGTCTGCTCCGCTAGATGCCTTGAGTCGCACAAAACTTCTTTCGAGCACGTGTTGTAGCTCTGGCGGCAAGGCGCGGCTTTCTAAAATAGGCAATAAGCGCTGTCTAAAGGCCGCTTTCCATTCGTGTCCGTGTGCGGGTACTTTCCAGCCGTGTTGGCGATAGGTGTCGAGGTGGGCGATTTCGTGTAAGGACGTAATCAAAAAACTATAAGGATTGAGGTCGCCGTTGACGGTAATGATGGGTTTTCTTTGGAGTGGGTGGGTTCTGAAATCTCCGAGCTTGGTTTTGCGTCCGGGGACGATTTTAAACTGAACACCAGCTGCTAAGATACAATCTGCTAAATACGACGCAAAAGCTGCGGGCACAAATTTTTGAAGGGTATCAATGAAGTGTTGTCGCTTAGACTGCATGACCACAAAAATAATGTTTAATTTAGCGTAGTGAATTTTCTGAAACAGTTTGGTCAATACATCCTCATGCTCAGCGTGGTCTTTTCGAGACCTGATCGCTGGCGCTTTTTTTGGAAGCATACGCTTTTAGAGATCGAGCAAATCGGCATCAACTCTTTGCCAATTGTTGCGCTCATGTCCACCTTCATGGGAGCAGTGATCGCCTTGCAAACGGCATCCAGCATGGAAAGCCCCTTGCTGCCAGACTACACGGTCGGGTTCATTACCCAATCGAGTACCATTTTAGAATTCTCCCCAACCATTATTTCGCTTATTCTCGCCGGAAAGGTGGGCTCCAATGTGGCCTCCGAAATTGGCACCATGCGCGTGACCGAGCAAATCGATGCGTTGGAAATCATGGGCGTCAATTCGCTTAATTTTTTGGTCTTACCCAAAATTACCGCTGCGTTCTTTTTCTTTCCAGTGCTGGTGATCTTTTCAATGGCGCTTTCTATGTTCGGCGGTTGGTTGGCCTTGCTTGTTTCAGACCTCACCACCACCGAAATCTACATCATGGGGATCCGCTCGTTCTTCAATCCATTTCACATCACCTACGCCCTCACCAAAACCCTCGTCTTTGGTTTCTTGATCGTCAGTATTGCTTCTTTTTACGGCTATTACGTAAAGGGTGGATCTTTAGATGTGGGGCGCGCTTCCACACAAGCTGTTGTGAGCGGTAGTATCGCTATTCTCATCGCCAACTTTATTCTTACCCAACTCATGCTCCTCTCATGATAGAAGTCAAGAACGTTTCCAAAAGTTTCAATGGTCAGAAAGTGCTTTTTGACATCAATCATGTCTTTGAGGAAGGTCAGGTCAATCTCATTATCGGTCAATCTGGTCAAGGTAAATCAGTATTGGCTAAATGTATTGTAGGGCTCTACGATCCCGAGGAAGGAGAAGTTTTGTTCGACAAACGCAATTTCACCAACATGGACAGGTGGCAGCGCAGCGCAATCCGACAAGAGATCGGTATGCTTTTTCAGGGTGCTGCGCTTTTTGATTCCATGACCGTTGAGCAAAATGTGATGTTCCCGCTGCAGATGTTTACCAACATGACCAAAGCCGAAATCCAGAATAGAGCAGATTTCTGTCTGGAGCGCGTCAACCTAGCAGGCCGCAATAAACTATTGCCTTCTGAGTGCAGTGGCGGGATGCAAAAACGCGTTGGTATTGCTCGGGCAATCGCCATGAATCCGCGTTATTTATTTTGCGACGAACCCAATTCTGGTCTAGACCCCAAAACATCAATTATCATCGACAAACTCATCCGAGACATCACCCAAGAATACAAAATCACTACCGTTGTCATTACCCACGACATGAACAGCGTCATGGAAATCGGCGACCACATCCTCTTCATACACCAGGGCCAAAAATGGTGGGAAGGCGACCGCCATTCCATTATCAATGCAACCAACCCCGATATTGAAAGTTTCGTTTATGCGTCTTCTTTTATGAAAGAAATCCGCACACAACTTCAAAAAAAAGCGCTTTAAGCCGCTAATTTTTTTCAAATCTCTTATTGTATTATTGAATTCTTTCTTATCTTTGCAACCCCTTCGGGGCCTTGCACAAACGGTGTCGAGGATTACAAAATTTGCGGATGTGGTGAAATTGGTAGACACGCCAGACTTAGGATCTGGTGCCGAGAGGTGTGCGGGTTCGAGTCCCTCCATCCGCACTAAGGTCTCGTTGGTTCAACGAGGCCTTTTTTTTTAAATATTAGGCTTAACAAAACGATCGCATGAAAATTACACGTCAAGAAATCGATGCCCAAAATGGCGTATTAAAAGTAGAAATTGCAGCAGCTGACTACCAAAACAAAGTCAAAGCTGCTCTCGACAAATACCGCAAAACTGCCAAAATCCCTGGCTTTCGTCCGGGTCATGTTCCTGCGGGTCTGATCCAAAAACAATACGGCAAGTCTGTTTTGCTCGAAGAGCTCAACAAAATCACCAACGATGCCTTGTACCGTTACGTCCTCGATGAAAAACTCGAACTCCTCGGCAATCCACTACCCATAGAAAATGGCGTTGAGGGCAGCTTTGACGCTCCCCAAGACTTCACGTTCAGCTATGAAATTGGCTACAGCCCATCTTTTGAGTTGCCTATTTCCTCCAAAACAAAAATGGAGTACAACACCGTCAAAATCGACAAAAAACTCCTCGACAAACAAACCGATGACCTCCGTCGCCGCTATGGCAAACTCATTTCTTCTGCCGAAGTAAGTGACAAAGACATGGTCATGGGTAAGTTCGAAGAATTAGATGCCAATGGCGTCAAAGAAGGTGGCATCAGCCACGCCACAACCATTTCAATGGAATTCCTCGAGAACAAGAAAGGCGCGAAACTTTTGATAGGTAAAAAAATCAACGATGCTTTTGAACTCGACCTCACCCTCGTTTCCAAAGGTCCTGAAGATGCCGCAGCTATGTTGGGTATTGCACCAGAGGCCTACGCTGAGCTCGATGCTAAATTTCAGTTTACTGTCAACGACATCAAGCGCATGGAAATGGCCGAACTCAACGAAGAGCTCTTCCAAAAGTTATTTGGTGACGAAGTAAAAACCGAAGCCGAAATGAACCAACGCATCGAGGCAGACCTCGCACGCATGTTCGAAGAAGACGCTGACCGTTTGTTCACCAAAAAGGTGTTCGACATGCTCCTTGCCGAGACCAAAATGAGTTTCCCAGAAGCATTTTTGAAAAGATGGATCAAATCATCTTCTGAAAAACCAGTTGCCGACGAAGACCTCGAGCGCGAGTTCGATGCCTACCTCAATTCTTTGAAATGGCAATTGATCCAAACTAAAATCTTCAAAGACAACAACATCCAACTGACCAACGAAGAGGTGATCAACTTCACCAAATCATTGGTGATTGGCAACTACGCACAATATGGTCTTCCGGCTCCAGACGACGCCGAACTTACCGAAACGGCGCAGCGCTTGTTGCAAAACAAAGAGCAAGCCAACGGCATCTACGATCGTTTGGCAGAAGGCAAACTAACTGCTTACTTCAAAAGCACGGTCTCCTTGACCAAAAAAGAATTGGCCTACGATGATTTCGTAGCCATGGCACAAGCCTAAACGCTAAGTGTTTTTTCAGCGGAAAGCTTAGGCCACATCCCAATCTAAAACCAACAAATTTTTGTTGGTTTTTTTTTGTCCGTAAAAAAGCTGGATCTGGCGTATCAAGGCCTCGAGGTGTTGCATCTTCATGCTCCGATTCGGGATGAGCGCAATGACTTCCCTGGCGGGAGAGGCTTGTAGGTCGGCAATTGGCTTGATGCCACTGCGCTGCTGCTCATTCAAATTGAAATTGGACGGAATGAGCGTATAACCCCCGTTTTTGTCGACCATTTGAACGAGTAGGGGCAAGTTGCCGCCTTCGTAATCCCAGTCTGTGGTTTGCCCATCTTTGAGCTGGCAAAAGTGGAGCATTTGCGTGCGCAGGCAGTTACCTTGGTTGAGCAACCATGGATGGCGTTTTTGAATGTTTTCAAACGTAATGTTGTCGGTAGGTTCTTCGGGGCAATAAACTTGTATTTCTTCTAGAAAGAGTGGAATGCTCCTCAGGCGCGCGTCGTGGTGCGGGCCTGCAATAATTGCTAAATCGAGTTCTTTTCTTTCTAAAGCTTCTAGGGCTGAGGTGGTTTTGAGCTCACGGATTTTCAGTTTGATGTTGCCAAAATCTGCAATCCAGGTGCTGAATAGGTCTGGCAGCATGTAGGCGGCAATGGTTGGGATGATGCCAATCCGCACTTCCTCCTTGACTTGCCCTTTGAGCTGGTCGGATAACAACTTGATTTTATCGGTTTCGGCGAGAATCTCTCTGAGAATTGGAATGAGTCTTTCTCCGGAGGGTGTGAGTTGCAGCGGATGGCTGTCACGATCAAAGATTGCATAACCCAATGTTTCTTCGGCCTTCTTGATTTGCATCGAGAGGGTAGGTTGGGTGACAAAACAGCGCTCGCTGGCTCTTTGAAAAAGGAGTTCTTCACTGAGCACCACGATGTAATTCATTTGTTGTATCGAAATCATATAGAAAGAATCTATACAAATATAAAATAAATTGAAATAAATTATACCTCATCTCCAACCAAAGCGCTGTATCTTTGTTCCACAAATTAGTAATCCTTAAAAACAAAAAAATATGTCAACTCTAGTTGGAAAAAAATTCCCAGACATTACCGTAAAGGCCATCGACGAAATGGGCGATGCTTTTCAATTGAACGTATTGAAACAAGCCGTAGACAATAACAAAAAAGTAGTTTTGTTTTGGTACCCGAAAGATTTCACTTTCGTTTGCCCAACCGAAATTCACGCTTTTCAAGAAGCTGCTGCTGAATTTGAAAAACGCAATACCATCGTCATTGGCGCTTCTTGCGACACCGCAGAAGTTCACTTTGCTTGGTTGAGCACTGCTAAAGACAACGGCGGCATCGAAGGTGTACGTTTTCCTTTGATCGCAGATTCTACGCGTTTATTGGCACAAGAATTAGGCATCCTAGACTACGATATGTTTGACGAAGACAACATGGCCGGAGACAACGTTCCATACCGCGCTACTTATTTACTAGACGAAACCGGAATGGTATTCCACGAGTCTGTCAATCACTTCCCTGTAGGGCGCAATGTACACGAATTCATCCGCTTGATCGACGCATTTGCACACGTTCAAAAACACGGTGAAGTTTGCCCAGCTAACTGGGAAGAAGGAAAAGATGCCATGAACGCAACGCGCAATGGTGTTGCAGACTACCTCAGCAAACACTAAGAAAATGTTCAGCGACCTCACTTCCGATACCCTAGACCAAGTCCTTTCGGCCAATGCCAAGGTAATGGTTCAGTACGGCGCAGGCTGGTGCGGCAATTGCAAAATTACCAAACCAAAGTTCAAGCGCTTGGCTGAGACGCATCCCGATATCGCATTTGTATACGTAGATGCAGAACACTATCCGAACGCGCGTCAGTTTGCCAATGTGAGCAACTTGCCCACGTTTGCCTCTTTTGAAGGCGGCAAATTAATGTCGGAGGCGCAAGGAAACAAAATAGAAACCATTCAAGAAGTACTCGATGCGCTTACCAGTCATTAAACACCTCGTAGAATTCATCGAACAAAACGACGAAGATTATATCAATGAAACCATGGAAACCCTCGAAAACCTTATCGAGGCTCCCGGAATCAAAGATGAAGAACTCGACGTCATTGGCGAATTGCTTTCTAATTTCTCAGGCGCGCTTGAGGTCCACAAAGAAATCCTAAATGGTGTGCCCAAACGAGAGGCCTTAAATGGCTTCATGAAACGGGTCACCGGATCGATTAACTAACTTAAAACCACCTTCGGGTGGTTTTTTTATGCCTATCTTTGCGACATGTCAGATTTACTGAATAAGTTAGAAGCCATTCATTTTCGCTTCATTGAAGTCGGCAAAATGATCACAGATCCCGATATCATCTCGGATATGAGTCGGTACGTCAAACTCAACAAAGAATACCGCGACCTCGAAGTCCTAGACGAAGCCTACTTGCGGTTCAAGCTTTTACTCGGAAATCTACACAGCGCCAAGGCTTTGCTCGAAGAAGAGCAAGATCCAGAAATGCGCGAGATGGCCAAAACCGAAATCGATGAGCTCGAGCAAGCGCGTCCGATCTTAGAGGAAGAAGTCAAATTATTGCTCATCCCTAAAGACCCCGAAGACGACAAAAACGCGATCATCGAATTGCGTGCAGGTACGGGCGGCGACGAAGCCTGTATTTTTGTCGAAGACATCTACCGCATGTATACCATGTATTTCAAAGCCATGGGCTGGACCGTAGATGTGCTCAACTCTTCTGAAGGATCGGTCAAGGGCTACAAAGAAATTTCGCTTGAAATTGCCGGTACTGGTATTTACGGTTCCTTGAAATTTGAGTCGGGAGTACACCGCGTGCAGCGCGTTCCAGAAACAGAATCTCAGGGACGTGTGCATACTTCTGCCATCACCGTTGCCGTTTTACCAGAAGCGGAAGAAGTCGATTTTGAGCTCGACATGAACGACGTCAGAAAAGACACCTTTCGTGCATCAGGTGCAGGAGGGCAACACATCAACAAAACGGAGTCCGCCATCCGCCTTACGCACCTTCCTTCAGGTTTGGTAGTGGAGTGTCAGGATGGTCGCTCACAGCATAAAAACTTAGAAAAAGCCATTTCTGTCTTGCGTTCGCGCTTGTATCAACAAGAACTCGACCGCATTCACAACGAGCGTGCGGCCCAAAGAAAAACTCTTGTGTCTACCGGAGACCGCTCCGCAAAAATCCGCACCTACAATTATCCGCAGGGCCGCATCACCGACCACCGCATCAACAAAACCATGTACAACCTCAGCGCGTTCATGAATGGCGATGTCCAAGAAATGCTCGACGCCCTCAAAATGGCCGAAAACGCCGAGAAATTAAAAGGAGAAACCGCATGACCAAAGCAGCACTCATCGAGCAAATCAAGCTTAAAGAAAGTTTTTTGTGTGTTGGACTCGATCCAGATCTGGCCAAAATACCACCTCATTTGCTGCAAACTGCAGACCCGCTTTTTGAATTTTGCAAAGCCATTATAGACGCCACGCATCCGTATGCTGTTGCATTTAAGCCCAATACGGCATTCTTTGAGTGTCACGGCGCTGCAGGTTGGGAGGCACTCCGCAAAACGATGGCTTATATTCCCAAAGAATGTTTGGTTATTGCAGATGCCAAGCGCGGCGATATCGGCAACACTTCCTCTTATTATGCCCAAACATTTTTTGAACACATGCAAGCAGACGCACTTACGGTTGCGCCTTACATGGGTTCTGATTCTGTTATGCCTTTCTTGCAATTCGAAAATAAATGGGTCATTTTACTTGCCCTGACCTCCAATGAAGGTGCCAAGGATTTCCAGTTTTTAGAATCGGATGGAAAAGCACTTTTTGAACATGTCTTGACGCGTTCAGCTGCTTGGGGAAGCCCAGAACAACTCATGTATGTTGTAGGAGCCACGCGCGCAGAAGACATTGCCAGAGTAAGGGCTTTGGCGCCAGATTACTTCTTTTTAGTGCCGGGTGTTGGCGCGCAAGGTGGAGATTTAGATACAGTAGTCAAATACGGTGCGAATGCGCAGTGCGGGCTACTCGTGAATTCATCACGGGCCATTATTTATGCCAGTAAGGGCGAAGATTTTGCAGTTGCTGCAAAAGAAGAAGCGCTGAAAATGCAAGCTCAAATGGCTATGCACGTTCAGCGCTTCGAATTGTAATGGAGGCTTAGCGCGTGGCTAAATCTGCGTTTTGTGTCGTTTGCTCAAGACTTCCGTAAGCATCGCAGCTTGCTTTGCGACCTGCGCCACAAGAAGCCAATACAAGTAATGTAGCGAATGCCGCGAGGATAAATGTAGATTTTGTTTTCATGGTGTGTTTGTTTTGTTGTTGTTGCTGCGTTTAACGGCGTTTGTAGTACAAAGTTACAATTTTTGAAAAATTAGCGCGTTAATTCTTTAATCTTAAAGGATGCAAGTTGTTGTCAGGTTCATATTTTTGGTTGGTTGGGTGTGGCAAGTCCATGCGCAGCAGCCTCAGTTTGCCATAGACCCATTCCAGCAGCCGCTGCCAAAGCCACTTTCCAATATTCAATTTGATACCGCTACCAAATACAATCTAGTCAATTGGCAAAAACAAATCAATGACTGGCAGCTCACAGCGCTAGATGCGGGCTACTTCCTTTTTTCTATAGCGCTTACCCAACAAACCGATTCCATTTCTTATTTCCAACTACGGTCTGGGCCATTTTTTGAAGGAATTACTTTAGCTTCCCAGGCCGGAGGAACAGGCACCTTCGAATGGATCCAAGCAAAGGAATTGCAAAAAATGGTGCAGGACTCCTTGGATCAGCTGCTCAACAACGGTCATCCTTTTGGTCAAGTACACCTGCATTTTCGCTCGGGCACACAGCCGTTTTTCGAATTGCAAATCGATGAGGGGCCCGAAGTGCGTTGGGGCCAACTGCAGATCAAGCCGGAGGGCATCATTCAAGAAAAAGTCCTGGCCAACCTACTGCAACTCCAAACTGGTGACCTATTTAACGAAGCACAACTGTTGCAAGTGCAAACCCAACTTGCGGGTCAGCTTCCTTTTAAATTATTGCGCGCCCCTGAATGGGTCTATGCCGACCAACAAGCGGAGCTTTATTTTTTTCTGGAGAGAATCAAAATGAGTTCCGCTACCGGAATTATTGGGCTACAGCCAAATCCGGCAAACCAAAAAACCGCTCTGGTGGGTGAGTTCAACCTCCAACTTCAGAATACGTTTCAAAAGAATGAAAAATTCTTGCTGCATTGGCGCAGTATAGCGCCGCAAACCCAAATGCTCAAGAGTTCACTTACTTGGCCTTACATTGGCGGTTCGCCCTATGGTTTGAGTTCGGGATTCACGCTCTACCGCCGAGATACGGCTTTCTTAGAAGTAAAGGGAAATTTAGGCCTGACCTATTTATTTTCTGGTAATTGGCAAGTGCTGGCGCAACTAGATTACTGGCGTTCCAATACTTTGCTGAGCGCCGCTTCTTCGACAAATTTACGCTCTTTCAGCACCCTGGCCTATGGCATAGGCTTACAAAGGCAGCAGCTCGATTTTTTGCCCAATCCGAGAAAAGGCATGCAACTGAAAGCCTTGTATTTAGTTGGAAACAAAAAAGCCGAAGCGGAGCAACTTACTTGGCGCATAGAGCTCACACAGCGCTATTTTGTACCGCTTTCCAAGCGTCAGGTCTTGTGCCTGAGTCAAGAATTTGATCACATCCAAGCTTCAAGCTTATTTGCCAATGAGCTTTACCGTTTTGGTGGCTTGGAACGCATGCGCGGTTTTGACGAAGAAGCATTTTTTGCCTCTACCGTTGTTTTTGCAGGCTTGGAGTATCGTTTTTTACTCGATGAATATGCACATGTACTCGTCTTTTCTGATTGGTCTTGGTTTGAAAATAAAGTGCTCAACAGCGCGCAAACGACCGTATATGCTGTCGGTTTGGGCTTGGTGCTGGGCTCAGACAACGGCCAGTTCAAGTTGAGTTACGGCCTCGGAGCAGAGTTAGGAAAGGGCTTGCAATTGAATGCAGGCAAACTGCACTTGGGCTATATTTCCTATTTTTAGCCCATGAAAATCGTATTTGCAAGTCATAATCAGAAAAAAGCAGCAGAAATCAGGTCTGTTTTACCCACAGGTATGACCCTCCTTACACTTCACGACCTCGAGCTACACGAAGAAATACCCGAAGATGAGCCCACCATTGAGGGCAACTCCGCTTTCAAGGCCAACTGGGTTTTGCAGCGTTTTGGTTTGCCATGTTTTGCTGATGATACAGGTTTAGAAGTCATGGCTTTGAATGGTGCGCCTGGTGTGCATTCTGCACGCTATGCCGGCCCGGAACGCAGCGACGACGCAAATATGGATAAACTCTTGAACGCTTTGGCGCAGGAGCCAAACAGAAGTGCACAGTTCAAAACCGTAATGACTTATTGCGATGGAGCGATACAACAGCAGTTTACGGGGCTCGTAAAGGGCGTCATTGCAACAGAAAAATCAGGAACCGAAGGTTTTGGTTATGATCCGCTATTCATTCCGGAAGACCAAGACAAAACTTTTGCGCAAATGCCACTTGCCGAGAAGAATTTGTATAGCCATCGGGCCAGAGCAATGGCGCAGTTTCTAGCGTTTTTGCAAGCGAAAGCTGTTTAGGCTTCTATTAAAATAGCCACTGACTGTACGTCGCCGTTAATGGGAGGGCATAGTTTGGTGATCTTGACTTGCAGGGAGTGTATGCCTTTTAATTCACTTTTGATGCGATCGACAATGCGCTGCCCAACGTGTTCAATGAGCTTGGAGCGGATGGCCATTTCTTCACTGACAATACGGTTGACATCCACGTAATCTATGGTGTCAGAGAGGGTGTCTAGCGCTGCGGCTTTGCTGAAGTCGGTGTGCAGCTCGATGTCAACGATGTAGTGCCCGCCAATGCGGCCTTCTTCAGGCAAACAGCCATGATACGCATAACATTGGATGCCGCTGACGAAGATTTTATGCTTCATGAAGGATTTTTTCTACTTCAGCAAGCCCTAGGTCAAGGCGCGTGAGCACTTCTTCTTTGCCGAGGAATTGAGAAATTTCGAACATGCCAGGGCCTGCGCCAACACCAGTTAATACCAAGCGATAAGGCAAGAGTACGGCACCGATACCGAGCTGTTTTTCAGCTAAGAAAGTTTTGAAAGAAACTTCAATGGTTTGCGCTGAAAATTCGGTGAGGCTGTTCACAATGCTTTTCCATTCTTGGATATAAGCAGCAGTTTCTGGCTTCCATTTTTTGCGAATCGTTTCGGCATCAAAAGCCGTTGGCCGACCGAATAGGTAAGCGCCATCGGTAAGGATGTCTTGTGGAAAGGTGGCGCGTTCTTTCATGAGCGCGCAAATTTGCTGAAGATCGGCATCGGATAGCTCAATGGTCTGAAGCGCACGCAATTGTTCGGCAAGTGTTGCATCTGATTGCGCACGTAGGTATTGTTGTTGAAACCATTTGGTTTTCTCGGGGTCAAACTTTGCTCCGGCCTTGCTGACGCGCTCCAGTGAGAAGGCTTCAATAAGTTCTTCTAGTGTGAAGATTTCTTGGGTGGTGCCGGGGTTCCAGCCTAAGAGTGCAAGCATATTGATGAAGGCACCTGGTAGGTAGCCTTTTTCGCGGTAGCCAGAGTAGAGTTCGCCTTCAGCGGTGATCCAGTTGGTTGGGAAAACCGGAAAACCTAAACGGTCGCCATCTCTTTTGGATAGCTTGCCGTTGCCATCTGGACGCAGCAAAAGCGGAAGGTGTGCAAACTCAGGGCAATCCCAGCCAAAAGCTTCATAGAGCATGACGTGCAAAGGTGCAGAAGGTAACCATTCTTCGCCGCGGATCACGTGGCTAATGGCCATGGTGTGGTCATCGACAATATTGGCCAAGTGATAAGTTGGCATGCCGTCGCTTTTAAATAGTACTTTGTCGTCGAGGTTGTTGGTATTGACCACTACCCAGCCGCGGATGAGGTCGTGGAAGCGGATGTCTCGGTTGCGCGGCATTTTCATGCGGATGACATAAGGCTCGCCGGCTGCTAAAAGTTGTTCTACTTCTGATTGAGGCAGCGTTAGGGAGTTGCGCATGCCGCTGCGCGTTACGCTGTTGTATTGCCAATTGGGCATGCCCATGGTTTTGGCTTGGTCGCGCATGCGGTCGAGGTCTTCGGCGCTGTCAAAAGCATAATATGCTTTGTCTTCGGCGATGAGTTGTTCGGCGTAAGGCTTGTACATTTCTTTGCGCTCAGACTGCACATAGGGGCCGTAGTTACCACCTAAACCGGGGCCTTCAGTCGGCATGATGCCGCACCATTGCAGCGCGTCCATGATGTAGTCTTGAGCGCCAGGCACAAAGCGGGTCTGATCGGTATCTTCGATGCGGATCAGAAAGGTGCCGTTGTGCTTGAGTGCAAAAAGGTAGTTATAAAGTGCAGTGCGCACACCTCCCATATGGAGCGGGCCAGTAGGTGAGGGGGCAAAGCGAACGCGAACAGGTACTGAAGACATAAGAATGATATAGGCTGCAAAGATAGTAATTTGAAAAAGAATCAAGTCAGGAATTGACTTCTATCATGTTTAGCGCTGAGAAATAGCCGGAACTTTGTTAAAAATCAAACATCATGACAACAAAAACCTTCATTTACGACCAACATCAAGAAAATCAAGATTGGCTCAAGCGCCTGGACTTCTACAAAGAAGAAATTACGATCTTAAGAGAAAGACTCGAAGAGGTGACTGCCAAGAATAATGCGCCTGATTTTTTAAAACAAGTGGAGCATTTTCAGAATCAATTCATCATCCAACGCAATCATATCGATGAATTGGCGCATCAAATCAAGGCCGATGAAAAACACTTGGTTTCAGAAATTAAGCAGAATCCGGTTGCTGTCGATCACCGCAAATTAGAAAACCATGACGACGAGGCAAATGACATAGGGTATTTTGAAAAGAATTTTGCGGCGCTCAGAGCGGAGTTCAATCAATTTCTAGCCAAATGGATGTAGTTTTTTCCCCATATTACGTGTCAAAAAGTAGATTTTGTTTAAGGGTTGTAGTGTGATTTTTATTCAATCAATACATATGAGCGTATCATACCAAGGGCTAAAGCCGGCCCAAACGCCCAGGCAACCTTTCATGTTTGACGGAATATTGATGGGTGTGGCATACGGATTTGAATTGGCGTCAAGCTGGGCGTCCATGCGGTCATAATAGAGATAGACAGCAGGGTCCATTTTGGAGAGTTTGACCACCACGCTGTCGCCATAGCGAAAATAGCGGCGATAGGTTTTCAGGTGGGTGCTGTCTTTTCTTTTTAAAGGATTTTGAAAATAGAATTCAATCGTTTGGCCGTTGAAAAATTCGTCGGAGAAAATACCGCCGCGTGCCCGCCTGAAAATGGGGTCTAAATCTTCTCCTTGTTCGTCGCGATCAATTCTTCTGACTTCCCAGCGATAGGCGTCTGCGCTGGTATAGGCGTCTGTCAGCCGGGCCCAACTGTAGCCGTATTCTAAGGTGGCAGGTTCTCGCTTCCAATATAAACTGTCGAGGCTGGAGGGGTTTGGCAGGTAGGTGCTTCCTTTGAATGTTTTTCCTTGATGGGCAATACAGAGCTCGTACGTTTGATTGGCTGCGCCATATAGTACTGTTGAGCTATAGACCTGAATGGGCAAAAGGAGTACTTCTTCTAATTCAAGTCGGAGCATTTCTGCCACTCTTTTTTGGCTTTCTAAAGGGAGTTGCTGGATATAAGTAGGCGTGAGCGCAAAGGTGTCCGTTCCAGTGACTACAGTCACTTGTGCATCGCTCACCACACTATTTAGGTAGGTGATTAAGCTCACGGTGTCTGCTGCGGGTTGCGACATGCTGAGCAACACAAGCGGATGCGCACCTGCTTCTATATTGCCATCCACCACTAATTGCGGTGCTAATTGAGGCAGGTCTATTTGCACATCTTTGGTGCAAGATGAAAAACCGAGTAGCAAACCGACTACGCCTATGATGTAATTGATCAATTGATTATTTTTTGAAGAAAGTTAAACTTTTTCTCCGTAACCTCAATAGCGCCAAGTCTGACACCGGCCCAACCAACCTGATGGATCCAAGTGCTGTGTCCGTCTGGCTGAATAACTTTCGTTGGTCCGTCCATAAAAGTATGGGTGTGTCCGCCGAGTATGAGGTCAATTCCGGAAACTTTTTGGGCGAGTAATACATCGCTGGGTTTGGTTTTGTCTTCGTATTGATAGCCCAGATGCGACAAACAAATGATCAGGTTGCAATGGGCTTGCTTCAATTTTTTGAGCACTGCCGCAGCACTTTCAAAAGGATCTTGCATGCCGATACCCTCAAAATTACTTTGCGGAACCAAGCCGTTGAGGTCTATGCCCAGTCCGAAAACCCCGATCTTATAGCGACCTTTTTCAATGATTTGATAAGGTTGAACCACGGCAGCCATAGGGGTTTGCCCAAAGTTGTAATTGGCATTGACAAACTTGAAAGTGGCATGTTGCTGCGCGTTCATGAAGCCGTCAATGCCGATATCGAAGTCGTGATTGCCTAAAGTTGCGACATCATAGCCAAGCTCGCTCATGAGTTTCATCTCTAATACGCCATGAAAGCGATTGAAGTAGGGCGTACCTTGAAAAAAGTCTCCGGCGTCTAGCAACAGCACATGCTGATGCGCCTCGCGGTATTGTTCAATTAGGGAAGCACGCGCCAAAATACCACCCTGATTTGGATATTTGCCATGATTGGCGGGCAGCGGGTCTATTTGTGAATGGGTGTCGTTGGTATGCAGAATGACCAACTCAGGACTGTTCTTTTGACTCGAAAACGCACCTAGCCACTTAGGCAAAAACAAACCAAAGGAGAGCAGCCCAAATTTTTGAAAAAGATTTCTGCGTGTGATTTTCATTTGCTGTAACGGGGTTGTGCATCGAGAACCAACACGTCTTGGTTTTTTGCGGTTTCTATGAAAATATCGCGTAACAAAATATTGGTTTCTTGTTTTTCAAGTCCTAAAAAAAAGTTCATTTGATCACCGCCATTGGCCAAGAAGTCTGAGGTCAGTATCCAAATGTATGCATGACTTGACAGCAAACTAGGTATCTGTAACTTTCCATTTTCAAAGCTACAATTCGCAATAGGTTCGCCGCCACTTTTCAAAAGATACTTTTCGATTTCAGAAATTTTAGAAACAGGTAGATGGATCCATACCAAACGGTTGTCGAAGGGCATTAATTTATAAAAATCGCCAAGTGTGAGGTTGCCAGCGCCAAAACTACTGCGCAGACCTCCGGTATTCAAGAGGCAGATGACCGGTTCGCTGAAGCGTTTGTTGGCGGTTTGAGAGCTGATCACGGCATCGGCACACCAATTCATGAGATTCGATGAGGGCCTACTTACGGTGAGTGCTTGAGGCGTTGTGGCGATGCGTGCATCAAATTCTGAATGAAGCGTGTCCTGATAAGGTGCTAAGAAGGTGCCTATGTGGGCATGAACCATTGACGTATCTTGAACAGGTTTTACTTCTTGGACTGTAAGCGCTTGAATGTGTAAGGTAGGGGTAAAACGAGCAGAGCAAGCCATATGGCTTGCTCCGACAATGATATACCAAAAGTATTTAGTCATTATTCAATCACGAACTCGCGTTTGACCTGACCGTGCTTGGTGTCAACGGTAAGGAAATAGACACCTGATTTAAATGTGTTAATTGGCAAGGCCAATACAGGAAGTTGTAGGTTTTGATTGCTGCTTACCTGACGACCTTGGATGTCGTGAATTTCATAAGCAAGAATATCCAGACCATTGACCTGAGCATAGAGTGTTTGTGATGCAGGAACTGGGAAAACAGAGAAATTCTGATCTAATTTTTCTGAAAGACCCATGTCGCAGGTCAGGTAACTCATGTTAGAGAAGTTGATATGACAAGCAAAATACGCTGAGTCGATAAACGGATTGCGGTTACCTTGTAGCACTGCAACGTATTCGTGACGCGCGATTTCGTAGTTGTCTGGGGCGTCGGCGAAATGCCAAGTTTTGAGTGACTCTTGGCTTTGGTTTGCAGGAAGCTCCCAAGTATTGCCAGACTGACCGTTGTAGCATGTAGCCATGTAGAAAATGGAACGGGCCGCATTTCCTTTTTGTTCCGGACGCGGTTCGTATACCAATTGGTTGCCGCTGTATCCCACACGACCTCCTAAATAGGTAAAGACGACATTGCCATCGATATCCATCAAAGGAAGGTTACTGCGCGGCGTGTTGGCTTGTTGAAGGTTGGCTGGCCAGAGGTTGTGCTGATCATTGTATTCTTTTTGCTCTGGGTTGTCGCAAGGAAAGGTCGGCATCCAAGAGTGGGAGTATGTATGTTCTCTTGAATATCCAACTGCTGTCCATGAAAAAGGATCGTTGAATACTTTGCGCTCGCCTGAATACACGCATTCTACATAAGACTGACCATTAGTGGTGTCGCGCACCTCATACTGGTTCATCATGGTGGTGAGGTAATTGTAATATGTAATAGAGGTGTGTGGGTTGATCAAAGCACTGAGGTCAGTTAAAAACGAACTAGAGCCCGATTGAATGCCGTTGTAATAGTTGCCAATTTGGCTACCCAAAGTTTGCCAAGTTGCACCTGCTGGAACGGTTTGGTCGTAGTTTTGGAAGCCGTCTGGACCATTGAATGCAAAGATGGCAAATGCATAGGTAGTATTCGCGAGTACGTGTCTTGGTGAAAACGCAGTACCTGAACCCACGTATGCTACTTTTGCATTGCCTATGACATCTCCTCTTTTGTAGGTTGTGCCGTCCAAGGGGTAACCTTGAACAGGGGACGCCCCATCACCTTCTTTCCAAAGCACTAGGTATTTTTCTGCTCCTGATGGCGTGAATTCACCGACTAATTTGTAAGGTGTAGTGACACTCCAAAGAATAGAGTTTGATTCTGGATTGACTGGTTCTGTGGCCAAATTGTTGGTGCCGATACCATACAAATTGATGATATAAGGGTTTTCGTCGGAGTCGTCGTTGGCAATAGAAAGGGTAGCCAAACGAGATCCTGTTCCGCTTGGTGTAAAGTTGAGCGTAACGTTTTGGCTGCTTGTGCCACCTACAACAACATTCGCATTGCAGCTGTATTCTGCTGCACTTGGCCCAGTTAATGTAGCGCCAGAAACAGTTAAGTTTTGTACGCCGTAGTTTTCAATGGTGATCGTAGTAGTAGAACTTGTTCCAACCACGTAGGTATCGCCAGTGAGCACACTATTTCCATTAATTTTGATGTTGATTTCTCTAGCAGGTGCAACATAAGTGAACATGTCTTGGGTGCTGCGCGGAATCAATTGATAGTTCGCATTGAACTGTCCCAATAGGCCAATGATAGAAATTGGGCCAGTTGGAATAGCAGAACCGTCGATATTGGTGGTACCGTTGATGCGCACATCAAATGTATTTGACCCATCAAAAACCTGAACGGTGCTATTTCCCGAAGCAAAGTTGCCTGTTTGGACAAAATTGACGTTGTCTAGACGCACCAATTGGCCTTCGAGGTTTTCACCTGCACTTGGGATAGGAATGACGAGCGCAGCGGGTTGGATTACGGCTTGGCCATGATTGGTAAATGAATTGGTTGGCGAAAGCTCAAGTAAGCCACTGAATTCAAACAAAACACCTGTTGCAGTGATCGAATCTCCTTTTTGAACGCTGTTGAGGTTGCTGCCATAACACGCAATGCCTGCCGTCCCATCTTGGATGTAACGAATGGGGCCGAGTTCGCTGCCGTTGGTGACTACACCAGTGACGGTGACGGTTTGGCCAATTCCTAAGTTGCGAACTTGTGCAATGGACTGCGCAAATGCTTGTTGTCCGAGTGCCAATAGCGCGAGATTGAATAATAATTTTTTCATAGTTAGAATTGTATTGCGAGATTGATATTGAAGCGCAAGCCCTGGCCAAACATAACGGTGGCCGAACGCGCATCGAATTGATCGTAGATGCCATTTGCGTTGTTAGTGGCATCAGAGATAAATGAGGTGTTCAAAAGATTGGTAACCGAGCCGCCCACGCTGAATTGTTTGTAGCGGTAACCAGCAAATACATTGATCAAGGAATAAGATGGGATTTTCCAGGAGTCGCGACCGCCGTTGGCACCTTGCAAAGAAAAAGGGTCAAAATTAGCGTAGTAGCGGTCAAAGAATTGTCCTTGAATTTTGACGTATGCGTTTTTGATCGGTTCGTAGCGCAGAGAGACGGCCATTGCTGTTTGGGCAGCGTCGCCAACGTGTACACCCTTGGCATCAAAGGTGAATTCTAGGGAGTCGTATTGTGGAATAAAGACTGTTTTGCTAGAGTTCCAGATCCAGTTACCCATTGAAAACATGAAATCAAAGGATAGCTTCGGGGAGATTTCCCAGGCTACATCGACTTCTTGACCCATGTGAATGGCATCCATGCCGTTGATATTGACGCGGATAAATTCCGTAGGGTCGTTGGGGTCGGGTACCGCTACGCCATAAGGGAAAGGTTTGTTTTTCCAATTGGTATAGTAAGCGTTATAGTTGATGCCAAAATGCTTGGTTGAAAAGTGGTAGCCACCTTCAGCTGAGTAGATGATTTCGTTGACGATTTCGCCAAAGAAGCTATTGGTGTTGTTGTCGATGACGTTTGAGAACTGAGGAGTGCGGTTGAGGTAACCAAGATTGCAATAAACGTCATGGTATTTATTGAGTTTGTAGCTCAGACCACCTTTGATCGTTACGCCAGGGATGTATTTCCAATCAGTAGCAAAGTATTCCAAGCCTTCCGAACCAGCGTGGTAGGTTTGGCCGTTGTATTGAATGGTGTCTAGTGCTCCGATGCGCAAGGTAGTATCGCCGAGGTCGAGCACTTTGCGTTGAAAGTAGTCTATGCCTTTATAGCCATTGAGTACACCTGATACATTGGCAAACCAATTGATGCGCTCTCCATTGTGTTCCAACTGACCAAAAACCCCTGCGTAAGTAACGACTCCGTCGCGGTCGGCATTGAAAGTGTTTTTGGCGATTTTGTCGCCGACGCGTTGCATTGGATCGGCATCATTGAAGTTGGCTGTACTGACAAAGTAGTCGGCACCCAACAAGTTGGTGATCACTTGGTAGTGACGTCCTTCGTAATAACGGTAGTCTAGACCGCCTGAAATAGTTGTTTTTTTGGAGTATTGGTAGTTGAATTGCCCTAAATAGCCCAGCCAAAAATGGTTGTTCATGCTGGCCAATAAGATTTGACTGGCTTTGATTTCTGTTGGCGAGTAAATGGGGTCGATGTTGGGCGTACCAAAAAGTGAATTCACTTGGTTTTCGGCGATCATTTGATCCCAGTCAATGTGAGCATTGCTGTCTCGGAGGATGGCAGAAGAATTGAAAATACTGGTGCCTCCACCGCGGCCAACAGAGAGATAGGCTAGGTTGGAAATGTCGAGTTTGTCATTGACCGACCAAAAATCTTTGAGTGTAATTTGTGGTTTGTTGTAGAAATTTCTACGTTCATTTAAAATTTCTTGTTCGCCATTTGCATTGGTCACATAACCCCAGTGTTGGTTGTAGCGAATGCCCATGTCGTTGAGCACAAGCGTAGAGTCGAAAGCAACACCTAGATTTTGTGAACGATTGGCATCCCAGTATTGAATGCCTTGGTTGTAGGAGCGCTGGCCATGTTTTTGCGGTGCGGCGAAGGCAGAAAGCGTGATGAGGTGTTTGTCTAGGCGCTTGGAAATTTTAGTGTAGCCAAAAAATCCTTGAGTGGGTGTGCCATCTACCCAGCCTTGGCCTTGTTTGTAAGAAGCTGAAAAGGTGAGCCCCCAGCCCGAAGCCGTCATGCCGGTGTTGTAAGAGAGCGAGCTGCGCAAGAAGTTGCCAGTAGCGTATTCTTGTTTGAAACTACCGCCTTTTTTGGTGCCTACGCCTTGCGTGATGATATTAATGGTACCACCAATTGATGGCATGGCAATTTTGGTAGCGCCAAGACCGCGCTGCACTTGCATTTGGGAGGTGATCGCATCGAGGCCAAACCAATTGGACCAATACACCGCGCCGTTTTCCATGTCGTTGACCGGAACGCCGTCTATCATGACGCCCACGTTGCGTTGATCGAAACCGCGCACATTGATGCGCGCATCGCCGTCGCCGCCACCTTGATTCGTGGCATATACACCAGCCGTTCCATTGAGGAGCATCGGTAGGTCGCGAGAAGCGAGTTCTTCGTTGATTTTTTTGGTGTCAATTTTGGTGACGGCCACTGGAACATTCTGGCCGCGAACGAGGTTGCCAATGACGCGTACTTCACGTTCTTCTTGGGTAGCACGAATGCTAAAGTTTTGGACTACGGAAGCCTGGTTCAATTGGATGTCGAAGCGCAGTGTGTCGCTAAGCGGCAGGGTAAATACAAGTTGGTATTTGCCGTAAGGGATATTGAGTAGCTCGTAGTTGCCAAGATCGTTGGTGGCAACGCGTGTTACGGCTGTCCCTTGGTTGAGAAGGGTGATTTTGGCGCCCGCAACAGGTGTGTCTCCTGGAGACATTACAGCTTGCCCACTAATCTTTCCTTTTTGTTGAGCCATAGAAAGCCCAGGGAGCGCTGCGAGCAGCGCGAATAAGAAGAGACGCATCTTAGCGAATGATAACTTTGTGTAGACTTTGCTCGCCTGAATTGGAAGTAAGGCGCAAGAAATAAACCCCTTGGTAGTTGTCTAGGTTGATTTCGACAACTTGTTGAGCGCTTGTAATGTTCAATTCTTTGACTTGCTGACCAAGGGCAGAAATGACTTGAATTTTGCGCACTTCGTTTTGTGTTTTGACAAAAACTACACCATTGCTCGGGTTGGGGTAAACACTTGGGCTTTGTTTGGTTTGAGTGTTGAGGCCAATTGAATTGCAGTCGCATTCGTGCGTTCCAAGTGAAGACCAGTTGCCATCGAGAATTGGGTTGCCGCTGGTTCCGTAGAGTGTATCGCCATTGGCGTCTAGGCGAACAATAACCGGTGGAATGCTATCCCAGTCAAGAAGCGGGTCGAAAAAGGAAGGATTGGAGGTCTGACCTATGAGAACAGTTGGCTTGCGAATGAGGCCGTGGTCTTTGGTAAGCAAGACACCAAGGCCAGTGCTATATGGGAATTGAGAAGACCAAGCGCCGTCATTACCAGAAGAAGTTCCGGTTTCGTTGGCAGGGTTTTCTCCAATTTTGCCAAATACGTCTACGATTGCAAAACCTGTAACGTTGGTGGCGTTGATCACCGCTGTCGCGCTAGAGGGCAAGGTGCCTTTTGCCAATAAAAGGGCATCGTTGCCGTTCCAATACCAGGCATTGGACGCGTTGTAGTCTGCGCAGTAAAAGCCATCAGCTCTTGCTTGAAGTGAATCCCAAACTGGGGCTTCTTGGCCAGTTCCGTTCGGGTCAAGTTTTTCAATGACACCAACATAAACACCTTTTGCAGGTACTGTTCCTGAAAGTTGAATAGAGTTGGCAACAGTTGCTGTTGTAGCACCATTAGAGTAACGGCTTACAAAGTACCCTGAAAGATTGATAGGGTTGTTGGTAGGGTTGTAGATCTCTAAAGCTTTGTTGTTTGACCAACCTTCCACGTATTCAGAAATGAAAAGTTCGTTGCAAGTATTTTGTGCGTTGGCACCTACAAACAAAAAGAAAGATAAAAAAAGTAGTGTTTGCTTCATGATGTTAAGTTTAAATCAACTGACAATCAGCTTGGTGTTAATGATTTCTTTTCAATGGTTTCAGCACAAAGGAGGCTTCAAGGAGGACATCAAAAAGTTTGTACAAATTTAAAGCATTTACATTTAAAAATGCAAGTCTTTTACAAAAAGTAAAATCATTTCTTTGTGAAGCAAACATGAAGTATGCATTATGTCGAATTCTATGTAATTTTAGGATTCCATTTTAGCCATCAATATCACCTTTCATGAAGACTTTATTTTATTTATTCCTATTCACTTTTCTGCAAATCACATTGTTTGCTCAAGACTTAAGTATAGAACGCATTTGGCGCAATTATGAATTTAGTGCCAAAGGTGGAAGTTCGTATCAAATGATGAACGATGGCTTGCATTTTGTCGAAATGAATGAAAATGGCGACATCGTGAGGGGCCTTGTTGCCGATGACCAACTGGAAAAAACAAAGTTGCTCGTCCCGAAGTCGCGTTTGATATATAACGACCAACCCATTGCTGTGGCAGGTTATGAATTCAATGCCAACGAACAAAAAGTCTTGCTCTGGACGGCTCCTAAAGCAATTTATCGCCGCAGTTTTGAAGCGTTTTACTTTCTATACGACCTCAACACGCAAAAACTAGAGGCCTTAGACGCCGACCACGCACCGCAAACATTAGCTGAATACAGCCCGGATGGTAAAAAAGTGTCGTTTATTCACGGCAACGACCTTTTTATCAAAGATTTGGCAACAGGTAAGGTGCGCAAAGTGACCGAAAACGGCAAGCGCAATAAAATCATCAATGGCACCACCGACTGGGTTTATGAAGAAGAATTTGCCATCACCAAAGCCTATGGTTGGTCGCCAGATAGCCGCTACATTGCATTTTTAAAGTTTGACGAGCGCGAAGTGCCCGAATTTCAGATGGCCATGTACGGAGAGTTGTATCCGGAGCAATATAAATACAAGTATCCAAAAGCTGGCGAGGTGAATAGCAAAGTGACTTTACATTTACTAGATGTCAAGAGTGCTAAAATTCAACAGGTCAAATTGGATACCTATGAGTATATCCCAAGGCTCAATTGGTCGGCAACTGCCAATCAGCTGATCGTTCAGACCATGAACCGCCACCAGAGCGAATTGAATTATTGGTTGGTTAGTTGCACGGACAACAAAGTAAGTACGCGTAAATTTTATACCGAAACGGCGAGCACTTATGTGGAGGTCGACAACAATCTAGTCTTGTTAGCTAATGGCAAAGGCCTGATCAGAACCAGCGAGCAAAGTGGTTTCAATCACCTTTATCTTGTCGGGTTTGACGGAAGTTCAACAGCCATTACAAAAGGAGAATGGGATGTCATTGAATATCTAGGCATCGACGAAGCACAAAACTTACTGTATTATGCAAGTGCGGAGCCAGGAGCTATTTACAAGTCAATCTATTCTATCCAACTCGATGGCTCGGAGCAAAAAATGATTTCTACCGCTTATGGTTACCACAACGCAACCTTTTTAAAAGGCATGAAATACTTCATCCACAGTTATTCCAATGCCAACACACCGCCTGTCATTACCTTGCGCAAAGCTAACGGCGAGCTTGTCCGCACACTCGAAGATAACGCTGCGCTTGTGGACAAAATGAAAAACGAACGCTTGAGCCGAAAAACTTTTCTGACCATCACCACGCCTGACATCGACCTAAATGCATCTTTGATCTTGCCAGTCAATTACAATCCGGCAAAAAAGTACCCGGTGTTTGTCAATGTCTATGGTGGGCCTGGGCACAACGAAGTCTTGGACAGCTGGGATGGCAACGACTATTTCTTCCACCAGCTTTTGGCGCAAGAAGGGTATATCGTTTTGAGCATTGATCCGCGCGGTACTCAATACAGAGGTGCAGATTTTAAAAAATCGACATATTTGCAACTGGGCAAGCTCGAAATTCAAGATGTACTGGCCGCCACCAAAGTTTTTGCACAGCGCCCAGACGTAGACGCGTCGCGCTTGGGTATCATGGGCTGGAGTTACGGAGGCTTTATGTCTTCTCTAGCCATGACAAAAGGCCAGGGTTTGTTCAAGGTAGGCATTGCAGTAGCTCCTGTCACCAATTGGCGTTTTTATGACAACATCTATACCGAGCGTTTTATGCGCACGCCGCAAGAAAACCCGAAAGGTTACGACGACAACTCGCCCATCAATTTCGCTAAAGATTTGCAAGGTAAATACTTTTTGATCCACGGTGCTGCCGACGACAACGTGCACTACCAAAACAGCATGGAAATGATCAGTGCTATGGTCAAGGCCAACAAGCAATTCGATCTTTTTATATATCCCAATAAAAATCATGGTATCTACGGAGGGAATACCCGCAATCACTTATTCAACATGATTCACACTTATATTTTAGAAGAACTTTAAACTTTCACCTTTATTAATAGTTTTTATAAGCAATGATATACATCATTTGCACTTTCTTTTGTAATTTAGGCACACATTTATCAAACGACATATTTCCACCACATGAGTGAAACAGCCAAAATCGAACTCGACGGCAAAGTATACGAACTTCCCGTTGTAGTCGGCACAGAAAACGAAAAAGCAATCGACATCTCCAAATTGCGCGATTTAACCGGTTACATCACCTTAGATACCGGCTACAAAAACACTGGTGCTACCAAAAGTGCCATTACTTTTTTAGATGGTGAAGATGGTATTCTTCATTACAGAGGTTACTCTATCGAGCAGCTTGCTGAAAAAGCATCTTTTATAGAGGTGGCTTATTTGCTCATTTATGGCAATTTGCCAACCCAAACTGAACTAGATTCTTTCCAAGATAGCATCTGCAAGCACACGCTTGTTCACGAAGACATGAAGCAGTTCTTTGAAGCGTATCCGTCTAAAGCGCATCCAATGGGTGTACTTTCTTCTATGGTGGCTTCTTTGGCAACTTTTTATCCAGAATCACTCGATCCAAATCGCAGCCCTGAGGCCAAAAACCTGACCATTCACCGCTTATTGGCCAAGTTGCCAACTTTAGCAGCGTGGTCTTATAAAAACCTGATCCGCCATCCATTCATGTACCCGCGCAATGAATACGATTATTGCAAAAACTTCATGTACATGATGTTCTCGATGCCAACCCAAGACTACCACGTTGATCCAGTTATCGTAAACGCGCTCAACAAACTTCTCATTCTACATGCAGACCACGAACAAAACTGTTCTACTTCTACAGTGCGCATTGTCGGTTCTTCGCAAGCCAATCTTTATTCAAGTGTTTCTGCCGGTATTTCTGCACTTTGGGGTCCGCTACACGGTGGCGCCAATCAAGAAGTGATCGAAATGCTCGAGCGCATTCACGCCGACGGCGGCAACGTAGACAAATGGGTTGCCAAAGCAAAAGACAAAGAAGATCCATTCCGTCTCATGGGCTTTGGTCACCGCGTTTACAAAAACTTTGACCCGCGTGCCAACATCATCAAAAAAGCCTGCGACGACGTCCTCGAAAAATTAGGTGTCAACGATCCACTTTTGGCCATCGCTAAAAAATTAGAGAAAGTAGCCCTAGAAGACGAATACTTCAAAGCGCGCAACCTCTATCCAAACGTAGATTTCTACTCAGGTATTATTTACAAGGCTTTGGGTATCCCAACAGAAATGTTTACAGTGATGTTTGCAATTGGTCGTCTACCAGGTTGGATCGCCCAATGGAAAGAAATGACCGAAAACAAAGAGCCTATCGGGCGTCCGCGTCAGATCTACACAGGTCAAACCAATCGCAACTACGTTCCAATTGAGCAGCGTTAAGCGCTCAGTTCAAAAATTAGAAATAAAAAAGGCGCTCAATTGAGCGCCTTTTTACCTTGAAACAATTCGTATTTCCTGAATTCACATTCAATATCGCCGTTGAACACGCGGTGTTTTTGCGAAGCTTTGAGGCCAATTGCATGAAAGCCTTCGACGGTTCCGCTAATGACACACGCTTTGCTGCCGGTCATTTCGTGCTTGAGCCAAGTTCCAAAAGAACCATAGAGTTCTTCGACGTCTGTGGAGAGCCTTTCGTCGTAGGGTGGGTTGGTCAGGATAAACACTGGCGGCTCTAGTTTGAGTTTGTCAAAAGGAGCGGAATGCACCTCCACAAAACGACCGAAAGAAAAAGTGCGGAGGTTTCTGCGCGCCTTCAAAACCATTTCATCTGAGATGTCTCCACCGATGATGCGGCAAGGCAACTCCCTGACAATACGCGGTGCGTTTTGGTAAATTTCTTCCCAGCAATCGGCGTCGTAGTTTTTGAGGTTTTTAAAGGCGTAGTGCTGTCTTTCAATGTTACTTGGAATGCCACTGGCCAAAAGCGCAGCTTCAACAAGCAAAGTACCAGAACCACAGAAAGGATCTACAAAAGTTTGTTTGCGGTCCCAGCCAGACATTCTGATCAAGCAGGCAGCGACTACTTCATTGAGTGGAGCAGGGCCAACCGCTGTTCGGTAGCCGCGCTGAAACAACGGAATACCGCTTGTGTTCACCGAAAGGGTCACTTCTTTGTCTTTGATGTAGAGGTCTAGCAGGACGCTCGGTTTCTTGACATCGATATTGGGGCGCTCATTGGTTTTGTCTTTGAAGACATCGACGATGGCGTCTTTGATGAGCAAAAACGGATAATGCGTATTGTTAAAAATCGGGGAAAAGATGGCGCCTTTGATCGCAAATGTTTTTTGGACATCAAAGAGTTCATGCCATTTGATTCGGAGTGCGCGTTTGTAGAGGTCTTCTTCGCTTTGAATGTAGAATTTGTCTATTTCAACTAAAACAGAGATGGCACAACGGCAATAAAGGTTGAGTTTGTAGACATCGGCCCAGGTTCCTTTGATCTGAACAGCTCTGTTGAGCAGCTCGACTTCAGGATAGCCAAGTTCGTTGAGTTCTTCGGCTAGGATGGCCTCGAAGCCAAAAAAACTTTTGAGTGTGATGGTGAGCAGTGGGCTTTTTGGGCTGGGTTGTGGATGCATTATTTTGGGATTCGTTAACTTTGTACAAAAGAACGAATTTGTCGAAGACCAAATACCTCTTGCCCTTCCTTTTTTTTACGTTGCAGTTGTTCGCACAGCAGCGTCAGCGTGTGGGTGTGGTCTTGAGTGGTGGCGGAGCCTCGGGTGTAGCGCATGTAGGCGTACTCAAAGCGCTCGAACAACATCAAATTCCAATCGATTATATTGTAGGTACTTCTGCCGGTGCGTTGGTGGGTGCCATGTATGCCTGTGGCTATTCTCCTGAAGAAATTGAAGCCTACGTGCTCTCGGAGTCTTTTCAACTGATGGTAAAAGGCCAAGAAGAGGCCGATCAGCAGTTTTTGTTTTATCAAGATGCGTCGAGCGCGTCGATGTTCAATTTTACGGTTTCACAAGACAGCATCCTTCAAAAATCTTTGCCGCTCGCTTTTGTAGATCCTACTTACCTAGATTTCGAGATGCTCAAAATCTTTGGCCGCACGAGTGTCTCTGTACAAGACGACTTCAATCAGCTTTTTGTGCCTTATCGCTGCGTGGCTTCTGCAGTAGAGACCAAAAAAAGTGTGGCTTTTGCGCAGGGCAAGCTCAATCAGGTGGTGCGCGCTTCCATGACCTTTCCGCTCTATCTCAATCCGATCCGCATTGATGGGGTGTTGTATTTTGATGGCGGCTTGTACAACAACTTTCCAATAGATGTTTTGTACAACGATTTTCAGCCCGACTTTATCATCGGTAGCAATGTATCTAAAAATTTACCGCCGGTTTCCGAGCGCGATTTTCTGGGCTTGCTGACCAGCATGATGACCACCCCTACCAACTACGCCATGCCCTGTGCAGAAGGCATCATTATTGAGCCCAACACAAAAGTCGGCACCTTTGATTTTGCCGATGTGCAGCAAGCCATTCAAGATGGTTATCTGGCCGCTACAGCCCAAATGGCTGACATTCTCAAATACGTGAATGCCCGCGCCGATTCCGCTGAGCTCGCTCAAAAAAGACAACTTTTCAAGGAGCAACTGATTGCACTACGTATAAATGAAGTGCGCTCGAGCTCAGACAAAAGACAAGACCTTCCTTTTGTCAGAAATTCGATCCTACCTAAATACAGCAAGCAGGTTTTGGATCAAGCCGAACTAGAAAAACGCTATTTCAAGACGCTCTCTGCGTCGTACTTTAGTTTTGTGTCTCCTGTCTTGGAGAGAGGACTAGACTCGGCTATCATCCTGAAGCTGAAGGTCAATAAAGCCAATGCGTTTCGCGTCGATTTCGGTGGCCTCATGTCTTCTAGAGCCATCAATACTGGCTATTTGAGTTTGGCTTACCGCAGGGCGGGCTATGTCGGGCAGCGGCTAGAAGTTGCTTCATACTTCGGGAAATTTTATGGGTCTGGCAAGATCAATTACGAATTGGTGATACCGGGTAGCGTTCCGGTTTCTTTGAGCGCTTATTTGGTGCTCAATCGCTGGGATTACTTCAAGAGTTTTGCCACTTTTTTTGAAGACGTCAAACCTTCGTTTTTGGTGCAAGAAGAGCGCTATACTGGGCTTCAGCTCAAAATCCCTACCGGAAATCATGCTGTATTGACCGCCAACACCCGCATGTTTTGGCTAGACGACTCCTATTACCAAACAGCTAACTTCACCAAAGAAGACACCGCAGATTACACCTCCTTTATTGGGGAGAGCATTCGGGTAGCATTTACACAAAACACACTCAACCGCAAGCAATTTGCCAGTTCCGGAAGTTTTTTTGAGTTCAAGGCGAGTTATGTGCGCGGCAAAGAACTGACGTATCCGGGCTCTACGTCTATCATAGACGACACCATCAGCAAAAACCACAAATGGCTCAGTATTCAGCTAGAGTTGTTGAGTTTTCCTTTTCAAAAGAAGCAAAAAGTTAATTTCGGCCTGCACTTCAAGTCGGTGCTCAATAGCCAATCGCTCTTTGCCAATTATACCGCGAGTATGCTGGCGCTCCCTGGCTTGAATGTCTTGCCAGACCTCGACACCTATTTTATTGCGGCATACCGCTCTACACAATACGCATGTTTGGGAACGCAGCTCATTGTGAGTCCGTTCAAAAACATAGACCTCCGGCTAGACGCCTATGCTTTTTTGCCCATCATTCAGTTGGTGCTCAATCCGGACGGCACTTTTACCTACGCCAAACCGCTCGATGGCAGAAGTATTTTGACGGCAGGCCATGTCATTTACCATTCTCCTGTAGGGCCAGTTCGGGCCACGCTCAATTACTTACCTAAATACGCCCAGCCTTTTCAATTTCAATTGAGTTTTGGCTACCTTTTATTTAATGAACGCGCAATTCGCTAACAACATGACAAACAAATTTATCCTCAACGGTATTCAGCAAATGGGCATAGGTGTGCCCAACGTACAAGAAATTTGGTCTTGGTACCGCCAAGCTTTCGGTCTAGACGTCCGCATTTTTGAAGAAGCAGCACCTGCTCCGCTCATGACGCGCTATACGGGCGGCGTGGTTCACCACCGAACAGCCACCTTGGCACTCAATATGGCCGGTGGTGGTGGCTTTGAGATTTGGCAATTTACGTCGCGCCCTACCGAAAAGCCTGCTTTCGAACCCCAACTTGGCGACTACGGCGTTTTTATCTGTAAAATCAAGTCAGAAGACGTGCGCCACACCCAACAGCATTTGGCGCAAATGGGCGCAAATGTCAGTGCTGCTCACCAAGACCCCGCAGGCCGCTGGACTTGTTATGTCCAAGATCCGAACGGTAATTATTTTCAGATTGTTGAGGGCCGCTCTTGGTTTGCCGCCTCCAAGCATCCTTCCAAATGTGGTGGTGTTGCTGGGGCTGTAATTGGCGTTTCCGACATGGACAAAAGCCAGCGTTTTTACCAAGATTTGCTAGGTTATGAGCAAAAAGTCTATGATGAAGCACAAGTATTTGCCGATTTTGATTTTTTACCAAGAGGGAAGGAAGCATTCCGCAGAGTGTTGCTATCGCATCCAAAAGTGCGCGGTGGCTACTTTGCGCAATTATTGGGAATCACGGAAATTGAATTGGTCGAGTTAAGTTCAAAAACAGGCGCCAGACAAATTTTCGAGAACCGTTTCTGGGGAGACTGGGGCTTTATTCACCTTTGCTTTGATGTGCAAGGAATGAATGCGCTTAAAATGCGTTGCGACGAATTTGAAACGCCGTTTACAGTAGACTCCGATAATTCTTTTGACATGGGCGAGGCGGCAGGCCGTTTTGCTTACATCGAGGATCCGGATGGCTACTGGATTGAATTTGTAGAAACGCACAAAGTGCCTATTTTCAAGAAACTCGGTCTTTACCTGAACCTCAAGCAAGGTCGCACGCCGAAGCATTTGCCTAAATGGATGCTCAAGGCTTTGGGCCTCAATCGGGTTAAATAAGTTTTAAAGTAGTCCTTTTACTTTTTAGAGCAGTCCTTTTACGCGCAAGAATTCATCGAGGCTTTCGATGTCGGAGAACAATACTTCTCTGGCTTTGCTGCCTTGGAAGGGTCCAATGATATTCATGCCTTCTAGCTGATCTACAATGCGGCCAGCACGGTTGTACCCAAGCTTGAGTTTGCGTTGCAGCAAACTCGCTGATCCCTGCTGATTGATGACCACAATACGCGCAGAGTCTACAAACATGCTGTCGATTTCATTCATATCGATGTCGCCGCTGGCCTCTGAACCTTCAGGAACGTATTCTGGTAAGATGAGCGCTTCTGGATACGCGCGCTGTGCGCCAATGAAGCTACAGATGTCTTCTACTTCTGGTGTATCGACAAAACCACACTGCAAGCGCTTCATTTCTGAACCTGTCGAGATGAGCATGTCTCCGCGGCCAATGAGCTGATCGGCGCCCGAGGCATCTAAAATGGTGCGCGAATCGATTTTCGACAATACCCTAAAAGCAATACGAGCCGGGAAGTTCGCTTTGATCATACCGGTAATGACGTTCACAGACGGGCGCTGCGTGGCCACAATGAGGTGAATACCAATGGCGCGGGCAAGCTGTGCAATGCGGGCAATCGGGTGCTCAACTTCCTTGCCAGCAGTCATGATGAGGTCGGCAAATTCGTCGATGAGTACCACAATGTACGGTAGGTAACGGTGTCCTTTTTCAGGATTGAGCCTGCGCGCAATAAACTTGGCGTTGTATTCTTTGATGGTTCTGACGCTGGCGTCTTTGAGTAGCTCATAGCGATCGTCCATTTCAATACAAAGTGAATTGAGGGTATTGACCACTTTGGATGTATCGGTGATGATCGCATCTTCTTCGCCCGGAAGTTTGGCCAAGAAATGGCGTTCAATTTTATTGAATAAGGTCAATTCAACTTTCTTCGGATCGACCAACACAAACTTGACTTGCGCTGGGTGTTTTTTATAAAGTATGGAAATCAGAATGGCATTTAAACCCACCGACTTACCTTGGCCCGTAGCACCAGCCACCAATAAGTGAGGCATTTTGGTGAGGTCAAACACGTAGGTTTCATTGGTAATGGTTTTGCCCATTACAATTGGCAGCTCGCCGTCGAAATGTTGAAATTTGTCGGAGGCAATGAGCGAGCGCATGGAGACCATCTCTGGATTAGAGTTCGGTACCTCAATACCGATGGTGCCTTTGCCTGGAATCGGCGCAATGATGCGTATCCCGAGTGCCGAAAGGCTGAGCGCGATGTCGTCTTCGAGGTTTTTGATTTTAGAAATGCGGACGCCGGGCGCAGGTACAATTTCGTAGAGGGTAACGGTTGGCCCTACTGTGGCCTTGATTTTAGCGATGTCTATTTTGTAATGCGAAAGCGTCTCAACAATGCGGTCTTTGTTGTTTTCGAGTTCTTCTTTGCTCACCGCTACACCGGTCGAGACATATTCTTTCATGAGCTCCAGCGGAGGAAGCAGGTAGCCTTCGAGGTCTTTGGTGGGGTCGTATTCGCCGTGCTCACTCACCAATTGACTGGCCAAGATATCTTCATCGGCAACTGGTAGTTTCACGGGTGGTACCACAACCGGGTCTTCGCCGAGTTCGATTTCAAAATCTGAACTTAGGATGTTTTCCTCCACTGGCGCAACGGGCATATCCTTCTTGACCTGCACAATGAGTTCGCTTTCCTCGTCAAAAACATCGTCGTCGTCGCCATCGTCAAAAACTACAGGCTTGGAGATTTCGTCTGCTTTGATTTGGTCTTCTTTGATGGTGTTCACCACATAAATGTCATCGAAAGGCGCTGCGGCATCGGCCATGGGTTGGTCGGCTTCCATTTCGGCGCTTTCTGCTGTACCAAACAAACGTTGAAGCAGCGCGCGATAGTTCGGGCTAAATTGCAGAGAGGTCAGGACAAAGAAGGCGATGACGTGCATGAAGAGCGTACCGAAACCACCAAAAGTGAGTTGCAGCCATTCGTTGGTGAAAAAACCAAACGCACCGCCCGCAAAACTGATTTGTGGACTAAAGAAGCCCAAGAAAATGGAGCCCCAGAGCACATAGCTGATCACGATGCTCGTGGTGCGCACCAAAGGCACTAATGCGGTTCCGAATAAAATTTTAAATCCGCCAATAAATAAAAGAAACACGAGGCCAAATGAGGGGAGGCCAAAACCGCGGTGAATGAGTAGGTGAGAGGTCCAGGCGCCAAATTTACCCAACCAGTTTTCTACGGCTGGCAAATCGGAATTGAAGATGTACGCCACAAAACTGCGGTTCAGGAGTTGGTCTTGGTCTTTGGCCCAAGTGAAAAGGTAAGAGACACAAGCCAAAAATAAATAGATGCTGAGCAAACTCAGAACAGCACCTGAAAAAAGCTTGATTTTAGGCAAGTTGAGGCGTTCCGCCAAGCCTATTTTGGGTAGTTTTTTGCGCGTAGCCTGAGCCGTTTCTTTCGGACGCTGTGGTTCTTCTTCGCGTTTTTTTGGTCGCGGAGTGCTAGTTGCTTCGGTTTTTGGAGCAGGTTTAGCGGCTGATTTAGGGATGTATTCGTTTTCTTCCATGAGGCTTTAGCGTCTAATCAAACGAAAATACGGCAAAGGGTTACATGAAAATTGAAAGCAGAGCAAACCTATAAACAGCAAGCTGTTAGTTAATCTTGGTTGGGGCTATTTTGGTTGGTTTGCGACCACTCCAAAAAGGCCTCTAAAGGCAGCACTTTGTATTTTTTATCCGGGACAAATAACGAAAACGGTGGTTGTCGGCGGTCTACTTTTTGGAGCTCAAAAGCCATGTAGCCAAAGTCTGTCGGGATTTGTCCTTTGACCGGCAAACCGGGGGCACCCTGGAGGCCAACAAAATAGCGCGCAGGTATCGATTTGGTGAAATACATTAAGAAATTGCCCTCCTCTGTTTCCGTGTTGGCTTCTCTGCAACTGAGGCCTGCAATGCGCTGCCATTTCCAATTCTTGTGAAATTGGAAAGCTTGTTCTTCTTTGGAGCTGTCGTTGATTTGAACAGCAAAGAACTGTCCGTTAATTTCGATCAGAGAAAGTAATTTATGCCGACCTAAATGATGGATGCTTTCTTGTTTTTTGCCATCGGCCATGAGGTAGTTGTAACGCACCAAAGAATCTAGGGCATAGATAAATAGCTTTCCTTCTATTGTGTCTTTGTTCATGAGGTCAATAGACACCAAATTGTATTCGAGGCTCCCTGTAAAAGATTTTTGAGCAACGCAGAGCTGGGTGAGGGCAGTAAAGAAGGAAAGATAGACGAACTTCAGCATAAACAAAGCTAAGAATACTTATTTTTAAACGATGAAAAGCTTTCTGTTTATTTCGAGTTTGTTTGTTTTACTGGGTTGCACAAATGATGCAACTCAAACCAGAAAACTTCAAAATGAGACCCATCAAAATGCAAAAGCGGATGTAAAGGTTGGTTTGAACGCGGCATACAGGCCCAACTACCCCAATACGGAATATCTCCAGCCGGGCATGTTTAGCAGCGGAGCCTATTTTCGAGCTGACGACGCATTAGAACAAATCTTTTTAGAAGAAGCCTGGTTGGGTATCTTTCAAACCAAACATAATTGGTATTTGAATCCGGTTAAGCCCAAAATCGAGACTGTATATGATGGCATAGTCGATGACACGGAAGCCGATACGGCAAATTGGAGCGGCAAAATCATGAGCAGCGCCAAAAATTGTCGTTTCGTTTTGAGAAAGGGGAGTCTTCTGCCCAAACAACTCAAAGTGTTGTATGCCGACCGCACCAGCCCGACTTATCACGATGAAAAATCAGTTTTGTTACCGGGCGATACGCTCGAGTATGCATTCAAGGGCATCCATTATTGGCTTTATGCAAAAGGCCGAAAGCTTCCCAAAGAAGAAGGATTAGATGACCAACGTTTTGGTCAATATGCCCTTTACCTCGAAACCGACGACCCCAACCAAGTACAAAAAGTGCAATTGCTGCGCAGCACAGACCCAAGTTATGAATATGGCCCCAACAGACTTGAATGCCTTTTTGTGGGGCTGATCGATGCCGATGCCATTCCCGATTTGATCATCAGCAGCAATTTTGATGGACGCATTTTGTATTTATCGGGCGAAGCCAAAGAACAGCGCATTGTAGAACCTGTTTTTTATGAGCCAATGACCGGCGGCTGCTAATGCCGCTTTGCTAAAATAGCTTTATCTTTGTGGAAGCCCCTAAAGGGTCAATTATGTCAAAAAACATTCATTTTATCTTCAATCCGACTGAATTAGGTGCCGGCACACGCGGGGCTTCACTTGGTCCGGAGGCCATTCGTGCGGCAGCCCGAACAAAAGGCAGCACCTTATTTGCGCAGTATCCGATTCACGTCGTTGACCAACACAACGCACTACTCGATCGCCAGAGTCCGTACCCATTTGCTAAAAATATCGATGGGCTGCGTCAGGTTTTTGATTCCCTCGACCAAAATATAGCGAAGAGCGCACAAGCCGGCGCTTTTCCCTTGCTCATTTCCGGTGATCACAGTGCGGCCGCAGGTACACTCGCTGCGCTCAAAAATAATTTTCCAAATAAAAGAATTGGTGTTGTTTGGATAGACGCGCATGCCGATATCCACTCGCCTTACACCACGCCTTCAGGTAATATCCATGGCATGCCCATCGCGGCGGCGCTCAGTTTGGATCATCTTCATTTAGCCAAAAACGAACTCGATGCGGCTACAATTGCACATTGGAATGGCCTCAAGAGCAGTGCTTTTTTACCGCAAGATTTAGTTTACATCGGCGTTCGCGATACAGAACCGCAAGAAGATGCCATCATGGCCGAATTAGGCTTGAAAAACTATACCGTCGCCGAACTCCGCAGCATTGGTTTGAACGCTTGTTTGGCTGCCATCTCTGCTCAACTTCAAGACTGCGACCTCATTTACGTTTCTTTTGACATCGATAGCATCGACCCAACAGAAACTTCTTATGGTACTGGCACGCCTGTTCCGAACGGCATTTCCTTTGCTGAAGCCCAAGCATTGCTCACTTATTTTGCCCAAGATCCCAAGACCGTAGCCATTGAAATCGTGGAGGTCAATCCTTGTCTGGACGACGCAAAAAACAAAATGGCCGAATCCGCACTGGCCCTCATCGAAAACATCATTAAGCACCTCTCCTAAAAATGGAACTACACATACGCCAAGCGTTATTAAAGGCCGCACCCGAATTATTTGGTTGCGAGATTACCGAAAACCTCATTCAGTTTCAGCAGACGCGCAAGGATGTAGAGGGTGACCTCACGCTTGTTGTGTTCCCGTTTGTCAAGCTTTTGCGCTGCTCACCACAAGCAGCCGGCGACAAACTCAAAACATGGATAGAAGCCAACGTGCCGGGCGTTTCGCATTGTATTGTCATCAACGGATTTTTAAATATCGTCCTGACCGATGCCTACTGGCTAGAGCAATTGAGTCAAATGCAAGCCCAGCCCCATTACGGTTTTGCGCAAGCAGACTCCAAGCCAACGGTCATGGTAGAATACGCTTCTCCCAATACCAATAAGCCTTTGCATTTAGGGCATTTGCGCAATATTTTTCTCGGTGCAGCAGTAGCCGAAATCTTGCAAGCAGTGGGTCATAAGGTGGTGCGCACGCAAGTGATCAACGACCGCGGGATCCATATTTGTAAATCCATGCTCGCGTGGGAGAAATTCTCCCCCGTCAATGCGCGTGGCGAACGTGAAACCCCTGCCAATACAGGCTTGAAGGGAGATAAACTCGTGGGAAAATACTACGTCGAGTTTGACCGAGCCCTGCAAATTGAGGCCAAAGAAATCATGGCCCAATGGCAAAGTGGGAACTTTTCTGACACCCCAGAGGCCATCCAAGAAGCCGTGCTGAATTTCGAGCAAGCCAAGCAAGATAAAGACGAAAAAGCCCAAGCGGCCATCGATGATAAAATCAAAGAACTCGCCAAAAATCAGACTGCCATACTGCAAGAAGCCAAGCACATGCTCGTGCGTTGGGAGGCCAGAGACCCGCAAGTTTACTTGCTCTGGACCACCATGAATGGTTGGGTTTACGCAGGCTTTGATCAAACCTACGCGCAAATGGGCGTCACGTTTGACAAACTTTACTATGAATCAGATACCTTCTTACTCGGCAAAGACCAAGTGATGGAAGGCTTGAAAGACGGTGTTTTTTACCAAAAAACAGATGGTTCGGTCTGGATAGACCTCACCGCCGAGGGGCTCGACGAAAAGCTCGTCTTGCGCTCAGATGGCACCGCCGTCTACATGACCCAAGATATCGGTACAGCCATCGACCGCTTCAAAGATTATCCCGATTTACACGGGATGGTTTATACCGTTGGCAACGAGCAAGATTACCATTTCAAGGTCTTGTTCTTGATCTTGCAAAAATTGGGTTACACTTGGGCCAACAACTGCTTTCACCTGAGCTACGGCATGGTAGACCTCCCGAGCGGTAAAATGAAATCCAGAGAAGGTACGGTGGTAGACGCCGACGACCTCATGGCCGAAGTCATTGAAAAAGCCAATGCCATGACCCAAGAAAGAGGTCATTTAGAAGGTTTAAGTGAGGCAGAACGCCAGGCTTTGTATACCCAAATTGGTATCGGTGGCCTCAAATACTACTTGTTAAAGGTCGATCCGAAAAAGCGCATGCTGTTCAATCCAGAAGAGTCTATAGACCTTACCGGTAACACCGGCCCATTCTTGCAATATGCCCATGCGCGTATTTCTACTTTGTTGGAAAAAGCAGCCTACCAACCATCGGCAATCGGTGCAACCACCGCTTTGCGCCCTGAAGAAAAAGAAATCATCAAGCAACTTTCTTATTTCGAGAGCGCCCTGCAAGAAGCCGCCAAAGGTTACTCGCCAGCTTTATTGGCCAATTACACTTATGAGCTCGTGAAGCTATATAATACGTTTTACCAAAGTGTCAAGATTGTCATTGAGCCCGATGAAGCCGTTCGTCAGTTGCGCTTGGCGCTCAGCGCTGAGGTGCGTCAGACCATTGCAAAGGCCCTGGCTTTGCTCGGTATTGCGGCACCTGCCCGCATGTAAACTTGTAAAAAGGTGGCGCTTATTTCTTGCCAAAAATGACTTCGTCGGTGAGTTGGCGCACCATCACAAACAATTCGTCTTTGAAGGTTTGTGCTTCATAGGTGCCGCGTTCAATCATGCGCAGTTTGTGCTCCCATTGGCCCGTTAGTTCTGGGCTTTTCAACATCTCGTAAGATATTTTATCGATCAGGGACATGCCTGTTGGTGTAGCGATGAGGTTCTTTTTCTTTTTTTCGACGTATTGGCGCTTGAATAACGTTTCGATGATGCTCGCCCGCGTGGAAGGTCGGCCAATGCCGTTTTCTTTCATGACTTCTCGCATTTCTTCGTTCTCGACAAGTTTGCCTGCGGTTTCCATGGCGCGCAATAAGGTGGCTTCGGTGTAGTATTTTGGCGGGCTGGTCTTGCCTTCGTGGATAAACGGCGCGTGTGGGCCGCTTTCTCCTTTAGTAAAATGGGGCAAGATTTTATCCTCTGGGTTGGTTTGCTGGGCCTTGAGGTCGTCGTAAAGCACGCGCCAGCCTTTGTCTAAGACCTGTTTGCCCGTGGCTTTGAATTCGAGTGCCGCCACTTTGCCCAGTACGGTGGTGTTCGATACCTTACACTCCGGATAAAACACCGCAATGAAGCGCCGCACGATCAGGTCATAGACACGTTGTTCGTCGGGGCTAATGCCCGAAGGTGCCACACCTGTCGGAATAATAGCGTGGTGATCGGTGATTTTTTTGTCGTCGAAGATCTGCTTCGATTTTTTGATCGGTTTGCCTGCAAGGGCCTCTGTAAAGCGCTTGTAGTCTCGGAGGCCGGAGAGAATGCCCGGAATTTTGGGGTGGAGGTCTTCCGAAAGGTAGGTGGTGTCTACGCGCGGGTAGGTCACCAGTTTTTTCTCATAAAGACTCTGCACTTTATTGAGGGTATCTTCGGCAGAGTAGGCGTAATAGCGGTTGCCATCTACTTGCAGCGAAGTGAGGTCGTAGAGTCTGGGGTTGCCTTCTTTGGCATTTTTTTGCTCAAAGGAGGTGACCTCGAAGGGCTGATCTTGTAGGTAATCTAGGCCTTTTTGGGCTTTTTCTTTGGTTTTGAGGCGCTCAATTTGGCAGCTGAATTCGGTCTCGCGGTAGATGGTCTTGAGTTCAAAGAAGGTTTCTCCTTTGAAAGCATCGATTTCTTTTTGCCGCTGCACAATGAGCGCGAGGGTCGGCGTTTGCACGCGCCCCACCGAAAGGGTTTGTTTGTCGCGGCCGTATTTGCGGGTAAAAAGCCGCGTACCGTTGATCCCCAAGACCCAATCGCCGACCGCCCGAGCGTTGCCTGCGGCAAAGAGGCGGTCAAAATCACTCCCCGGCCTTAGTTTCTTGAATCCTTCTTTAATAGCTTCTTCGGTCAGTGAAGAAATCCAGAGCCGCTTCACGGGCACTTTGCATTTGGCCTTGAGCAAGACCCAGCGCTGAATGAGCTCTCCTTCTTGCCCGGCATCACCGCAGTTAATGACCTCCGTGGCTTGGCTCACGAGCCGCTCAATGACGTGAAATTGTTTTTTGGCGCCGTCGTCTCCGCGCAGCTTGATGCCAAATTGTGCGGGAATGATCGGTAAATCTTCTAGTTTCCAGTATTTCCAGTTGGGGTTGTAGTCTTCGGGGTCCTTGAGCGAGCACAAATGCCCATAGACCCACGTGACGGCATAACCATTGCCTTCAAGGTAGCCATCCTTGCGGTTTTTGGCTCCTAAAATTTCCGCTAAATCGCGGGCAACACTTGGCTTTTCGGCTATGCAGACTATCATC
>JANQWC010000016.1 GCA_030730025.1 Crocinitomicaceae bacterium
CGCATATGAATTGCTCGCGATGCGCAACAAAGAAGTAGAATAAAACAGTACAACTTCAATTTACAGATTCAACTTTCAAATTCAACTTTAAATCAACATTCATGAAAACAACCAATCTTTTTTTACTTTCCGGACTTTTTCTTGGTCTCATTACGCTAGCTTCTTGTCAAAAATATTTTGCTTGCAACGAAGAAAACATCAGTAGTGTAGGTTCTGATGATTCGCACAACAAAGGCATGAATTGCATGCAGTGTCATGTCTCTACCGGAGAAGGCGAGGGCTGTTTCAATGTAGCGGGTACCGTCTATCAGGCCGATCTTCAAAACACGGTTTCCTCCGGAAAGGTTGAGCTTTACACGGGTCCGAACGGTTCTGGAACACTCAAATACACAATCGATATTGACAGCAAAGGAAATTTCTACACAACAGCCAAGGTAGCTTACACTGGTTTGTATCCGAAAGTGACAGGGCCATCTGGTGCCAGCATTTCCATGGGTTCACCGCTGGGCACAGGTGCTTGTAATACTTGCCATGGCGCAAGCACAGGTAAAATTGCAATTGATTAAGCACTAAACCTTTTTGAGCTTCTCAGTAGCTCAGTTTGTTTTGGCAAACTGAGCTTTTTTTTGTTCAAATAGTTCTGTGAAAGCCGCTTCGTCTTGCGGAGAAATCAAGAGCTCGTCGTATTTGTTGTAGCGCAAAATGAGGCAGTTCCAAGCGGTGCTCATTTTCCAGCCGGCATACAAACCATTTGAAGGCTCCAGTTTGTTGAAGGTGTCATAATAAATCCTTTTCTTGAAACCCATACTTTGACACAGCAAATGATCTGCTAGAAATGTATAGTGTGTGGTTTTGGGTAAGATCCAAATCATGAAAACCGACAAGACCAACCATATAGAGGTGAGTCCATAGACAGCAGAGAAATCACCTTCAGTGAAGTAGATAAAAAAAGCTACGCCAGCATAGATCGCGAAAACAAAACCTGAAACGGCCCACAAGAAACCATCTTTTCTGGATTGAAAGCGCATGGTGGTTTACCAAGCAAATAGTGGCTTGCCGCTCATGAGGACATTCACTTCTTTTTTGACAGCGGCGAGGGTGGCTTCGTCGTTGGCGTTCATGAGTACGCGGTCAATGAGGCTCACAATTTGCGGGATTTCGGAGGTGTTTACGCCTCTAGACGTAATCGCTGGCGTACCGATACGGATTCCTGAAGTAACAAACGGCGATTCTGTATCGTAAGGTACCATGTTTTTATTGACAGTGATATCGGCTTTGACCAAAGCATTTTCGGCGTCTTTGCCGTTGATGCCTTTGGAACGCAAATCGATGAGCATGCTGTGGTTGTCTGTGCCGCCAGAAACGATGTTGTAGCCAAGCTTGACCATTTCAGCTGCAAAAACAGCTGCGTTGTCGCGCACTTGAGTCATGTAGGTTTTAAACGCAGGATCTAGCGCTTCGCCGAAGGCAACTGCTTTTGCGGCAATGACGTGCTCGAGTGGCCCGCCTTGAATACCCGGGAAAACCGCTGCATCTAGCAACGCACCCATCGATTTAAGATTGCCGTTGTTCCAGCGCAAGCCAAATGGGTTTTCAAAATTGTGGCGCAGCATAATGATGCCTCCTCGTGGCCCACGGAGCGTTTTGTGGGTGGTGGAGGTCACGATATGGCAGTGCTCGAGTGGGTCGTTGAGTAAACCTGCAGCGATCATGCCAGCAGGGTGGGAGATATCGGCCAAAACGAGGGCGCCAATTTCGTCGGCAACTTTGCGGATGCGCGCGTAATCCCAGTCACGGGAGTAGGCAGAAGCACCGCAAATGATCATTTTGGGAAGTTCTCTTTTGGCAGTTTCTTCCATGAGGTCGTAGTCGACCAAACCGGTTTCTTTGTCTACACCATAGAAGAAAGGCTTGTAAAGTTTGCCTGAAAAATTGACGGGAGAACCATGCGTGAGGTGCCCGCCGTGCGACAGGTCAAAACCTAAGATTTTATCGCCGGGTTGCAAACAAGCTAAAAATACGGCAGCATTGGCTTGGGCACCAGAGTGCGGCTGCACATTGGCCCAAGTGGCGCCAAAAAGCTGGCAGAGTCTGTCGATCGCTAATTGCTCGACCTGATCGACGATTTCGCAGCCGCCATAATAGCGTTTGCCCGGCAGGCCTTCTGCGTATTTGTTGGTGAGCACGGAGCCCATGGCTTGCATCACTTGTTCGCTCACGTAGTTTTCGGAGGCGATGAGTTCAATGCCGTGCGTTTGGCGTTCTTTTTCGGCTTGGATCAGGTTGAATATGGCTTGGTCTTTCATGGCGTTTAGTATATGTTGCAAATATCGGAAGAATGCTAAAATAAGCGTCGAATTTCAAAGAGAGAATGTGTAAAATCTGCAGCGGCCTCATTGAAAATACCCTCTGCAGTGAGTTGGTCGAGGCGTACTTGCCCAGAGGCGTGCAAAATTTGGCTATCTGGCCCGACAATTCCAACATGATGTATTTTACCGTTGGCATTTTTGAAAAACGCTAGATCAAGGGGCTGTCGCTCTTCAAAGGCCACCAGGTTTCCGATTTCTGCTTGTTGGTAGGCGTCTCTAGGTAAATTAAAGTCTAGCTGACGAAAAACGTTCTGCACAAAACCAGAGCAGTCGATGCCAAATACAGATTTGCCACCCCATAGATAAGGCGTATTGAGAAAACTCAGGGCGTAGTTCCAACTATTAATAGATTTTGCCTCCTGAACTGTGTTGTAGTGAAAATCGCCAATTGAAAATTCAGGAAGACTTCCAATCTGAGACCCACCACTCAAGATTTGCGCGCCGAACGGACCGTTTATGGTTTGATACTGTTCGTTGGAATAAGTGCTGGCGTCTAGCCAACGGCGGAGTTCTTTTTCGGTCAGGGCCAAGACTTGTTTGTGGTCAATATAACCCTCGTAAGCATCTAGAAAACTGCGGATTTTGAGCCATGGTTGGCCGTATGCTAAGATTTCTACGGGCTCGCCAAAGAGCAATTGCGTCACTTGTTGGGCGCTGTCTTTGGGCTCTTCTCTGACGGGGACAACCGATAACGCGCAAAATGCATAGCGCTGCTGGGCTTCCAACCATTTGATTTTATCACTCATTGTGCCAAATTTAGCATTTTCAAGGCGATATTTGACTAATTTTAGACCATGAATAATGGTCGCACACCTCAAATACTCATTACCAACGACGACGGCATCAGCGCTAAAGGAATAGCCGCACTTATCGAGGTGGCCAGACCTTTTGGCCAAATCCATGTGCTCGCCCCAGACAAACCGCAGTCCGGAATGGGTCACGCCATCACCATTCACGATCCCATTCGGATGTTCAAAAGCAATTTGTACCCGGGCACAGAAGCCTACGCTTGCAGCGGCACGCCCGTAGATTGCGTCAAACTCGGTATATACGAACTACTCGGCACCAAACCAGATCTCATTTTGTCGGGTATCAATCACGGCGAAAACTCCTCCACCAACGTACTCTATTCTGGCACCATGTCTGCGGCCATTGAAGGCGCCATGGAAGGGATTCCCTCGTTTGGTTTTTCACTTGCCGATTTCGCTCCCGACGCCGATTTCAGCGCCGCCCAACACTACATCCAAATTTTACTTGCGCAGTTCTTTGAAAAAGGCTTTGCGCCTTCAATTTGTCTGAACGTTAATGTCCCGAAACTTCCCCTTTCGCAGATCAATGGCATTAGGGTTTGCAAGCAAGCACATGCCTACTGGGCCGATCGCTTTGAAAAACGCCAAGACCAATACGGCCGAGATTATTTCTGGCTCACCGGTGAATTCGCCGACCTCGACCAACGCCCTGACACCGACTTGCATGCGCTCAAAGAGGGCTTTGTGAGTGTCGTCCCGACGCACTTCGACCTCACGGCCTATGCGCACCTCAATCATTTTAAATCTTGGGAACAATGAAAAACAACCTCAATTCATCTTTTTTCGTCGGACTCGCCATCGGCGTCTTTTCTCCGCTCATCTTATTGCCACTGATCGTCTTTGTGCTTTCACAGTCTTATGGTCAGAGTTTTAATTATTTGTGGCAGCAAACGCTGCATTTCCAAGAATTCATGAGCCGCTACCTTTCTTTGGGCCTTATTGGCAATTTAGCTTGGTTTTACTTTTTCTTGAACCGCGAGCAATATTTCCATACCCGCGGCATCATTTTTGGCATGCTGCTTTATGCGCCGTACATGATTTACGTCAATCTAGAGCGCTTATTTTAAATTGAACAATTTGCAGCAAAATCCTTACGTCTACATTGTTTGCGGAGAAGCTTCCGGCGATTTACATGCCGCCAATTTAGTTGCTGCTTGGCAAAACAACAATCCAACGATCACTTTCAAGGCCTGGGGCGGCGATCGCTTGCGTGCACAAGGTGTTGAGCTCGAACAGCACATCAGCGCCATGAGTTTTATGGGTTTTATTGAAGTTGTTCAGAATTTAGGAACCATTCGCAAACAGTTCAAGCAGCTGCAACAATCTCTATTGGCTCAAAAACCCGATCTTTTGGTTTTGGTAGATTACCCCGGGTTCAATCTGCGGATGGCTAAATGGGCCCACGACCACGGCATCAAAGTATTGTATTACATTTCGCCTACGGTTTGGGCCTGGAAACAAAATAGGGTATACACCATTCAAAAGTACGTCACTAAAATGTATTGCATCTTGCCTTTTGAGCCTGCCTTTTACGCCAAATTCGGTGTAGAGGTAGCTTATTTTGGCCATCCCTTACAAGACGAAATCCAAAGATATAACAGCACCATGAGCAGCGTGCTTTCATTTGACAAACCAATTTTGGCCCTTCTTCCAGGATCAAGGCCCCAAGAATTAGCCAAGAAACTACCCCTCATGTTGGCCGCCGCTGCCAAATTCCAAGAGAGTCATCAAATTGTGGTGGCTTGCGCAAATACCATCCCAAAGGCCGTTTATGAAAGTTATTGCAGTGCATACAGCGTTTTCTTGAGCACCTCGCACACCTATGATTTACTTTCTCAAGCAGAGCTCGCCTTAGTGACATCCGGTACCGCAACACTTGAAACAGCCTTGTTTGGCGTTCCACAAGTGGTGTGTTACAAAGGATCTGCGCTGTCTATTTGGTTGGCTAGAAAGTTGGTCAAAATCAAATACATATCACTCGTGAACTTGATCTTAAATAAAAGTGCAGTGCCTGAACTCATTCAAGAAGAATGTACCATTGAAAACATGCAAGCTGCACTCGCCGAACTCTTGCCAGGGCAAGCGCAACGAGCAGTGCAATTAGCCAACTACGCACAACTCCAAAATCTATTGAAACAATCGGGCGTCAGTGAACGTATCGCACATTCAATGAATTCCTATCTTGCCTCGTGAAATTCGTCAATACGCTTTTCTTTTTCTTGTGTTTTTGGGGGCTTACCTTTGCCCAAAACCTGAGGGTGGGCTTATATACGGCAACAAGTGTCAAGGAATTTCAGTTTGCGATTGGCAGTGGCGGTTATTTATTGACCGCTACCATGCCAGATGGCCATATTGAAGCGCTTCCGCTCGCTACCTTAGCGCAAGGACGCTTCAAATGCAGTGGCACCATGGTTCAGTATTTCCAAGGTGGTGTTTTGCGCTTACAGGCACGCCAAATCGAAATGCTGCAATTGGCCCACGAAGACTTCTGCAATTGGTCAGTACCCGCACTTTCTACCAAAACACGTGCATACGAAGGCAATTTTGAACTCCGTGTGAGCAAAGGCAATTTATCTTTGGTCAACATCGTTCCGATCGAAACCTACTTAGAAGGTGTGGTTTCTTGCGAGGGTGGGGCAGGACATCAAAAAGCCTATTACCAAGCCCAAGCCGTGATTTCTCGCACTTATGCACTTCACAACCAAGCGCGCCATCAAAAAGAAGGTTTCGACCTCTGTGACCGCGTCCATTGCCAGGCCTATTTACACAAGCGCGCGGGCTCTGCGCTCATCGACACCGCTGTTTTTCAGACCCAAGGTGTAGTTTTACTTGCTGCGTCAGGGCAATATTTCCCCACCTTTTTTCATGCCAACTGCGGTGGGCAAACCTGCGAGCCACAAGATGTCTGGAACGAACAAATTGATGGCTTGTCTTCTTTTAGAGATACCTTTTGTGTGCACACCAAACAAGCCACCTGGGTCAAAAGTGTTCCCTTGAAATCCTGGACTTCCTTTTTAACCAAACAATACGGTTTTCCGCTAGCTGACTCATTGAGTTATGCGCTCTTACAGGAGTTCAGACAGCCGGCGAGAAGCGCATTTTACTTGCATCCTGTCTACGGCATACCGATGCGTGATTTGCGCGAGCAATTCAAATTGAAATCCACTTATTTTGATGCTGTGGTGGTCGGTGAGGAAGTGATTCTTTACGGAAAAGGCTTTGGCCACGGCGTGGGGCTATGCCAAGAAGGAGCCATGCAAATGGCCAAAAAAGGCTACAGCTATGACCAGATATTACAGTTTTACTATCCCGGTGCGCGTTTATCAGAAGTGCCGCATTAGCACGCTATGTACCTTCTGAACGCCTCTATTTTTTTGTCACTACAAAAATTTCTTCGTCGTCGCGCTTGAAGAATTTTTCAGACCGCGCATACGCCTCGAGTTCGTTGAGGTGATGCAAGCGATAAAGAGTTTTTTTGGTTTGTTTGAGCTGCTCACTCATTTGGGCATCTTGCTGCTCAATTTGGGAAAGTTTCCTTTTTTGACGCACCAAAGTGAAAATATCCCAGTCGTCTAAAAAGAGAAAGTAGATGCCAAACACCAAACTGGTGAGGATGTATTTATTCTTTAACCAACTGGGGATGCGTTGCATAGAGGTGGTTTATTGTTCTGAGAAACTATTGTATTTCTTTTCGTAAAAAGCAATCCATTCTTTGTCGTACTCGAACCATTTTTCTGCTTTTTTGAGCATTGGTCTGGCATTGACAGTACTGCTGTCTCTTTTCATGAGCGCTTGTGAGCTCAAGATAAGGCCTACACGCAAAGCGTCTTTGTCGGCTTGCGTCCAGTTTTCAAAATCTTTGTCGGTGAGGTTCATGAGGTTCGGAAGCTCCGTTTTCCAGATTAAGTTGGCTGTTTTGGCATCGCGGTTGTTGTAGCGGATGGCTGCCTCGATGAATTTGATGCCCATTGGGTTTCTGGTAATACTGCTGTAAGATTCACAAGCATCTAGAATTTCAGAAAGTGTTTCGGCGGTTTTGTCTTTGTTTTTATTGCTGTAAACAATTGGGTAACCCTCTTCCTCGTCTAAGATGTAGCGCACGCCGTTATTGAGAAGTTCGAGCTGAAAGCCATTTAGCCACATTTTGTGAATTGGCATTTTGAAGACGCCATTTTCGTCGCGCTCAATAGCTGTGGCACACGCGGTGATGGCCTCCTCAAATGGATCTTGGATCATTGGGTCTTTGAGGTCCTTGCGGTAAACGCCAAATAGTCCTTTTGCCAAAAAGATGTATGGAGTAGGGTCGTTGGCATATTTTTCTTTGACGGTGTAGTCACCTGCGCGCTTCACTAATTTGACAAAGTTGGAATCTGCGTGTAACTGCGTGAGTTCGTCGAGGTTGTTGGTGACGGTAATGAAGTTATCGTTGTCTACATAAATATCAAATTCTTCTTCTTCGACTTCGCCGTTCTTCAATGTTTTTTTAACGGAGTAAGTGACGTTGAGTGATACAGAATAGTTCCCCACACGCTTGAAGCTTACTGCGATGATGTCACTTTTTTCATCTCCTTTCGTAAAGTCCCAGTCTTTGCCTTTGACACCGGAGATCACCCATTCGGTGCTTACTTTTTTGGATCCAGCAGGCGTAAATACGCTGCGCATTTCAACGGAAGTATTTCCTCCTTTTTCGTCGTCGAGGGTAATGACGCGCTTGGATTCTTTTAAGGTAAGTGTCGGCTTTTGGGCCAAGAGTGAACTACTCAAGATCAAACTAAGGAAGGCTAATAAAAAAAGTTTCATTGGTGTTGGTTTTAACATGTCGAATCAAATGAATTCTCCTCGAAATTAATAAAATTTATTGATGGCTCTTGATCAATAGGTGCAAGATTTCTTGGGCGGCCAATGCAATCTTTGTGCCAGGACCATAAATACCGAATACGCCGGCCTTGATAAGGTGCGCATAATCTTGTTGTGGAATGACCCCTCCAGCGACTACCATGATGTCCGAACGACCTTCATTTTGCAAGGCTTCAATCACTGCAGGTACAAGGGTTTTATGCCCGGCTGCAAGCGAAGAAACACCCACTATATGAACGTCATTTTCAATGGCTTGTTTGGCTGCTTCTTGTGGCGTTTGAAAGAGCGGCCCGATGTCTACATCAAAACCGATATCGGCAAAGGAGCTGGCAATTACTTTCGCGCCGCGGTCGTGGCCGTCCTGACCCATTTTGGCAATCATGATGCGCGGGCGGCGGCCTTCGAGTTCGATAAATTCATCGAGCAGGGCCTTGGCTTGGATAAAATCTTTGTCGTCCATAATTTCTTTTGCATAAACACCGCTGATGCTCCTGATCTTGGCTTGGTAGCGGCCAAAAACCTCCTCCAAAGTATCGGAGATTTCCCCGAGTGTACAACGCGCCTTTGCACAGCGAACTGCTATTTCTAATAAATTTCCTTTGTCTTGAGCTGCCGCTTTCAATTCGGCCAATAAGCCTGCAACCACTTGCGCATTGCGCTGTGTTTTGATTTGTTCGAGTCTGGCAATTTGAGACTTTCTCACCTCGGTATTGTCAACTTCGCGAATTTCAATTTGACTTTCTTCACTGGTTTGGTAGCGATTGACGCCCACAATGATTTCATATCCTGCATCGATGCGCGCTTGTTTTTTAGCAGCGGCTTCTTCAATGCGCATTTTGGGTAAACCTGTTTCGATGGCCTTGGCCATGCCGCCTAAATTTTCGATTTCTGTGATCAGCTCCCAGGCTTCTTCGATGAGTTCTTGCGTGCGTTTTTCAACGGCCTCACTTCCTGCATACGGATCGATGAACTGCGTGATGCCCGTTTCTTTTTGCAAGAATAGTTGTGTGTTGCGCGCAATTCTAGCAGAAAAATCGGTAGGCAGTGCAATGGCCTCATCTAAGGCGTTGGTATGTAAAGATTGCGTTCCACCCAAAGCCGCAGAAAGCGCTTCTAGGCAGGTGCGTGCCACATTATTGAAAGGATCTTGCTCTGTCAAAGACCAGCCCGATGTTTGACAATGGGTGCGCAGTGCCAGTGATTTACTGCTTTGCGGATTGAATGGAGAGACAAGTTTGGCCCATAACACACGTCCGGCTCTGAGCTTTGCTACCTCGGTGAGGTGATCCATGCCGATTGCCCAGAAAAAACTGAGCCGTGGCGCGAAGTCATCTATGGCGAGTCCGGCATTGAGCCCCGTGCGGATATACTCCAAGCCATCTGCCAGCGTATAAGCCAACTCGATAGCAGCGGTGGCCCCAGCTTCGTGCATGTGATAACCCGAGATGGAGATGGAATTGAATTTTGGCATATTTGCCGACGTATAGGCGAAGATATCTGCAATGATGCGCATCGATGGCGCTGGCGGATAAATATAAGTATTGCGCACCATGAACTCCTTGAGGATATCGTTTTGAATGGTACCGCTCAATTGTTCGGTAGACACACCTTGTTCGTGGGCACTTGCAATATAAAAAGCCATAATGGGCAAAACGGCGCCGTTCATGGTCATCGAGACCGACATTTCTTGCAGCGGAATCTGGTCAAAGAGCATTTTCATGTCTTCGATGGAGTCGATGGCTACACCTGCTTTTCCGACGTCGCCAAGCACGCGCTCGTGGTCGGAGTCATAGCCGCGGTGTGTGGCCAAGTCAAAAGCTACACTCAGTCCTTTCTGACCTGCTGCTAAATTGCGGCGGTAAAAAGCGTTGGAGGCCTCTGCTGTAGAAAAACCAGCGTACTGCCTGATGGTCCAGGGTTTCGAAAGATACATTGACGCGTATGGCCCTCCCAAAAAAGGCGCTAAACCTGAGCGATACATTTGCGGCTGTGCCTGATGGGTCAGGGTAGACCAATCGAGGTTGCGGTATGATTGGAGTTCTTTTCTAGGCATCAGTTAGCGCTTTTTTCAAAAATTAAATAAGGTAGATCTAAGGCTGTCGGGGTCTCTGCCCAACTGATTTTGGGCGTCTCAAACTCATTGGGGAAAGCATTGATGCCAATGAGCATTGTTTTCCCTGATTCAAAAAGTGCTGTGCGCAATTGGCGCGTTTGTAAGATTTTCGCACGTAATACAGCGTTGGCATTTGCTTGCTGGGCGTCGAGCTCGCAAAGGAACCCCCAGCTTTTCTCAGTGATTTGCAAGGTGAGTTGCTCAATGGCATATGCATTTTGCAAGGGGTCTTGAGGGCTCTCAAGGTGTGCTTCTTCACTTAATAGATTGGCAATATTCAAGGCCATGCGTTGGCCAAAAGCACTAGGCCCCTCTGAGCCCAGGGTATCATACGGTTGAATACAAACAAAATGAGCGCCACCCATTACGGCGCTCAGCCCTTCTGTTGACATCCGAAGCAGGTTGGTATAAGGATCTTCCAGACTTTTATTGCAAAAGCCAGTTTTAGCAATAGGAATCAATTCAATTTGAACTTCGTGGATGCTTGCGAGTTGTTTAACGAGGTGTTGTAGCGCTCTGAATTTGGCGATTTCTACAAAATATTCTTTACCAACCCCCAACTCGAAATAAAGGGTGTGGTCTTGTGCTTGTGTCTCTAGCAGCTGTTGCAACTCCAAAAGCCCAGCGGCAAGTTCAGTACTACAATTAGCACCAATTTGCTGGATGTCAAAAGTCGAGATGTAGTTTTTGGCACTGCCATACCGATGCAGTACGCTGCACTGAGCCGCAAATTCGTCGCCAACCATTTGGGTAAAATGGACATGTGCTTCAGCGCTATCAAAACAAATCAAACAACTGATATAATTTACCTGGATATCCGCAAGCAATTGCTTATAATTCGTTTGAGTGGTGGTGTGTTCAATATAAATGGCATCGGCACCCTGCATCAGTGCTTCGAGTAGGATAGCATTGCTTTGTTTTTCGCTGTGCGCACTTACCGCCACCATGCGCTTCCAAGCATTTGTAGTACTTGTTTGAGTGCCTAGTTGGGGTGCTTCAAGCGAAGTAAGAGAAAAAGAGAGTTCTTCTATGGAAGAATCGTATTGTAAAAGTGCAGTGTTTTCTTTGAGCTCTTTTTGCAATTGTGCCTGCCAAGCGCTCAAAGAATTGGCTGAAAAAGGGATGGATACTTTCGACATAAAAATAAGTGTCCTCAAATATACTGAATCTCTTGTTTAACTGCTGAATTTACTGAATAGGAAGTCGGGCTGCGGCGCTAATTTTGGCCTATGTCTAAGTCACTGCTTCTTCTTTATTTATTTGTAGGTAGTCAAATGCTCGCCAAAGCCCAGCTTTTTACCGGTGCACAAAATTTTTTGCAACCCAGCGGTTTACTCAACGCCATTGATCAAAATCAACAACAGTTGAATCCTGCTGCAAGCTGCCCAAAAGCGCAAAAGGGATTTTATTTTTACGCGAGTGTTCCTTTGCAAATCTCCAACCTTAATGGGGCATTCTTCAGTTGCTTTTATTCGCAAAATCGCTGGGCTATTTATCATGAGTTCAGTGGCGTATTTCACCCAGCAGGCCAATACTTTCAAACGGCTCATGCGCTTGCCTTTGCGCCCTATCCAGGGCTACATATTGGTTTGGGTTTACAAGTACAGCTTTTTACGCAACCGAACTATTACGGCAATTTGCTTGTCGCAAGCGCGCGTTTGGGCTGTCAGTATGAACTCAAAAAGCGCCAGCATCTAGCACTTGTGCTCCAAGATATCGGCCGGGTAGCGCAACAGCAAATTAGTATCGAACATTTGCTGGAGCTAGATGAGCGCTTGTCTTTTGCACAAGGTCTTTCTTGGAATCCGCAATTCAAACCCAATTTATATCTTACCCTCACCCAAAAGCTGAGCCAGGCCAAAATCCAGTTCACTTGTGGTTTGTTCCCCCAATCTTATGCCTTTTCAGTTGCGCTTACCCAGCATAAGCACTTTACTTGGATGATAGGGCAGCGCTGGCAAAGTGCACACGGCCTCTGTTTTCAAATCGGACTCAACCTTCACTAATGCGCCTTTTGTACTTTTTGATCTTCATTTTGATTGTGCATCAAGCGCGCGCGCAAGGCCTCGATTCCCCAGTCTCCTGGGAGCAAGGCCAGCTTCCTGTCCAAGTCTCCGAACTTGAAAACCTTGTGGCCAATCAACTGATTTCTCCTGATGACGCACAGCTGCTTTTGCGCTTTTTTGAGCGCGGAGGCACCGTTCAAAATTTATTTCAACTACAAGGCTTGCTCCAAAGCGACCTATCATCTATTGTCAAAAGTTGCGCCTTCATGTTTGCACCTTTACCCAAGCCAAAAAATGCGCATTTTTCTTGGTCCACAACTGATTTGCGCTACGAACTACAATTCAATAGCCCGCAGTTCCTCAAAGATGCGTTCGGTTTTGCTTTGCTGCGCGATACCACACATCTTGGCCCTGCGTTTGCGTGTCAACAACGCCTAGCACTGACGCATCAAAATTGGCGTTTTGCTGCACAACTCGCCAAAGATGCAGGTGAGCCAATTTGGCAGCAACAGCCTGCTGTAGGCATAGACTTCATGTCTGCATACGTCGCTTGGGATGCTCCCAATCCCAAAATTATACTGCAAAAAATTGTCGCAGGAGCTTATCAAGTACAATGGGGGCAAGGCTTGCAGCTCTGGAGTTCGAGGGGCCTCGGCAAAAGCATCGATTTACTTCAGTTGGCTAAAAATCCGCTCGGCATCAAGCCATATCAAGGTCGGGACGAACAGCGCTATTTACAAGGCATAGCAGGGTCACTGCGCCTAGCAGATCATGAAATCCTCTATTTGGCTTCATTCAAGCACACTGACTTTCGCCCCACATTAGATACCTTACAAGAAGAAATCAATTTTTCTTATACTTCCGGCTTGCACCGCACACCTTCCGAAATCGCCAAAAGAAAGCAGGGACAAGAACAACTCTACGGAATAGGTATGCGCCGCAAGACCAACCTATGGCAGTATGGCACTTTATTTTTGTATCAGCAATTTAAGGCGCGCCCAATCACAGACACCTTGTTGGGCATAAGCTTGCCTAAAACCTTGTCTTTTTGGAGCGTTGGTGCTTATGCACAAGCCACCTGGCGACAATTTTATTTTTATACAGAATGGACCACAGTGCTTTCCAAAGAAACCCGTTTCTACAGCGCTAGTGCTTTTAATGTAGCCTTTGTTTATTATTTAGCCCAGCAGTTAGAGTTTGGGTTGCACGTGCGCAATTATGGCCCTTATTACCAGGCTTTTTACGCCAATCCAATTGGCAACACCACAAAAGGCGCCAATGAACGGGGCTGTATTTTTCAATTGAAATGGCAGGCTCAAAAAGCGCTCGTCGTTAAAATGTCCATGGAATATATCGAAATACCCCATTTGTTGAATGCGCAGCAATTGCCCAAGCAAACCAACGAAACCCGAATTTTATTTCAATACCAAGCCTCCAAAAAACGCAATTTCACAGCTCAATTGAGTTGGCGAAACAGTGCGCTTCAAACTGCGCAACTCAGGTCCTCGCTCGCTGCTCAAATCAAAATTTCGAATAGCGAAACAATCCAAGCATCAGCACAATTAAGCACGTTTATTTCAAGCAATAATTCTAGTCAAAACCTTGAATTATCTTGGGAGCACGCCCCCTTGTCTTCAACATTTCGCTTTGAGTTTATATATGGGCTGTATCAAGTTCCGCCAAATGCGCCTTTGCTTTATAGTTACCCTTATTTGCTGGGTTTTGGATCTCAAACTATGTTGCTGAGCGGTATTGGCGCTTATTTAAATGGCGCCGTGAAAATCGCATTTGCTTCCGATTGGCAGGTAGGGTTTATGTTTGGTTTGAAGCAGATGCTGACCCCAAGCATGCAGCAAAAAATACAATTTGGCGTTCGCCTTGTCAAACAATTTTAATTTTTTTTTCAAAAAGATGTACCAAAACAAAAATATATGCGTTATCCCGAAAAGAGGACTGCAAGCCTCTTCTGCTAAACTCCTTAAAACCAAAGACTATGCCTCTCCAACTCTCCCTTCAGCAGCAGTCTTTTCTTCTCGAAGAAGAAAGAACTCAAATTGAGCGCGCCCAACAAGATCCGCGCTTTTTTGCGCCTCTTTACGAGCGCTATCACGAAGCAATTTTTCGCTATGTCTACCGCCGCGTAGATGAAGAAGAACAAGCTTACGACATCACATCATGTGTATTTGTCAAAGCCTTACAAGCGCTGCACAAATACGAATACCGCGGCTTGCCTTTTTCTGCATGGTTGTTTCGCATTGCCAAAAGCGAGCTTTACCAAAGTTTCCGCGACCAAAAGGCGCAGCGCACCGTTAGCATCGATAAAGTGGTGCTCAAGCAAGTCATCGAAGACTTCACCGAAGATTACACCGAACAAGACAAAGCCCGCTTGCTGATCGCACTCAAGGGACTCAAAGAACAACAGCTTCAATTGATCGAAATGCGTTTTTTTGAAAAACGTTCTTTCAAAGAAATTGGTGAAATCTGCGGTTTGTCTGAAAACAACGCCAAAGTGAAAACTTTTCGTGCGGTACTTAAACTCAAAGAATTTTTTCATCAAAAAGAATAGTTATGCTCAAAATTTTACTCGACCGAAAAGAACCCAGTAGCGATGAGGTGCGCCAACATCAAAATTTCAATGAAATTTTAGCCGCCTTCAACTACCAACAAAAAGTCAACAATCCCTGGCGTTATTGGTACTATCCAGTGCTAACGGTTTGCCTACTGCTGTTGGTTTAAGCGCTCAAACATGAAATAGTTTGTACATTTGTGTATGTACAAATTATTTCGTTTCGTTCTCTTTCAGTTTGATGCAGAAAAAGTGCACTATTTTGTAGTAGGGCTCTTGAATAAAATCCACCATGTTGCGCCTGCAAGGGCTATCTTTAGAAAGCTGTATGTCGTGGAAAGCCCCAAATTAGAAACAACATTCTTGGGTTTGAATTTTCCGAATCCTGTTGGTTTGGCCGCGGGCTTTGATAAAAATGCGCAAAACATCGATGCGCTTGCCGATTGCGGATTCGGTTTCATCGAAATCGGTACGGTTACCCCCAAAGCACAACCAGGCAACGACAAACCCCGACTTTTTAGGCTCAAAGCAGATCAAGCCATTCTCAATCGAATGGGATTCAATAACGATGGGGTAGAGGCAGCCATTGCGCAACTCAAGGCCCGTCAAAACAAAAAACTCATTATCGGCGGCAACATCGGCAAAAACAAATGGACGCCCAACGAAGAAGCGGCCTCAGATTACCTTTTGTCTTTCGACGCACTTTTCCCATACGTAGATTATTTTGTGGTCAATGTTTCTTCGCCAAACACGCCTAATTTGCGCGCTTTACAAGAAAAAGAACCGCTTCAAGACCTGCTCAATCAACTTCAAAACAAAAATTCGGCTCATTCAGCACCTAAACCAATCCTTTTAAAAATTGCACCTGATCTCACTGATACCCAAATTGATGAAATCATTGAAATTGTTGCCGCTACCAAAATTGCAGGGCTCATCGTTGCCAATACAACCATCTCCCGAGACCAACTCAAAACGCCAGCAGCTGAGGTTGAAAAAATGGGCGCTGGTGGCATTTCAGGTAAGCCGGTTACCGCGCGTGCAACTGCTATGATCAAATACATTCATGGCAAATCTGAAGGAAACATTCCAATGATTGCCGTTGGCGGTATTCACAGCGCACAAGACGCCTTAGATAAACTAGATGCAGGTGCTTCTTTGGTTCAATTATACACAGGTTTTATTTACGAAGGTCCTGCTTTGGTCAAGGCCATCAACAAAGCACTGCTTGAACGCGTTCAAAACTAAACATGAAAGCAGCGCAATTACAAATTACAGAATGTCCGCGCGATGCCATGCAAGGCATCAAAGACTGGATTCCCACCGAACAAAAGGTGCGTTACCTCAATGCACTACTCAAGTGCGGGTTCAATGTGCTCGATTTCGGCAGTTTTGTTTCGCCTAAAGCCATTCCGCAAATGCAGGATACCGCTGCGGTTCTTGCGCAACTCGATCCTTCACCAACAGCCTTACTCGCCATCGTTGCCAATGCGCGTGGTGCTGCTGAGGCTTGTGCACATGAACGGATAGCGATCATTGGTTACCCATTTTCTATTTCTGAGACTTTCCAAATTAGAAATACAAATGCCACCACCGATCAAGCGCTAGAAGGCCTACAACAAATTTCCAACATTTGTGCCGAACACGGTAAAAAGTTGCGGGTTTACCTGTCTATGGGTTTCGGAAATCCTTATGGTGATGACTGGTCCACAGATTTGGTAGCTCAATGGGTAGAAAAATTACAAAACCAATTTGAAATTGCTGAATACGCGCTCTCCGATACAATCGGTTGCGCCACTCCCCAAATTGCACAATCGCTCTTTGAAACCTTGACCACACAATACCCTCAGTTGCTTTTTGCCGCACATCTTCACGTGGTAAGAGGACAAGAGCAAGCGCTCATTGAGGCTGCTTTAGCAGGCGGTTGCCGTCATTTTGACACCGCAATTGGCGGTTTTGGTGGCTGTCCAATGGCCAAAGACGAACTCACAGGTAATCTAGCTACTGAAGCTCTGCTCAATTATGCAGCCCAACTCCATCTAAATCACACAATCGACAGCGCTTCTTTTCAAACAGCTCGCCTTTTGTCCACTTCAATTTTTTAATTTATGCGAAACAAAAAGCTTCTTTGGTTCATCGGTGTGCTTATGGCACTTTTGCTCGTTATTTACTACTTCAATGATTCCCGTCATACGTTGGATGAAGACCCGAAAAAACCGACAATAGAAAAGACAGAAGGTGTTCAGGTTAGCACCGATTTCAATACCAATACATTCGAAAGCAAAGCCGAACCCAAGGTACTGAAGGACTTGAATTTATGCGATAGCACCATCCAATGGAGCGATGATTTACTTCGTCCGTCGTGTACACCCAATTATTTTCGGGTTTTTCCTTTGAAAAAAGGACTCGATGTGGCACAGGGTTGTATGGTAGTCTTGAAAGCAGGAGTCAATGGTTTCCCTGTGCGTCGTATTGTGGTATATGAGCGAGAAGGAAAAGAAATGGTGCAAGCCAATGGCTTCATCGGCTACCCAATCGAATTTAGACCTCAGGCCCAAACTTATGACGACGTCGTGATCCGTTTTTTCGAGCGCTTTGAAGGCCAGAAGTATTTTTATAACTGTCTCTTTACTTGGAAGCAAAACCGTTACCACTATGTGCGCTGCGAGCAAATCAATGACGCGAATATCAAGCCAGAAAAACAAGCGCAGGTTTCGGCCGAAATTTTACAAATTCTCAATGAAAAACAGTTGGTATTTTAGTCTGCTTTTGCTCTTTTTGACTTCGTGTATCAACGGAGAGCAAACTTTTCGTGCCGACCACACTCATTTTTTGAGCGGAGGCAATAGCAAGGTTTGGATGCTCAAAGGCACCCAACAACAGGAGCAGGGCCAATTGCAACCAAATACTTGGGGAGAAATCCTATTTGTTTTTTATGTCACTGGCGAAGTGCTGGTGGGGTCTTTTGGAGATTTGGATAAAGGCGCTTACGACAAAGGACATTTCAAATTCCATGAAAACCGGGATGAACTCACCATCTATATTGGCAAAGAAAAGTGGACATTTAAAGTGCAGTCGCTCCAAGACGAGCAAATTGTACTCAAGACCCTAAAAGGTAAGGACCTAGCGCGCTACTTGCATTTAGTACCGCTATCCTTGCCGCGTTAAAATTTCTCAAAGGCGCCTAGCCCAAATAGGGCAAAATCATACTTTGCCGGATCTACTGGGTCAAATTCAAGAAGTTTAGCCTGGAGTTCGAGGTTGGTTTGCCAATCATTTTGTTTGCGACTCACCAGCCCCAGTTTGCGGGCAATATTACCGGTATGTACATCTAAAGGCACGTGCAGGGCGCTTAATGGGATGTGTTTCCAGAGTCCAAAATCGACGCCATTTTGTGGGCTTCGGACCATCCAGCGCAAGAACATCACGATTCTCTTGGCTGCCGATCCCTTGGATGGGTCTGCGACATGTTTGTGACTTCTGACTTCTAGAAAAGGAATGAACTGCGATCTAAAATTAAGAATGTACTGATCTAAAAGTGGGCTGTTTGCTTGAAATGCTTTTTGTAGACCACCATTGAGGTAAAGACTTTTGAGTCCCAAAAGAAAACCATTTAAATCGATCTGATTAAAGGTTCGATGTACAAATACGCCGCAACTTCCGTCTTGGTAGTTCAGAACGTATTCGAGTGGTGAAGGCCCTAAGATAGCCAGTAGTTTTTCTCCACTTTTGATGATGCTCTGTCGGTTGCCCCAAGCGATGGTGGACATCAAAAATGCGACAATTTCGATGTCTTCTTTTTGTGAAAACCTGTGGGCTAAAGAAATGGGGTCTGATGAAATGAAGTGCGTGGCTTCGTATTGTTGTGCTTTGAAGTCGAGAAATTCCTTTAGCTCGAGCTTTGAGCCCTTAAACGAATTGTCCATCTTTCATGGTTAAACAGCGGTCGGCCATTTGGGCAAAATTGGTGTTGTGTGTCACGATCACAAAGCTTTGCTTCATTTCTTCGCGAAGTGCCAGAAAGAGGTTGTGCAACGCATTGGCGTTTTCGGTATCGAGGTTGCCAGAAGGTTCGTCGGCAAAAACCAAAGCAGGTTGGTTGATCAGTGCACGCGCAACGGCAATGCGCTGTTGTTCGCCACCGGAAAGCGCATCTGGTTTGTGTTGTGCGCGGCTCGCGAGGCCAAAGCGGTCGAGGAGTGCTTGTGCTTTTTTGAAGGCGTCTGTTTGGTTGCTGCCACCAATTAGTGCTGGAAGCGCGATGTTCTCAAGCGCAGTAAATTCGGGGAGTAATTGATGAAACTGAAAAACAAAACCCAATCTTTGGTTCCTGAAATGAGCCAAAGCTTTTTCGTTGAGCGAGAAAGGGTCTTGTCCTTCGATGCGCAATTGCCCATGGTTTGGGTGGTCTAGTGTACCGAGAATTTGCAATAAGGTCGTTTTACCTGCGCCAGACGAGCCAACGATAGAAATGATTTCAGACGCAGCCACCGAAAGGTCAATCCCTTTCAAGATGGCCAGTTCGCCGTAGTTTTTCTCTATGCCTTTTGCCTCGAGCATTAGTGATTTTGTTTGATGGTGTGCCCCGCTTTGTCGCGTTTGGTTTCGAGATAGCGTTCGTTGTGGATATTGCTCTCGATTTCAAGTGGAATATTCTCGATTATTTCGAGTCCGTAACCGATGAGTCCGGTGCGTTTTTTAGGATTATTTGACATCAGTTTCATTTTGCGGATGCCAATAGCGCGCAGCATTTGCGCTCCGATGCCGTAGTCGCGTTCGTCTGGCTTGAAACCAAGTTTTTCATTGGCTTCATAGGTGTCTAAACCTTCTTCTTGAAGTTTATAGGCCTTGAGTTTATTGAGCAAACCAATGCCACGACCTTCTTGGTTCATGTAGACAATGGCGCCCTTTCCTTCTTTGTTGATGAGTTCCATGGCTTTGTGTAGCTGTGGTCCGCAGTCGCAACGGCAGCTGCCGAAGATATCGCCAGTAAGACAAGACGAGTGCACGCGCACCAAAACCGCTTCGTCTTCGGTCCAGGTACCTTTGGTGAGCACCAAATGATCTTGGTCATTGCTTTGGTCCTTGAAGGCGCGCAACTGAAAATCGCCGTAGGCTGTTGGCATTTCGACCTGAACTTGCTCTACGATCAAAGATTCGTGTGAGATGCGGTACTTAATGAGGTCAGCGATACTGATGATCTTGAGATCAAATTTCTTGGCGATTTCCAAAAGTTGGGGCAGGCGTGCCATGGTGCCGTCTTCGTTGAGGATTTCGACTATTATGCCAGCTTCTTCAAAGCCCGCCAAACGAGATAAGTCTACGGCCGCTTCAGTGTGTCCGGCACGGCGCAATACACCCCCTTTGCGCGCGCGCAAGGGAAAGATGTGACCAGGTTTGCCAAGTTCTTCGGGTCTGATAACGGGGTCGATCATGGCCAAAATGGTTTTGGAACGATCGCTCGCAGAAATTCCTGTTGTGCAGCCGTGGCCAATGAGGTCTACGCTGATGGTAAATGGTGTTTCGTAGGCAGCAGAATTATTGCGCACCATGAGTTCCAAACCGAGTTGGTCGCAGCGTTCTTCGCTAATCGGAGCGCAAATGAGGCCGCGTCCGTGCGTTGCCATGAAGTTGATGAGCTCAGGTGTTGCGTTTCGAGCAGCGGTTAAAAAATCACCTTCGTTTTCGCGGTCTTCGTCGTCTACAACAATGACAACGCGTCCTTGTTGGATTTCGAGAATAGCTTCTTCTATTGTATGGAGTGTTTGAGACATAGTTTGATTTGCTTACGCATTAGGTATTTGGGAGAGACTTGCAAGAAGGTAAGACCAGAATTTTTGTACCGACGAAATTTGGACGCATTCGTCAGGGGAGTGGGCAGCACGGATGTTCGGACCAAAAGAAATCATGTCCACGCCGGGGAGTTTTTCGCTCAATAAGCCGCATTCCAAGCCGGCATGACACGCTTTCACCTTTGGCTCTTCGCCGTAAAGTTCAGTGTAAAGTGTACGCATTTTCGAAAGAATAGGGGACTGCGCATTGGGTTTCCAGCCCGGGTAGTCGCCGCTTTGCTCAACGGTTGCGCCCATGTTTTCAAAAGCGCAGCGCAGGGCCATGCTCACTTCTGTTTTGGTGCTTTCAACGGAGCTGCGTTGGAGTGATTGCGTCGTGAAGCTACCTTTGTCAATAATGACGCGCGCCAAAGACGAGGAAGCTTCTACCAAGCCTACAATGTCTGGACTCATGCGGTACACACCGTTGTGAACGCCGCAAAGCGTGGCGATGATTTGATTGAAATCTGCCGCGCAAACGGCGTTTAGATCGCTGTTTGTAAGGCTTGATTCTATTTTGAAATGTGGTTCAATGAGGTGGTATTCTGCACGAAGCGTTTGCTCAAATGCAGCAATCGCTTCTTGAACTTGAGTTGCATTTGGAACGGCGATTATTGCGCTCGCTTCTCTTGGGATGGCATTGCGCAAGCTACCGCCATCAAAATAAAGCAACTGAATGGTATGGGTTTGTTTGAGTTCCCAGAGTAAACGCGACATCCATTTGTTGGCATTGCCACGCCCTTTGTCGATGTCCATGCCGGAGTGCCCGCCAAGGAGGCCCGAAATATTGACTTGAAGTGTTTCAAAACCACTGTGAATGGCTTCTTGCGTATAGTTGTAAGTAGTATTGGTGTCGATGCCGCCCGCACAACCTACGGAAAGTTCGTCGTCGTCTTCGGTGTCGAGGTTCAACAGAATGGTGCCGCTCAAAAGACTGGCATCCATTTCTTTGGCGCCGGTCATGCCGGTTTCTTCATCGATGGTAAAAAACGCTTCTAACGCTGGGTGGGCGATGTCGGTGCTGGTCAAAAGTGCCATAATAGCTGCTACGCCAATGCCGTTGTCGGCGCCGAGTGTGGTGCCTTTTGCGCGGATCCAGTCACCGTCTTGAAACATATCGATGCCTTGCTGATCGAAGTCAAAAACGGTGTTGGCATTTTTTTGGTGCACCATGTCGAGGTGGCTCTGCAAAATAACGGTCTGACGCGCTTCCATGCCGGCAGTTGCTGGCTTTTTGATGATGACATTGCCAATGCGGTCAACAAGCGTTTCTAGGCCTAGTGTTTCGCCGAAATTTTTCATGAAGGCAATGACGCGTTCTTCTTTTTTGGAGGGGCGTGGGACGGCGTTGAGCGCTGCAAAGTGTTGCCACAGTGCTTTTGGTTCTATATTGCTGAAATCCATGATTACGGAAATTTGGGATATTGTTGGAAATTAGGATCGCGTTTTTCTAAAAAGGCATGTTTGCCCTCTTGCGCTTCTTCTGTGAGGTAGTAGAGTAGGGTGGCGTCGCCGGCGAGTTCCATAAGGCCGTGTTGCCCGTCGAGCTCGGCGTTCATAGCGCGCTTGATCATGCGGATCGCGAGTGGGCTTCTCATCATGATGGTTTTGGACCACTCCACAACGGTATCTTCTAGTTGGTCAAAAGGCACAACTTTGTTGACCATGCCCATTTTTTCGGCTTCTTCGGCGGTGTATTGATTGCATAAAAACCAGATTTCGCGCGCTTTCTTTTGACCAACGTGGCGTGCCAAATAAGAGGAGCCAAAGCCGCCATCAAAGCTACCTACTTTAGGGCCAGTTTGACCAAAGCGGGCATTTTCAGAGGCAATGGTGAGGTCGCAAACAACGTGCAGTACATGCCCTCCACCAATCGCATAACCATTGACCATGGCAATAACTGGTTTAGGCAGCGAGCGAATGGCTTTATGTAAATCGAGTATATTAAGGCGCGGAACGCCATTTTCTGAGATATAACCGCCTACACCTTTGACGTTTTGGTCTCCGCCCGAACAAAAGGCTTTGTCGCCAGTGCCGGTGAGTACAACCACGTTGATGTCCGGACGCTCTCTGCAAATATCCATTGCGTCGAGCATTTCAAAATTAGTTTCTGGTCTGAACGCATTGTACACTTGCGGACGGTTGATGGAGATTTTTGCTATCCCTTCAAAGAATTCAAATTTGATGTCTTGGTAGTTTTTAATGCTTTGCCAATTTCTTTGCGACATGATGTGATTTTTATTTATGCTACAAAGATAGAACATCCCAAAGGACCTAAAGGTTTATTTGCCTACAATTTCTATCCCATGCAACTTTTTTTAAAAGCTGTCCGTCAATCTACGGAAGCCAATTTCGGCAACTCATCTTACTTTAGCGTCATGAAACACCATTACTTGTATTAATCCTAAACCAGAGCCTCGGCTCTACTAAAATGCAAGTTGTATGAGTAATTATTTGGGTGCCCGCATTCGCGTGGCTTTTGTAGAATCTGATGTCATTTTTAGAACTGGTTTGCGAGCGCTTTTAGAGCCGCGCAACGATTTTGAATGGGTCGGTGAGTCGGCAAGTTTGAGTGATTTTCGCGCGAGGTATACCGGGGTTGGTATCCAGGTCATCATGATAGACGCCGAACTTTTACAAGAGCTCGACAAAGTGTATATCAACTTTTGGATGTCTGCTTGGCCCAATGCCAAGTTTTTACTGCTCGTTCCCAATTTCAAGTCGGCGCTGATTCCACTTTATATCAAGTGGGGCTTTCATGGTGTCGTCAATAAATGGAACATGCAAGAAGAGGCAGTTGCTGCGTTTCGACAAGTTTTTTTTCAGCAGTCATACGTGCACCCCAATTCCAAGCGGATGCTAGATGCTGAGCGCCATACGATTAGAACCCTAGAGCGCATCACAGCCCGAGAAATCGACGTGATCCGCGGTATTTGTCAGGAGAAAACCTGTCGAGAAATTGCCCACGACCTCCAAATTTCGCCGCGTACCGTAGAAACCCACAAAATGCGCATCATTGAAAAGCTAGACGTCCGCAATACCGCGGGCATCATTGTTCATGCCGTCCGCTTGGGCATCATTCCTTAAATGCTAAGTAGTCTCAAAGGAAAACTAGCGAATTTCAATCTCATCCAAAAACAGCCATGGCGTGTTGCCCGCGCCTGGCTGACCGCTCGGAATTTTAGAAATGCCGTATAGGGTCACATGGATTTGCTTCACGTGTTTATCCTTGGTCTCAATTTGGATGAATTCATCGGTAGAATAGCCATCTGCTATCCCATTACCGCAACCATATTTGTTTAAGGAGATTTTATAGGTTTGTGCGGCCCAAATCCAGCTGTTTGGGTCGTGGAGGGTATGGATCCTGATTTCTTTGACCTTGATTGGTTTTTCAAATATAAGATCGAAACTCACGCTATCGCTATCAAAACCTAGCCATTCGTTGCCTTTCCAAGGGCGTGCGCCGAGCTGGCCATCAACAATTGTGAGGCTGCCGTTGTCGTATTTGGGGCTCGGTGGCGTTTGAAAAACAATTTGAGCGCCCAAAGCCTTGTGCTGGATTACTTCCAGTTGTTTAGGAGCTATTCCTGAACCTTGTTCAATTTTAAGACTCACCACTTTTGTTTTCTTCTTTGTTGGATAAAAGTTGTTGAGTACCTCTGGTTGTTTATCCAATCCTTTGGCGGGCACCTTTTGAATTTCAATACCACCATTTTCACCTCGAATCGTTTTGAGTTCTGGCTTCAATGCCGCTTTGGAGAAGTTGACTTTTTGGCTGCTTAAAAAAGGAAAGTGAAACTTCACCAACGTCGATAGGAATGCTTCATAAGGCAATTTGGTTTCAGACCATAGTGCAGTACTGAGGGCAATGGCGCGCGGGTAGGTCATGTATTCCAATTGGGCCATGTCTGGGATGTATTCGGTCCAGAGGTTGCCCTGCGCTCCTAATACGTATGCAGCCGAAGCGACATCCATGTCGGTCGGGATTGGATTGAATTCATAAACGCGGTCTAGAGGCGTGTAACCACCAATGGCGAGAGGTTCTTCGCCGCCGCGTCCTTGGTAATGGTCAAAATAGCAATGAGAGCCTGGGCACATGACTACATAATGGCCTTGCGCTGCGGCGGCTTTTCCGCCTTCGTAACCGCGCCAAGACATCACGGTTGCATTTGGCGATAGCCCGCCTTCTAAAATTTCATCCCAGCCAATGAGCTTTTTGCCATTTTGGGTCAGAAAGGCATCCATGCGACCAATGAAATAACTCTGCAGTTCATGCTCGTCGTGTAAGCCATTTGCTTTAATTACCGCCTGACATTTCGGACATTCTTTCCATCTGGTTTTTGGTGCTTCGTCTCCACCCACATGAACGTATGCGCTCGGAAAAAGCGGCAATACTTCTTTCAAGACATCTTGCAAAAACAAGATGCTTTCTTCTTTGGCGCAAAAAATATCGTCAAAAATGCCCCAAAGTCCTTCGACGCCTTGTGTTTCCCCGGTACACGAGTACTGTGGGTAAGCGGCCAGTGCAGCTCTCGCGTGGCCTGGCATTTCAATTTCTGGCACAACCTCAATGAAACGTGCGCCTGCGTAAGCCACCACTTCTTTGATTTGCTCTTGGGTGTAAAAACCGCCGTAGCGCGTTGTGTCATAGGTGCGCGGAAGGGTGGTGTAATGGTTTTCCACAGTGGAGTCGCGCCAAGCGCCAACAGCTGTCAAAAGCGGATATTTTTTGATTTCAATGCGCCAGCCTTGGTCGTCGGTGAGGTGCCAGTGCAGGGTATTGAATTTGTAATAAGCCATCAAATCAATAAAACGCTTGACTTCATCTACCGTGAAAAAATGTCTAGACACATCTAAGTGTAGGCCACGCCATTGAAATTTAGGGTAATCTTTCACGAAGCATTTTGGAAAACTCAATTGGCCATCCTGCTGCGCACTCAATTGCAACAAAGATACCCAAGCATAAAAGCAAGAAGCTTCGCTCGAATAAGAAATTGTAATGCGGTCTGCTATATTGATACTATAAGAATCTTGCTTGACATTCGTGAGTTTTTTGAACTGCACCATCGGGTTCTGAACAAAAGGGCTCACTTCGATCCCTTTTGACCACAGCGCATAACTTTTAAAGGCGTCTACCAAATTGGGTGTCAAATTGGATGGGTCGATGAGAAGATTGCCACTGCTTACAAACTGGCCATTGGTGGTTTGGTAAACTGCAGGTGTCGGCAAAATCGGACAAACTTGGGTGCTTGCAAACAGCGATAAAAGTCCAAATACGAGGAAGAATCCAAATTTTAACATGCCCTAAAATTAATGAATTCAAACAGATGACTAACTTTGTCCAAAGATCAATCATGAAAGTCTATAACAATATCCTCGAAACCATTGGCAATACGCCCCTGGTGCGCCTCAACAAACTGACCCAACACATTTCGGCACAAGTCCTTGCTAAAATAGAAACCACCAATCCGGGTAACTCCGTCAAAGACCGCATGGCTGTCAAAATGATTGAAGATGCCGAAAAGGCTGGGATTCTAAAGCCAGGCGGAACCGTGATTGAAGGAACTTCAGGCAACACCGGTATGGGTTTGGCCTTGGCTTGCATCATTAAGGGCTATAAACTCATTTGTGTACTCAACGACAAGCAATCCAAAGAAAAAATGGATATTTTGCGCGCGGTAGGTGCCGAAGTAGTGGTTTGCCCTACGGCAGTTGAACCTACAGATCCTAGATCCTATTACTCGGTTTCGCGCCGATTGGCTACTGAAATCCCGAACTCTTGGTATGTCAATCAGTACGATAATTTGTCAAACAGAACGGCACATTACGAGCAAACAGGCCCCGAAATTTGGGAGCAAACCGAAGGTAAAATCACGCACTTCGTAGTGGGCGTAGGTACGGGCGGCACCATTTCTGGTGTAGGAAAATACCTCAAAGAAAAAAATCCCAATATCAAGATTTGGGGAATAGATACCTACGGATCTGTATTCAAGAAATACAAAGAAACCGGCATTTTTGACGAAAACGAAATCTATCCATATATCACAGAAGGCATTGGCGAAGACATCTTGCCGGCCAACGTCGATTTTGATATCATAGACCATTTTGAAAAAGTCACCGATAAAGACGCTGCAGTTTATACGCGCAAATTGGCCCGCGAAGAAGGTATTTTTGTGGGCAATTCCGCAGGCTCTGCCATCAAAGGCTTGTTACAAATGGCAGATAAGCTCACCAAAGATGATGTAGTAGTGGTTTTGTTCCACGACCACGGTAGCCGCTATATTGGCAAGATTTTCAACGACGACTGGATGCGCGAGCGCGGCTTTTTAGAAGAAGAGCTCCTCACTGCAGGCGACCTCGTGGCCAAACACGCCAACAAACCATTGGTTTCTTTGTACGCCGAAGAATTGGTTTCACACGCCGTAGCCAAAATGCGCAACTTCGATATTTCTCAGATCCCAGTCATGAAAGACGGTCAGTTTGTTGGATCCATAGACGATAGCCATTTGTATCAAATATTGGTAGACGACCCCTCGCTCAAAGATGCGCCGATTTCTACCATCATGAATCCTGCTTTTCCAGTTGTTCAACAAAATACCAGCGTTGAAGAACTGTGCAAACTGATTTCCAAACAAGTTCCAGCTGTACTTGTCGCATTAGCAGACAACAAATACCATATTGTTTCTCGCTACGACGTCATTTCCGCAATGGCCTAGCATCGCATGCGCATCATCTCTTTGGTTCCATCCCTGACCGAATTTCTCTGGGCCTTAGGTCTAGAAGACGAGGTTGTGGGCATTACTAAATTTTGCGTACACCCCAACCAATGGTGGCGTGAAAAAACAAGAGTAGGAGGCACCAAACAACTTCATTTAGAGGTTATAGCAAGTCTAGAACCCACCTTGATTATTGCCAATAAAGAAGAAAATACCAAAGCAGATATTGAATTGTTAGCGTCAAAATACGAGGTGTTATTGACCGATATCAATACGCTTGACGACGCTTTTTTTTACTTGCAGGAAATAGGAAAGCGGGTAGAGCGAGCAGCGCAAGCAAATGCTTTGGTGGCTCAAATCAAAACCAAATTTGCGCAATTGGGCCCCATCGGAAAAGGAGCTACGTTTCTGTATTTCATTTGGCAAGACCCTTATTTTGTGGTTGGCCCCAACACCTACATTCACGCCTTGTTGAGTCATTTTGGTTTTGAAAATTATTGCGCTATCGAAAGGTATCCTGAACTCCAAGAAGTATGCTCTCAGAAAGAAAGTGCTTCAGACCATCCGAATTTCCTCTTTTTAAGTTCAGAACCTTTTCCTTTTGAAGAAAAACATTTCATAGCACTCCAACAGGAATTTCCTCAATCAAAAATACTTTTGATCGACGGGGAAATGTGTTCGTGGTATGGATCGAGGATGTTGGAGGTGCCCGGATACTTCGAGCAATTGTTTGCCGACTAATTCAGGCGTGACTCAAAAATCAAATAGCGTAGGCATGTCAGAAGCTGGCTTTGGCTTTTCAATGCTGCGTTTTTTTGGTGGGGCAACCGGGGCTGGTGTTGGTTCCTTTTCAATAGTTGGCGTTGCCATTTCTTGAAGAACCGGTGTGGGCTCTTGAAGAGGCTCGATGAGCGACTTTTGCACCGTTTCTTTATGAACCGGTAAACTCAGCAACTGTTGCTTGATTTTTTCAAGCCTGGCGATCAATTCTTGATGATCAAATGTTGATTCAGACAGTATTTGTATGGTTTGAATCGCTTGATTTTCCAGCGCGGCAGCAGCAGAAACACCCTTCTGTTTGAGTGCTTTTTTGGCGCCATCTAAGGTGTAGCCTTCGACTTTTACAAAATGGTAAATGCGCTTGATTTGCTCGATTTCTTTGACCGAAAAAAGCCGATTGCCCTTTTTGTTCTTTTTTGAAACCACAAGATTAAATTCCTTCTCCCAAAATCTTAAGAGTGAGGCATTTACTTGTAGCATCTCTGCCACTTCGCCTATGCTGTAGTAAAGTTTGCTAAGTGTTTGATTTTCAATTGAGGGCATCTGTCTACTTGAATGAACATTCGAAAATAATTATTATTTTTGCAACGGCTTTCAGAAAATGAAAATAAATCGCATATTTTTCTCGTTTCTCTTTTTGGTTTGCGCTCAAGTACTGCAAGCGCAAACGCCTGTGGCATCCGAACAAATTCAGGCGCCGCTGCCCAACGACCCGCAAGTAGACGCCATTATCAACTACGCCAAGCGTTTTTTGGGCGTTCCTTACCGCTATGGCGGTACCACACCTTCGGGTTTTGATTGCTCGGGCTTTATCAATTACATCTTCGGAAATTTTGGTTTTGATTTAGTGCGAACGAGTTACGGGTTGGCCGAACTCGGTACCACCGTCAAGTTGTCAGAAATCCGGCCTGGTGACCTCATGTTTTTCAAAGGAAGCAATGTCAACTCTACCAATGTCGGGCACGTTGCGCTCGTTGTGGAAGTAACGCCCACAGCCATCAAGTTCATTCACTCGGCCAATACAGGCGTGCGCATAGACAACTTCAATACATCTTCATATTACATACAGCGCTACCTCAAAACCAAGCGCCTCGATTACGGTACGCCCTAATTGCTTATCTTAGCCCACATGGAGCAAGCACAACTCAACGAGCGCAGACAATGGCTTTTTATTGCCCTAGCCGGTTTATTTGTCACCAATGCAGTTACAGCAGAACTGATCAGTAATAAACTCATTCAAATTCCGCTAGAAGGTTTCTTTTTTGGACATAAAGTAGGGCCGTTCGTCACCATTATCGGGATCTTACCTTGGCCGGTAGTTTTTTTATTGACCGACTTACTCAACGAATTTTACGGACAAAAAGCAGTTAGAAGGCTTTCATGGATCACCGCGGGGCTCATCGCTTATTGCTTCTTAATTGTCGGGCTTTCTATGGCTGTTCCGGCTTATGAAATCAAGGGCTCCAAACTTGCCACCAATGCCGCCTATAACTTGGTGTTTGGCCAAGCACAAGCAGTGATTGTGGGTAGTATTGTCGCATTTTTAGTTTCTCAGCTCCTAGATGCTTATTTGTTTGAGCGCATCAAGCATAAAACAGGCAATCGCTTTATTTGGTTGCGCAGCACCGGCAGTACGCTCATCTCGCAACTCATCGATTCTTATATTGTTTTGTACATCGGTTTTGTTTTGCCAGGCGCCATGAGTATGGCTACCTACATGGAAGTTGCCCCCACCAATTACCTACTCAAAATCCTGATTGCCATTCTGCTCACACCATTGGTGTATTTAGGCCATTGGCTCGTTAGGCGTTATTTGAAACATTAGCGCGCTTTGCATTTTGAATTTGCAAGAGCAAAAAGAGCAAGGCCACCCCTCCAAAACCAGCAGCAATAAACAGGCAAGTGCGCGCGCTTTCTATGGTGTTATTGTAGAACAAAAACGTCAGGCCTGAACCAATCAAAATACCAATTTCGAGCGCAATAAATAAAGTACCCGAACCCGTGCCGCGGCGGTGTGCCAAACTGAGGTCGGCGGTCCAGGCGAAAAGCGTTGGGCTAGAAATACCTGTTGCCAAACCAAAAATAGTTGCGGCAAGCGAGTAACTCCAAATGTCGTCAGAAAAACCAAGTAAAATCATGCTCAACACGAGTAGGGAGCAGCCGATGAGCATGGTTTCTCTGCGTCCGATGCGGTCAGAAAGTGAAGAAAATACCAAGCGAATGCCAATGGTGCTTAATACATAAATTCCGAAAAAATAACCTTTATTGGCAATGCCTAAGTAGGCCGAATAATCGGGTGTCAAAACGAAAATAAGACCAGAGCTAATTGCTGTAAGCAGCATGATCAGCGCAGCTGGTTTGACACTTGGCTCCACAACGTCTTCCCATTTGATCAATAACTGCCGCCAATGAAATGAAGCTTGCTGAGGTAGCGTTTCCTTAATGGGGCTCAATAATAGAAGGGCAAGCACGCCAAAAGCAGCTGAAGCCATAAATAGGGTGTCAAAATTGCTGTGCGCAAAAATATACGAACCGAGGGCTTGCCCCACGCCAATGCCCAGTGAGATAAACGTTCCCCAGAGCCCCATGGCAGCGCCTTTTCTGCCTGGTGGTAGCATATCGGTGAGCAGGGCAGTGGCTCCTGTAGGCGCAAAACCAGCGCTCAGGCCGTGTGTAAAGCGCAAGACAAAAAAAATCGCTAAGCCGCCCACCCAGGCGTAACTCAAACTCGCAACTATTGCAATCACTAGCCCGATATACACACTTCTTTTGCGTCCTATCAAATCGGCTAATTTCCCTGCAAAGGGCCGGGAGAGGCCTGCCGCAACTGAAAATAAAAAGATGATGCTTCCTTTGACCCCGCTGCCACCCAAACTACTGATAAAACCATTCATTTCGGGTAAGATCAGGTTGAAACTCAGCATGAAGAAAAACATACTGAAACTCAATAACCAGAAATCTTTCTTATATCTTTTGAACATGGCGGCAAAAGTAGTTAAACCAAACCAACTCTCGTTTGTTATTAGTTCATGAAACGTATATTTGTGATACTTATGTTAGGAAGTCTAAACGCCTGTGGTCAGCAAGACCCCGATGATGCAAAAAACCAAAACACCTTCAATGGCCGTGCGCTGCCAGAAAACGTTTGCTATGTAGTCAATGGCGGTACCGAACGTCCATTTACGGGCAAATACTGGGATCACCACGAAGAAGGCACCTATGTGTGCGTCGCCTGCGATGCACCTTTGTTTGAAAGCAAAACCAAATACGATTCTGGATCCGGGTGGCCAAGTTTTTATGAGGGGCTTACGCAAGGAAACGTTAAAAAAATTACAGACCGTTCGCATGGCATGATCCGCACAGAAGTGCGCTGCAACAAATGCGATGCGCATCTAGGGCATGTTTTTGACGATGGTCCGCGCCCAACGGGTTTGCGCTACTGCATCAATTCCGCTTCACTCAGTTTTATTTCAGCCAGCGACATGAAAGCAAATCAAAATAACAATAGTTTAGAAACTGCCACCTTTGGCGCGGGTTGTTTTTGGTGTATCGAAGCCTGTTTCAAAGACTTGAAAGGCGTGGTTTCGGTAGTCCCGGGTTATGCTGGTGGTCACAAGACTGACCCAACTTACAAAGAAGTTTGTGGCGGCCAAACAGGTCATGCAGAAGTAGCTCAGGTTGTTTTCGATCCAGCTGTTATTACTTATGAAGCGTTATTAGAAGCCTTTTGGTTTGTTCACGATCCTACGCAACTCAATCGCCAGGGCAACGATATCGGAACCCAATACCGCTCGGTTATTTTTTACCACAGCGATGAACAAAAAAGATTAGCGCAGCAATACCTCAAGCGTTTGAGCGACGAAAAAGTATGGGATGCACCAATCGTTACTGAAATTGTAGCCATCAATAACTATTACGAGGCAGAAGATTACCACCACAATTACTTTGAGAACAATCCGGGCAATCCGTATTGTCAGAGTGTGGTGCGTCCGAAAGTCGAGAAATTCAAAAAAGTATTTGCCAAAAGTCTGAACTAGACTTCTGTGGCTTGTTTAGTCCTGTTCAGGGGCTAAGCGCAAGACAATCCCGTCGATGTCATCGCTCAAATGAATTTGGCAACCCAAGCGGCTATTTCCTTTTACAAAAAAGGCTTGATCGAGCATATCGAGTTCAGCGTCGCTTTGTTCTGGTAAGTCAGTTTCAGATTCTAAGTAACATTGGCAAGTAGCGCACATCGCCATTCCTCCGCATTCGCCTTTAACAGGCAAATCATACGCTTTGCACAATTCCATGACATTCATATTCATGTCGGTTGGGCCCTCGAGTTCGTGAGCGAGTCCTTCTCTGTCTATAATGGTTACTTTGATATCTGCCATGATGGTTTAGTTGTAAACGCGCAATAAATTATTTCCGTTGAATTGAGTGGCGTACTGTCGCAAGCCATAAATGCTGTTGCTCACTGGCGAGCCGTCGTAAAGTGAAAAAACGGCGTTATTGCAGGAGTCTATGAGTTGTAAGAAGTTTTGCTCGTCTGGATACAATGGAAAAGGACAAGTGCCTGCTGGGTCTGCAGGGGAGTGGCGGTCAAAGGCTACAAATTCATCGATGCCCTTGCGGTACACGATGATGCCCCGCGAGCCACCGTTGAGGTAGGTCCAGCCGCCTACGCCTTGGAGGTCGCTGTAACTTGGCAATTGGATGTCTATGGTTACATCGACCGGCACAAAAGGAACCGGGTGCTGATTTTGATTATTGCACTTTGCAGACAATAATAAAAAACCTATACAAAAAACGAGGAGCTGTTTCACTTGTCAAATTTAATGATTTTCACTTGCTTTATAGGACAGTCGATTTTTCTTCCCATTTTTGATAGAGTTTTTCTACTGCTGCTTTGGCATCTTCATAACGGTTGAGCACCGCATTATATTTTTGCTTGTCTTCATAGTCAATAGTGCCCAATTCATTTTCGATTTCGCTGACAACTTTTTCTTGTTGGTCAATTTGCTGCTCTATTTGTTGGATTTCGCGCTGGGCTTTTTGTTGGGCTTTATCGATGCGTGGTTTGCTCGCTTCCGTTTGAACGGCTTCTTTTTTGCGCTCTTTGGGTGTTTCTAGTGCGCTTTCGCTTGGTGTTTTTTGCGTTTTGTAGGTGAGGTATTCATGCAAACTAAAGTGGTGGATCTTGACACCTTGGTTTTCGATGTCCCAAATACGGTTGCTCAGGCCATCGACAAATTCGCGGTCGTGCGATACAATAATAAATGTGCCTTCGTAATGTACGAGCGCCTCCTTGAGTACTTCCTTGCTTTGGAGGTCGAGGTGGTTGGTGGGCTCATCCAAAATCAAGAAGTTAGATGGGCTCAGCAACAAGCAACACAAAGCCAATCTGGTGCGTTCCCCTCCGGAAAGCACACCGACTTTTTTGTCGATGTCTTCTCCCGAAAACAAAAAGGCACCGAGGATGCTTCTCAGGTCTTTGCGCAAATCTCCTTTAGCGACGAGGTCTACAGTGTCGTAGATGCTGAGTTTCGGATCGAGCTTCTCTGCCTGGTCTTGTGCAAAGTAAGAAATCTGAACGTTGTGTCCGAGTATGACTTCTCCATCGTGGGTAATATTACTCATGATGGCCTTGAGTAAGGTAGATTTTCCGACGCCATTCGGGCCTAGTAGCGCAATTTTTTCACCTCTACCAATCGTGATAGAAACTTCCTTAAACAAACAACGCGCATCATAACTCTTACCGATCTGATTGAGCTCCAATACCCATTTGCCAGGTTGAACCGCTAAAGGAAAGCGCAATTTAAGTTTGGCAACTTGGTCTTTTTCTACAGAAATGCGCTCTGTTTTATCTAGTTTCTTGATCAAAGATTGCGCAAAGGCAGCTTTGTTTTTCTTGGCCCGAAATTTTTCGATGAGTTCCTCCGCGTGTTTGATGTCTTTGTCTTGCTGTTTTTTGGCTTGTTCGAGTCTTTCCATTTCCTCTGCGCGCAATTCTTTATATTTAGAATAGGCATATGGGAAGTCAAAAATTTGCTGACGAGAAATCTCTAAAGTTCGCGTACTGACATTGTCTAAAAACAAGCGGTCGTGAGAAATCAAAATAACAGCGCCTTCAAAACGCTGTAAATATTGTTCTAACCAACTAATGGAAATGATATCGAGGTGATTGGTAGGCTCATCTAAAAGAAGGATGTCTGGCGTGTTGACCAATATCCGTGCTAATTCTGCGCGCATTTTCCATCCGCCCGAACATTGGGCAATCATTTTTTGCTGATCGATCAAGCTAAAACCAAGGCCTTCTAGGGTTGCTTTGATTTTTTCTTCCCACTGATAACCTTCTAGTACCTGAAAGCGGTGATTGAGGTCGCTGAGTTCGTCGAGCATTGCTAAATAACTTTCAGCTTCGTAATCTGTGCGGATCGTCAGTTCATTATTGATGTGATCTAAGCGCTCGCGAATTTCATTGAGCTGCTCGTTAGAGTAGAAGAGGAAGTCGTAGACGCTTTTATCCGAATCGATATGGATATCTTGGGTCAAGAAGCCCAACTTTAGGTTCTTGGACTGATGTACCTGCCCGTCTGATGGCTGAACGCTTCCCGATAAAATACGCAATAAGGTGGACTTTCCAGCACCGTTCTTTCCGACGAGCCCTACTTTATCTCCTTTGTTGATTTGGAGGTTGACGTTGGAGAAAAGATAACCTTGTGGTAAAAAGTAGCCGAGCCGTTCAAATTGTATCATGCCGCAAAGTTAATTCTTTCATGACAATATCAATTGGGGCATGATTTTTGTTTGCAAAAGGCAACAATATTCCGTTTTTTTTGTTACATTGTCAAACTCTTACTTAATTTAAATACAATTTCAACATGGGAAGACCTCCAACTAAACCAGCCAGACTACGCAACGGATTCTATATAGAAGTTAAATCGCAAGGTTCTTCAGCCATCTTAATACGCAGAGATACCCGTGAGCAAATGCTCGTCGCCGCCGAAGATTACGCCCGTACCAAAAACGTCACCATTAAAGGAGAAATGCGCAATGACAAATGGATCGCTGAATAGTTACCGCTTTTCTTTTTGGATCCCGCTTTTCGCTGGTCTATTAATTCTGGTTCCGGTCTTCATCTGGTCAGGATTCATATTCTTGGCCAAAATCGATGGCTTTGTTGTACTCTTCTTATTGCTCGTGGCTATGCGCAAATGGTTTGCCTTAGCAAGAACCAATAACAATAGGGTCGAGCGCGTGCAGCTTTCTACCAATGATCTATTTCTCCTTCAACAAATCATTCCCTCCTTTAAGCATTTGCCCAGTTCAGCGCAGCGCATCTTGACCGATCAAATCGGTTTGTTCCTAGCTGAAGCGCAATTTAAAGGTACTTGGACGCCAAAAGCGCAGTTTACGATAGGTGTGGCTGTCGCTTTGGCAACTTGGGATGCCGGTTATCTAAACAAACAACATTGGGTGCTTTGCGCTGCAGAAAACAACACCTATTATATAGCAGACCTCCCAGAACACATTCTAGAGGTGCCTGTCTTTGTCGTGTCTGAACACACCCTTTCGGCACTGCTCAGCAGCGAATGCGTTGTATCCTTGAAAAAGGTTATCGAACGCCTCTCATAAATACTGCTATAAATCAAACAGTTAGATTTTTGATTGAAAAAAAATTAAAATTTCTTTCAAAAAAGCATTGCGGAACGAAAAAGAGTACATATCTTTGCACCCCGCAATTGAGACAACGGTCTGACACAAACGGGAAGATTAAAAGAGTAAAGATGAGTAAGAGCGGGAGTTCTTACTGATTACATAAGACAAGTTCTTTGAAGTATTGAGAAATAAGGAAACAGCGTTTTTAAGAATAAAAACAAACATACTCGAGCTCTTAAAATTCGAAGTTATTATACAACGGAGAGTTTGATCCTGGCTCAGGATGAACGCTAGCGGCAGGCCTAACACATGCAAGTCGAGGGGTAGCAGGATTAAGCTTGCTTAATTGCTGACGACCGGCGCACGGGTGCGTAACGCGTATGCAACCTACCTTATACTGGGGTATAGCCCGGAGAAATTCGGATTAATCCCCCATAGTACTGTTTGATCGCATGGTCAGACAGTTAAAGCATTGCGGTATAAGATGGGCATGCGTCCTATTAGCTAGATGGTGAGGTAACGGCTCACCATGGCTACGATAGGTAGGGGGCCTGAGAGGGTGGTCCCCCACACTGGTACTGAGACACGGACCAGACTCCTACGGGAGGCAGCAGTGAGGAATATTGGTCAATGGGCGCAAGCCTGAACCAGCCATGCCGCGTGCAGGAAGAATGCCCTATGGGTTGTAAACTGCTTTTATTTGGGAATAAACCTCTTTACGTGTAGAGAGCTGAAGGTACCAAATGAATAAGCACCGGCTAACTCCGTGCCAGCAGCCGCGGTAATACGGAGGGTGCAAGCGTTATCCGGAATCATTGGGTTTAAAGGGTCCGCAGGCGGATTTATAAGTCAGTGGTGAAATCCTATCGCTTAACGATAGAACTGCCATTGATACTGTAAGTCTTGAATTCGGTCGGAGTGGGCGGAATGTGTAGTGTAGCGGTGAAATGCATAGATATTACACAGAACACCGATAGCGAAGGCAGCTCACTAGGCCTGGATTGACGCTCAGGGACGAAAGCGTGGGGATCAAACAGGATTAGATACCCTGGTAGTCCACGCTGTAAACGATGATTACTCGTTTTCGGCGATATACAGTCGGAGACTAAGCGAAAGTGATAAGTAATCCACCTGGGGAGTACGATCGCAAGGTTGAAACTCAAAGGAATTGACGGGGGCCCGCACAAGCGGTGGAGCATGTGGTTTAATTCGATGATACGCGAGGAACCTTACCAGGGCTTAAATGCAAGTTGAATGATGTGGAAACATGTCAGTCTTCGGACAACTTGCAAGGTGCTGCATGGCTGTCGTCAGCTCGTGCCGTGAGGTGTTGGGTTAAGTCCCGCAACGAGCGCAACCCCTATCTTTAGTTGCCAGCGAGTAATGTCGGGGACTCTAAAGAAACTGCCTACGCAAGTAGTGAGGAAGGCGGGGACGACGTCAAGTCATCACGGCCCTTACGTCCTGGGCCACACACGTGCTACAATGGTTGGTACAGAGGGCAGCTACCGGGTGACCGGATGCGAATCTCTAAAGCCAATCTCAGTTCGGATTGGAGTCTGCAACTCGACTCCATGAAGCTGGAATCGCTAGTAATCGCGCATCAGCCATGGCGCGGTGAATACGTTCCCGGGCCTTGTACACACCGCCCGTCAAACAATGGAAGCTGGGGGTGCCTGAAGTCGGTAACCGCAAGGAGCTGCCTAGGGTAAAACTAGTAACTGGTGTTAAGTCGTAACAAGGTAGCCGTACCGGAAGGTGCGGCTGGAACACCTCCTTTCTAGAGAAAACAAAAACAGAAGGAGAGCCGATGTTATGTGGTTTTTAAGATTGGAAATGTTGTTTTCTATTTCTCGATAATATTAATGCGAAAGCGAGAGTCCTCCCTACGGGAAAGAGCTAGTAGGGAACTATGTTTTTTAATAGTCCCGTAGCTCAGTTGGTTAGAGCACTACACTGATAATGTAGGGGTCAGC
>JANQWC010000017.1 GCA_030730025.1 Crocinitomicaceae bacterium
TTACAAGCAAACATGTTGTAGGCTTCGCGGTAATTTTTGGTGATCCAAAAGCCGTAGATTTTCGCTGCACCGTAGGGTGAGCGTGGGTAAAACGGTGATTGCTCATCGTAGAAACCCTGTTCATTTTTGTTTTCAGCCAAACCACCATATAATTCTGAGGTGGAAGCTTGGTAAATGCGTGTTTTCTGCTCTAAGCCAAGGATGCGAACCGCTTCTAAGATGCGGAGTGTGCCTATACCGTCAACGTTGGCTACATATTCAGGAGAGTCGAAAGAAACCTTCACGTGAGACATCGCGCCGAGGTTGTAGATCTCGTCGGGCTGTACCTCTTGAATAATGCGAATGATATTTGTAGAGTCTGTGAGGTCGCCGTAATGCAACTTGAAATTAACGTGGTTGGCGTGCTTGTCTTGGTAGATGTGGTCAATGCGCTGCGTATTGAAAGACGAAGCTCTTCTTTTGACGCCATGTACTTGATATCCTTTTTCAAGTAGTAGCTCGGCTAAATAAGAGCCGTCCTGACCTGTGATTCCTGTGATAAGTGCTGTTTTCATATCATTATACGCTTTTGAATCTTAAATTTTTACTTCTTTGAAGCTGTCTATATTTGCCAAAAACCAAGCATACGTTTTTGCAATGCCATCTTGTAAAGAGGTGCTGGCAGACCAACCTATTGTTTTCATTTTTGAAACATCCATGAGCTTTTTGGGCGTGCCGTCGGGTTTGGTTTGGTCCCAGATGATTTCACCTTGGTGGCCAACTGCTTTTTGGATGGTTTGGGCCAGTTCTTTGATGCTTACATCGGTACCCGAACCTACGTTGTAGAGGTGCTCGGGAAGGGTGTTTTCTAATGCGTATACCACGGCCTCGGCCATGTCGTCTACAAAAAGAAACTCGCGCATGGGTGTGCCCGAACCCCACAGGGTAACGGGTGCGTTATGATTGTTTTTTGCTTCGTGAAACTTGCGGATCATGGCGGGCAAGACATGAGAGGTCTCTAAATCAAAGTTATCGTAGTGGCCATACAAATTGGTAGGCATGAGGCTCACGTAGTCTTTGTTGAATTGCTTGCGTATGGCTTCACAGGCTTTAACGCCAGTGATTTTGGCCACCGCATACCACTCATTGGTAGGTTCCAATGAATTGGTCAGCAAATACTCCTCTTTTAAGGGCTGCGGAGCAAATTTAGGGTATATGCAAGAACTGCCTAAAAAGATGAATTTGTCGATGCCTTGTTGAAAGGCGCCGTCTATGAGGTTGTTCTGGATTTGCATGTTCTCCATCAAGAACTGATAAGGAAAATTGTTGTTGGCTAAAATGCCCCCTACCCTTGCAGCAGCGTCTATGACTACAGCTGGTTTTTGGGTGGCATAAAAATCTTTGACCGCCTGTTGATTGCGCAGGTCTAGTTCTTGGCTTGTTTGGCCAATGAGGTTGGTATACCCTTTTTGGGTAAGGGTTCTCCAGATAGCTGAACCAACCATACCTCTATGCCCAGCGATGTATATTTTTGAACTTTTTGAAATCATTTTCTTGTGGAGCAATAAGCGTGTTTAAACTATTTACAAAGACCAATATGCCAAATCTTTGATTTGGCCTCTAAAGATGCCTTTGATATCTACCAACAAGCCTTGGTTGTCTTTGAGCAAAGCTTTGAAGTCGGCTTCAGTCAGTTGGGTATATTGTTCGTGATTGACCGCCACAACTATGGCGTCGTAGGGGCCTTGTGCTGCTGCGCTCAGGCCTACGCCGTATTCGTGCATGAGTTCGGCGGCATCGGCAAAAGGGTCTATGATATCTACGCTAATTTGGAACGAAGCCAACTCGCGCACCACATCAATAACCTTTGAGTTGCGGATGTCTGAGACGTTTTCTTTGAACGTACAACCCATCACCAATACGCGGGCTTCTTGGATCATTTTGCCTTGGGCAATGATTTTTTTAGCGGTTTGCTTGCCAATGTAAAAGCCCATAGAGTCGTTGACATAACGCCCAGAGTTGATGACTTTGCTGTGGTAACCCACTTGCATGGCTTTGTGAACCAAATAGTAAGGGTCTACGCCAATGCAATGCCCACCCACCAAGCCTGGGTAAAATTTAAGGAAGTTCCATTTGGTGCCTGCAGCTTCTAATACGTCATAGGTATTGATGCCCATTTTATTGAAAATGATCGAAAGCTCATTGACCAAACTGATGTTGACATCGCGCTGGGTGTTCTCGACTATTTTGGCGGCTTCGGCTACTTTGATACTCGGTGCGCGGTGCACCCCAGCATCTACTACCAATTCGTAAACTTTGGCAATTTCTTCTAAAGAGACGGCGCAAGAGCCCGATACAATTTTGATGACGTTTTGCAGGGTGTGTTGTTTGTCTCCGGGGTTGATGCGCTCTGGTGAGTAGCCCACCTTGAAATCTTCATTGAATTTGAGGCCAGAAACGGCTTCTAAAAGCGGAATGCAGTCTTCTTCTGTACAACCTGGGTAAACCGTAGATTCAAACACCACGTAGTCTCCTTTCTTCAGTGCCTGCCCTACTGTGCGCGTGGCACTCAAAAGAGGTTTGAGGTCGGGCAAATTCATGGCGTCTATGGGCGTGGGTACTGCCACAATAAAAAAAGAAGCCTGAGAGAGTGTAGCAATTTGATCTGTAAACTCTATTTGGCAATCTTCAAAAGCGCTTGCGCTGAGTTCTCTGCTGGGGTCTTGGTGGTTTTGCATTTGGGCAATGCGTGCAGCATTGATGTCAAAACCAATGACTTTGATTTTTTTGGCAAACGCCAAAGCAATAGGTAAACCCACATAGCCAAGACCAACTACAGCTAATTTGTTATTTTGAAGTTGAAGATTTGCAAACATTTTTTTACGGCTTCGCCAACGTCGCCCCCACAGAGCAACCGGCATTTTTATCTATTTTGTCAGCTACAAGAGCTGTACAAATTGCTTCGGGACGC
>JANQWC010000018.1 GCA_030730025.1 Crocinitomicaceae bacterium
CCACCCAACAACTGCTGGCTCTCTGCCGCTGGCAATTCCTCCACCTTGCGCAATTTAGTGAGCATGACATTGGTGCGGGTGGTGACGAGTTTTTCGAGTTCGTCGTCGGCTTCTGAGATTTTCTTGCGCGCTTTTTCCAAGACCCCTCCAAACTTGGTGAATTCGGTTTTGACGGCGCCGAGAATTTGCCAGACTTCGCTGCTGCGTTTTTGAATAGCGAGGGTCTTGAAGCCCATTTGCAGGCTGTTGAGCATGGCGGCCAATGTAGTGGGGCCCGTGACGATGATTTTGTATTCGCGCTGCAAAATGGCCACGAGTTCTGGTTGGCGCACCACTTCTGCAAACAGCCCTTCGAGCGGCAAGAACATGATGCCAAAATCAGTAGTGTACGGCGGATCTATGTATTTGTCTCGGATGTCTTTGGCGAATTTTTTGATGCTGGCCGATAGTGCTTTGCTCGCGCTATCTATACCGGCGAGGTCGGCGCTGTCGTAGGCCGTTTGTAGGCGTACGTAGTCTTCTTGCGGAAATTTGGCGTCAATGGGTAAGTACACTTCTTGGCCGAGGTCGTCTTTGCCGGGAAGTTTGATGGCAAATTCGACGTGGTCATTGGAACCTTTTTTGGTCTTGACATTCGCCTCGTATTGTTCGGGTGCCATAATTTGCTCTAGGATATTACCCAACTGGATTTCGCCCAAGACCCCGCGGGTTTTGACGTTGCTCAGTACTTTTTTGAGGTCGCCTACCCCACTGGCCAAGGTCTGCATTTCTCCCAGGCCTTTTTGTACCGCCTCCAAGCGCTCCGACACCAATTTGAAAGATTGCCCCAAGCGCTCCTCTAGGGTTTTGTGGAGTTTTTCGTCGACGGTTTCGCGCATTTTTTCAAGTTTGGCCTCCGTGCTTTTGATGAGTTCTCCTTGGCGCAGGGCCATGGTGTCTGTTAAAATTTTAAGTGAGCCTGAGAGTTCTTCGCGATTGTCCTTGAGCTGCCTTGTGAGTTCTTCGCGGTTCTGGCGCAGTGCTTCAGACAATTCTTGGCGGTTTTCTTTGAATTGGGCGCTGAGCATTTCTTTGATGAGCGCTTCGGAGCGACCTTCTTTTTGACGGCGTAGATGCGCATAAATCAGTAGCGCGATCAGTAAATTGAAAGTCAATAATGCGGGAACAAGTAGGGTCATCAAATGAAGTTTGCTATAAAATTACGGCCCTAGATCGTAAGTTTTTTACGTTAAGTAAAACTTTAATTGCTTTGCCTTTGTTCCATTGAGAAATCTTAACTTTATTTCAATAATGTCATTGATCAGAATAGACCGCCCCGAAATCGAAAAAATGGGACGCATTGAGCGCCTGAACCTCGTCAATAGCTGCACGGGTTACAAATCTGCCAACCTCATCGCTACCATCTCCAACGAGGGAAAAACAAATGTTGCTGTGTTTTCGAGCATCACGCACTTAGGTAGCGACCCAGCACTAATCGGTTTTATTTTGCGGCCGACCACAGTACCTCGCCACACCTACAAAAACATTAAGGAATACGGCTATTTCTCCGTCAATCATATCTCGGCCGACCAAATTGCCGACGCCCACCACACCTCTGCCAATTACCCCGAAGAAATCAGTGAGTTCGACATGACCAACTTAGACCCTGTGTATCACGGCGGCTGCCCAGTTCCTTTTGTCAAGGGGAGCCCAGTCAAGTTGTTGTGCAAATATGTCAACGAATACCTCATTGAAGAAAATGGCTGTATTCATGTCATTGCGTCAATCGAAGCTATTTTCTATGAAGAAGAACTCCTCAGTCCTGACAACTGGCTGCAACTCGACAAAGGTAAAGTTGTGGCAATCAATGGCCTAGACGGCTATGCACAACCGCAACTTTTGGAACGCTTTACCTATGCCCGACCTAAATCTGCAATGGATTAACAATGGCTTAACATAAAGCTTTTGATTTTTAAAGATTGGATAACTTTCATTTAATCTTCTTAGAGAAATGTTTACGGAATTTTGTCAAACAAATTTTTAAAAACTCAAAAGATGAAAAAAACATTAACACTTGTAGCAGCCGCTTCAGCACTTACGCTCTCTTTTTCGAGCTGTCAGAAGAAAGGTTGTACTGACCCAACTGCCCTCAACTACAGTGAGTCAGCGAAAAAAGACGACGGATCTTGCGTTTATGCTCCAGCAGAAAACGAAGTTGTTATCACTGAAAACATAACTGCCAACACAACTTGGACAAGTGATAAAATTTGGATCTTAGGTTCACGTATTGCAGTTACAAACGGAGCAACACTTACTATCGAGCCAGGTACAATCATCAAAGGGCAAGCAGGTACTGGTGCAAACGCAACAGCACTCATCATTGCTCGCAACGCTAAAATCAACGCAGTTGGTACAGCAGCTTCACCAATCATCTTTACTTCTATTGCTGACGAAATCCAACCAGGTCAAATCGCTAGTCCTAACTTAGATCCTACATTAAGTGGTCTTTGGGGTGGATTATTGATCATGGGTAATGCACCTATTTCTGCAGATGCATCTTCAGTACAAATCGAAGGTATCCCTGCTTCTGACCCGAACGGTCTTTACGGAGGTTCTGATGCTGCTGATAACTCAGGTGTTGTGAAATTCGTATCTATCCGTCACGGTGGTGCAAACATCGGTGAAGGTAACGAAATCAATGGCCTTACACTTGGTGGTGTTGGTAACGGTACGGTTATCGAGAACGTAGAAATCGTTGCAAACCAAGACGACGGTATCGAATTTTTCGGTGGTACAGTAAACGTAACCAACGCTTTAGTATGGAACGCTGGTGACGACTGTATCGATACAGACCAAGCTTGGGCAGGTACACTTAACAACTTCGTAATCGTTGCAGGTGGCCAAACTGACCACGCTTTAGAAATCGACGGTCCAGAAGGCTCATTACTTGCTAGTCATACCTTAACAAACGGTACCATCAAAGGATCGTCAGTTGCTGAGTTAGGTGACTTCCGTTCTTCTGCACGTGGCGCATTCAACAACATCTATTTCTTCGGTTTCCCTGACCCAGCTACAGATGGCCGTGGTGACCTTTCATTGTCTACAGGTTCTGATGTAACGTTCGCTGCTGGCGACCTTACTTTCAGCAACCTTCAAGCTACACTTCCTACAGGTGTTGCCTTGACAGCAGTTTTCAAAGGTGGTACAGATGTTCACGCAAGTGACGTTGCTGCTGGAGCGAACACAGTAGGTGCAAACTTAACTGCATTCTCAAGCTGGACTTGGGCTAGTGTTAGCGGTAATCTTGCATTTTAATTCCAACTATTGATTTTAAAAAACCCGCAGTTCTCACTGCGGGTTTTCCTATTTAACAGCATCTTCAGCATTAACAGCATTAACAGCATTTAACAGCAATCATGAAATCTATTTTTCTCCTCTTACTTATTTCCATTAGTTCTTACTCAATTGCTCAGACTGGTATTATTCGCGGGAGTATTTTTGACTTGAACAACTCTGAGTTCTTACAAGGTGTAAAAGTTCAAGCAAAAGGGACCTCGTTTTTAACCATAACAGATATAGAAGGCAAGTTCGAACTCAAGTGCGAACCCGGAACTTATACCTTAAAGTTTAAAATGGCCGCATATCAAAACGATAGCATTTCAGATGTGAGCGTCAGCGCAGACCAAATTACTATTCTCGATGCTTACGGCCTTAACTCAAAAGTCCAAACCACCAAAGATATTGTCATCAAGCGCGAACAAAAGAAAAATACTGAAGGCGCCATGCTCAGTATGAAGCTCAAATCACCCAACATGATCGATGGTATTTCCAGCGCAGCTTTTCGCAATACCGGCGACAACGATGCAGCTTCTGCCATGCGTCGTGTTACAGGTGTTTCTGTAGCCGATGGAAAATATGTATTTATTCGTGGTATCGGAGACCGCTATAACAAAACGGTACTCAACGGTATGGATATCCCTGGTCTTGACCCTGACCGCAATACCTTGCAAATGGATATCTTCCCAACGAACGTCATCGACAACCTCATCGTCAATAAAACCTTTATTGCCGAATTGCCTGCAGATTTTTCAGGAGGCATCATCGATATCGGTCTCAAGAGTTTTGCCGATAAAAAAGTAACAAGTGTTTTTGCATCAGGCGGGTTCAACCCGAATTTTCACTTTAACAAAGACTACCTGAACTATGCTGGCGGAAAGCTAGATTTCTTAGGTTTTGACGACGGTACAAGAGAAATACCTGCCATTAGCAATATCCCGTTATTTGCACAAGTTGTAGGTAATCCAAATTCAGAAAATGGCCAACGTTATCAGGACATCCTACGTGCATTTAATCCTAATTTGGCGGCCCTCAAGCAAATGAGTCTCATGAACATGGGTCTTGGGTTTACTTTAGCCGATCAAAAGAAAAAAGAAAACTATACAATCGGTTATCAGTTTGCTTTTAACTACTCGAATAATACAGAGTACTACGATGAAGTTACTTACGGTCGTTATGGCCTAAGTGGAGACAACACCGTAAACGAAATGGAGGAACGCGTCATTCAAAAAGGTAGCCTTGGCGTCAACAACGTTCTTGCTGCAGTGCTAGGAGGTGTTGCCATCAAAGGAAAGACCTATAAAATACAACTCAACGCCCTTCACTTACAAAATGGAGAATCAAGTGCCGGTATTTTTGACTACACATCTAAAGACCAAGGTGCAGACTTTAATGCTTTTCAGCACAACCTTTCTTACAGTCAAAAAGGACTCACCAACATTCAGTTATCGGGCTTACACCGTTCAGAAAATGAGAAATGGAAAATCGAATGGAACATTTCACCAACGCGTTCTACTATAAACGATCCAGACAACCGCATTACCCGATATGAGTACCGCGGCAACGGCTTTGCTATTTCTACCGAAACAGGATTTCCAGAGCGCATTTGGCGTGAACTCCAAGAAGACAACCTTTCTTCTAAAGTGGATTTCGAAAGAAAAATAAAATTCTTAGGCGAAGACGCCAAATGGAAATTTGGTGCTGCCAACACCTATAAAACCCGCGACTACGTTATCCGCAATTTCATGATCAATGTGCGCGGTGACATTCCACTTACTGGCAACCCCGACGAGCTCTTTACTGAAGCAAACCTCTGGCCTTACAACGGAGACGTCACAACAGGTGTAACCTATGAAGCACCTTTTATTCCAGTCAATCCTAACCAATTCTCTTCGAATATCACCAACACTGCCGGCTATACTGCACTTGAATTTGAATTAAGTAACCGCCTCAAATCAGTGATGGGCTTGCGTACTGAATACTACGTACACCGCTACACAGGGCAAGATCAGCTTGGGCAAAACCAGTTATTCAATCAAAAAGTATTGGAAAATCTAGGCTTTTTCCCTTCGCTTAATTTTGTGTACAGCCAAACCGATGAGCAAAACATCCGACTTTCTTACAGCAAAACAATTGCACGTCCGTCGTTCAAAGAATTGTCATTTGCCGAAATATTTGATCCACTGACAGGTCGTACGTTCATCGGGGGTTTATTCAAAGACTCACTCTCCCCTACTCAAGTTTATTGGGACGGCAATCTTGTGAGTACAGATATTCACAACTTTGACTTGCGTTATGAAATCATGCCGAAAAAAGGCAAAACTTTTTCTGTATCTGGATTTTATAAGAAATTTATCAATCCAATCGAAATCATCCAATATGCGGTTCAAGATGGATCTTTCCAACCGCGCAATGTGGGCGACGGACAGGTTATTGGTGGAGAACTCGAGTACCGTTCTGATCTTCTTTTCATTTCTGACAAACTCAAATATTTTGATATCATCACGAACCTAACTATCGTTGATTCCAAAATCGAACTCAATGCGATTGAGTACGAAAGTCGTGTAGAAAATGCGCGAGAAGGACAAGTAGTGGATCGCTACCGCAAAATGGCAGGTCAAGCACCTTATGTGATCAATGCAGGTTTGGTATACAATCCAAAGAAAAAAGAAGGCTTCCTAGACAAATTTGAAATGGCTGTATTCTACAACGTTCAGGGCCCTACGCTCTATTTTGTTGGTATTGTCGACAGACCAGATGTGTACACTGTACCTTTCCATTCTCTAAACCTCAGCGTGAACAAGAAATTTGGAAAAGAGAAGCAATTTGACTGCAGTTTGCGTGTCAATAACCTACTCAACGATGCAACCGAGCAGGTATACCGCTCATATGGTACCGAAGACCAATTCTTTACACAAATCAAACCAGGTATTCTTACTTCATTGAAGTTGACCTGGAATTTATAAGTTTTCTGATTGCTGTTAATCAGGTGAGGGGGGCAACCCCCTCTTTTTTTGTCCAATTTTTGGCACTAAATTTGTCTGCGCTCACCTAAAATTAACTCATGTATAAATTTACGCTCATCACTTTGCTGGTCTTCATCTCAAGCAGTTGCGTCTCCGTTCAAGAAGTGCCAGATGTAGTTGGTATCTCTCAAATGCACAATCGCATTGCCGTGTTGCCCATCGATGCCCATATCGAGCGCAAGATCTGGATGAATCAAGAAAAGTACCTAGAGCTCAACCGCCTCAAAAGCGAAGAAACCCAACAACGCGTTTACCGCTACCTTCAATTTTACAGCAGAAACGGCAGTTTGCATGCAGAGGTCTTGAGCCCAGAAGAAGTCAATTCGATGCTCCACGGCGCAGGCTACCCCAACGCCAACCTCAACAACGACGCTTTGTGCAGTTTGCTTCAAGTCGATGCCGTCATTTATGGGCAAATCCAAATCAGCGAGCCGATCAGCGAAGCCGCTGCCATGGCCATCACGTCTATAAATAACAACACGACGCCCATCACCAATATCGTCGAACTCGACCTCAAAATGTACGACGCCAAAAGTGCAACCATCATCTGGGATTCCGATCAAATCAACCGAGGGCAAATGGGTTCCATCAAAGAAAACATGCAAAAACAAGTTTGCCGAAGAGCTGTGCGCAACATGCCCTACAATCTCAAGAAAAAACGCTACAAAAAAGCGTATAGAGAAATGAATGGGTTTTAGCTCAAAAGCGCCTGCTCAAACGCCACCACTTCCCTTGCGCCGTGGATGGCCACTTTGCGATCAAAGATAAAATAAGGGACGCCGCGCAGGCCGAGTTCTTGGGCTTCTTGCAAATCTTGAGTAAAGGCGCGGCTGTGTTTGCCACCTAAAATGGCGAGGTCGAGGTGATCGGTTTTCATGCCTATTTCAGCAGCCAATTGCTGCAGCACTTCAAGGTTATCTATATTCTTTCCTTCGGAAAAATAAGCCTTTAACAAACGCATTTTACAAGCCCACTGTAGCCCCTGCTCGTGGGCTTCGTGCAATAGGAGATGTGCCTTAATCGTATTGGCAACTTTGATTTGCTGCATCTGAAAATCGAGTCCATATTCTTGACCTTGACTCACAATGCTGTGATTCATAGCCTCAATCTGCTCTAATGGAATTTGTTTGTGTTCGTGCAAATACTGCGAAATGGACTTAGAAAGATCTGTTTTGAGCCCTGGATTGAGTAAAAAAGTGCGCAATTCAATTTGCACCTCGTTTTCGAGGCCTTTATTTTGGATGGCCTGTTGGAGTTTCGTGAGCCCCAAATAACAAAACGGACAAGCGATGTCCGACCAAATTTCTATCAACATCAGTTTCTTTTTTAGCGAACTTCTGAGCCAAAGTCGCGAAAGCGAGACAAGAGCATGGAAAGTTCATAGGTGCGGTAAATATATAATTCGACGACAATATAATTCGGGTTGTCCACGACAATTCGCTGAGAGCTGTGCAAGCGCCGCGATTTCACGTAAGAGATGGCCCAATCTGTGAATTTCAAGCGGATCAGTTCAGGTATACTTTCTTTGAAACGCGCAATGCCCAAGCAATGCTTAAAGTGCGTTTTGAGCTCAACCTCTTGGGCCATTTGCTGCCAAGAGAAATACTGTAGTTCGCCCTCGGCGCCATCTTCTCGCTCGGCTAAGGCGGGCACTGCCACATAGTTTTCAATCAGATCGAAAGCGAATACTTTGATTTGCTGCTTGGGGGTTTTCTGCCGTTCAGACCATTCACAAGCCACTAAGTAAAAGCGACCCTCGTAAAAGCGCACCTGCAACGGTGCCACCACTTGCAAACGCGATTTGTAGGTCCCGAATGCAGACTGATACAAAAACTGTAACAAATATTGCTGCTCGATGGCTTGTAAACAAGTTGCGGCCATTTGCAGCGATTGCCCGTCGTCATTGAGTGCCGAAAAACTGAAAACGAGTTTATCTTGAAGCTTGTGCTGTGGCTCCTGCATTTTTGCACCCAACTGCTGGCCGATTTGTTGGAGCATACTCATCTGCAAAGCCTCTGAAACAGCTGCCTGCGGCCTAGCCACTAACTGGTAATAATGTTTTTTGGAGACCCGTACATGCAAGATTTGCTCGGTCGAATTGGACTTCAAAAATTGCAAATCGGACTCTAAGGATCTTCTAGAAATAGGCCTAAGACCAAGCGCAGGCAGCAGCTGATTGAGGTGCTCCTGAATTTGCGCAAAAGAAGCGCGCATAAAGGCCTGCTCTTTTAAAAAATCGAGGATGATTTGCAGGCGTTGGCTTTGTGCTTTGAGTTGCAGCATAGCCAAATATAGTTATTGCGCAGAAATATTGCGGAGTTAAATCGGATAAAATAAAATTAAGATCTGTAATGACCCGATTTTTGGTATTATTTTTGCTCGTCGGAAGACTTCAAATAAACAAGCGTTATGAAAACTATCCTTTTATCAATTGGCCTACTTACAATGGCAAGCGCCTGCAGCAAATGGCAAAACAACCAACAACAAATCACTAAAATTTCGACAGACGGCACTTGGATCATCAGCAGCTACATCGACAGCGGCAACGACGAAACCAACGACTTCAGTACATTCAGACTCAATTTCTTGACGGGCGGCGTACTGAATGGCGCCGACCTACTTAGCAGCTCCTCGCCATACGCCGGCACATGGTCTATTACAGACTCCAACAGCAACGACGACAGCCTCGACGACCTCGATTTCAATATGAATTTCAATGTCGGCAACAAACTAGACGACCTCTCCGATGACTGGGACATCATTTCTTATACCGATACAGAAATCAAGCTGATTGATGTTTCTGGCGGTGGTGGCGGCACAGACTACCTCACGCTCACCAAAAAATAAAATAAGAGGCGCAAATGCGCTTAGCAAAATTCGTGAAAAGCCCTGAGGAAACTCAGGGTTTTTTGTTCCTCAGAACCCTCGTTTGGCTCTTGGTTGTAAACCCAATTGGCCATTGGCGGCATACTCATCAAAATAGATTCGGTGCGCCCACCAGAGTAAATGCCAAACTTGGTGCCGCGGTCGTGGAGTAAATTGAACTCGACATATCGACCTCTTCTGAGCGCCTGCCAAGAAAGCTCCGCTGCCGTGGGTTCTTGCAACACTACATCTTCCACTTGTTGGCTATAAACAACAGGAAACAAACGACCTAAATCTTCACAATAATTAAAAAGCTGGACTTTACTTAGCTTGGACTTTTGCTCGGTGAGTTGATCAAAAAAGATACCACCTACCCCTCTAGATTCGCCGCGATGTGGCAAAAAGAAGTAACGATCTGCCCATTCTTTGAATTGGGGATAAAAATCAGGGTTATAGCGGTCAGAAACTTCCTTTAAAGACCGGTGGAACATTTTAGCGTGGTCGAGGTCTACAAAGTGTGGCGTGAGGTCTATGCCACCGCCAAACCAATAGGTGTGGTCTTCGAGTTCAAAATAACGCACGTTCATGTGCATGATCGGATGGCGCGGATGGCGCGGATGCAAAACAATGGATACGCCTGTTGCAAAAAAGACCTCGCCTTCGTGGCCGAGTTGTTGTTTCATGGCGGCAGTAACCGGGCCATGGACCGCACTAAATGCAACACCTGCTTTTTCTAAAATGCGGCCACCTTGGAGCGTGCGCGTATGGCCGCCCCCACCCTCTTCGCGTTGCCAGGTATCTTCTTGAAAAGTAGCTTGGCCATCGAGTGCTTCGAGTGCTTGACAAATATGCAATTGTAGCGCTCTGTAGCGCTCGGCAATTTCTGTTTTATTCATGATGGGGTACTAACAGTTGGGCATTTCTGTAGGGAACAACAACCGCGGCGTTATTTTCGATAAACAAACCGTTTGCGCTGTTGCGTAAATTCATGTTGCTGATGAGCCCCTGCTGAGGCGCAGCGTTGCCAAGCAGTTGTTTGCCGATGTGCAAAGTGAGGTCGTAGCCCAAGCAAGCCATTTTGGAAAGATCGGCGTTGTAGCGCTTGCGGTAAGCTTTGTGAAAAGGAATAATTTGGGTGTCGTGGTAATTGAAATAACTCGGGAGCGCCACCAAAAAAGCTTGGTCTCTGACTTGCGGTGCATCGAGTTCTTTGAAATCGAGCCAGTCTTTTTGACCTACTACCATTACATTGCTGTCCAACGCGCTTGCTTTGAGCAAGCCCACGACCTTTGCGCGCTCAGAACTGAAGCTGACCAATAGTTGTGGCCCTCCAATGGGTTTGTATTTTTGATAAGTAGTCCAGGACGCTTCTTGCAATTTGAGTTTGGATTTTGTGGTAGGCACGCTGGCAAAAGCGGTCTTGAATTTTTGTTCTAAGAGCTGATCTGCAGCCAAAGGGCTATTGATGAGTACCACGGTGTACCCTTGGTATTTTTGATGCAACTGCAGCGCAAGGTTTTCTACCAAGGCTGCGTCCGAAGGCGTGTAGGCCATGAAATTGCTTGCCATTTGCGCAAGCGGCACCGACATTTGTACTGGAAATACAACCGGAATGCCTTTTTCTTTGGCATAAGTAGCGACAATTTTGGCTTGCTTTTCTTGCAAAGGCGAAAAGATGAGGTCGATGCCGTTCATGTCGGAACTGCGCAGCACAGCTTCTAATGAAGGACTCAAGGCGTTGTCGTCAAAAACGCGGATATCTGCAGAAAAACCAAGGTTTTTAAGGCTGTCGAGCGCCATTTTCATACCCATGTAGTAATCTAGGGCAGCGGCAGCTACAAAACGGTTTTGGCCCGCAGCGGAGTCGAGGGCAAATGGTAAAAATACAGCGATGTTGTAGTGTGCTTTTGGAGCAACCGGGAAGCGAAAGGCGCTGGTCGTTGCTTTGGGCGCAGGAGCCGGAACAGCTTGCACCGGAACAGATGTGGTTTTGACTTTTTGGATGGGCACCAAGATTTGTTGACCAGGGCTCACGCGCGAAGAAGTCAGTTTGTTGAGCGCCATTAAGGAATCCACGGGCACCATATAGCGCTTGGAAATGGCGTACAGGTTCTCTTTTTCCAAAACGGTGTGCTTGATGATGGAATCGGTGAGTTTGTGCGCAAATGTATCCGAACTGGTGACAATTGGCGCTGGGTTTGCGCCGTTGACCTGGAAGGGCAAGACCATATTTTTGAGCACCAATTGTTGCCCGACTTTCAAACCTGAGCGCGCACTCGGGTTCCAGCTGTATAGCGAATCTACAGGCACTTCATATAGTCGCGAAACCGCAAAGAGCGTTTGCTGGGGCGTTACTTTGTGAACAATTGGACCGCGCAAAACCGGCACCAGAATGGTTTGACCAGCCACTAAGCCGCGTTCCAAACCGGGGTTCAGCGCCAATAATTGGTCAGCGTCGCATTTGAACAAGGTTTGCAACTGGGTCAGGCTCTGGCCCTCGGGCAGCACGTATTGATAAAATTTTTGACCATCCTTTTCGACGATCGGCAAAGCCTGAGCCCTTACCAAAAATGTAAGCAAGAAGCAACAGCAGATGGATAGCAAAATTCTCATTTTATTCCCATTCAATGGTGGCTGGTGGCTTGGAGCTGATGTCATAAGTAACGCGATTGATGCCGCGCACTTGGTTGATGATGCGGTTGGATATTTTGGCTAAAAACTCGTAGGGCAAATGACACCAGTCGGCGGTCATGCCATCGGTAGAGCTAACGGCCCTGAGCGCCACTGCGTTTTCGTAGGTACGCTCATCGCCCATGACACCAACGGATTGGATTGGTAAGAAGATAGCGCCAGCTTGCCAGACATCGTTGTAAAGGTTGTCTTCTTTGAGGCCATTGATGAAAATGGCGTCTACTTCTTGCAAAATACGGACTTTATCGGCAGTGACTTCACCTAAAATACGGATGCCAAGACCCGGACCCGGGAAAGGATGACGCCCAAGAATGCGCTCGTCTATTTGTAAAGAACGGCCAATGCGACGCACTTCGTCTTTGAAGAGCAAACGCAACGGTTCTACCACCTGAAGCTTCATGTAGTCTGGCAAACCGCCTACGTTGTGGTGAGATTTAATGGTTTGAGAAGGGCCGCCAGTGGCAGAAACCGACTCGATGACGTCCGGATAGATGGTGCCTTGGCCCAGCCATTTGGCGTTCTCAACCAGCTTGGATTCTTCGTCAAATACGTCGACAAATACTTTTCCGATGGCTTTTCTTTTGAGTTCTGGATCGGTGAGGCCGCTCAGTGCGCTATAAAAACGCTCCGAAGCATTGACGCCCTTCACGTTGAGCCCCATACCTTGGTAAGAGGCCAAAACTTCTTCATATTCGTTTTTGCGCAATAAACCGTTGTCGACAAAAATGCAGTGGAGGTTCGGTCCGATAGCCTTGTGCAAGAGCACGGCAGCAACAGAAGAATCTACACCGCCAGAAAGACCGAGAATGACTTTGTCTTCGCCGAGTTGGGCTTGCAAGCGCGCGGTGGTTTCTTCAATGAAGGAGTCGGGGGTCCAGTCGCAGGCACAGTGGCAAACATCGACAATGAAGTTTTGCAAAAGCGTCTTGCCTTCTGTGGAGTGATACACTTCCGGATGAAACTGAATACCGAAAGTTTGCTCGCCTTCAATAGCGTAACCCGCTACTTCTACGTCGTGGGTAGAGCAAATGATTTGGTAATTGGCAGGTATTTTCTTGATGGTATCGCCATGAGACATCCAGACTTGAGAGCCTTCGGTCATGCCTTTGGTGAGCACGTTGTTGGTATCGAGGTAAGTGAGGTGCGCACGACCGTATTCTCTGGTATTGGACGGAAGTACTTCTCCGCCAAAATGATGCGAGAGATACTGTGCGCCAAAACAAACGCCTAGAAGTGGCATTTTGCCTTTGATTGCTGAAAGATCGGGCTGTGGAGCCTGCGGATCGCGAACCGAAAACGGACTACCTGAAAGGATAACGCCTTTGACATTGCTGCCGAGCGTTGGAATTTTGTTCCAGGGGTGGATTTCACAATAAACGTTGAGTTCGCGGATTCTTCTGGCAATCAGTTGGGTATATTGAGAACCAAAATCGAGGATAACTATTAATTCATGCATGCCACAAAGATAGCTGAAATCGGATTTATTTAAGGCTAAAATCCATAGAATTCATTAATTTTGAGCTTCGCTAAATTGAACACAGACATGATCGGAGATTTACTCAAATCTATTTTCGGAGACAAGACCGCAAAAGACCGCAAAGAATACTGGCCTTTCGTAGACAAAGCCAACACCGCTTGGGAAAGCATCAAAAACCTTTCCGACGACCAACTCCGCGACAAAACCCGCGGTTTTCAAGAACAAGTACGCAACGCCATTGCCGAGTTAGAGGCCAACCTTGACGACCTCCAGGCCAAAGCCGCAGACCTCCAAACTTCTTTCGAAGAAAAAGAAAAACTCTACGAGCAAATTGACCAAATGGTCAAGTCTATCGACGAGCGCATCGAAGAAGAATTGCTCGTTATTTTGCCAGAAGCCTTTGCTGTGGTCAAAGAAACCGCGCGTCGCTGGGCCCAAAACGGCCAACTCAACGTGAGCGCCACCGATTTTGACCGCCAACTAGCTGCAGCCCGAGACGGCATCAGCCTCGAAGGCGACCGCGCCATTTGGCATAACGAATGGACAGCCGCCGGCAACAAAATCAAATGGGCTATGGTCCACTACGACGTTCAGCTCATGGGTGGCGCCGTTTTGCACCGAGGCAACATCTCCGAAATGCAAACCGGTGAAGGAAAAACCCTAGTGGCTACCCTACCCGTTTACCTCAATGCCCTTTCTGGAAAAGGTGTTCACGTGGTTACCGTCAATGACTACCTCGCCAAGCGCGACGCCGAATGGATGGGCCCACTTTACGAATTCCACGGTTTGCGCGTAGACTGCATCGACAAACACCAACCCAACTCTCAGCGCCGTCGCCAGGCCTATATGGCCGACATCACCTTCGGTACCAACAACGAATTCGGCTTTGACTACCTCCGCGACAACATGGCGGGCCACGTAGACGACATCGTGCAGCGCAAACACCATTTTGCCATTGTGGATGAGGTCGACTCCGTCTTAATTGACGACGCCCGTACGCCGCTCATCATTGCTGGGCCAACGCCTAAAGGCGACGAGCACGAATTCCACGAACTCAAGCCGCGGATCGAACGCGTGGTAGAAGCACAGCGCGCTTTTGTGCAGCAGTGCCTCAACGAGGCCAAAAAAATGCTGAGCGTCATCAACGAGCCCAATCCAGACAAAAACGAACAAAAACGCCTACTCGAAGAAGGTGGTATTGCCTTATTGCGCGCACACCGCGGCTTGCCCAAAAACAGATCGCTCATTAAATTTTTATCGGAGCCAGGTATCAAAGTACACCTCCAAAAGACCGAAAATTTCTACATGGCCGAACAAGGCAAAAACATGAAGAAAATCGACGTCGATTTGTTCTTTGTCATCGACGAAAAAAACAATTCCATCGAGCTCACCGATAAAGGCATTGACCTCGTATCGGGCAAAGAAGACCGCGATTTCTTCATCATGCCAGACATCGGTGCAGAAATTGCCAAACTTCAAAAAGAAGCCTTAGAAAAAGAAGCCTACTTAGAGCGCAAAGATGTTTTGGTACGAGAATACTCCATCAAATCGGAGCGCATTCACTCCGTGAGCCAACTCTTGCGCGCCTACACCCTCTTCGAAAAAGAAGTGGAATACGTGATCATGGATGGCAAAGTGAAAATTGTAGACGAATCTACAGGCCGTATAATGGAGGGCCGCCGCTATTCCGATGGTTTGCACCAAGCCATTGAAGCCAAAGAAAACGTCACCGTAGAGGCTGCTACCCAAACCTATGCATCTATTACTTTGCAGAACTACTTCCGCATGTACCACAAACTTGCGGGCATGACCGGAACTGCAGAAACCGAAGCGCGCGAATTCTGGGACATCTACAAACTAGATGTTGTGGTGGTCCCGACCAATCAAGCTATTTCGCGCAAAGACCAAGACGACTTCGTCTACAAAACAGCCCGAGAAAAATACAACGCCATTATCCTCGAAATCGAAGACCTCGTTTCCAAGGGCCGACCAGTACTTGTGGGTACAACTACCGTAGAAATTTCTGAGTTGCTTTCGCGCATGCTCCAAATGAAAAAAATACAGCACCAAGTACTCAACGCTAAATACCACCAAAAAGAGGCTGAAATTGTTGCCAATGCTGGTTTAGCAGGAACCGTAACCATAGCCACCAACATGGCAGGCCGCGGTACCGACATCAAACTCGGCGAGGGCGTTAAAGAAGCTGGTGGTTTGGCCATTATTGGCACCGAGCGCCACGACTCCCGACGCGTAGACCGCCAGTTGCGCGGACGCGCAGGTCGCCAAGGTGACCCAGGATCTTCTCGTTTCTTTGTCTCTTTAGAAGACGACCTCATGCGCAAGTTTGGTTCGGAGCGCATTGCCTCCATCATGGACCGCATGGGCCTCAAAGAAGGTGAAGTCATTACCGCCGGAATGGTTTCTAAATCGATCGAGCGCGCTCAGAAAAAAGTAGAAGAGAACAACTTCGGGATGCGCAAGAACCTCTTGGAATACGACGACGTCATGAGCGCTCAGCGCAAGGCCATTTACCGCAAGCGCAGAAACGCGCTCTACGGAGACCGCCTCGACATCGACATCGACAACATGTTCTACGACCACTGTGAAAACACCGTAGCAACTTGTTCCAAATTACCTTTCCAAGAATTTGAACTCGAGCTCTTGCGCCTCATCGGCATCGAAACACCTGTAGACGAAGCCACTTTCAAGCAACTCAGTACAACCGAACTCACCGAACGCGTTTATGCTGCGCTGCGCGAAGCCTACGAACGCAAGTGTGAAAAAATTGCGCGCATGGCCTATCCGCAAGTCAAGCACGTATTTGAAACGATGTCTCAACAATACAAGAACATCGTTTTCCCGCTCACCGATGGCCGCAGCCAAATGCAACTCATCGTCAACCTCGAAGAAGCTTACCAATCAGAAGGTCGCGTCATCAGCAAATACTTTGAGCGCAACGTCTTATTGAGCAAAATCGACGACGAATGGAAAGAACACCTCAGAGAAATGGACGACCTCCGCTCTGCTGTGCGCAATGCCCAATACGAGCAAAAAGATCCACTTGTCATCTACAAATTGGAATCCTATGAGCTCTTCCGCAGCATGCTCAATCGCCTCAATGAAGAAGCGCTAGACTTACTCATGCGCATGGACGTTCCAGTAGAGCAACAAATCCAAAGCACCAACCAAGAAGACCACCAAAACAACTACGACAAAGCCCAAACGAGCAATCAAGAGGCCATCGCCAATTCGGCGCCAGCAGCAAGAGAAGTCGAGAAAAAGCAACCTGTTATAGCTGAGGTGAAAATCAACCGCAACGACCCTTGCCCTTGTGGTAGCGGTAAGAAATTCAAACAGTGTCACGGACAATAAATGCAGGCAATTCAAATTGGCATTGTCGGTTCTGGTAAAGTTGCGCAAACCTTATTGCGTTTGGCCAATGCAGCCGGCATTCCAATTGCTGGCATCTATGCACGCAACCAAACGCTAGCCGAGCAACTTGCTGCTAAATACAATACCCAGTGCGTAGCGCAGCTTTCGGAACTCCACGCTGAGCTCATCTTGCTCTGTGTTTCTGACGACGCCCTACCCGAAATCATTGCGCAGTTAAAGCCTCAGCAAATCGCGGCCTACACTGCCGGCAGTCCGAGCATCAAGCTTTTTGCGCACCAACAACTTGGCGTTTGCTACCCGTATCAGAGCATCTCCAAAGGCCGCGATCTTTTGGTCTCTGATATACCTTTTATGATCGAAGGCAAAAACGACCTTGTACTGCAACGCATCAGCAGCTTTTTGCAACAACTAGGCGCCCAATTTCAGGTCTGCGGTTCTGCCCAACGCGCGCAGTATCATTTGGCGGGGGTTTTTGTCAATAATTTTGGCAACCTCCTATTGCTAGAGGCCAGCAAAATACTCGGTGAAGCCAACCTAGACATGACGCCCATTTATCCTTTGCTCAACGAAACCATCGCCAAAGCTATTTTGCTTGGCCCCGAGCACGCACAAACCGGTCCGGCCTTGCGCCACGATCAAAACACCCTAGACCGTCACCGCGCGCAACTACAACCCGAACAATTAGTGGTCTACGATTGTCTGACCAAAAGAATTCAAGATCTCTTTTCACATGCTTAGCTACAAACAAAGACTGAGCGACATCACCACCTTTATTTTTGATGTCGACGGCGTATTTACAGACGGCAAGGTCTACCTCATCAACGACGAAATCGTGCGGGCGGTCAATTCCAAAGATGGTTACGCGGTACAGTATGCCGTTAAGATGGGCTACAAAATATTTTGCATCACCGGAGGCTCATCGCCAGAAGTGAAAAAAAGATTAATGGGTTTGGGTGTGCACGACGTCTATTTGGGTGCCCACAACAAACTCGAACGCTACGAGCAAATCAAGGCGCAATACAACATCCAAGACCACGAAATCGCGTATATGGGTGACGACATCCCTGATATTCCTGTTTTGCGCAAAGCAGGTGTTGCTGCGTGTCCGCAAGATGCCGTGAGCGATGTCAAAGCCAATGTACACTACCAAAGTCCTTATTTAGGCGGTAAAACCTGCGTGCGCGACCTCATCGAGCAAACGCTACGCTGCCAAGACAAATGGCTCAGTGAGTTGGCCTACGAGTGGTAAGCCAATAGTTTTTCAATTCTGAGGCCAAACGCAACTGATTGGCTGCGCGCCTGAGGTTATGCTCCTCGTCCTTGACTTTGTAATAAATATCGTCTTGTAGGTAATCGGTCAAAAAACGCGTGGCCTGAACCAAAATAACACCCATTGCCGCGGTGTAAAGTTTGGCAGCATCTACCGCAAAAACCCCCACCAAAACTTCAAAAATTTCTTCTTGAAATAAGTGCGCTTGTTCGTCGGCATCTTCTCCGCGGCTGCAAAAAGAACGGATCATGTCGCCATAATCGTAATAAGGCGTGCCTAGCTGAATGGTGTCCCAATCGATGATTGATCTGACTTGCTTGCCATTTGGATGAAACAAAAAATTGCCCAATTTGGGGTCGGCATGGATCAATACCTTTTGCTCTTGGTCGGCCAATTTTTGCCAGGCTACTAAATCATTCCATTGCATTTCTATAGCTGCGATTTGCTTAATTGCCGCCATTTTTCTTTGCGGATTTGCTGCTGTTTTGGCCTTTTCAAAGGTATTTAACCTAAGTTGTACGTTCAAAAAATCAGCAATTGGCGCTTTCCAAGGGCCTGGTGCTATGGCACTGAGGGCCTGGTGAAACTCAAGTAGTGCCTCTGCGGCGAGCTGCGCATTTTGAACTGTTGCGCGTGGCAAAGTTGTGCTCGGCGAAATAGCCTTTAACAAGCGAAAGGTGCCCTCTTCAGTAACCAGGAGCAACTTGCCGTTGCGTTTAGAGATGAACTGTAGCGGAACCAAACTAGGAAGTTGCAGTGCCGTGGAGAGGGCGGCTAGTTGTGCTTGGAGCACTAAAGGTTTTTTAAAAACTGCTGTATTGATTTGCTGTAAAATGTAATCGGCTTGGGCGCCGCGCACCAACCACGTCTGATTGATCAATCCTTCGGTAAGCGGAACAATTTGAGAGGCGGCTATTCCCCAATGCGTGAACAACAAACTTTTTATGTCCATAAAGGGAAATGAAGTGGATACTGAACGCCTTCAAGTGCGCTGATATTTGCTTTGGCCAGTTCCAAATCTGCTGCATAAGTGAGGCCAAACCAAGCGGCCGGCATGGCTTCTACCTTGATATTGATGCTGCCTTCCGTAATCATTTCATGGAGTACCTTCGGGAGATATATTTCGATTTGTTCATTTCCATTATTGCGTTCCAAAAACACCTGAACTTTAGAAGCTAATTGCGCTAAGAATGTACCCGACAGCAACCAAGCATTCATTGAAATAAGGGTGTCAGGAGGATAAACACGTCCGTGTTCATCGGTGATCAAACCATTTTTATGCGCTAATTTCAATACTTCTTCTATCGTGCTCAGATAGGAATGATGGCTTTGACAAATACCCCGAGCAACAGGCCCATGAGGGCTAAGTGTTGGACCTAATTCAAAAGCGAGAGCAGCAGCAGCAACGCCATCTTGCACCAACTCAATGGCGCGCTGGCAGATTGTTGGACCGTAGTAATCGTCTGCATTGAGCACCAAAAACGCACCCTCCCATTTGCCGTATAAAAAATACAAGGCATGGGCAGTGCCCCAAGGTTTGTCTCGGGTTTGTTCTTGGACGAGTATTTCATAGCGCGGCGCTTGCATCCAACGGTCTAATTGTTGGGATACGATTTCTTGCATTCCGGGCCGCACAATGATAAAAACCTTCTGAAAACCAGCTTGCATGGCGTCGTAACAAGCATATTCAAAAAGAAAATGCCCCTCTGCGCCAAAAGGTTCGATTTGTTTGGCGCCGCCAAAGCGCGAACCCAAGCCGCCAGCTAAAATGACTAATGCGGTATCAGTAGTTTGCATCAAAGCCAAAAATAGGTTTGCGCGTTTGCCAAGCGCCTTTGGTGAAATCTGGTATTTCTTGCGGCGCACCATTTTCGGCAATAGATTTCTCGCTCAGCGGCGTAATGGCATACCAAGCTGCCAAATCATAGACATCCAGCGGAAATGGTTGATTTTGTTTGATGCACTCAATAAAGGCGTTGTCTACAAAATAATCCATGCCGCCGTGACCGGAAGACTCCGCGGCAGCGGCATTTTGCTTCCACAATGGATGGTCGTGTGCCTCTAGCCACGCTTTGGTGTTGTCCCAGCGGTGTGAGTGCTTCATGGCGTCTTCAAAATAGATGTGGCCTTGTTCGGGGTCGCCCCAGCCGAAATCTTGCCAAATGCCTTTGGTGCCCTGCACCCTGAAACCTAAATTGTAAGGGCGCTGCAAACTGGTGTCGTGCGTCAGGATGATGGTTTCACCATTGGCGCATTGCAAATGGGTGGTTACTACATCGCCTTGCTTGAAAGTGATTTGCGCGTTGGGGTGATCTTCACCGCCCTTCGGATGCTTGACAATATATTCGTGTAGGCCGCGCGCTTTGCTCGAGAAAGAACTGAGGCGCACCAAGCGGTTGCCGCGGTTGAGGTCGAGCATGGTAGCGACGGGCCCCAAACCATGTGTGGGGTAAAGTTCGCCGTTGCGGTTCAGGTAATGATTGGTGCGCCATGCGGCTTCGCTGTATCCTTTGTCTCCGAATTCCACACCTGAGTTGTAGGCGCTTTTGCCGTCGTTGAAGAGCACGCCGCGCAGGTCGTGTTCATAACCACCTTGTGCATGTACAATTTCTCCAAAGAAGCCCTTGCGCACCATATTCAAGATGGCCATGACGTCGCGGCGATAACACACGTTTTCGAGTGGCATGATCGGCACTTTGGTTTGCTCTGAAGTTTTGACATACGCCCAGCAATCAGCTAATTTCATCGCGCCCCCCACTTCCATTCCGACAATTTTACCCGCTTTCATGGCGGCAATACCATGTGGCAAATGCCATTCCCATGGCGACGATACAAAAACAGCATCGATATCGGTTCGGGCGAGTAAATTGAGGTAATCATCGGGGCCGTTTTGATAAACAGCAGGCAGTGGTCGGCCAGCTTTTTCAATCAAAGCCAACGCATCTTTGATCATGCGTGGATCTGGATCTGCAAGCGCAATGATATCGACATCTGCGCGCTTGAGCATTTCTTCTATATGGGTTTGACCGCGAAAGCCCGTAGCGATAAAGCCCAAGCGAACGCGATTTTTAAGGCTCGAATCAAATGAAAGTACTTGTTGAGGAAGCAACAAGGCACCGGCACCTACAACACTTGTTTTTTGGATGAAATCTCGTCTTTTCAAGTTTTTTTTCTTGAAAGATAAAAAAAATCAAGATTGTAGACAACACTGGTCCAAAGGGTATGGTTTCGCTCCATCTGCACCCCATTTGTTTTGACCACAAATTGATTCAAGTAACCCAACTGGATATTGAAATTTGAATCAAACTTATAGCCAACAGCCGCAATGAAGCGATTTTGGTCTAGAATATTTTTACCTATTCCCTTTCCAAAACCGAGAAAAACCTCATCATTGACATTCAAGAAAAGGCCCTTTCCTTGTTCGAGATAGCTTTGCTGCAACGGAATGATGCACTGCGCGCGGTAACGAATGCGCTGGCGAAACAAGGTGTCGATCCAGCGCTGTTCCAAACGATAGCGGTGCTGTATTTGAATGGAGCCATATTGCGCCTTGAGATTGACTTGTTGCCACAAGCGGTGTTCGTTGGTTTGTGCAGCTATCGGTTGGCTTCCGTATGGGAAAGTATTGATCCAGCCATAACCTCCAGAAAAAGTAAGGTTGGGGTTCAGGCGGTAATCAAGTCCAACTCTCGCCAAAGACTGCTGCCAATTGGCAAAACCGTCCGCTCTGCGCCATTGGTATTCGGTGTGCAAGTCAAATTTATCATTGAGCTTGTGATTGCCTTGATACGCCACCCAACCATGAATTTGGTCGTCGATGGCGTTTTGCGCCTGACTGGCAAAACGCAGAACAAGGCAGCATATGACTATACTATTTCTATTGATCATCTATTTTGTATGAGGTTTCAAAATTAGAAGAAGTAAAGAGTTATTCGCCAAAGCGCGCATGAGAATTTCACAGATTATCTATCTTTGCTTCTATGCAATCAACAACAACGCTTTCTAGCCAATCTCAGGCCTATATCGATTTAGAAGATCAGCACGGCGCCCACAACTACCATCCACTTCCGGTGGTCCTCGAAAGAGGCGAAGGAGTCTATGTTTGGGATGTAGAGGGTCAGCGCTATTTCGATTTTTTGTCGGCCTATTCTGCGGTGAATCAAGGGCATGCCCATCCAAAAATCACCCAAGCGCTCATCGATCAGGCGCAAACATTAGCACTCACTTCTCGTGCTTTTTACAATAACTGCCTGGGCGAATACGAAAAATATGTGACCAACTATTTTGGTTTTGACAAAGTACTCCCGATGAATACCGGAGCAGAAGCCGTCGAGACCGCCATCAAATTATGTCGCAAATGGGCCTATGAAAAGAAAGGAATTGCCGAAAATCAAGCCCAGATTGTGGTTTGCGAAGGTAATTTCCACGGCCGCACCACCACCATTGTTTCGTTTTCTTCAGACCCCGACGCCAACACAAATTTTGGCCCGTATCCGTCTGGTTTTATTTCCATTCCTTACGACGACATCGCCGCATTAGAAACGGCGTTGGCGCAACCCAATGTAGCTGGTTTCTTAGTGGAGCCCATTCAGGGTGAAGCAGGCGTTTACACCCCCGCAGACGACTACCTGCGCCAAGCCAAAGCGCTTTGCGCCCAACACAATGTCTTGCTGATCGCCGACGAAGTGCAAACGGGCATTGCCCGCACCGGAAGCCTCCTTGCCGTTTGTGGCAACTGTACTTGTCAAACGAAATGCGAGCAACAAAGCGCCACCTACGCAAGACCCGACATTTTAATTTTAGGCAAAGCCCTTTCTGGAGGTGTTTATCCTGTTTCAGCTGTACTCGCCGATGACCACATCATGATGGTGATCAAGCCGGGGCAGCACGGTTCTACCTTCGGTGGCAACCCCATCGCGGCCAAAGTAGCCATCGCTGCACTTACGGCTGTCGACGACGAAAACCTCATCCAAAATGCCCGTCATTTAGGCGCACTCTTCCGCAAAGAAATGCAGCGCGTCATCGATCAAAACCCACTTTTGGTAAAAGTGCGCGGCAAGGGCTTGCTCAATGCGGTGGTGGTCAATGACGGCCCCGATTCAGACACCGCTTGGCGTTTGTGTGTGGCCCTCAAAGAAAACGGTCTTTTGGCCAAGCCTACCCACGGCAATATCATCCGCTTTGCACCTCCGCTCGTCATTACAGAAGCGCAACTCCTAGCGTGCGTTGCGATCATCGAAAAAACAGTTCAACAATTCACTAAATAAATACATATTGGCACAACCTATCAAATTTGGAACCGATGGCTGGAGAGCCATCATTGCAGCAGACTTCACCGTAGCCAATGTGGCGCGCGTCACCGAAGCAACCGGAATCTGGCTCAAGGCACGCTTTGAAAACCCTACGGTTGTGATTGGACACGACTGTCGTTTTGCTGGAGAGCTCTTCATGGAAACGGCGGCTAAAGTTTTGCTGGCACAAGGCATTCAGATCAAAATGGCGCGTGGTTTTGTTTCCACTCCCATGATTTCCTTGGCGGCCAATCAAATGGGTTGTGAAATTGGCATCATCTTAACGGCGAGTCATAACCCGCCATCTTACAACGGCTTCAAACTCAAAGCCAAATTTGGAGGCCCATTAGAGCCCGAAAAAGTCAATGAAGTAGAAGCCCTTATACCTGATAGTTGCAGCATCGATTTTGAAGCAATTGACCTCGACGCAGCGCTACAAACCGGCCAACTCGAAATCATCGACATCGAAACCCGCTACATCGACCACGTCAAAGCAAATTTTGACCTCGCTGCCATCCGCAACTCTGGCCTGAAACTCATGTACGACGCCATGTATGGTGCTGGCCAACGCGCTTTGCCTTTGGTTTTACCAGAAGTCGAATTACTTCATTGCGACCCCAACCCATCTTTTATGGGTACGGCGCCTGAGCCGATTGCCAAAAACCTACAAGAATTAGCCCAAACCATTCAATCACGTGGCGATATCGCTTGTGCATTGGCAACCGACGGCGATGCAGACCGAATTGGCCTTTACAACAGCCACGGCGAGTTTGTCGACTCTCACCACATCATTTTACTTTTGATCCATTACATGGTCAAATACAAGCAAATGACAGGCAAAGTAGTCATTGCCTTCTCGGTAACCCCGCGCGTCGAAAAACTCTGCCAACACTACGGCCTCGAACTTGAAGTCACCAAAATTGGCTTCAAAGAAATTGCCAGCATCATGATCAAAGAAGATGTATTGTTGGGCGGCGAAGAATCGGGCGGCATTGCCGTCAAAGGACACATTCCAGAGCGCGACGGCATCTGGATGGGGCTCATCATTTGGGAATTCATGGCCAAGTCAGGTAAAACCCTCGACGAACTCATCGACGAAGTCTACGCAATTGTTGGTCCCTTCCAGTTTGAGCGCAACGACCTCCACATCACAGAACCCCTCAAGCAAAAAATCATCGCCAATTGCAAGGCCAATGCCTACAATTCGTTTGGCAACTACCAAGTTCGCGACCTACAAACCCTCGACGGCTTCAAGTATTTCTTTGACGACGAGCGCTGGGTCATGATCCGCCCATCGGGTACAGAACCTGTATTGCGTACTTATGCCGAAGCTCCAACTTTGGAAGAAGTAAGGACAATTTTGAACGCAACGGCTCAGACCATTTGTAATTAAGTAACCTAAAATATAAAGTTTTCACAAGCTCCCTACCCGACCCGCTGTATACAGCGCTTTCAGAAAAAGCCACTGAGCTCAATAAAGCCGCTTACATCAAATCGTATCTCCAAATGTCTGAAGATTTAGACATTTTGCTATTAGCAGAAGAAGGCTTGCCAGCTTACTACGACCAATTAAATGGGCTTGAAAGATAATGCGATAAGGCAAAATACATTGGTAGGCCCCTCAAAAACTTTCAAGAAATCTTGACTTATTAGCCCAACGCGACATCCAAGATCATCATCACTAAGAAACCTCCGATAAAGCCCAGAACGGCTACATCGGTGTATTTATCGCGCTGTGTTTCGGGAATCACCTCCTCTACCACCACAAAGATCATGGCGCCAGCGGCAAAGGAGAGCGCAAAGGGCAAAATAGGTTCCATGTAAATGACCGCCATTGCGCCAATGACACCGGCAATGGGTTCTACAATAGCAGAAAGTTGGCCGTACATGAAACTCTTCATGCGGCTTGCTCCGGCGCGCCTGAGGGGCATAGCTACTGCGAATCCTTCGGGGAAGTTCTGGATTCCGATACCGATGGCCAAGGCAATGGCACCTGCAATGGTGGCGCCTTCCATGCCGTTGGCTGCAGCACCAAACAATACACCGACCGCTAAGCCTTCTGGAATGTTGTGCAGCGTAATAGCGAGTACTAACAAAGTGGTTTTGTGGAGTTGGGTTTTGACGCCTTCGGTTTCGTTTTCATTGAAATTGATGTGCAAATGCGGCAATTTTTTATCCAAGAAAAACAAAAACATGGCACCAGTCAAAAAACCAACGGCAGCTGGCATCCAAGATGCGTTGGGGTATATCCGTTCAGAAAGCTCGATGGAAGGCAACAACAAAGACCAGAAGCTCGCTGCCACCATAACACCGCCCGTAAAGCCGAGCATGCCATCGAGTAAGCCTCGATGCATGTTTTTGAAAAAGAAAACAAGACTTGCGCCCGCTGCCGTCACCAACCAAGTAAAAGTTGTGGCTAAAAACGCGGCAAAAACAGGATCAATGTGGGTAAAGAAATGTTCGAGTTGTTGCATGGTCTTACAAAGTTAAAAGAATCTCGACACCAACTGCCCATCAATCAAAACCGAGCGTTTTGGCATTGTTGCGCAGCGAGGTGGCTACGGCTGTTCCAAAATCGTCGGATTTTACTTGGGTTGTTTTGGCTTTTTCACTCGCGATGTAATTGCGTCTCTCGGCTTCTAGGCGCGCCATTTCCTTTTGAATGGCGCTGCGCTCCTCGCTTTTTTGCTTGACAAATGCCTGGCGCTGCTCCACGCTCATGCCTTTCATTTCTGCCGGTAACTCCTCCTCTTTGAGCGTCGCAATTTTGGTTGAATCGGCTAAATTGGCATCTACGATGTCCCATTTGTCGTTCTTATAACTCGATTTAGACTTCACCAAATAACGCTCAGTTTGGGCTGCTTTTGAGACCCCCAAGGCATTTTGATCTTGTGAAAGTTGTTTGGATTTAGATTCGATTGCTACGGAACCATAACCAATATAGGTGTTGTTCAGTAAACGATTTTGCTCAATAATTTGGTCGTCAAAAGGAGTTTCTATTTGCGAAACTGCCAAATTGGGATCGATATTGAAAAAATCGCCATTGCCGCAATCTGAACCGGTTTTCCAACCTAAATTGATGCCCTGCAAACGGTCTCCACAAAAAATGGTGCTCACCAAAACGTGTTTCTGGGCAGCGAGTTCGCAAGCCGTTGTAGTCGAAATCGGGCCTTGTTTGAAGGATTCGTTCCCGGCAATATAAACTAGTTTGAGGTCTTGCGGGCTGTTAGACCAATTGAGTTCTTTAAGCGAAGAAACCAGGGCTGCCGCACAATATTCTTGGCCACCACTGGTGCGCAAACCAAAGAGTTTTTCAGAGACCAAATCGAGGTCTGTTGAAAAATCGAGTTGCTTTCGGATGTAATTTTGTGTCGCTGGAATAGTGGAATTACCGTAGTCGTACATGGCGATTTCAAATGTAACCGGAGCGCCTTGATAGGTCAGTGTAGAAGCCTCATTGACAATTTCCCATATGCGGGCTTTCGCCTGATTGAGCAAACCATCCATGCTATTTGAAGTGTCGAAAAGAATAACGAGTTGCACCTTGCGTTGGGCAAAGGAAGTGGTCGTGAAAAGCAAAAGCAAGCTGAAGGTCAGGAATATTTTCATTTGTAGAATTTTTGGCGCTTGCTACCAAAATGATGCCAAAAACCTAAAGCTCAAACGCTTTGATCGCCAGGCGGTAACCGTTGAGGCCCAAACCAAAAATACAACCGTTGCAAACTGGTGTCAGTAAGGATTCATGCCTAAAAGATTCACGCGCAGCAATATTTGAGATATGTACTTCAACCACTGGAGTCGAGATAGCGGCAATGCAATCGCGCAAAGCAACGCTGGTGTGGGTGTAACCACCAGCATTTAGAATGATACCGTCGACGTTAGAATTTTGAAGTTGGTCAATCAATTCCCCTTCAATGTTTGACTGAAAATAAGTCAATTCGTGTGAAATGCCTTTTTTAAGCTCCTCGAAAAACGCTTCAAAGGTGACATTGCCATATATTTGTGTTTCACGGGTACCGAGTAAATTCAAATTAGGACCATTGACAATAAGCAACTTCATAAGACATGCATTGGGAGCGCTATATTAAGGATTTTGTTTCATACCTAAAAATAGAAAAGGGTTTGGCAACGAATTCTATACTCGCCTATCAGCGAGACGTCGCGCTCTTAGCCGCATTTTTTGAAGAGGAAAATTGCAAGCCCGAACAAGTCGCTTACGAGCAACTCAAAACCTTTGTAGCGCATCTCTACGACCTCGGATTGGCGGCGCGCAGTCAGGCACGGATCATTTCGGGCATTAAACACTTTTTCAAGTTCCTCATTTTGGAGCGCTACATCCATGCAGACCCCTCTGAGTTACTCGAGCAGCCCAAACTAGGGCGCAAACTTCCCGAGGTGCTCGAAATCGAAGAAATTGACGCCCTTTTAGCGACCATAGACCTCAGCAGTGCAGAAGGCGAACGCAATCACGCCATGCTTGAAACGTTGTATAGTTGCGGCTTGCGCGTATCGGAACTCATTGGTATGCGTTTTTCAGATTTGTATTTTGACGAAGGGTTTGTTCGCGTCATTGGCAAAGGCAATAAAGAACGGTTGGTGCCGGTTTCTGAACAAGTCATTTTTGAAATCACGAACTACACCCGTCAAAGTCGTTTGGAGGTGCCAATTAAGGCCGGACAAGAACACTTCATTTTTTTAAATCGACGAGGGCATCAGCTCACACGCGTCATGATTTTCACGATCATCAAGCAACTTGCCCAAAAAATGGGGCTCAACAAACAAATTTCTCCGCATACTTTTCGACATAGTTTTGCAACCCATTTGGTGGAAGGCGGCGCAAATTTAAGGGCAGTTCAGGAGATGCTCGGACACGAATCTATCACCACCACAGAGATTTACACGCACCTAGACCAACGCTTTTTGCGCAAGGCCATCCTGAATCATCACCCAAGAAATCAGGCGAAATAAATGGGATTGTTGAAAAAGGCTGCTTTTTTGTGGATAATGGATTTGTAGTATTGTAAAAAGTTGTTATCTTTGCATCCGCTTTTGTAATTACACGTAATAATTTAGACATGTCACGAGTTTGTCAGTTAACAGGAAAGTCAGTGATGGTTGGAAACAACGTATCTCACTCTAATCGCAAGACCAAGCGTCGGTTTTATCCGAACTTGCTCACGAAGAAGTTTTTCATTCCTGAAGAAGATAATTTTATCACTTTAAAGATTTCTGCTGCTGCATTGCGCACCATCAATAAGAAAGGAATCTCTGCTTGCTTGAAAGAAGCACGCCAAAAAGGATTTTTGAAATAACCTGTTGGGAAACAGAATAAACATTTAGAAAATGGCTAAGAAGAGTAAAGGCAACCGCATCCAAGTAATTCTAGAGTGCACTGAGCATAAAGAATCTGGTATGCCCGGTACATCACGATACATCACCACCAAGAACCGTAAAAATACGCCAGACCGTATGGAGATTAAGAAATTTAATCCCATCCTCAAGCGTATGACTGTCCATAAAGAAATTAAATAAGTAAGTCATGGCAAAGAAAGTAGTTGCATCACTCCAGAAAGGTGGAGGTAAAGAACATACAAAGGTGATCAAAATGGTCAAGTCTGAAAAGTCTGGCTCATACACCTTCAAAGAAGAAATCGTACACAACGACAAAGTTAAAGAGTGGTTTACCAAAGGCTAAACCGTTGTGCATTCCCTTTTAAAGCTTCCAAATTGGGAGCTTTTTTTTTATCTTAGCGCATGGGCATATTTGATTTTTTTTCAAAATCCAAGAAAGAAACCCTTGATCCGGTTCAAAAAGAAACCCTCGACCAAGGTCTAGAGAAAACCAAACAAACTTTTTTCTCTAAAATCACGCGTTTGCTGGTGGGCAAAAGCCGCGTAGATCAAGACGTTCTTGACGAACTCGAAGAAATCCTCATTACGGCTGACGTCGGGGTAGAAACCACCCTCAAAATCATCGAGCGCATCGAAACACGCGTTTCCAAAGACCGCGTCATCAATTCAGAAGAACTCAATCAAATTCTCCGCGACGAAATCATCGCACTACTAGAAGAAAACGCCGCTAATTTTGAAGGCAAGCTCAAAATAGACAAACCTGCAGACGGCAACCCGTACGTGCTCATGGTTGTTGGTGTAAACGGCGTGGGCAAAACCACCACTATCGGCAAGCTCGCCCATCAAATGAAACAAGCCGGCCTCAAGGTTGTCTTGGGTGCATCTGACACATTTAGAGCTGCTGCTGTGGATCAGCTCATCATTTGGGCCGATCGCGTCGGTGTACCTATTGTACAACAAGGCATGGGCGCAGACCCCGCAAGTGTTGCTTTTGACGCTTTGCAATCTGCCAAAGCACAAGGAGCAGATGTCGTGATCATCGACACCGCTGGGCGCTTGCACAATAAAATCAACCTCATGCAAGAACTCTCTAAGATCAAGCGCGTGATGGATAAAGTAGTGCCTGATGCACCGCATGAAATCTTATTGGTTCTGGATGGCTCAACGGGCCAAAATGCCTATGAGCAAGCCAAGCAGTTTGCCCAAGCCACAGACATCAATGCACTCGCTGTTACCAAACTCGACGGCACAGCAAAAGGCGGTGTGGTCATTGGTATTTCTGACCAAATGAAAATCCCGGTCAAGTACATTGGCGTGGGTGAAAAAATGGAAGACCTCCAGCTTTTTGACCGCAAGGCCTTTGTAGAAACCCTTTTCAAGTAATTAAATCAATTGCTGCGCCACGTAAGTTGCGTACTGGCCATTGAGTGCCATAAGCTCGTCGTGCTTGCCCTGCTCAGTGATTTGGCCATCTTGCAAGACCAAAATTTGATCGGCCTGACGGATTGTAGATAAACGGTGGGCAATCACAATAGACGTGCGGCCCTTCATGAGCTCTTCTAAGGCCTCTTGAACGAGTCTTTCTGAAGTGGAGTCTAGTGCAGAAGTGGCTTCGTCTAAAATCAAAATACTCGGGTTTTTGAGAATGGCACGTGCAATAGCGATGCGCTGTTTCTGACCTCCAGAGAGCTGAATACCGCGATCGCCGACTTCTGTATTCAATTGTTCGGGGAAGCCAACAATGAATTCCCAGGCATTGGCTTTTTTGGCCGCTTCAATCACCTCTGCTTCTGTGGCGTCCGGACGACCAAAACGGATGTTTTCTAAAATACTGCCCGAAAACAACAAGACTTCTTGAGGCACAATTGCCATTTGTTGGCGCAGTTGGTGCAAATCAAAAGAACTGGCCACTTCCGATCCAAAATAGATGGCACCCTGCGTAGGCTGGTAAAATTGCAAAAGCAAATTGGCAATCGTGGACTTACCCGAACCGCTTTTACCTACCAAGGCTAAAGTTTGATTGGGCGCTAAAGAAAAGTTGATGCCCTTGAGCACTTCAATGTCTGCACGCTGCGGGTAACTAAACTGGAGGTTTTCAAAGCGCACAGAACCGTCGATATGAATGGGCTCCTTGGCAGTATTGCTCAGCTTTTCGGTTTCTTCTTGGAGCAGGTCGAGTAAATTTTCGGTGGCACCCACTGCTTTTTGAACACTGGCGTATAGATCAGGTAAAGAACCGATAGAGGCGCCCATCATGATGGTGAACAAGACAAACTGATAAAAACCTTCAGCTGCCAACTCCGGATTGGGGCCTTGGGTCATGAGTAAGCCTTTCCAAACAATAAAGACAATGGCACCAAAAAGACAGAAGATAATGAAAGAGACAAACAAGCCGCGCCAAATGCCACTGCGCACATTGAGGTCGCGGGTTTGTTGGGTGGTTTTGTTGTACTTAGAAAGCAAAAACCACTCGTTGGTGAAGGCTTTTACATTGGCAATACCCGTAAGCGCTTCTTCTAGAATAGAATTGGACGTGGCGATGTAGTCCTGCGCCTCTTTGCTGAGCTTGCGGATGTAACGGCCAAAAAACACAGCTACGATGGCCATAACTGGTACTGTAGCGAGCATGATCAAGGAAAGCTTCCAAGAAATGAAAAACAAGAAAGCGATGCCGCCAAAAACGATGATGATTTGTCTGAAGAATTCGGCAATTGTGGTGCGGAGTACTTCTTGAATTTGCGTGATGTCTGAGGCCACCCGCGAAGTGAGCTCCCCTACTTTCTGGCGATTGAAAAAGTCCATGGGCATATAGACCAAGCGCTCAAAAGCGTCGTTGCGCATATCGCGAAGGGCATTTTCGGTGACGTTATTGAACAACACAACTCTTACAAACGAAAAGACGCTCTGAAAGAAGAACAAAACAAAGAGCGCAAACGCGATTTGATTGACATTAGAGAGGTCGATGAGGCGAATGGCTTGCTCTGGGTTAGAAGTAGCGCCAGAACTACCCAAAAGCTTACCCATGAGGTAAGGGAATACCAATCCGGCAGAAGTGCTGAGCACCAAGAAAATCCAGCCAATAAAATACGTGCCCGCATAGGGCTTGAGGTATTTCAAAAAACGTGCAGCCTTGCGCCAGCTGTCTTTGGTTAATTTAACTTTGGGTTCTTTATTTTTCTTTGGTCTCATCATGGCTAGGGCGCTTTGCACTACAAAAATAACTTGCTTTCTTGGGGCAATGGCTTTTTTTCACGATTTTTGTCGAAAGAATTTGAAATTCTAAAAAATATACTATCTTTGCATTCCCAAAAACATTACAAATAACGACACGACATGAAAAGAACGTTTCAACCATCGGTAAGAAAAAGAAGAAACAAACATGGCTTCCGTAGCCGTATGGCCACAAAAAACGGTCGTCGTGTATTGGCTGCGCGTCGTAAAAAAGGCCGCAAAAAATTAACTGTATCTGACGAAGGAATGCACAAGCGTTAAGCCGTTAGTATCACTCATACTTCAAAGCTCCGTCCTTTTGGTCGGGGCTTTTTTTGTGCCTTACATTTAGCGTGCGTCGTTCTTATTGAACGCCCAAGGACTTTGCTTAGCTACACAAAAAAAAGGGCCGCATAGCGGCCCTTTGACGTCTTTCCAAAATTGTTGACTGATGGAAAGGAGGAATTAAGCAGGTACTTGAGGTGCGGCAGCAAGAATGCTGGCATCTGTTTGTTCGGCAAACTTTTCGAAGTTTTTGACAAACTTAGCTGCTAAGCTTGCAGCGGTTTGGTCATAAGCTTGTTTGTCTGTCCAGGTGTTGCGCGGGTTGAGCAACTCCGCTGGAACGCCTTCACAAGCCGTTGGGAAGGAAAGTTCAAAGAAAGGCATGTTTTCGTAAGCTACGTCATTGAGCTTTCCGGTGAGTGCCGCGGTGATCATGGCACGCGTGTAAGAGAGCTTCATGCGCGAACCAACACCATAAGAACCTCCAGACCAACCTGTATTGATGAGCCATACATTGATGTCTGTACCATCTAGTTTGTCGCCAAGTAATTTAGCGTATTTAGCAGGGTGTAAAGGCAAGAATGCAGCTCCAAAACCTGCAGAGAAGGTAGTGGTGGGTTCGGTAATACCTACTTCTGTACCGGCAACCTTTGCAGTGTAGCCAGACATAAAGTGATACATTGCTTGCGCTTTGGTCAATTTAGAGATTGGAGGCAATACACCAAATGCATCGGCAGTCAAGAAGAAGATATTCTTTGGCGCTGCACCAATTGAAGGTGTGGCAATATTGTCGATGTGGTGAATAGGGTAAGAAACGCGGGTGTTTTCAGTGATGCTGCCATCCGAATAATCAGGAGCAGAAGACTCTTGCGGAAACCCGACGTTTTCTAACAAGGCACCAAAACGAATGGCGTCATAAATTTGCGGTTCTTTCTCGCGAGATAAATCGATGGTTTTGGCATAGCAGCCGCCTTCAAAGTTGAAAACGCTGTTAGCGCTCCAACCGTGCTCGTCGTCGCCAATGAGGCGGCGGTTCGGATCTGAAGACAAGGTAGTTTTACCCGTTCCAGACAAACCAAAGAAAATAGCGGTGTCGCCATCTTGGCCAATGTTAGCTGAACAGTGCATCGAAAGCACGTTCTTTTGGTGAGGTAAAATGAAGTTGAGTGCAGAGAAAATCCCTTTTTTGATTTCACCTGTATAACCTGTACCTCCGATGAGGATCATTTTTTTGGTAAAGTTCAGGATGGCAAAGTTGTGCTGACGCGTGCCGTCTATGGCAGGGTCTGCCAAAAAGCTTGGCGCACATACGATATGCCATTCGGGCGTGAAGTCTTCGATTTCGTTGGCCTCTAAACGCAAAAACATGTTGTGCGCAAATAAACTAGACCAAGGCAATTCAGCCACCACGCGAATATTGGTACGGTATGCTTCATCTGCACACGCATATACATCGCGCACATAGATGTCTTGTTCTGCTAAGTGCGCTTTCATGCGCTCGTACAAAGCATCAAATTTAGCGGGCTCAAAACCGATATTGACATCGCCCCACCACACAGCATTTTCTGTAACGGCGTCGCGGACAATAAAGCGGTCTTTGGGAGAGCGGCCCGTGAATTCACCTGTTTCAATGGCGAGGGCTCCGGTATCGGTGAGCATGCCTTCACCCAAAATAATGCAGTCTTCGATGAGTTCTGCTGGGGTGAGATTCCAGAATTGGTCGCCTGTTTGAGACAAACCAATGCTTGCGGCTAGGTCGGCATTTTTTCCGAATTTTCCGTGTAATTCCATTTTACTTTTTTAAGAGTTTGACACCGCAAAATTACGACGCTTTGTCAACCCAAACCATGATATATATTAGGTTTTTGTACACAGCACATGTTATTAAATGTGAAGAACTTAATTTGATTTTGTAAGGAAAAAATCGTATATTAAGGTAAGTGTCAGAACTACACTTTCTGTTTTGAAAAGCGGTGAATTATCGCTAGTTTTGAGCCAAATGAAACGCATGCGCCTCTTCTCCTCCCTACTTGTTGTATCGCTACTCGGCTTTGCCTTGACGCGCTTCTATTCCGATCAAAAAACAACGGAAAATAAATCTAAATTCAAATATGAGCTCCCCACCAAATGGATAGGCTCCGCTTTTTCGGATTTGAATACTCAACAACAAACCCAACAAATTCAAGGATTTAGAAAACATATCGAAATTCTTAAAAACAATCAACAAGTGCTGCCTTTGGGCCGTCTCGATCAAAAATTGGCTTGCATGGCACTTGGCGGCAATTCTTCTGTATTTACCGAAACGCTCAACCTCTATGCCGACCGCATGGCCTTTTTTGCCGCTGACTCCCTGCAAATTCCGGCAGCAGTCTCCAAATTTTATGGTCTAACTGATCCAGACATCTGCATTTTTAGTTTACATGCTGCGGCTCCGCATAGTAACCATATAGACAAATGGGCGGCTGAAAAAATTGCATTGCTCGACAGCACAGACCAAAACATACTTGTCGTTTTTGGCGAGCACAAAATCTTAAAAGAGATAGACACATCTGTTTTTGCTGCCATTGTGATCGCTCACGAAAACCACCCTATTGCCCAGGCGCAAATTGCCCAATTGCTCATGGGTGGCCTGAGTGCAGCAGGTATAGAAGCCAACGGACGCCTCGGCATCTCTAGCCCCGAAGAACTCGGACTCAAAACTTCAGACCTCAAAGGAATTGATGATATTGCGCAAAAAGGAATTGACGCTGGCGCGTATCCGGGGTGCCAAGTACTTGTTGCCGTTGAAGACAAAATCATTTGGCACAAAGCCTATGGCAAACAAGGTTACCAAGCCAATGCGCCTGAAATTGACCTGCAGTCCATGTACGACATCGCGTCAGTGACCAAAATAGCCGCCTCTACCCTACTGGCCATGGAGCTACATGCCAAAGGAAAGTTCAACCTAGATCAAACCCTAGGTAGTTATATTCCTGATGTTGTGGGTTCTTCGCCGTTTGCTGCCCTCAAAATCAGAGAAATCATGGCCCACCAAGCCGGCCTCACCCCCTGGATTCCATTTTACAAGCGCACGCTCTCCGACGGCACCTGGAAAAGCAACATTTACCAAAGCAGCCGTTCAGACGATTTTGCGCTCGAAGTTGCCAAAGGCATGTATATCCACAAAAACTACAAGGACAGCATGTACGCCCAAATCTTGCGCTCAGAGCTCGGCCCCAAGAAATACGTCTATTCTGACCTCTGTTATTATTTCACCCAACCTATTTTGGAAAGAATCATCGGCGAAAGCCAGGCGAGTTATTTGCGACGCAATATCTATTTGCCATTAGGGCTGGGGCGTATTTTGTATCAACCCCTCCGTCAATTTTCCGAACAACAAATCGTACCTACCGAATACGACCAAGCTTTCCGCAAACAACTCTTGCGCGGCTATGTCCACGACCCGGGTGCTGCCATGCTCGGCGGAATTGCAGGTCACGCGGGTATATTTTCCAATGCCTGGAGTTTAGCGAACGTGATGCAGCTTTTTTTAAACAAAGGCGAAATGGCAGGGCAGCGTTTCTTTTCTGAAGCCACCTACACCGAATTCACCAAACAACAGTATCCTGGCAACCGCCGCGCCGCCGGCTTTGATCGGCCCACAGCCAGCGGTGGAGGCACCTGCGACGTCCTCGCCTCCCAACAATCTTTCGGCCACTCCGGCTTCACGGGCACCCTCGCCTGGGCCGACCCCAAAAGTAAAGTCATCTTCATCTTCTTATCCAACCGCGTCCACCCCAATCAAGACAACTGGAAACTCCGCGACCTGAACATCAGAACAGATATGCATCATGTTGTTTATACAGCTTTGGCGAAGAGGGG
>JANQWC010000019.1:0-20908 GCA_030730025.1 Crocinitomicaceae bacterium
TGGGAACATTTCCTCCACCAATTCAGAGAATGGAAATCTAGGATCAAATCAAGAATTGGGTAATCCAGAGATTGCTAATTCAAATCGTACATCCACGGAGAATGGGGATTTAGGATTGAATCCGGAACTCATACAAGAAAAGATTTCAAGATTTGAACGAGAACTATTGGCTATTTCTATGATGAATAGCGATGAACTTCCAACAATACTTCCTAAGATCGAACGACTGGGTCTTTCCAATGAGGAGCTTGAAAGTTTGGAGCAGCAGTTAACACTTCCTGCAAGAGATGCTACTGAGCCAGATGTGGATGTTGAGGCATATGTGAATTACACGGAGCAGCGTCGGGTTTTTGAACAAACTAAAATTGAGTTGGTGCGCAATCAGCAGGAGCTGAGGGCGATTGAAGAAGATTTTCGAGCTGAAAATAAGGAGCAGCTTGCGGCTTTGATTTTGGAACAAGCGCGCTTGCAAAATCGTTTGAGCGCCCAACAGCAGGCTTTAGTGGCCTTGCCAAATCAGGCAGTATACGAGGCGCTACTGCAGCAAAATTATAGGCCTCAGGTAAGTACAGCTGCGGTGCAAAACTCAGCAGTTGGGTCGGCTTCGGTGGCCGTAAATACTTTTGCACTTCAAGAAAAACCGGCACAAACGCAAACAACTCCTTTGCCTGTTGGTTTGCCTTGCCCTGAAGGTTTGGTGTTTAGAGTTCAGGTTGGCGCGTTTAGAAAACCGGTTCCGGCCGAGCGTTTTCGGGAATTTACACCTGTTGATGGCCAGGTATTGGCCAATGGATTGACGGTTTATATGGCGGGGTATTTTGGGTCGTCTGCCGAGGCTCTGCAACAACAGAAATTGATCCGCACTTTGGGTTATCCAGATGCGTTTGTGGTGGCTTATCAAAATTGCAGCCGCTTGAGTTTGGCACAGGGTAGGGCTTTGGAATCAACAACCACTTTGGCTCAAACTCAAAATGTAGCAAATAATTCATTATTCGCTGGGCCGGGCCAAGGCTTGTATTATACCGTGCAAGTGGGTGTTTACAACAGGCCCTTGACTTCCGAGGCGCAAATTGGCCTGAGTGAGCTCATTGAGGCCAAAACGGCAAAAGGTCAATACAGGTATGCGAGCGGAAAGTTTACGAATTTAAAAGACGCCAAGACACGTCAGCAACTTGCCGTTAACAAAGGCATTACAGACGCATTTATCGTGGCTTATTATCAGGGTAAACGCATCGATTTAGCGCAGGCCAGGTTACTCGCACAATCGGGTATTGCCTTTGAGCAAAACTTTGAGCAAAATCAGGTACCTGCGTTATCTGCTGAACTGCAGCAAAAATTATTGGCCCTTGAGCTTCCTCAAACGCAGCCGCTCAAAGTTCCGGACCCCGTAGTGCGTTATGAGATCAAGTGTACCGCTTGTCAGGAAGCGCTCAGCAGATACAACAGGGCAGGGGTGTTTATTTATGACCCTGAGAAAGAAGTCATTGTTTCGGCCCTGCAAAAAGCATCTGATTGGGATGTCGTGCAGCTGATGTATTTGAAAGAAATGCGCAAGAAAACAGTTGCGCTCAAGGGGGCTTCTCAAACGCTAGTGTTAGATCCAGAAGGTGTTGATGGTGCGTTTGTCGATTGGCTGCTCAGACAGCAAAATGGCTATGAATTGGTCAAAGACAAAGATGGAAAGCTAGAGATCAGGTATTTGGTTCCCGACGCCAATTAATTTTGAAATAGCTGACTGAAAATCAGGTCAATCGTTTGGGTGCGTGCATTGGGTAGCGGCCCCAACGCATCCAAATACAATACTTTGAGTTGTGGGTCGAGTAAGATATATGCTGGTGCGCTATTCCAACCTAATTGTTGCCACAAAGTTGCTGTTTTGGGTAGGTCTAAGCGCTGCCAATTGGCGCCTTCAAATGCTTTTTTGTCGGCGTTGGTCCAGACGGCATCGGCCTGTATAAAGCTGATGATTTGCACTTTGTTTTGATAGCGTTGCGCCAGGCGCTTGAGTGCCGCCATTTCGGTGATGCATTTTTGATTGCCGGGAATGTAATGATGCAAATAGACGTATTGATTGGGCTCAAGGCGCAAGCCCAGCTGTTTCTCGACGTAACTTTTACTCCAATACTGGCCATTGCTCAGTTTGCTTTTCTCTAGCCAAAAATAGGTAGCGGCATCGCGCAGCCCTTTTTGTTGACCATTTTTGGACAAGGCCAGCAATAGTTCGAGCGCCAGGTCTTTGGGGATGCGGTTGGCTTGTTCACCTTCGATGATGACTTCCAGCGCGACAAACTCCGCCCAGGCGGCATTGTAAATATAGGGGTCTTGTTGTAGGGCCTTGATCAAGCCGTCTAGGCTATTGGCTTGAATAGAGATGTCAATGGCATTGCGCACTTTGAGCTCGACTTGTGAGTCGTAGTGTTCATAAAAAAGATGCGCGTATTCGATGAGTTTGGGTTGGGTGTAGTCGACGCTGTCGGTTTGGAGGTAGAAGTTGTATTTGTCGTCTTTGGATGGCCCGCCAATGACAGAAAAGTTATCGATGGTAAGGCCTACGCTGTATTTGATGTAATCTCTCAAAAATGTGTTGCTTTCTTCACCATAAACCATTGCGGTCTCGGCCTTGAAGGCAAGTACTTTTAATATAAATTCATTGCTGCGGATATCCTTGAGTTGATAAATATCGGCAATGTAGTTGTCCATCCAGGCTTCAAAACCAAGAATGCGGTAATTGATGTCGTTGGTATCTAGCCGATAAAAAAGCAGTTCAAGCTCTTGTTGGTCTTGGTTGTAAAACGTTTGTTGTGCTACCTCTGGCAATTCGATGAGGTAGCGCCCATTGGGTTGGGTGTAAAAAAGAGCGCATTTGTTGCTACCACAAATTTGTAGGGTACTGATTTGTTGTAGATCGAGCTGTGCATTGAAGATGCCCATTGAGTCGGGGCTGACGCGCTGTAACCAAGTTTTTTGACGGCTGAGGTGATTGTCGATTTGATAAATATCGAGCGTGGCTTCATTCCAAAAGGAAAGGCCGCGAAGTTGTACTTGGGCCTCAAAGGAGGAGCACAAGACGAGTAGGCTAATGAAAAGAAGGCGTTTCACGTGCATCAAACGAGCAGTTCGGGATTGGTTACGAAAGGTGTGATGTCGGCGCCATTTTGATACATTTCTCGGATGATACTCGAGTTGATGGCACTATGGGCTTGCGAGGTCAAGAAAAAGACGGTGTCTATGCCCGAAATAGCGTGGTTCATGTGGCCTATGCTGCGCTCGTATTCAAAATCTTTGGCATCGCGCAGTCCGCGAACGATATGTGTGGCTTGAATGTCTTTGCAGAATTCGACCGTGAGCTTTTGAAAAGACGCGACTGTGACTTGCGGCTGATCTAGAAAAAGCGATTGAATATGCGCGATTTTCTTTTCCGTACTGAAAAGACCTTGTTTTTTGGAGTTGATCCCTACGCCAACCACGACTTCGTCAAATAAACTCAGCGCTTGAAGCACAATGGCTTCATGGCCTTTGGTAAAGGGGTCAAAACTTCCGGGAAATAAACAGCGTTTCATGTGGTGTGCTTGAAAAAACTAAAGTACACATTTCCGAAATTGCGACAAGCATCAAACTGTGCTACGGCAGAAAAATCATGTTGTTTGCCGTGTTCGATGATGACCAAACCATCTGGTGTGAGCAGTTGTTTCTCAAAAATAGTTTGGATGAGTTCTTCGTGAAAGCTCAGGTGGTAGGGTGGATCGGCAAAAATGAGGTCGTATTGAACGTTTTTGGCATTGCGACAATAAATCACGCAATCGGATTTATACACTTGCATTTTTTCGGCAATTTGCAATTGCTGAACGTTTTGTTTGAGGTATTGGACGCAGCGCGGATGACTGTCTATCGCTAAAAGATGCGCAGCCCCTCTACTGACAAATTCAAATGAAATATTGCCTGTTCCGGCACATAAATCCAAGACCCTGAGTTCGTCGAGGTCTACGGAGTTTTCTAACATATTGAATAGCCCTTCTTTGGCGTAGTCGGTGGTGGGTCTAGAAGGAAAGCCCGGCGGTGTGGCAAAACGCTTGCCTTTTAATGATCCTCGGATGATGCGCACAAAATTTGGTTTTGGTAGGTTGGGGTGTCGTAAAAAGTACAATTGTAGTGCTCAAAATCTTTGAATTGACTGATGAGCGCTGCAAAAGCGGGATAGTCAAAACGTTCGCTAGCATCGTAGATGGTGAGGTCTAGGTGCTGCGGAAGCTGAAGTTTTTGTTGATGCGCCAATAAAAAATAAAGGATATCGGCCATTTGTTGGTATTCATTGGCCGTACAACATAAAAGTTTGCTGTCTTTAAAGCCAATCAAGACAAAATGTGAGGCCTCAATTAAAAGGACGACTTGGTCTTTCGGATGTTGGGCGCTGATGTGTGCAAGTTGCCTAGACACGCTGTGCTGAACTTGGGCTGTATGTAAATCGTATTTAGCAAAATCATAGAGCCAAACAGGAATGCTGTAAATCAGAACGAGGTCGAGTGCCGAGATGACCTGATGCGTGAGGTGTTGGTTGGCAGGTAGTTCGCCTTGATTGAGTTGGTAATAAGCCTCGAGTTGGTTGGGGTCAAAAAGTGCGCGAGGAAACAAAGTATAATTTGGACTAAACCATAAAACGCGCTGTAGCGAATGGTTTTCAAGTGCTTTTTTAATCGGGCCCGACATGCGTTCACGGGCAAAAGGTTTGTCGGTTTCGAGTGGGAGGGCTTGCGCCACCACTTCTTCTTGTGCGTGTTCGAGCAGCAAGAGCGTAGAATCTGTAAAGTGAAGTACCAAACGCGACATGGCTTGTTTATAAGTCTTTGGGCTTAGCGCCTTAGTACAAAGCTACAATATTTAATTTTGTTAAAGCGCAGAACGCACAAATCATGAACCAAGCACTCACATTTACCCCAGATCAAGAACAAGCGCTCGCGCAGTTTTTGGAATTTATCCGCGCGCAGCAAACGCGCAAGTTGTGGGTGCTAACGGGCTATGCAGGTACTGGGAAATCCACCCTAATTGCACATTTAGTGCAGCAAATGCGCGCCGAACAACTTCCTTTTAAATTGCTCGCGCCTACGGGTCGGGCGGCCAAAGTATTGTCCAACTACGCAGGTTTTCCGGCGAGCACCATTCACCGACACATCTATTTTTCAGGCGGTGAGCTCAGTACACAAGGGCTTACGCTGGCCAAAAACCTGCACAAAAACACCTTGTTTTTTGTCGACGAAGCCTCCATGCTTGCGGCGTCATCTGCCTATGAAGCCAACAATGTGCTCGAAGACTTACTCAATTATGTCTACAACGGTGAAAATTGCCACCTGATTTTCATCGGCGACCCCGGTCAGTTGCCGCCAGTGGGGCAAGAGCAGAGTTTGGCTCTTGAGCCCGAGCTTTTGGTTACAGCCTTTCCGACACTGCACATCTGGCACAGCCACCTCACCCAAGTAGTTCGTGTTCGCGAGAGCTCAGGTATTCTGACTGCCGCCACTTACCTTCGCCAAAAACAAGATTTTGAACTCCCCTTATTTCCCAAACTGAGTCAGTTTACCGATGCGAGTGTTCAAGAAATTAGTGGGGCAGACTTTCAAGAAAGCCTAGAGAGTTCTATGGCACAGGTAGGCACCGACGAAACCATTTTACTGACCCTCGCCAACAAGCGCGCCAACCAATGGAATCTCGAAATCCGCAATCGCTTGTTTTACCGAGAAGAGGTCTTGGAAAAGGGCGACCTCCTGATGGTGGTCAAGAACAATTACTTCTGGCTAGACCCAAGTTCTAAAATGGGTTTTATCGCCAATGGCGAGCTCGCCCGCGTAGATCGCGTTCGCAAGCTAGAAGCGTATTATGGTTTTGAATTTGCCCAGCTCGACCTCTGTTTTGTAGATTACCCCGATCAAGGGCCCATTACCTGTATTGTTCACATCCAAAGTTTGTCCGACGAAGGACCGAGTCTCAGTAGAGACGTCTTGCGCAAATTATTTTATGCCATTGAAGCCGAGCATGCCGATATCAAAAACAAACAAAAACGCTACCGCGAGGTACTCAAAAATCCGTATTTCAATGCGCTGCAAATCAAATATGCGCATGCGGTAACCGTGCATAAAGCGCAGGGCGGCCAATGGGCACATGTCTATGTTGATTACGGTTTCTTGCCCGAAGAACGAAAAAATACAGCTTATTTGCGCTGGCTCTATACGGCCATTACCCGCGCGAGTGAAAAACTCTTTTTACTCAACTTTCCGCCAGACTTCTTTGCGCTCAATGAGCCCAATTCATAAGGGCTTTTTCTTGGGTTGCAATGGTGTCTTTAGCCGCCACAATAGCATGATTCACGTAAAAATGACGATCTACTTCTGGAATAAAGCGCTCGAGCAATTGTCCGTTTCTGTCCACGAGTAACGTTTTGTTTTGGTTTTCGTGAAAAGCCAACCAGTTGTCTAGGCTAGGGGTCGCCCGAAAGCCATTGACGCCAATAATGAGGTCGCCGATGGCCAAGCCGCCGATGTCGGCCGGAGCACCCGGATAAATACTCAGTACTTGCCATTCTTTGCCCACCAAACTGACTTTCATACCAAAGCGCGCCTCGGCATAACTCTTACTAGGTGTTTGCTGTAGTTCGAGTCCGAAGAATTCAAAAGCTTCTTGTAAAAGTGCTTCGAAGGCGGCCGTTCCGCAGACGTAATCCTTGAAAAAAGCCGCAAAAGATTCGCCAGAAAGGTTCTCCAATGTAGTTTGGTAGTCTAGTAAGGTGTAGCCGCTAGTGCCCGAACCAAAGTTGTAATAGAGATTTTTGACAACCTGCTCGATGCCTATTTTATGGTTAGTGGCTTTACGAAGTCTGTAATCGACGTAAAAAGCCAGTAAGCAACCTTCGGTATAGATAGACACCTTTCTGCCCGGGGCGCCAGGCACATAGCCATCTAGCCAAGTGTCAAATGAAGCGGCAGCAACGCTCATAGAGAAACGACCTGGGTTGTCGAGGTGTTTTTGAACTTGCTTGCTGAGTTCTTTGAGGTATTGTTCTAGGCTAAACACACCGCTTTTGAGCAAATAGAGATCGCCCATGTAGGTGGTGATGCCTTCGTAAATAAAGCCTGTGAGCGCGTAGTTTTCGCGCTTGAAATTGTAGGGCTGCATTTCAGCTGGCCTCAGTGCTTTGATGTTCCAGGCATGGTAGAGTTCGTGCGAACAAACGCCGAGTAATTCCGTATAAAGGTTCCCGAAAATATCGCAGGATGGCCCCAGAGCAATGACGGTAGAGTCCAGGTGCTCTACGCCATGGTAGGCTGCGTAAGGCAACGATTGGATCAAAAAGGTGTATTCCGAACTCGGAAACTCGCCAAAATCTTGAATTTGCCGCTGCGTGAATTTAGAAAAGTCTGCGAGCACGCGCTCCCAAGGAATCATTTGTTGCTGATTGAAGCAAATATGAAAGGTCACACCATTGGCTTCATAACTTCGACGGTCAATTGCCGCACTGCAGATCAAAGGACTGTCTGCCAAACGGTCAAAGTTGGCGATTTCTACGCTCTGATTTTCGTCAAAATGCAACGCGGAGGCAATTTGCCACTGCGTAGGGATGTGTAATTTTAAGTGATACGGCTGCTCGGTGTTTTGCGCATCGTAAAAAAAGCAATTGACCGGATTGATGTACAGCTGCTGGGGGTCTAGAAAGGTAGAGCCCGCATTGAGTTCGGCCGCGTAATAACTATAGGTAATGCGGATTTGAGCCTGGCCCGCTGAAGCTATTTTCCAGGTGTCTTTGCTTGTTTTTTCAAAAGGCAAAGGTTGGTTGTTGTCACCAAAGGCTTTGAAGCCCTTGATGTTTTTGGCAAAATTTCCGATTTCATAGCGCCCGGGTCTCCAACTAGGCAATTCGAGTTGAAGGCTTTCTGCTTCGGCAGCTTGTTGGAAAACGGCGCTGAACTGAATATAGCGCTGTTGGGCTTGTTCGCAACGGACTTGATAGCGCACCATGAGCTTAGGCGTATAATTCGGCTTGGAGTTGTGCAATTTTGTCGTCGGCAAGATAGTCGTCGTAAGGCATCATTTTGTCGATGATCCCGTTTGGCGTGAGCTCGATGATGCGGTTTGCAACGGTGCTGACCAATTCGTGGTCATGGGAGGTAAATAAGAGGGTGCCTTGAAATTCTTGCATGGCGTTGTTGAGTGCTGTAATGGACTCGAGATCGAGGTGGTTGGTTGGTTCGTCCATGAGCAATAAATTGGCTTTGGCTAGCATCATTTTGGAGAGCATGCAGCGTACTTTTTCACCACCCGACAACACAGCTGCCATTTTCATCGCTTCTTCACCTGTAAAGAGCATACGACCTAGGAAGGTGCGCAAGTACACTTCTTCGCGCTCTTCATCGGTGAGTGCGTATTGACGCAGCCAATCGATGAGGCTCAGCTTGGCTTCAAAGTAATGGTGGTTGTCATTGGGTAAATAAGCAGTGGTGATGGTTGTGCCGTAGGTGAATTCACCTGTGTCTGCCTTGAGGTTGCCTGCGAGCGTCTCAAAGAAATGCGTAAGGGCTACGGAGTCTCGGGAAATGAAAGCAATTTTGTCGCCTTTATTGACCGTTAGGTAGAGGTCCTTGAAAAGTGTTTTGCCGTCGGTTGTTTTGCTGAGGTTTTCGATGCCTAAAATTTGGTTGCCGGCGTCGCGCTCTTGGTGAAAGGTTATACCAGGGTAGCGTCTAGATGAAGGCTTGATTTCTTCTAAATCGAGGTTGTCGAGCATTTTGCGTCGGCTGGTAGCCTGCTTGGATTTTGCAGCATTGGCAGAAAAGCGGGAAATAAACTCCATGAGTTCTTTTTTCTTTTCCTCAGCTTTTTTGTTCTTGTCGGCGCGCTGACGCGAAGCGAGTTGTGAAGACTGATACCAGAAGGTGTAGTTTCCGGTAAACATATTGAGTTTGCTGAAGTCGATGTCGCAGATGTGTGTACAAACGGTATCTAAGAAGTGACGGTCGTGGGAGACCACAATAACGGTGTTGCGAAAATCGAGAAGGAAGTCTTCGAGCCAAGAAATGGTTTTGAGGTCGAGGTCGTTGGTAGGCTCATCCAAAATGAGGACGTCCGGATTGCCAAAAAGTGCTTGTGCCAAGAGTACGCGAACTTTGAGGTCGTTGGAGAGGTCTTCCATGAGCATGTAATGCTTGGATTCGTCGATACCTAGGTTGCTGAGGAGTGTTGCGGCATCGGTTTCGGCATTCCAGCCTTCGAGGTCTGCAAATTCTCCTTCTAGCTCGGCAGTTTTCATGCCGTCGGCGTCGCTGAAATCTTCTTTGGCGTAGAGCGCATCTTTCTCCACCATGATTTCATAAAGGCGTTTGTGGCCCATGATCACGGTTTGCAAAACTTGAATTTGGTCAAATTCAAAGTGATTTTGCTTGAGTACAGCCATGCGCTTGCCCGGCTCGAGGTCTACACGTCCAGTTGTGGGGTCTTGGTCGCCGGTAAGAATTTTGAGAAATGTAGATTTGCCGGCACCATTGGCACCAATAACGCCATAGCAGTTGCCATTGACAAATTTGACGTTGACTTCATCAAAAAGTACGCGTTTACCGAATTGTAAAGAGAGATTAGATACCGAAAGCATGCTGTAAATTTTTGCGCAAAGATACGCAAAAGAAATCAGCTATTGGCGCAGGTATAGATGAAGGCGGGCGGGAAGTTCAAAACGGTGTAATCTATCGAAACCTTTTCAAAATGAGCGCCATATAGCTTTTTAAGGCCTCTTGAGTATTGAAATTGGATCAGTTTGCCTTCGGGATGCATGCTTCGCTTGATTTCTTCGAGGATGGCGCTGCGCAAGGCAACTGGGAAGTTGGAAAGCGGTAAAGACGATAAAATGAAATCTGCTTTGGGCAATTGGAGGCGTTGGAGTACCGCTGAAATTTCGGCAGCTGAACCGTGAATCAGGTGTAAATTGGGTGCTTGGAGCTTCTCTTGGAGGGCCTGGTAAAAGGCATCGTTGAGTTCAATGACGATGAGCTGGCACTGCGCGGGCATTTGGCGCAGCAATTCTTTGGTGAAAACACCGGTGCCCGGGCCAAGTTCTATGATCACTTTTGCTTTTTCAAAGGCGATGGGCAATAGCATTTTTTTACTCAAGAAACGAGAGCTCGGCAGCATAGAACCGACCATGCGGTTGGCCTTGAAAAATTCGCGAAGAAAGGATCTTTTGGACATTAGTCTTGGGCTATAGATGCGTGTGCGCCGCGGATAACGCCAATGATTTGTCCTTGGAGGGCAAGCTGGTTAAATGGACTGAAGCGCCATTGTTCTGGGCGCATGTTGGCTTGATAAGACAAACTCGGGTCAAATAGCGTGAGTTCTGCCTGCGCGCCTATTTCGATGGAATTGATGGCTAAATCAAGCACTTTTCTCGGTCCGATATTGAGCGCGTTTAAAACCTGCTGCATGGCATCGGGCTGCTGCGTAAAAAGCGCAGCGAATACGGTTTCAAGCTGTGGCGCACCAAAATGAGCGAGGTCAAATTCGAGGTCTTTTTCTTCGGGGTCGCCCGGGCGGTGATCACTGACAATAGCATCTAAGGTGCCGTCGAGTACGCCAGCCCAGAGTGCTTGCTGATCGGCTTCAGTTCTGAGTACGGGCAAGACTTTGAAACGGGTGTCAAAACCGAGCATTTCGGTTTCAGTAAAACATAAATTCATGAGGTGGACGTCGGCGGTGAGGTCGAGGCCTTCTTTTTTGGCGCTGCGAATGAGTTCAACACCTGTGGCTGTGCTGACGCCAGAAAGATGCATTTTGCCGCCTGTGTAGGCCAGCAAGCGTATGTTGCGCTCAATTTCGATGATTTCCGAGACGTGCGGATCGGCTTTGAGGCCAGTTCGGGTAGAGGCGCTGCCTTCGTTCACTTGTGCTTTGGCGCTCAAAGAAGCATTGCGGGCCAGCAAGGCCACGCGTCCGCCGAAATCTTTGGTGTAAAGTAAAGCGCGGTGGAGCAAGCCTGCACTCACGCTATGGCTGTCATCGGTAAAAAGCCTCACGCCTTGTTGGTAAAGCTCATACATTTCGGCGAGTTCTTCACCGGCGTTCGCTTTTGACAGCGCACCATTGACACCTAAAAGCGTGGTGCTGTTTGCGCTTTGTTGCTGCACGTAGCTCACGAGTGCTTTGTTGTCGATGACGGGTTGTGTGCCCGGTTGGATGTATACGCGCGTGTAACCACCTGCGCTGGCGGCATCCAAGCCAGAAACAATGGTTTCTTTGTGCTCGTAGCCAGGGTCGCAGAAGTCTGCTTTGAGGTCTATAAAACCTGTTGTCAGACAAAGTTGTGGAGAACTTACTTGGAGTGCATCAGGATGATCGAGCTTGGCGCCGATTTCAGTAATCTGACCATCTGTAATAAGTACATCACAAGTTTGGTTGTTCCAGCTGGATTGCGGATCTAGGATTGTTGCGTTGTTGAGTTGAATTTTCATTTCCACCATTTTAACAAGGAAAGTTCGGCCAAAAGACAAAGGAGTCCGAAAACCAGAAAGTAGCGCCAATAGCTTTGGGTGTCTTCGAGCTGAATGGCGGTCAGGCTTTGTCCTTCTTTGATTTGGTTAAAAGTACAATTTTTTATGCCGTTGGATTCCAAAAGTTCCAACAAAGCAGTTTGATCGAGTAGCTCGAGTTTGGATTCTGAGCGGTTGTTGTTGAGTGCCAACTGGGCCAACACTTCGCTGCCTTTGAGCTCATAGATTCCGGCTTTCAGTTTTTCGAGGGCCGCGCTACCGCCAATTTGCAGGCGCAATTGATTGGGCGAGGCGATGTATTGGGCAATGAATTCGGTTTGCTCCGAAATGAAGCGCAGTGGGGCTTCTTCTTGGTGCTTGGCGCGCACCTTGATTTGAGCGTCCTTACCCAAAATAGCGTAGGCAGGATAGCGTTCGCTGGCGTATTCGCCACAGCGCAGTAAGATTGTAGGGAACAAGGACTGATTCACAAGACTGCCAAACGAGTTTTGTAGAGCAGTTGTAAAGAGAAATGCGGAATTATTGGCCCGTAGAAAAAGCGCTTGCCCAGAGCGTGTGATCAGAAGGGGAGTTGCACTGCTTTGGGATTGATTTTGAATGCGGTAGGCTTTTTTGACCAACGGTACATTGAGGCGTTCTTGTTTTTTTTCGAATACACCTCTAAAAAAGGGATCTTCGTCGTTGATGCGCTGCAAATTGAGCGCGGTGGTTTGTAGCGGTCCGAGCGCGGGAAGGGAAAGGGCTGTCAGTAAAGGTTGGTAGTCGTTCAGACGAATGTTTTCGCCTGGAATAATTAAAATACGCTGTCCGTTTTGGTGGGCAGTGCTGAGTTCGTCGCGCAGCCCGCTGGAGATTTCGTCCAGGCCATTGAGTACAATGAGATCAGCCTCAGCAAGCGTATTGGAGGCTACTTCTCCGGGCGAGGTGGTCTGCACATTATAGCGCGACTCCACTGCATAGGCACGCGCCACATTGGGGCTGGAGCTCGCTTCTTCGATAAGGTAAATGTTGGTGCGTTCCGGTACTTCGTAAGAAAAATACCAGGTGTCGTCGAAATGAATTTGTTGGTCGTTGATTTGGACCTGCCCCTGCACAAACCCTTTGTTGATTTCGGTGTAAGGGAAACTTGCCACCTGACTGTTGTTGGCGCCAATTTCCATAAACATGGTGCGCTTTAATTTGCCAATTTTGACCTGCAGCTCTAAGCGTTTTTTGGCTTGCTCACCGAAGTTTTGCACCCGCACCATAAGGGTTTGCTCGGTTTGGAACTGCTGAGTCGGTTTGGCAAACCAAATGCTGTCGACATACGCATTTTGAATTTGTTGTGCCTTGAGCTGATATGCGTAAAAGCTTTGATTGGCTTGCGGCTTTTGGGTATTGAGTTTGGCTTGGCTTTGCTGGAAATCGGAGATGAAAATTTGTTGAATTTGACCCAGCTTTTCTTTTTGATTTTGGTGTCTGTCTATCTGGCGCTGTTGCCAAGTCAGGACGTCGTCTAGGGAGCGGCTCAGGGCATAGATGTCTAGTTTGTCTAGGTAGCGCAGCGCCTCGGCTTTGCTTTGAAAACGTTGCTCAGAATGGTTGAGTTGGTTGCTGCAAATCAAAACGCGGGTATCGGGCTTGACTTGCCCCAACATTCTTTTGGCGAGCTCTCTGCCTTCAGAGAAAAGGGAGCCTTCAGTGCCAATGGCACTCATGGAAAAGGAGTTGTCTAGGTAAATGACCAAAGCGGGCTTGCCTGCATTTGGCGACGCTGATTTTGTAGCCTGAGGCTGTGCAAAAGCAAAAATGATAGCCGAAAGCGCGAGAATCCGCGTCAGTAATACCAATAGATGCTTGAGTTTTCTAGTGCTTTGCTGCTCTTTTTCAAGGAATTGGATAAAGCGCAAAGATGAAAAGTAGAGTGTCTTGCGTTTTCTAAAATGAAAAAGGTGAATGACGATAGGAATCAGTAGCAAGAAAAGGAACCATAAGCGTTCTGGGTGTACAAATTCCATATCCCAAAGGTAGTAAAAATGTCCAATTGAGTTCAAAAAAAAACTGCCCTCTGTGGGGCAGTTTCAAATGTGTAAACCGGTTTTAGTTTTTCAGTGCTTCTAGGCGCTTCTTGTATTCTTGGGCTTTATCGATGTTGCCTAGTTTCATGTTGGTCTTGTACAAGATATCCATAATGGCTTTGTCGTCTGGGTTTTGGCCTGCGTATTTTTCAAGTGGAGCTAAAGCTTGCTTGAAAAGGTCCATGGCTTCAGCTTCTAATTTAACGGCCTTGGGATCTCTGTAGTCGAGGTCTAGTGTAGCGTTGCGTTTTTCTACGGCGAGGTTGTAGAGGTGTGCGCCGAGTTGGTAGAGCGCTTCGTTGTAAGCGGGGTCTATCTCGAGGGCTTTTTGCAGCGCTGCTGTCGCTTTGTCGTTCTCTTTTTTATCCATGTAGCTGGTGCCAAGCACATAATAGAGTTGCTTGTTTTGAGGATCGAGCTCTAAGGCTTTGTTGATGTATTTTTCTGTAGCTGCTACATCGCCTTTTTGCAGGTTGATGTTTACCAAGCTGATCAAGATATCGATGTTTTTTGGCATGGCTTCAGAGATTCTGCTCGCAACAGCCAACGCATCGTCGTATTTTTTGGCAGCAAGGTAATCTTCTACAGCATAATTAGCGGCCAAGGAAGTGTTGACTTCAGCATCTTTGAAGTCTTCACCTAAGAACGTTTTGATTTCGTGTGCGGCCATAAAAGCGTCGGCAGCAGCCTCGTATTTCTTGGCGTTGTAGGCTATAATCCCTGCGTTGAAAACAAAATCGGCACGACCGTTGATGTAGTTTTGTGCATCTGCCGTCCAGGCTTTCTTCGGGTCTTCGATGACTTTCTTGAAAGAGGCAACAGAAACTTCTTTGTAGCCAGCCATTGTTGCTTGGTCCAAAGCGGCACCGGTGCTAGCAGACTCTAGTGTAGCAGTTTCGATGAGTGAGTAGTAAACCTGTGCGCGGCAAAGGTGCATTTTGAAATCTTCGGCCGTTTCTGGATTGACCGCAGCGAGGTCGATGAAGCTTTTGGCTTCGGTGACTATTTTTTTGTTGGCTGCAATTTCGCCAGTTGGATTGTACTTGCGCATCAAGAGAATGGCGTCGGTGACGTTTTTCTTCTGGGCAAATGTAGCTGTGCTCAAGACAAGACTCAGACCAGCTAGGAGGAGTTGTTTTTTCATAAGTTAAATTTTATTCGCTTTGCGCTTCGTTGTTTTCAATTTCCGTGCCACTTTCTGTATTTTCATCGGTCGCTTCTTCTTCTTCGTCATCGGCGCGTGGTACGCGGGCAATGGCTGCGATTTCAGCGTTGGCTTTGAGGTTGATGAGCTTAACGCCTTGTGCGGCGCGGCCCATGGTGCGAAGGGTATCGATGTGCATGCGGATCGTGACGCCTGATTTGGTGATGATCATGAGGTCGTCTTCGTCGAATACATTCTGAATAGAAAGGAGCTTGCCGGTTTTTTCGGTGATGTTGAGTGTTTTAACACCTTTACCACCGCGGTTGGTGATGCGGTAAACGGGCTCTTTGTCTTCTGGGTCGTTGAGGAAGGTGCGTTTGCCGTAGCCTTTTTCTGACACCACGAGAATGGTGGAGAAGATGTCCTCGACGCAGATCATGCCAATGACACATTCTGCATCAGAGCTGAGGTTTACGCCGCGTACACCAGAGGCATTTCGTCCCATTGGGCGCACGGTAGATTCGTTGAAGCGGATGGCGCGGCCATCGCTGGTAGCCAAGACGATTTCGTTGCTGCCGTTGGTGAGTTTCGCCTCGAGGAGTTCGTCGTTGTCGCGTATGCCGATGGCGTTGATACCGTTGCTGCGCGGACGCGAGTACGCTTCGAGTGAAGTCTTTTTGATGACACCTTGTTTGGTACACATCACGATGAAGTTGTTCTCAACGTATTCTTTGTCGGTGAGGTCTAGGACCTTGACATAAGCCTTGACTTTGTCGTCGCCAGGAATATTGATGAGGTTTTGGATGGCGCGGCCTTTAGAAGTTTTGCTGCCTTCCGGAATTTCGTAGACACGCATCCAGAAACAACGTCCTTTTTCGGTAAAGATGAGGAGGTAGTTGTGGTTGGTGGCCACGAAGAGGTGTTCGAGGAAGTCTTGATCGCGGGTCGCGGAGCCTTTGGAGCCCATGCCGCCGCGGTTTTGAACTTTGTACTCGGCCAAGTTGGTGCGCTTGATGTAGCCTGCATGAGAGATCGTGACCACCACTTCTTCGTCGGCGATGAGGTCCTCCATGCGCATTTCGCTGGAGTTGTATTCGATTCTAGAGCGGCGATCGTCGCCGTATTTGGCGCGCACCTCGATGAGCTCGTCTGTGATGATTTGCATGCGACGCTCTTCGCGGTCGAGGATGTCTTTGAGGTCGGCGATGAGCTTCATGAGCTCGTCGAATTCGGCGCGTAGTTTGTCTTGCTCGAGGCCAGTGAGTTGACGCAAGCGCATGTCGACGATGGCGCGCGTTTGGATATCAGACAAGCCGAAGCGTTCTGCTAAGCGGTCGCGGGCTGCATCTGGACTAGCTGATGTTTTGATGATTTCAATGACTTCGTCGATGTTGTCAGAAGCAATGATGAGACCTTCTAATATGTGCGCGCGCTCTTCTGCTTTGCGGAGTTCAAAGCGCGTGCGGCGGATAACGACTTCATGACGGAATTCGACGAATTCTTGAATGAGGTCTCTGACGTTGAGCAAGCGCGGACGACCGTCTACCAGACAAATGTTGTTGACAGAGAAGGAAGTCTGAAGCTGAGTGAACTTATATAATTTGTTGAGTACGACATTGGCAATGGCGTCGCGCTTGATTTCAAACACGATGCGCATCCCGTTGCGGTCAGATTCGTCGCGGAGGTCGGAGATGCCTTCAATTTTTTTGTCGTTGACCAAGTCGGCGATCTTTTTGATCATTTCTGCCTTATTGACTTGGTAAGGGATTTCGGTAATGATGATTTGCTCGCGGCCGTTTTCTTCTTCGATTTCAGCTTTTCCGCGGATCACAACGCGCCCGCGCCCGGTCAATAAAGCATCGCGTACGCCTTCGTAGCCGTAAATGATACCGCCGGTCGGGAAGTCTGGTGCTTTGATGTAGTTGAGGAGCTCTTCTGGTGTGATGTCGCGGTTTTCGATGTAGGCGATGGTGCCATCTACCACTTCAGTAAGGTTGTGAGGTGCCATGTTGGTGGCCATACCGACGGCAATACCTGCTGCTCCGTTGATCAGGAGGTTCGGGATTTTGGTTGGCATGACGGTTGGCTCTTGCAAAGAGTCGTCAAAGTTGGGGCGGAAGTCGACGGTTTCTTTTTCGAGGTCGTCGAGCATTTCTTCGGCAATCTTGCGCAAGCGTGCCTCGGTATAACGCATGGCTGCAGGGCTGTCGCCGTCTACAGAACCAAAGTTACCTTGGCCGTCTACTAAAGGATAACGCAAAGACCACGGTTGGGCCATACGCACCATTGTGTCGTATACAGAGCTGTCGCCGTGCGGGTGGTATTTACCCAATACCTCACCGACAATTCTTGCCGATTTCTTGTAAGGACGGTTAGAGAATACGCCGAGGTCTTGCATTCCGTAGAGCACCCTGCGGTGAACTGGTTTGAATCCGTCGCGTACATCTGGAAGTGCGCGTGAGACAATAACAGACATCGAATAATCGATGTATGCTGATTTCATTTCATCTTCGATGTTGATCTGAATGATTTTTTCGCCTTCAGCCATATTTTTGAGTTAGTCTATGTATTTATCAAATAGAGTTTCAAAATTAATAAAATGCAGCCCCCTGCGGCTTCCCTTTGCTATTTTTTACTAACAAAATGAGTCCATAAATTGTGAATAAAACCGGACGGGTTGCAGAGATAAAAGTTATATTTGTAACAAGCAAACGTAAACCATGGAAGCCAAATTTTCTCCACGTGTCAAAGACATGATCAGCTACAGCCGAGACGAAGCCGTTCGCTTGTCCAACGAGTTTGTGGGTGCCGAGCATTTGTTGTTGGGTCTCATTCGCCTCAACGAAGGTACGGCAGTTCGCATTGTACAAGAATTCAAGCTCGATCTCGCCGAACTCAAAGCCGAGCTCGAAAAAATACTCGCCAAAAGCGCTGTGCGCGAATTGGTCAATCTGAACTTGCCACTTTTAAAGCAAGCTGAAAACATCATCAAGCAGTCTTATTTAGAAGCCAAAGAATTTAAACAAAACATCATTGGTACAGAGCATTTATTGCTGACCATCCTCCGCTACGAAGACAGCGTGGCTTGTCAGGTCCTCAATAAATACGGTATCATGTACGAAAACGCCCGAGACGAATACGAACTTATGTTACAAGACAAACAACAACCTAGCGCCGAATTCCCAGGATCAGGCCCAGAAGAAGACGAAAACTTCGGTCAAGCACAGCGCAAAAGCGCCGACCCCAAATCCAAAACACCCGTTCTAGACAACTTCGGCCGCGACCTCACCAAAATGGCAGAGCTCGGCAGACTTGACCCGATTGTAGGTCGAGAAAAAGAAATCGAGCGCGTGAGCCAGATTTTATCCCGACGCAAAAAAAACAACCCGATTCTCATCGGTGAGCCAGGTGTTGGAAAGTCTGCTATTGCCGAAGGTTTGGCTTTGCGCATTGTCCAAAGAAAGGTCTCGCGCATTCTCTTCAACAAACGCATTGTATCCCTAGACCTCGCGTCATTGGTCGCAGGTACCAAGTACAGAGGGCAGTTCGAGGAGCGCATGAAAGCCGTGATGCAAGAAATCGAAAAGAATCCGGACATCATCTTGTTTATCGATGAAATCCACACCATTATTGGTGCAGGAGGCGCAAGTGGTTCACTCGATGCTTCCAACATGGTGAAGCCGGCACTCGCACGCGGCGAAATGCAAGCCATTGGCGCCACCACCCTTGACGAATACCGTCAGTACATCGAAAAAGATGGCGCACTCGAAAGACGCTTTCAGAAAGTCATCATCGAGCCAACGTCTATCGACGAAACCATCCAGATCCTCAACAACATCAAAGAGCGCTACGAAGATCACCACAGCGTGCGCTATACCGATGAAGCACTCGCGGCTTGTGTCAGACTCACCGAACGCTACATCACCGATCGCCACTTGCCAGACAAAGCCATTGACGCGCTAGACGAAGTCGGTTCAAGAGTACACATCACCAATTTGCACGTACCCAAAGAAATTACCGATATCGAAGGTCAAATTGAAGGGCTAAAAGGCCAAAAGGCTGAAGTCATTCGCTCGCAGCAATACGAAAAAGCTGCCGAACTCCGCGATGCCGAACGCAAGCTTCAAGAAGACCTCGAGACCGCCAAAAACAAATGGGAAGAAGAAGCCAAAAACAACCGTGTGGTTGTTACCGAAGAAAACGTAGCTGAGGTTGTTTCCATGATGAGCGGCGTACCCGTGACCAAAATATCTGAGTCTGAACTCGGCAAATTGGTCAAAATGGCCGAAACCATCCGTGGAAAAGTCATTGGTCAAGACGAAGCCGTAGCCAAAGTGGTGCGCGCTATTCAGCGCAACCGCTCAGGGCTCAAAGACCCCAACAAACCAATCGGTTCTTTCTTTTTCTTAGGCCCAACAGGCGTTGGTAAAACCCAACTCGCCAAAATCCTCGCCAAAAATCTCTTCGACTCAGACGACGCCCTTATCCGTGTCGATATGTCTGAATACATGGAGAAATTCTCGATTTCTCGCCTCGTTGGCGCTCCTCCGGGATACGTTGGCTACGAAGAAGGTGGGCAGCTCACCGAAAAAGTGCGCCGCAAGCCTTACGCTATTGTCTTGCTCGACGAAATCGAGAAAGCGCACCCAGATGTATTCAATTTGTTGTTGCAAGTCCTAGACGACGGCCACATGACCGACGGTTTGGGTCGCAAAATCGATTTCAAAAACACCATCCTCATCATGACCTCCAATATCGGTGCGCGCCAGCTTGCCGACTTCGGAACAGGCATGGGCTTTGGCACTAAAGCACAGCAAGACGCCCAAGAGCAAAATGCGTTGTCGGTGGTTCAAAACGCACTGCGCAAGGCCTTCTCTCCAGAATTCCTCAACCGCGTAGACGACATGATCATGTTCAAGTCGCTCAAACGCGAAGACATCCACCTCATTATCGATATCGAACTCGAAAAACTCCTTGAGCGCATCGGTAACCTCGGTTACCACGTGAGCTGCACAGAAGCTGCCAAAGACTTTATTGCAGAAAGAGGCTACGACGAAAAATTCGGTGCGCGCCCACTCAAAAGAGCCATTCAAAAGTACATCGAAGACCCACTCGCCGAAGAAATCATCAATTCCAACTTGCAAGAAGGCGATACCATCGTACTCGATTTTGAAACCGGACAAGACCTACTGAAACTAAGCATCGACAAAGCGAAGCCGACTAAAAAGAAAGCAGATCCTAAAGCGGAGTAGTGTTTGAAGTCAGTGAAATGGAGCAATTGGTTCTGGCGCGTGCCAAAACCCCTCATTTCACTGCCTTTCATGTGTTTTTCTTAGAAAATCCGCAGGCAATCCCGTTTTTGATTGAGCTCGCATTTTCGGCTAAACAACATCCTGTGCCAGCCTATAGCGCTTGGTTGCTAGTACATATTGCCAAGGCTAAACCTCAATTGCTCTACAAATTTCAAGCTCATTTAGAAGATGGCTTGCTGCAAACGTCTAAGCACGACGTGCAACGCAGTATGCTAGTAGTCTTGCTGCATTTGCCATTGCGTCGTCAGAACGAAGGTGTTTTACTCGAACTGTACTTCACTATATTTCAAGATCAAGATCTTAAGGTGGCCAATCGGGTCTATGCGCTTTATCACCTCAAAAAGATGCTCAAAAAGTATCCAGAAATTGACACAGAAATAAAGGCCCAAATCAGTATCATTCAGGAGCTTGGCGATATGAAGCCCGCGTTAAAAATAGGAATCCGCAATTACCTAAAAGGCACCACGGGTTATTAATGCTTCTTCACCACTTCTTCATAAGGGACGCGCACGCGCTCGCCCCAAATGCCAGGTTCGGTACCTAAGCCCACCGCAATAACCATATTGATTTCTGCGCGGCGCGGCAACTTTAAATAGCGCTTTAAGCGTTTTTCGTCGAAGCCTTCGAGTGGGCAACTATGAAAACCTTCGGCCGCAATAGAAAGCATGAAAGTTTGCGCAGCCAAGCCACAAGACTTATGGGTAACCACCCTTACCGCAGAAGCGCCGCCCGTACGGTAGAAAGGCTTGAACAAGCCGCCAAAAAAGCTAACCGTGAGGCGCAAGCCAGCCAATAACCTGAGCGGATCTGCTGCATACAACAATGGCATGACCTTTCCGTAATACTGCAACATCATTTTTTGAGCCTTTGTTGGCTCGC
>JANQWC010000019.1:21008-35994 GCA_030730025.1 Crocinitomicaceae bacterium
ACTTCGCCCGGTACAGGCACATTTGGGTCAAACTTGCGGTTACTGCGTCTGAATTGGATAATTTGTTCGAAATTTTCTTGCTGACTCATCTTAATTTTGTTTGATAGCGGTAACTGTATAGCCATTGGCACGCAAGAGCGCAATGACGCCTTCAGGGCCGCTCAAATGCCCGGCGCCAACGGCAAAGAAGGTGCTTTCTTTTTGCATTTGCGTGCGCATGGGGGCCATCCAACTTTTGTTGCGTTGCACCAATAGGATGTCGTTGAATTCTGGGTAGGCATCGGTTTCTGCCGCCATGAGCACGCCAAGCGTCTCGAGGTCTTCTTTGAGGTAGCAGGCTAGGAGTGTGTCAAAAGTTTTCAGGTCGCTGTTGTAGTCTTGCTTGAGCATGTCTACTTGTGTTTGCATGGGCAATTGGTCAAAAAGTCCGAGCTGAAATTCGATGGTTTCAAGCCCAATTGTGTTTTTGTGTTTTTTCTTGGCCATTTTATTGAATTCCATCTCGTAAGAAGCCATATCCGACATGCTTTCTTGAATGAGTATACTCGAGAAAAACATCGGTTTGAGTTTGCTGCTGCGCTCAAATTTACTCTCGCTCCACTTGAGGCTGTCTAGGCAGTACATCTTGAGTTGGGTGTAGTCTTGGGGCTCCATGAAGTCTTTGAGTGTTTTGCCTTCTGGCAGCAAGACTTTTTGTGCAAGTGCAATTTTTTCGGCACCGCTCATGTCGAGGTCTACTTCCATGCAAATAGTTTTGGAGGCTTCAAAGGCGCGCTTGAGGCTATTGCTGAGTTCAAATTTGTCTTTGGGTAGAATATGGATGGTGCCATATAAGTAGGAGGCTTCGGTGAGCCCGTTACCTGAGATTTGATACAATAATTGGGCTTGGGAGAAGCTCGTGAGGAGCAAAAAATAGAGGAGTATTTTTTTCATGTCTCAAAATTACACAAACTTTGGCTACTAAATTAAAACTGCTTTTTTGACACTTGTGTCAGTAAATTTCTGCCAGCTTGTCTCAAATTAGTGCTTGGTCTATTATTTGTCTAAGCAAGTGCAACGAATAAAAAAGTAAATATGTCAGTCGAGAACGATCTACCAAACGAAGAACTTCACAACGAGGAAGAAATGAACGAAGCACAAGCTGCAGCAGAAAACCCGCAGGAAACCCCACAGGAAAACGCGCAGCAAGACGAGCAATTAGTCGACGAATACAAAGATAAGTTTGTGCGCCTTTACGCTGAGTTCGACAACTACCGCCGCAGAACCAACGAAGAAAAGTTGCAATTGATGGCTACTGCTGGTAAAGATGTAATCAGCACCATGTTGCCTGTTCTGGACAACTTCGAGCGCGCCATTGCCACCAATGAAAATTTGGACGATATCACAGCAATAAAAGAAGGTTTTCAGCTCATCTACAATATGTTAAAAGCTAATTTGGAGGCCAAAGGCTTGAAGCCAATGGAGTCCAAAGGTCAAGGCTTCGACAGCGATTTACACGAAGCTATTGCCAATATTCCGGCGCCAGATGCAGCGCTCAAAGGAAAAGTAATTGATGATGTAGAAAAAGGTTATTTCCTCAATGACAAGGTTTTGCGTTTTGCAAAAGTAGTTGTTGGTCAATAAATAAAACATGAGTAACAAGCGCGATTATTACGAAGTTCTGGGTGTTTCCAAAAGTGCCGATGAGTCTGAAATCAAAAAGGCTTATCGCAAACTCGCCCTCAAGTATCACCCCGATAAAAACCCAGACGACGCCAGTGCTGAGGATAAATTCAAGGAAGCTGCAGAAGCTTATGAAGTCCTGAGCAACGCCGAGAAAAAAGCGCAATACGACCGCTTTGGACACGCCGGAATGGGCGGAGCAGGTGGTTTTGGCGGCGGCGGCATGAACATGGACGACATCTTCTCCCAATTTGGCGATATCTTTGGTGGCGCTTTTGGTGGAGGTAGTTTTGGCGGCAGCCGAGGTGGTTCAAGAGTGGTGAAAGGCACCAACTTACGCGTCAAAATGAAACTCACGCTAGAAGAAATCTCTGGCGGCGTCAAGAAAAAAATCAAGGTCAATAAATTAGTTCAGGCCGAGGGCGTCACTTACAAAAACTGCCCTACGTGCCAGGGTACCGGCCGCATCACGCGCGTGGCACAAACCTTTTTGGGTGCCATGCAAACGCAGTCAGCGTGTCATGTGTGTCAGGGAGCGGGCAAGACCGTTGAGTCTAAGCCAGCCGATGCCGATGCGCAGGGCCTCAGAAGACAAGAAGAAGTCATTGAAATCGATATTCCTGCAGGCGTAGAAGAAGGCATGCAGCTGAGTGTGCGCGGCAAGGGTAACGCTGGGCCCTTCAACGGCGCAGCCGGCGACCTCATTGTGGTGATCGAAGAAATTACCCACGAAGAGCTCCGCAGAGAAGGCGAAAACCTCCACTACGACGCATTCTTGAACTTTACCGATGCCGTGCTGGGCGCCTCCATAGAAGTGCCAACTGTCGGTGGAAAGGTCAAAATCAAAGTAGATCCAGGAACCCAAAGTGGTAAGGTTCTTCGCTTGCGCGGCAAAGGCTTGCCCAACGTACAGCGCTACGGAACCGGCGACCTCTTTGTGCACCTACACATTTACACCCCTACAAGCGTGAGCAAAGAAGAGCGTGAAATCCTCGAAAAACTCCGCGATTCCGAGAACTTTGATCCGTATAAAGCGCAAAAAGACAAAGGCTTTTTCAGTCGCATGCGCGATATCTTTAGCTAAAAAAGATATCTTTGGTTCATGAGATTTATCGATGCTGCTAAGCTGGGCCGCAATTCAATAGGGCTTTACATTGGCGGAATCGCCGTGCTGATTGTCTTGTTTATCTTAGGTGGCTTGCCTTTGCTTTTTGATGCGCAGTTGCGCTTGCCTGCGTATGCAGTCGATATTGAAAACCCGGCATTTATCGAAGCATATGGTTCCACGCGCTTACTAGTAGGCGAGTTGCTTTCGTTTTTTGTGGCCTGTGTGGGCTTTGTGTTGTATTTGCGCTTTGCGCACAAACGCCCATTTCTTTCGATTTTTACCGCCGCACCTCACTTTCGTTGGAGTCGCTTTTTGGGCTTCGGAATCATATTATTCTTGACTGTTTGTGTCTTTACCACTCTTGAAGTGCTGTGGAGCGGACAATCTGCAATGGTTGAATGGAATTTCAAAGCGTCAGTTTTTTGGCCTTTGTTTTTGTTTTCTTTGTTGCTCATTCCTTTTCAAGCGGGAATAGAGGAGTTGGTTTTTCGGGTCTATGCGCTGCAAGGCTTGTACGCCCGCACCAAAAGCATTTGGCTGAGCATCGGCCTGAGCTCCGCCATGTTTGCTATTATGCATATCTCGAATCCAGAAATCGCTGTTTTAGGCCCAGGGCTTTTGCTCTACTATTTCATGGCGGGCCTTTTTCTAGCGCTCCTAGCTGTTCAAGACGACGGCCTCGAACTCTCCTTGGCTTTTCATATTTTCAATAACCTATTCGGTGCCTTCGTTGTCTCGAGCGATTGGCAGGCTTTTCATACAGAAGCACTCTTTATCGACCACAGAGGCCCTGGGTCTTTGCTCTTTCAATTGGGTGCTGCACTGTTACTTTTTGCGGCCCTATATTTTGTATTGTCGAAAAAATTCAAGTGGAAACCGCTTACTTCGTTGCGCTAGTCTAGATTTTTCTTAGCTTTAAGTCATGATTAAAGTAGCGCAAGTCAGTAAATCTTATCAGCGCAAGTTGGTGCTCGACGACGTCTCGTTGGAGGTTTCGAAAGGTCAAATTTTTGGTTTGCTCGGCCCCAATGGAGCAGGCAAGACCACCCTCATCCGCATCCTCAACCAAATGGCAAGCCCAGACGCTGGTTCGGTCACTTTTGATGGCCAATTGCTCGGCGAGCGCCATTTACCGCTCATCGGCTATTTGCCCGAAGAGCGCGGCCTTTACAAAAACATGGCCGTGCGTGCGCACTTGTTGTTTTTGGCCCAACTCCGCGGCCTCAACAAAACCATGGCTGCCCAAAATGTCGACCACTGGTTGCAGCATTTTGAAATCCAAGATTGGCAAAATAAGCGCATTGCCACCCTTTCAAAAGGCATGGCCCAAAAAGTGCAGTTCATTGCCGCGTTGGTGCATCAGCCGCAGTTGCTCATTTTAGACGAGCCCCTTTCTGGCTTTGACCCGCTCAATGTAGAGCTCATCATGAACGAAATCAAGGCCCTTAAGGCACAAGGCACCACCATCATTCTCTCGACGCACAACATGAAAAGCGTCGACGAAATTTGCGATCATGCCGCATTGCTGCATCAAGGGCAAATTTTAGCCCAAGACACCGTTCAAAACCTGCGGCGCACCCATGCCAAAGGCCGCATTTATGTGCGTTTCAGGGGGCATATGCTCGCTTTTGCCAACGCACTCTGGACCGACTTCACCTTACTCGAACAAAAAGAAACCGAAACCGGTCTGTTTGATTGCATCTTGCAGATCCGCGGCGAGCGCAGTGTCAACGACCTCATGCGCAGCCTCCAAGACCAAGTTGCCGTAGAGCACATCGAGTTGCTCTTGCCTTCTATGCAAGAAGTTTTTGTAGATCTCATCAACCAAAAAGAAAACCAAGATGTCTAAGTTTTTGCTCCTCACTCAGCGCGAAATCCAAGAAAGACTTGGTCAAAAAGGGTTTTGGTACATGCTTGTACTGGGGCCCGTTGTAGTGCTCTTATTGTTGGTCGCTTTGCTCAAGGCAGCCGACCAAGGAAAGCAAGAACTGAGTGTCTTGATCGCCGACCCAGGTCAAATCATGGACCACCGCCTCATGGCGCAAGAAGAAAAACACATCCAATATTACTTCCTCGACGACTACCTCGAACTCAATGAATTTGAGCGCGCCAAAGCGTATCAAGATTTTGATGTTTTGGTGGAGCTCAACGAAAAGGTGCTCAACAACAAAAAATGCTTTGTCTTTTACCGCGATCAAATGGGGCTAGACGCACGCATTCAACTCAAATTTCAAGTAGAAAGACGCTTAGAAGAGCTCATTGCCGCCCAACATTCCAACCTCAGCGAGCAAGTTTTCCGCCAGATCAAGCAGGGCATTATCTTTGATTTTCGCGACCTCAAAGACCCGAAGAATGAAGCCAAAGAAGCCAATTCCTGGGCAGGTTTTGTATTGGGAGGCTTCATCTTATTTTTTGTCGGGCTCTACGGCATGACCATCTTTCGGGCTACCGTCCGCGAAAAGAGCAACCGCATTGTAGAGGTTTTACTGGCCAGTGTGCGCCCGCAGCAGCTCATGCTCAGCAAAATTGTGGGCATAGGTTTGGTGGCGCTCTTGCAGCTTTTTGGCTGGGTGCTCATGCTAGCATTAGGTTTCGTGCTCTTGCGAGAGACTTTGTTTGTAGATATCCTCGATCCAAGTCATTGGGGGCAGGGAGGCCCAGAACGCCTCAATCCCTTATCTACTTTGGTGTTTGAACAGCTCAATTTATCTTTTTTGTTGTTGCATTTTGTGGTGTTTTTTGCAGCCAGCTTTTTGTTTTATGGAGCGCTTTTCGCGGTGTTGGGCGCGCGCAGCGGCGCCGACGCCGACGGCCAGCAGTTTTTGCTGCCGCTGATTTTCTTGGTGTCCTTTGGCATTTTTGCAGGCATTTACGCCATCTATTACCCCAACACCACCTTGACCCAAATCTTTGCCTATCTGCCTTTCAGTTCTCCGGTTTTGGCACTCATCACCTTAGCCAAAGGCGTGAGCTTGGCGGTTTACACCAAAATCCTACTGAGTCTTTTAGTACTTGTTGCAAGCGCGCTTTTGCTGCTTAAATTGGGGGGCCGTTGGTACAAGCATTCCATCCTTAAGTTTTAAGCATGCGCAGGGCCGTCATCGATCTCGGGACCAACACCTTCAATCTGTTGATCGCTGATACAACAACCCGCGAGGTGCTTTTTCAGACTAAAGAAGGCGTGGCCTTAGGAATGGGCGGCATCAACGAACAGCGCATCGGCGAGGCGGCCATGGAACGTGCCTTTGCAGCACTGCACCAATTCAAGGCGCATTGTGTGCACTGGCAGGTCAATGAAATACGCGCCATTGGCACATCTGCCTTGCGCGACGCCACGAATGCCAATGAATTACTCGAAAAAGTTAGAGCCGAATTACAAATTACCATAGAAATCATCTCTGGTTTGAATGAGGCAGATTTCATTTATAAGGGAGTCCAATTGACCTATAGCTTTGCGCAGCCGGCGCTCATCATGGACATCGGCGGTGGTTCCACTGAATTCATTGCGGCCAATTCCAATGGCCCTTACTTGGCTCAATCTTTTGACATCGGGGTCTCGCGCCTTTTTCAGGCTTTCGATTTTTCTGACCCGTATACAAGCGCAGACATCCAAAAAATAGAAGCTTTCTTGGCGTCAAAATGCGGGGCCTTCTTTGGCCAACACTTGCCAACCGTGCTCATTGGCTCGTCTGGGAGTTTTGAGACGTTTTATGAACTCATGGAGCAAAGCGTATTTCAGTCTCAAGGTCAAGCGGTCGAGGTAGACACTGAAGCCTTTACGCGCATGCTCGAGCAGATCATTTACTCCACACAAGCCGAGCGCGACCAAAACCCACATATTATCGCTATTCGCAAACGCATGGCACCACTTGCCGCTATCAAAACACGTTGGGTCTTGCGCCAAGCTAAAATCACACAAATCCTGATTTCGCCTTACTCGCTCAAAGAAGGTGTTTTATTCGCTTCATCATGCTGAAATATTTACTTTTTTGTTCGCTGCTTTTTTCTTTGCGCTTTCAGGCACAAAGCCCTTATGATGTGCAGCATTACCAACTTGGTATACGCATCGTCAAAGGGAGTCCAATGGTCTTTATCGATGAGTCTATTGCGCTACAACTCCTTGAACCAATGGCTCGGCTAGAATTGGATTTAGCAGGCCCCTTGGCCAATGGCAGCGGCATGAAAGTACTTGCTGTTACGGCTCCAAATCAAAAACTGACCTTTCAACAAACGCTTACTTCACTGCAAATAGATTTACCCACCAACCTGCAAAAAGGTGCCCTCACCTTGAGTATCAAATTGGAAGGAAAACCAGCAGATGGCCTGATCATCGGCGCCAATAAATTTGGAGATACCACCTTCTTTGCAGACAACTGGCCAAACCGGGCGCATTTTTGGTATGCTTGCCACGACCACCCCTCAGACAAAGCCACTTATGCTTTCTTGGTGGAGGCACCAAGTATGTATCAGGTGGTGGCCAATGGAATCTTATTGTCTAAAACACCAAAACCAGAGCGCAATGCGGTTGTTTGGCATTACGCCATGGGCGAACCCATTCCTACAAAAGTGGCGGTTGTTGGCATAGCCGATTTTGTCAGTAAAGAAATAGGCGTGGTCCATGACATCCCCATTTACGGAACGGTTTATCCAAAAGATAGCGTCCTAGCGCTTGCTTCTTTTGAAGTTGCGCCGGCTATATTGGAATTTTATGAGGCGTTGGTAGGTCCGTACCCCTTTAAAGAGCTCAACAATGTGCAATCCACTACGCGCTACGGCGGCATGGAAAACGCAGGCTGTATCTTCTACGACGAAAATTCACTCTTGGCAGACATCCGTTCCAAGCATCTCATTGCACACGAGGTGGCGCATCAGTGGTTTGGCGATGCCGTCAGTGAAGCAGATTGGCAACATCTCTGGCTCAGCGAGGGTTTTGCGACCTATCTGACCAATATGTACATCGAAACCTATGAAGGGCAAGCAGCGTTCTATAAACAGCTCCAAAGTGACCGAATAAGGGTAAGTAATTTATACAATAAAGGATTTCAGCAGGCGCTTGTCGATTCGCTAACCCCCAGTCTTTTAGACCGCCTCAATGCCAATGCGTATCAGAAAGGCGCTTGGGTTTTGCATATGCTCCGCCACGAAATGGGCGATTCCTTATTCAAGGTAGGCCTGCAACAATTTTACACGACCTACAAATACCAAAACGCCACTTCTCAAGATTTTGCGCACCTCATGAACAGCCTCAGCCCTAAAGATTTGGCGCCATTTTTCAGTCAATGGTTGTATCAAGTAGGGTATCCGCAACTGCGAACACGCATCTTGACCCAAAAAGGAAAGCAGTATATAGAAATCACACAAGTGCAAGCCAACCTGTTTGCTTTTCCGTTAGAAATTAGCATCTCACAAAATGGCAAGTCCTCAGCAGTACTTCACTTCAATGTGAGCAAGCGCAAGGAACAATTTGAAATTTCAGCTGAGTTGACCGGCATGGATATTCAACTGATGATAGATCCAAATATGAAGTTGTTATTTGAGTCGGTGAAGTAAAGTCCAAAAAAATCGTTAAGCTTTAATTTTATTGGTAATCGGAGTCGTCGAAAGACTTCACGCTATCGGCTACCATTGATTTGATCACCATGATTTCGTCTTCATTGAGGTAGCGCCATTGGCCAACCGGAAGGTCGAGTTTGATGTTCATGATGCGGATGCGCTTGAGCGTAGCCACGCGGTAGTCAAAGAACTCACACATGCGGCGAATTTGCCTATTGAGGCCTTGCGTCAGTACAATCCGAAAGGTGAAGGCGTCTATTTGACGGACGTCGCAGCGGCGGGTTTTGGTTCCTAAAATCGGAACGCCCTGGCCCATTTTGCGAATGAAATCAGGGGTAATGCGCTTATTGACACGCACCAAGTATTCTTTTTCGTGGTTGTTGCGCGCCCTTAAAATTTTATTGACGATATCGCCGTCGTTGGTCAAGAAGATGAGCCCCTCGCTGGGTTTGTCTAGCCTTCCGATCGGAAAAATACGCTTAGGGTGATCGATGTAATCAATGATGTTGTCTTTCTCGCGGACGTGGTCGGTGGTGCAGACAATTCCGACAGGCTTATTGAAAGCGATGTAGATGAAGTCTTCTTGCGGCTCCCCAACAGCTTCGTCGTCTACCAAGACCACATCGCCGGGCATGACTTTGGTGCCCATTTCGGGAACCAGCCCATTGATCTTGACTCTTCCGCGTTCAATCAGTTGGTCTGCTGCTCTGCGAGAGCAATAGCCCACTTCACTGAGGTATTTATTGATGCGGATGCCTTCTGTTTGGTCCATAACCGTTTTGATTCGTTGGCAAAGGTACTGAATTTTGAACCCCTTGGCTACTAATTCCTAAAAACCGATGCGGGCTCTAGTTTGGTGATGCGGCGGATGGCAAACAAAGTTCCGGAGATGCTGATCACGGCGGTGATGACGAAAAATCCGAATTTGATGGCTGGTGAAAACGTAAACAAGGTACCGGCGTTGGCAATACCACTTCGGAATCCTTCAATTAGGGCATAACCAATTAAAAATCCAACAATGGCATAGAGGGTGGCTTGCATCAAGATGAGCTTTCTGATGTAGCCGTTGGTGGCACCGATGGCCTTGAGTGTGCCGTAGTCTTTGATGCGGTCAATTGCGGCAGAGTAGAGGGTAAGGCCAATGATGATGAAGCCAGAAATGAGTGCAAAAATGATGAGCGTGCCAAAAGAAAAGGCAATGCCGCTGGACTTGAGTACGGTTAGGATGGTCTGATTTTTAAATTCCTTGGGCATCCAGGCCTTGACGCCCGGAATATTGGCGTTGATAGACTGCACAACTTTTTCCATGTTTTGACTGCGGTCTACCTCGACTAAAAATGCGGATGTTTTGGAGAGGGGTACACTTCCTAAAAAACGGGCGCGGTTGATGGTGGTATAGGAGATCAGGCCGCCGCCAAACGAACGGGCGCCTTTGGTGAGTGCGGCAATGCGCACTTGCTTGTTGTTGAGCTCAAAGTAGTCGCCTTTTTTGGGGTTGCCCAGCGCTTTGGCGTCAAAGAAATCTACTGAAATAGCGCCGTCTGCAATGAGGTCTTGGGGCTCGCCATCAAAGAAAATACCTTGCTGAATGCCATTGAATGCCGGAAGCTCAACGCCAACGATGCTCAAGCCAGCAGAGGTGCCGTCAGGGAAACGCGCCGCGCCACTTGCAATGACAAACTGATGCGCTTTTTTGATGTGCGGCAAGCTTTCCATTTCAAAGCCCAAGCGCACGTCAATTGGTGCAAGCGCATTAACGTTTTCGGTTTTGTTGTCGGTAACCCAAATGTAGCCGTCGTTGACACGTACAAAATAGCACATGGCATTAGTGAGGAAGGTAAAGATACCGGTTTGTTGCCCGACCAAAAAGATGGAGATGATGACGCCAAACAACGCGCCAATACTTTTGGGCTTGTCGAATTTGATGAACTTAAGGGCAGTGCGCAGTAATTGCATGGCTTACAAAGAAATGATGCATTCCACTCTGCTGCCAATCAAAACCGCTTCGGGTTGGTCAATGCGCACGCGCACTTCTCTCACGCGGCGGTCTTCGAGGTTGTCGGCGCGGTCATTGAAAATTGATTTTTTAGACAGAAAAGGGGCGCAGTAAATGACTGTTCCGGTGCTGAGTTGGTCTGTGGTGCCTTGGATGTTGATCACGACGCGCTGTCCTTTCTTGACTTTCATCGCATACAACTCATCGACTTCTGTAGTGGCAATGAGGTCGCCAGCAGGGGCGAAGTCAGCGAGCTTGCTGCCAATGCTCACCGCCTGACCAACTTTGACATCCCAATTCAAGACCATGCCGTCGGCAGGCGCATAAATGTTCTTTTTGTCAAGGAGTTTTTGTGAATAGTTGCGTTCGGTTTCTACTTCTCCGATGCTTGCCATGGCCTCGGCTAAATCTGCTTTGGCAATGGTGAGGTCTGCTCTGAGGTTATTATAGATGCTCTCGGAGTCGAAGGCTGCTTTTTGGGTTCCTGCTTGTGCATCGGCCAAGCGACGGTCGCGCAAGCGTTCGGTGTCGGCTAAACTGATCTTGAGCTCGATGGCCGCAATTTTGGCCTCCAAACTTTTGACGCGCTGTTGGCGAGTAGCCAAGCGGGCATCGCTTTGTTGGATTTGCGCGGCGTCAACGCTTTGGTCTAGGGTGAGTAGGAGCGTGCCTTTTTTCACGATTTGACCTTCTTGCACGTGAATTTGCACAATTTTGCCCGCGCTTTCTGCGCCAATAGGGCTGATTTTTGCAGCGGGCTCTATGCGCGCAACGCCAATAATTTTGTCAATTTGATCGATCTTGTATTTTTCAACTTTGACTTCCTTTTCGGATTTACCTCCGCAAGAGTTGAGGGCCATGAAAAGCACGATTGGGGTAAGGATTTTGAATTTCATATCAGTGAATGGATAATTTTTGAGAAAGGTCTGTTTTGGCGATTTCTGTGGCGCGGCCTGCCTCGACCTCGATGATGCGGTCGGCGTATTGGATCAGGCGGGGATCGTGGGTAACGACACAAACGGCTTTGCCATTGCGTGCAAGTTTAACGAGTTCTTGCATGACCGTAGAAATAGAGTTGGCATCTAAAGAAGCGGTGGGCTCATCGCAGAGCACCAACTGCGGATCGGTAACCAATGCACGCGCAATGGCCACACGCTGTTGTTGTCCGCCGGAAAGTTGCTTGGGTAAATTGCTTTTGCGGTCGAGCATGCCCACGAGTTCTAGTGCGTCTAGTGCTTTTTGTTTGGCTTCGGCTCTCGGTATTTTCTTGAGCTGCAGCGGCATCATGACGTTGTCTAGGGCGTTGAGCGGCGCAATCAGGTTGAAACTCTGAAAAACAAAGCCGATGGTATGCAGGCGCAGTGCGGCGAGTTGGTTCTGATTGAGTTCGTTCACAAACTGATCCTTGACCCAAAGTTGGCCATAAGATGGATAAATGACACAGCCCAATAAAGAGAGTAGGGTGGTTTTGCCCGAGCCAGAAGGCCCAATGATGAGCAAGAGTTCGCCCGCTCTGATTTCGAGATCGACGGGTTGCAGCGCAACGATTGTTTGGTCGCCGACTTGGTATTCTTTGCCTACGCCGGCAAGTTTGGCAATGGGGTTCATGAGAATTTGAGTAAGCGTTTGATCCAGTTCATTTTGCTGGCCGTATAAGGCGGATACTTCAAAGGTACTTCAAATAGGCGGGGTTTTTCGAAAACAGATTTGCGATGTGAAAAAGTATCGAAGCCCGACTTGCCGTGGTAGCTGCCCGTTCCGCTCTGCCCGACACCTCCAAAAGGTAAATTCGGATTGGTGATGTGCATAATTGCATCGTTGATACAACCTCCGCCAAAAGATAAATGGCTGAGCCAAGCGGCTTGTTCGGTTTTGTTATTGCAAAACAAATAAGCGGAAAGCGGTTTTTCGTGGTCCTGAATGTAAGCGAGCGCTTCTTGAAAATCAGTATAAGGAAGCAGCGGTAAAATTGGGCCAAAGATTTCTTCTTGCATAATGGCGTCGTCGAAACCAACATCTTTAAGCAGGGTAGGTGAAATCGTTCTGTCGGCATGATTGATTGCGCCACCATATGCAATTTTATCTTTGTCAAGTAGGTTCTCCAAGCGCGCTAAATTCCGTTCATTGATGATTTGAACGTAGTTTTTGTTGGCGAGCGCATATTGATTTTTTTCAATTTCTTGCTGGAATAAGTTCAGGCATTCGCGATAAATACTTTCATGGACAAATACGTAGTCAGGAGCAATACACGTTTGGCCTGCGTTCAAGAATTTGGCCCAAACCAAGCGTTTGATGGCGGTTGGCAAGTCGGCGCTCGGCGTCAGGATAGCAGGGCTTTTGCCACCGAGTTCAAGGGTAACGGGTGTGAGGTGCTTGGCCGCAGCCTGATACACAATGCGCCCAACTGCTGGGCTGCCCGTAAAAAAGATTTTGTCAAAACGTTGTTCGAGCAAAGCGGTGGTTTCTGCCACGCCACCCAAAACAACTGTAAATAATTGAGGGTCGAAGTAGTTGGCCACGATATCCGCCATGCATTGTGCACTATTGGCGGCGAGTTCAGAGGGCTTCAGGATTACTGTATTGCCAGCTGCCAAAGCCGCAATCACGGGCGCAAAAGACAACTGTACGGGGTAATTCCAAGCACCGATAACCAAGCAAACCCCCAAAGGTTCGGGTACAACATAAGACTTCCCTGGCAAATTGACCAAATTGGTGCTCACTTTTTGCGCTTTCATCCACTTCGGCAATGCGCCCAAAGCCTCGTCTATATCTTTGATCAAAATAGCCCATTCAGTTAAGAAAGCTTCGTGTTCCGATTTCTGAAAATCGGCATGAACAGCAGCGTAAAGTTGCGCTTCGTTTGCCAAAAGCATCTGCTTGAAGCGCTGCAAAGCACTTTTGCGTGCGGCGAGCGTTTTGGTGTGTTGGGCCTTGAAATAGTGGCGCTGTTGGGCAAGTAAGTCAGAAAAATGCATGTCTGTGAGTTTGAACTAAAGTTAAAACACCTCAAGCACAAAAGGGTTTAAATTTTATATATTTGATAAAAAATTGTTATTCATGAAATCCACCAAAATCACCTACTGGGTCACCACCACACTCCTTTTTTTAATGGAAGGCCTCATGCCTGCACTCACTTCTCAATCAGAAATGGCTAAGGAAAGCATGACTCATTTGGGTTATCCGGCGTATTTTGGCATCGCACTTACATGTTTTAAAGTACTTGGTGCCCTTACCTTGATCATTCCTCAAATTCCTGGCCGTCTCAAAGAATGGGCTTACGCATGTTTTTTCATCGAATTTTTGTTTGCGGCCATTAGCCACGCAGCTGTCGACGGCATTACTGGTGAAACATTCATTCCGTTGATCGCGGTTGCTATTTTGATGTTATCTTATACCTCTTACCACAAGCTCCAGCAAAAATAGCACATGCAAGAACAGCCCAACAATCCACTTCACGGCGTCAAATTAGCCGATATGCTGGAATCTTTAGTAGACAACTACGGTTGGGAACACATGGCCTTCAAGGTCAATATCAATTGCTTCAAAATCGACCCTTCCATCAAATCGAGTTTGGTTTTCCTGCGCCGCACCGCCTGGGCTCGAAACAAAGTAGAGGCGATGTATTTGGAAATGATGCGTAAGAAATGACCGCAGCTTACTACCAAGATTTCGACGCCGAAGAAAAGCAGATTTGTGCAAGTCTTCATGCGATCATTTCAGCCAATCTGCCATCAGCCGAAAACAAGATTTGGCATGCGCACCCCGTTTGGTTCCTAGACGGTAATCCTATTGTGGGTTTCAGCAAACAGAAAAAAGGCATACAGCTCATGTTTTGGAGTGGTGCAGATTTCGATGAACCCGGTTTGGTCGTCCGTGCGGGTAAATTCAAAGACGCCGCCATTTGCTTTCAAAACAGCTCCCAAATTGACCAAGATCTGCTCCAGCGCTGCCTAGAAAAATCCGTGACCATCCAGTGGGATTACAAAAATATTGTCAAGAGGAAGGGGCAGCTGCTACGCTTATAGAATCAATCGGTTTCCATGCGTTGAGGTTTAAGTGATGTTTTCAGCGAAAATCTGGTTCTTTAAATGAAACACAAAAGGAAGACATGCAAATCAAGGCCGTAAAAATAAAATTCATACAGGTCTACATTCTTTTTATCCTTACGGTAATCATTCATTTTTATAAATTTACGAAGGGGAAAAGAATTGAAATTTGCAAATTTCAGTTGAGTAATTGACATCATATATTAATATTGAAGTTGATGATAAAATTTGAAACAGATAGCAATGGGGAGGGAGTTGAAATTATCTTTGATTCAAATGGAATCGATGAATTCATCTCTTACCTTCAAAGCATAAAAAAAGAGAATGATCACCTGCATTTGTTAGTAGGTAATGAACTCAGTGAAGAAAAGGTAAGTGACAATGAAAATACCAATGTAAAGCATGTCAAAATTGTTTATTTACCAGAGTCTTGAAGCAGGTGGGCTAGTTTTGCTAACTCATTCAATCCGTTGGGAATTTTGATGATAACGCTTGAATCAAAATGTCATATTTTAATAGGATAATCGGAAAAAATCCGATTATGTGCAATTATTTTAACATCATATTTATTTTGAATTTTACCCCAAACATTTCCTCCCAACTCTTGTTTCAAATTTAAAC